>NZ_CP062253.1:3232500-3876250 GCF_014863585.1 Pseudomonas gozinkensis | reverse complement strand
ATGGCGTTTTCGACGGCGGCGGTGGCGCTGTTCGGCGAGCCGGGCGGGGATAATCTGCGGTTCAATGTCGGCGGGGTGTTTGGCGCATTTCTGCTGACGGCGGCGTTGCTGCGCGGGCGTTTCTGGAATCAGACCTGGATGGCTCCGGCGGTGTACGGCTGGCGGCTCAAGCGCAGCCTGATGAGCGTCACCAACGTGATGCATCAGGTGACGGCGGCGGTGGAGAAGGGTGATCCGGTGGCGATGAAGGTATTGCGCTTCTATCACCTGGGGCTGACCCAGATGCATGAACTGGACGGCAACTCCAGCGATCACGCGCAATTGCACCGGGAAGTCGAAGCGCACAAGGCGCGGATGGAGGCGCTCGGTCTGGACACCGATCAGACGCGCCTCGATCCGGCCTGGCTGGAAACCTTGAAAGCGCGCTAGAACGGAATGCGCGCGGCGCGACGCAGTTTCCAGCGGCGAATCAGGCGCCCGTAGACCAGCAGGTTGACCACCAGCACTACGCTGCCCAGCAGCAACTGAATCTGCGGCGTCAGCCCGGCCGGGTAGATGATCGGCCAGACGTAATGTTCGATGAAACCACCCGCGTATTCGGTCTGCCCGGCAGCGTGGCGCATCAGGTTTTCCCAATAGGTCAGCGGACAGGTCAGGTGCAACACCTCGACCGCCACACCCCAGGCCGCCGCCGGCAAATGCAGCCAGACCAGCCGCGGCCACTTGAGCACCAGCAGCCCGCCGAACAACACGAACAGAATGAACAGCAAATGAAACAGCACCAGCCCGTCGGCGGCTATTCGATACAGCATGTCGTCTCCCTGACGCGTGTGTGAATGCTTGCCATGTTACGCCGGTAAGCGACTGACGGAAGGAAGGATTTGCGCCAACTGCGCAAGATTGTTCAAGCCATGAACTGGCGTTTGCTGGCAGAGTCCGGTGCCTTGTCCCACGGTTGAAGCGTGTTATGTCTGACTCATTAATGCCGCGCAGTGCCTTTCTTCGCGGAGCCGCGGCGATCATGCCGTTATCCCTGGCAACCGCGCCTTGGGGGCTGCTGGCCGGCTCCATGGCGATCGAAGCCAACCTCACACCGCTGCAAGGGCAGGGCCTGTCGAGCATCGTGTTCGCCGGCGCTGCGCAATTGGTGGCAATCGGCATGCTCAAGGGCGGCGCAGGGATTTTCTCGATTCTGCTGACCACGCTGCTGCTGACTTCGCAGCATTTGCTTTACGGCATGAGCATGCGCCACGTGATTTCGCCGTTGCCGGGTCGCTGGCGTATTGGCCTGGGCTTTTTGCTCACCGATGAGCTGTTTGCCCTGACCAGTCAGCATGATCGGCAGCAGTTCAACCGCTGGTACGCCCTGGGCGTCGGCCTGACGTTCTACATCGCCTGGAACCTCTTCACCCTGGCCGGCATTGTGCTCGGCAGCAGCATCCCGGGGCTTGAACACCTGGGGCTGGACTTCTCGATTGCCGCCACTTTCATCGCCCTGATCACCCCGGTGGTGCGCAATGTGCCGACGGTGGTCTGCGTGGCGGTGTCGCTGTTCTGCTCGGTGTTGTTCAGTTACTGGCAATGGGGTTCGGCGCTGGTGCTGTCGGGTCTTGCCGGCATGACCGCCGGGTTTATCTGCAACAAGCTGTATCGGGAGCGCACATGATGGTCTGGGCAGTGATTATCGGCATGGGAATTCTGGTGTTCCTCAACCGTTACGTGTTCCTCGAACCACGTTTGCCGGTGCGCCTGAGCAGCAACGCGCGGCAGTTTCTCGGTTTTGCCGTGCCGGGCATGTTGACCGCGATTTGCGGGCCGATTGTGTTCATGCCGGACAAACAGCTGAATCTGCAATGGGATAACCCTTATCTGCTGAGTTCGTTAGTGGCAATCGGGCTGGTGATTTACACACGCAATACGTTGCTCAGCATGCTATTGAGCATGGCGTTCTTCTTTCTATTGCGCTGGTGGCTTTAAGTTCTACGCTTAATGGATGAATTCCATTAGCGAGGTGAACATGGCAACCGAGCAGAAACGTCCCGAAGAAGATGACGAACCGAGTGAAGAAGAAATCGAGCGGGAGAAACACAAGGAGCAGACCTGGAAGCATGACGACAGCCGCGAGTTGTCCGACCGTGATCAGGAACGCCCCCTGAGACCCTGAACGCCACAACGAAAAAGCCCCGCGATTGCGGGGCTTTTTCGTTTCATCAAAGATCGTCCAGCTGCGTGAAATCGGGGTGGGAGGCCCGATAACCCAAGGTCTTGTCGATCCAGGCATTCAACTCGTTGACCATCACCGGCGGGTGGCAGGGATAGCTTTCGAGGGTGGCGCGCAGGATGCGGTCGATATCGGGTACGTCACGCAGGTTTCGAGTCTTTATGTAGTGGCCGATAAAACAGTCGAGTTGAAAGCGTTCTGTCGTGGACAGATGAATACACTCCAGGCCTGTGACCTGTTTGATTGCAAAATCGTCGCGCAACTTAGTTCTCTGCAAGGCTTGTTAGTTTGTGGGGTATTCCTGGTTTTGCTGACTCTTTGGTCAACTGGTATGCCAATAGGAAATGCGGCGCGCATGCTATCCGTAGTGTTTCTAAAAGTATGTATGACGATTGAAATGTCAGACAGGCGGTTAGTTCACTCAAACGACTGTTTCAGCTCCCTGTTTCGCGAATGAAACACCGCGTGTAACGCGCAGGATTCAATTCGTGGATTCCTGTTCTTGATAACGCACCGCACCGGCATTTATTTACGCTACCGGCACAATCAGTTCTTCGCCCTGATTGCGGGAGTTGCCCACCGCTTTGCCGACTTTGTGCCACTGGAATGCTTCGCTGGCTTGGGCCTCGAACAGCAGCATCTGCTCGGCACGCTCCGGGGGCGTGGCGGGATCGAGCCACTCGTGCACGCAATCAGTGCGGAGCACGATGGGGCGTCGGTCATGGACATCGAGCAAGCCCCCTTCGCTGTTGGCGGTGATGATGACGAAGCCGTCGTCTTCCCGTGGAGGTTCACCGGGTGTCGGAAACTGGCCGATGGCGGCGCAGAAAACCGGTTGATGATCGGCGCGACGAATCAGCCACGGTTGTCGGCTCTTGTCGGGCCCGTCGACCCACTCGAACCAGTTGTCGACCGGCACGATCAGCCGATGACGCCAGATCGCTCGAAAGAACGGCCCGTGGGCGACTTTTTCCACCCGCGCGTTGATTGGCGCGGCGCGATCCTTGGCCCAGTGCGGGCGCCAGCCCCAGCGCAGATTCTCGGCGTACAAACGTTGTTGGTGCTGATGAAGGATCGCCAGTGACGTCGTGGGCGCAGCGTTGTAATGCGCCAGCGGCGCGTCGCCGACGTGATTGATCAGCGCATCGGGAATGCTCAGCACCGCGACGAAATCGTGGATGCCGCGGTATTGCGACAGTCTTCCGCACATCGGCCGACCCTCCGGCGAACACCTGCCTGAAGGTTTCAGCTTAGTTGCACGGTTCAATCCTTGCTGCCCTGGCCGGTGAAGGCGTCGCGCCAGATCAGCCAGCGGCGTTCCAGCACGGCCAACAGGCCGTCGCTGAGTTTGCCCAGCAGCGCGAGGACGATGATCGCGGCCAGCACGATGTCCGGCCGCGACGTTTCGCGACCGTCACTGAGCAGGTAACCCAGCCCCTTGGTCGCGGCGATCAGTTCGGCCGCCACCAGAAACATCCACGACAGGCTCATGCCGCTGCGTAATCCGGTGAACAGGCCGGGCAGGGCGGCGGGCAGCAGAATCCGTCGCACCAGTTGCAGCGGGCTGAAACCGTAGATGTGCCCGACTTCCACCAGTTTGCGGTCGATGTTGCGGATCGCCGCGACCACGTTGACGTACACCGGAAAGAAAGCGCCGATGGCGATCAGGACGATTTTCGAGGTCTCGTCGATCCCCAGCCACAGCAGCAACAGCGGTACCCAGGCCAGGCTGGGAATCGAGCGCAGCGCGGCGAAAGTCGGTTCCAGATAGGCCTCGGCTTCGCGGCTAAGGCCGACCCATGCGGCGAACACCAGCGCCAGACTCGCGCCGATGGCAAACCCCAGCAGTACGCGAATCAGGCTGGCGCCGATGTGTTTCCACAAGGCGCCTTCGGCCAGGTCGGTGAGGGTCAGGGCGATCTCGCTCGGCGCGGGCATCTGGTAGGACGGCAGCCAGCCGATGCGTACGATGAATTCCAGGGCAATCACGATCAGCAGCGGCAGGGCCAGGCCCTTGAGACGCCGGCGCCAGAGCGGATTCAACCGCAAGGCTTGTCGGTGTGATGCCGGCGCGGCGAGGCGGGCGGGCAAGTCGTTGCTCATGGACGGTTCTCCGCTCACGACAAATCCGCGACGGGCGCGGATCTGTTGTGAGCCTGATGGGTTACTGGGCGGCGGCGGCTTGCTGGAAACCGGTGTCGATCAACTGATCGATGACCTGATCGACATTCACCCCACGGCGCACCAGTTCTTCGGAGACCAGAATCGGCGCGGCCGCTTTCGAAGCCAGTACGTCCTTGGCCGTCAGTTGCGGGCTGCTCAGGTCAGTGCGCGACAGTTGCAGTTTGGCCACGTCCAGCGGCAAGCCGGATTCACTGGCGAGCAATTGGGCCAGTTCGTCGGGGTTCTTCACCGACCACTCGCGAGCCTGTTCATAGGCCTTGATCACGGTGTCGATGGTTTGCGGGTGTTGCCTGGCGTATTGCTCGGTGACGCTGACCACGCCATAGCTGTTGAAGTCGCGATTGCGGTACAGCAGGCGCGAACCGGCCTGCACCTGACTGGCGGCCATGTGCGGATCGAGGCCGGCCCAGGCGTCGACATCGCCTTTCTCCAGTGCGGTGCGGCCGTCCGGGTGTTGCAGGTGCACCAGTTCCACGTCGTCCTTTTTCAGCCCGGCCTGTTGCAGGGTGCGCAGGGTGAACAGGTACGGATCGGTGCCCTTGGTGGCGGCGATTTTCTTGCCCTTGAGGTCGGCGACGGACTGGATCGGCGAGTCCTTGCGCACCACCAGCGCAGTCCATTCGGCGCGGCTGTAGACGTAGACCGATTTGATCGGGCTGCCATTGGCCCGGCTGAGCACGGCAGCGAGGCTGGCCGACGAGGCGAAATCCACGCCGCCGCTGTTGAGGTATTCCAGCGAGCGGTTGCTGCCCTGGCTCAGCACCCAGCTGACTTTGCTCTGGGGCAGGGCTTTTTCCAGATAGCCCAGATGTTTCAGCGCCAGGCTGACCGGCGAGTAATAGGCGTAATCCAGGTGCACTTCGGCGGGCGGCGCTTCGGCGGCGTGGGCGAGCGGTTGCAGGCTCAGGGCCACTGCACAGGCCGCGAGCAGCGTTTTGACGCGGGAAAACGGTAAGAGGGATTTCATGGGCACGCTCCGGCAAGGCAACAGATTCTTATGTCCAAAAAGATGTTTTTATCGAATGCTTCCTGCATGAGTGGAATATTGCAGGCTCTGTGCCATGTGCGCCTTGTCCCGTGTTTACGGGACTTTAAGCCGGTATTGCAGGTTTGAAGTGTTGCAGGGAAAACACTGTGCCGAGCCACTGTTGCTCGGCCAACAGTACGGCCGGACCGTGCTGAGCTTATGCGTTAATCGAATTTTAAATCTGATTTGTAAGAGCGTTATGGTCTATAAAATCCCTTCTGCAGGACTTGCCATGAAGCTCTCCCGTTTCCTACGCGCCGCGTTGACCGGCGCACTGTTTTCCACGCCATTGACCTACGCTGCCGAACCCTTGGTCCTGCATGTCGGCGACCAGAATTACTACAACATCCGCGCGTCCATAGAAGCGTCCGGCGTGCTAAAGGACGCGCCTTACACGGTTGACTGGAAACATTTCCAGGCCGCTGCACCATTGGCCGAGGCGTTGCAGACCGGGTCGCTGGATCTGGGTTTCCTTGGGGATTCGGGATTTCTGTTTCTGGCGGCCAAGCAGGCGCCGGTGAAGCTGATCGGTGTCTCGCGACAGAACCCGGACACCATCGCCCTGTTGGTGCCCAAGGATTCTCCGGTGAAAACCATCGAGGACCTTAAAGGCAAGAAAGTCGCCTACTGGCCGGGCGCCTGGAGTCAGCAGTTGACCTTGCGCGCGCTGGAGCAGGGCGGTTTGCCGGAGAATTACGTCGACTTCGTCAAACTGATGCCGATTGATGCCGCGGCGGCGCTACCGCAAGGCAGCATCGATGCGTTCCCGGTCTGGGAACCCTACATTTCCCAGCAGATCGTGTTCTCCGGCGCGCGACCGATTCTCACGGCGAAAAACCTGATGCCGGGCCTGAGCGCCATCGCCGCGTCCGCGCCGTCCATCGACAGCAAGCGTGAAGCGATCGCCGATTTCCTCGGGCGCCTGAAGCAGGCCCGGGCCTGGGTCGATAGCCACACCGACGAATACGCCGACCTGTGGGCAAAGAAAGCCAATCTCGATCAGCAGGTTTCGCGGCACTGGTTGCGCCAGGCGCACATGACGGTCGGCCCGGTGGATCAGCAGGCCGCCGCTGACCTGCAAAGCACCGCCGACTTTCTGTTCAAGGTCAAGGCGCTGCCGGCTCCGCTGGCCACGGCGGGGATCATCGACAGCTCGTTTCAACAGGCGCTGGCACGCTGAGCGAGCGCCGGAACCAAACCCTGTGTATCTTTATCCAACCTCGGCCCATCTCAATGGGTCGCAGGGAGGCAGCAGCGGCGAAGGAGTTTTGCCAATCGACAACATGACCGCAACGGTCGGGCTCAAGGCAAAACATGACACAGTGGTTCAAGCTTTTCTGCGCGATGGCGGTGGCCGTCGGGTTGGCCGGGTGCATCGCCGCTCCCATCGAAATGACCGCGAAGACCGAAGCCCGGCTCAAGGCCCAGGCACCCGTGCGGTTTCTGTTGACCTTCGATGACGGCCCCAGCGCTTCCAGTTTTTTCAATCCCACCGACACCGTGCTCGACAGCCTCAAGGACAACCCGCTGCAGCCGGGGATTAAAGCGGTGTTCTTCGTCCAGACCCGCGCGCCTCGGGCGGGCAACAGCGAGATCGGCCGTCGGGTCATGCGCCGCGAGTACGCTGAAGGGCATATTCTGGGCTTTCACACCGCCACCCATTGGCACACCAATCATCGATTGCTCGACCCGGATGAGCTCGAAACCACGTTGACCAACGGCTCGGCGGACATCGCGACAATCACCGGCGCGCCGCCGACGTTATTGCGCCCACCCTTCTGGAACTACGACAAACGCACCTTTGCTGCCTATCAGCAGCACCATATGCAGGTATTACTGACCGACTTGAGCGCCAACGACGGCAAGATCTGGGGCTTCAACGCCAGCCCCCGGCGGCGGGCGAACATGCTGCGTCAATTGTCGGAAGTCCGCGAACGGATTGCCCTTGGCGAGTTGCCAACGGTGGACGGGGTAATTCCGGTGGTGGTGACCTTCCATGACCTCAACCGCTACACCGCCCGCCACACCCGCGAGTACTTGCAGATTCTGCTCGACAGCGCCGCCGCCACCGGCGTTCAACTGGCGGACAAACCGTTCTATGACGATCGCGCAGCGCTGGAAAAAGCCGCGCTGGCACGCACGGTGGGCGAGTCGTCGAAACCGGTGAACCTGCCGGGGATCTGGAACTGGATCTGGGATCACGACGCCCACTGAGTGCGGCGACTGGAAGATGTGAAGCGGTTGGCAAATTTTGCGGGTGTCGGCGGGAGCGGGGCGGTTAAAGCTCATCTATGCTGATCGGGTCGCCCGAGCCTGCGCCTGTGAGGCGTGCCCCCATGATTGCCATAACCGACATTTGCCGCATCGTCGAATCCGGCTTTTCGCCGCTGTATTGCGATTGCATCGAAACGGCGCAGGGACTCTTGCAGATCAAGGTTTACGAACCCGACAGCGGGCGTGTCAACCTGTTGCTCAACGGGGTTTCCCCGGAGCATCTGGTCACCATTCGTGACATCTCCAATTTCATCGGTGAATTGCGCACTGAGATGAGTGCCGGACGCCGGGCGTTCGCCGGCTGAGGGTCAAAGACGTCGCTGAAAGGCGCGGACGATGCTCAGCGTGGCGTCACTGACGTTCAGATTCTGCACCGTATCGAGCGGGTGCCAGAGACAGTCGACGATTTCATTCAGCGGCCGAACCTGATCAATGTTCAGCACTGACGCCTCGTAGACGTGGTGGCGGGTGCTGCCGGCCAGCAATTCCATCAGGTAGAGCATGTCATCGCTTTCCAGCCCGGTTTCTTCCCGAAGCTCGCGGGCGGCGGCTTGCGCGCGAGTTTCTCCCGGTTCGACGGTGCCCCCCGGAAGTGTCCAGCGGCACCTGGGTTTGCGCACCAGGAGAATATGTCGATCCTGCTCGCAGATGACGGTTGCTCGTACTTTCATGTGTTACCCGATTGCCGGTTGTCATAAATCTGTCATGAATTAGCAATATCCGGGCCGCTGCCGGTTTAGAGCTTCTGAGTGCATGGCCGTGGCAAAAGTGCCGGAGACTTGACGCGGCCACGGTGCGACGTCCGGTCGGCACGGCAGCGCGTTGCGGGTGTAAGGTGAAAAAGTTCGTTACCAGACAGGAGGTGCCTATGAGCATGGCGATGCTGAACAAAATGCACATGAATGGCTACGACGTACTCAGCGTGAACAACGGCCCGTGGCGGGTCTGCACGCAGGGCGACCGGCTCGCATCGTTTGCCAGTCGCGAGGAAGCGCTGGCGTACGCCGCCGCGCTGCCGGGGTACAAAAGCCGCGCACGCGGTCGCAAGTCAGGCTGAAGGCCTGTGAAGAAAAAGCCCCGGTTGTCCGGGGCTTTTTGCTGTGGGCCGGGTGAGGTTCAGTGGACTTTGGTCCGGCTGATGGCACGGGCTTTCACTTCCCGGGCATACAACTGCAGGCGTTCTTCATCGCTTTGCAGCACCTCGCAGGATCGCAGCACCGCCTGGGCGTCTGCCTCGTTGCCCGACTGGCGCAGTTGCTCGGCGATGCGCTTGAGGTCCACCGCCGACCATCTCAGGTCCGATGCCACGCTTTGCAGGTCACGCTGAAGTTCGTGTTCGTATTCATTGAGCCGCATGATCACCTCCGGAACATTCTCGGTAAAACAGAGTAGCTGCATTTTTCCGGAGCGGGTCAAGGGTTGCCTGTCAGTGGGCGGAATGGCCCGGTTTTCGGGACATGCAGGCAGAGCGCTACGATGGATGTCCGAACAGTTACAGGGTACATTCGCGTTTTTTCAGATGAAGGAATCACCATGCGGATGTTGATCGGGGGCATGCTGTTGGCGGCATTGGCCGGTTGCTCGTTGCCTGCGTCATTGGTGCCGGGCGAGCCGAATGTCAGCAAGATCAGCGGCAAGACTCCCAAGGACTACGCCGCGTGTGTATTGCCGCTGTGGCAGCAGGACGTTGCCAAGACGTCCCAGACGTCGATTTCCAACGGCTACCGGATCACTGCGCCGAGCATCGTCACCGCCGACGAGATTCTCGATGTGGTCAAGTACAAGGACGGTAGCCGCGTTTCCCTGTATCAGGGGCCACCGTGGGCGAAGTCTGGATCGTTGCGCAAATCGGTACGTGATTGCCTGTAATGGACAAATAAAAAAAGCAGAAACCGGTGATCGGTTTCTGCTTTTTTTTGCCTGCTGATCGAGCTCAGTCCGAGATGTCGGTGAGTGGAATGCCGGCGCCACCGGTCTTCTTTTCCCGGCGATCCTGCATCCAGTCTTCCACCTGGCTGTTGAACCCTGTCGGCGCCTTGCGCCCGACCTTTCTGGCGATGTCGAGAATCGTCTGTTGAGCGAGGGCTTCTTCCATGCGTTTTTGCGCAGTCATCATCGCGGCGTGAATCGAGCAGGTGCCCTCCAACGCCCAGTCGGGCGGGGAGCCGTCGAACAGCGCGCAGCGTCCGCGAATGTCCCGGCATTCAAAAATGTTCTTGCGACCGTCGATGGCATTGACGATGTCGAGCAGGGTGATTTCATCCGCCGGACGCGCCAGGGTGAAGCCGCCGCGCACACCGCCAGTGGACTCCACCAGTTTGCCCTTGGCCAGTTTGGTGAAGATCTTCGCCAGGTAATCCAGCGGCACCCCTTGCAGCTCTGCCAGGTCACGCACGCTGGCTTCACGACTGTCACCGCCGCTACCCACCAGAAAGGCCAGGCAATGAATGCCGTACTCGACCCCCGCACTGTAAAGCGACATAACTATCTCCGACTGTATTTGTCGCCGATGTTAGCAGGGTTGTTCGTGGCAAACAAATCGGGAACGCCTTTGTTGTTTTGCCGGTAGGGCGCGGTTTTTCTAGGCCTCAAGCTAATTCAATGAGTTATGTAGTTCTTTAGTCAGCGGTTTGAGCTATCGAAGTTTTCGATGCTAATCATCACAAAATCTGACTTGTCGGATTGAAAGGCGACCAATACAGTCGCCGTTATCCGGTGAGCAGCCTTCCGCGTTCTTGAAAATTACAAACGTGTCCGCTCCCGATGATGTGAATCCTTCAACCTCATTCAGTGACTTGGCTTCGTGCCTGGAGAGAACAATGAAACAGCACATTCTGGTAATCGGCGCAGGTTTCGGTGGCATGTGGACCGCGTTGAGCGCCACGCGTCTGGTCGACATTCACAATCGGGACAACATTGACGTTACCGTGCTGGCGCCGCAGGCCGAGTTGCGCGTGCGTCCGCGTTTCTATGAGCCGAATGCCCACACGCTGGCAGCGCCGCTGGGCGATCTGTTCGATGTGGTTGGCGTCAACTTCATCAAAGGCGCGGCGAACACCATCGACGTACAGGCAAAAACCGTGGGCTACACCGACGCAGCCGGTGCGCAGCAGGTGTTCAACTACGACAAACTGGTGCTGGCTTCCGGCAGCGGCCTGGCCCTGCCGGACACCCCGGGCGTGGCCCAATACGCGTTTGACGTCGATCAGATCGAAGCCGCCATCCGCCTGGAAAACCACCTCGATTCGCTGATTGGTCAGCCTGAAAGCCTGGCGCGCAACACCGTGGTCGTCGCCGGCGGCGGTTTCACCGGTATCGAAACCGCCACTGAAATGCCGGCGCGCCTGCGGGCCGTGCTGGGCGACGATGCCAACGTTCAAGTGATCATCGTTGACCGTGCACAGAAAGTCGGCGCTTCCATGGGCGAAGCCATCAGCGTGTCGATTGCCGAAGCGAGCGAAGAACTGGGCGTGGAATGGCGACTGGGTGTGTCGGTGCTGTCGGTCGATGAAAACGGCGTGACCCTGTCGGACGGCCAGCGCATCGAGGCAAAAACCGTGGTCTGGACCACCGGTGTACGTGCCAGCTCCCTGACCGAGCAGATTCCTGCCGAGCGCGATCGTCAGGGCCGTCTGCACGTTGATGCCAACCTGAAAGTCATTGGCCAGGACGACATCTTCGCCACCGGCGACGTGGCTTACGCAGCCACTGACGATATCGGCAACTTCGCGCTGATGACCTGCCAGCACGCGATTTCCCTCGGTCGTCACGCCGGCAACAATGTCGCGGCGCAGATCCTCGGCGTTGATCCGACGCCGTACAGCCAGCCGAAATACGTGACCTGCCTGGACCTCGGCGCCTGGGGCGCGGTGTACACCGAAGGCTGGGATCGTCAGGTGAAGCTGGTCAAGGAGGAGGGCAAGTCGCTCAAGACCCAGATCAACACCCAGTGGATCTACCCACCGGCGGCTGACCGTGCCATTGCGCTGGCAGCTGCGGATCCGATGATCCCTGTCGTCGCGTAAACCGCGCAGTCTCAAAAATCCCGCTTGCGAGCGGGATTTTTTCGCCATCACAAAAGGCTATGACTAAAAGTCATTGCCCCATGATTTTTAATGGTTACGGCCGGCCCGATCCCCGGTGTTAAAAAATCGCAAACACAGCTCATCAATAACAACCAGAGAGCGTTTGCAACCATGTCCCGATTCTCCCTTCGCATCTCCTCACGTCCGTTATTGATCACGCTGGCCATTCGGTCAGCGTGAGCTGTCGATCACCCCAAAAAATCCCTCTGCATCGCAAAGAGTAATGACTGATGAAAGAACTCGACCTGTACATCGGTGAAGGTTTCGAAGGCCCGGGCGTGAACGCCGCGCACATCAATATCCTGATCGGCCCGCGCAACGGTCCGGCAGGGCAGGCGTTTGCCAACAGTCTGGCGTCGCCGAGCCAGGGCCATTGCCCGTTCATGGTGATCGCCCAGCCGAACATTCCGGTCAAGCCGATGACCCTGTTCGTCAACAAGGCTGCGATCAGCAGCGACTTGCACGGCAACGCGACGTGGGGCGCCTCCCAGGCGGGCATCGCCAAGGCTGTGCTCGAAGCACTGCTCGACGGCACGCTGCCGCCGGAAGCCGAAGACGAGTGGGCCATCGTCACCGCCAACTGGGTCAACCCGGCCTGCGACGACCTCGATGCGGTCTACCTGAACAACTACAACGCCTGCCGTACCGCGATCCGCGCCGCCCTGACCGGCAAGCCGGAAACCGCGCAGCTCAAAGATGTGGTCAATCACATCAGCAACCCTTTCTACACGCCAAAAGCCTGAGGTCCGCGCCATGCAATACATCCGTTTGGGCAACTCCGGCCTGCAAGTTTCCCGCCTGTGCCTGGGCACCATGAACATGGGCACCCCGGACTGGAAGCCGTGGATCTTCAATGAAAAACAAAGCGAGCCGATCGTCGCTCACGCCCTGAACAACGGCGTGAATTTCATCGACCTGGCGGACTTCTATTCCGCCGGTGTCGGCGAAGAAGTGGTGGGGCGCATCGTCAAGCGTCTGGCCCGTCGCGAAGACCTGGTGATCACCACCAAGGTCGGCTACGGCACCCGCAACGGCATCAATGCCAGCGGCCATTCGCGCAAGCACATCATGGACAGCATCGATGCTTCGCTGAAGCGTCTGGACATGGATTACGTCGACGTGTTCATGCTGCATTACTTCGACGTGAACACCCCGGTCGAGGAAACCATGGGCGCGCTGAACGACATCGTGCGTTCCGGCAAGGCGCGCTACATCGGCGTCTCGACCATGCTCACCGGCCAACTGGCGAAAATCCTCATGGCCTGCGAGCGCAATGGCTGGGTCAAGCCGATCAACATGCAGTTGCAACTGAACTGCGCCTACCGCGAAGAAGAGCGCGAGATGATTCCGTTCTGCCGCGATCAGGGCATCGGCGTCTCGGTGTTCAGTCCGCTGGCTCGTGGCCTGTTGACGGGTGACGTGCAATCGACCCGCAACCAGACCGACTTCTTCACCCAGCAGATGTACAGCGACGAAGCCTCGTTCGAGATCGCTCATTCCGTACAGCGCGTGGCCCGTGCCCGTGGTGTGTCGAACGCGCAGATCGCCCAGGCCTGGGTCGCCAATCATCCGGGCGTGGACTGCATGCTGGTCGGCGCTGACACCACCGCACAGTTCGACAGCGCACTGGCAGCGCTGGAGACAAAACTCGATGCCGAAGAACTGCACGAGCTGGAACGCAACTACACCCCGTGCGACGTGATCAACGATTACACCGCCGGCAAACGCATCCTGCGCACGGCCCGTCCAGGGCAGGAACGCTTTACGTTGCAGGGGGCGGTGGCATGAGCGAATTGATCCGTCACGGCAACTTTATCGACGGTCAGTGGGGCCAGGGCGGCGCTACTTATCCGGTGCGCAACCCGGCCAATGGCGAACTGATCGCCGACGTGCAAAAGGCTGGCACCGAGGAAACCAACCTCGCCATCGAAGCCGCCAACCGTGCCTTGCCGGCGTGGCGCAAACTCACCGCCAAGGAACGCAGCCAGCGCCTGAAACGCTGGAGCGATCTGATGCTCGCCAACCAGCAGGAGCTGGCGACCTTGCTCAGCCGCGAACAGGGCAAACCGCTGGCCGAAGCCAAGGGCGAAGTGGTCTACGCCGCGAGTTTTCTCGAGTGGTTCGGTGAAGAAGCCAAGCGTGCTTACGGTGATGTGATTCCGAGCCACAAGGCCGATGCGCGGATCATCGTGACCAAGGAAGCGATCGGCGTGGTTGCGGCGATCACCCCGTGGAACTTCCCGCTGGCGATGGTCACCCGCAAGGTCGGACCGGCGCTGGCGGCGGGTTGCACGATGATTCTCAAGCCGTCGGAAGAAACCCCGCTGTCGGCATTTGCCCTGGCGGTGTTGGCCGAGCAGGCCGGGATTCCGGCCGGTGTGTTGAACATCGTCTCCGGCGATGCGGTGGCCATCGGCGGCGCCCTGCAAGCGTCCAGCGTGGTGCGCAAGCTGTCGTTCACCGGTTCGACCCGCACCGGCAAATTGCTGATGCGTCAGGCCGCCGACACCCTGAAAAAAGTTTCGCTGGAACTGGGCGGCAACGCGCCGTTCATTGTCTTCGACGACGCCGACATCGATGCGGCCGTGAAAGGCGCGATGGCCTCGAAATTCCGCAACACCGGGCAGACCTGTGTGTGCGTCAACCGCTTCTTCATTCAGGACGGCGTCTACGAAGCCTTCACCGGCAAACTCGCCGAAGCCGTGGCGGCGATGCGCGTGGGCAGTGCGCTGGACGGTGAGACCGAGCAAGGTCCGCTGATCAACGCCGCGGCGCTGGCCAAGGTCGAAGCCCACGTCAGCGACGCGCTGGAGAAGGGCGCCACGCTGTTGTGCGGCGGTCGCCGTCATGCCCTCGGCGGCACGTTCTACGAACCGACCATCCTCACCGAAGCCAACGGCGACATGCTCATCGCTCAGGACGAAACCTTCGGCCCGGTGGCCGCGTGCTTCCGCTTCAAGGACGAAGCCGAGGTGCTGGCGCGAGCCAACGACACGCCGTTCGGTCTGTCGGCGTACTTCTACAGCCGCGACATCGGCCGCGTCTGGCGCATGGCTGAAGGGCTGGAAGCCGGGATGGTCGGCATCAACGAAGGGATCATCTCCACGGAGGTGGCACCGTTCGGTGGCATCAAGGAATCGGGCCTTGGGCGTGAAGGTTCGAAATACGGTCTGGATGACTATCTGGAGATCAAATACCTGTTGATGGGCGGTCTCTGAGTATCACTCGAAATCTGTGGGAGCGAGCTTGCTCGCGAATGCGTCGGGCCAGTTGGTAGTTCTGTTAACTGACACTCCGCTTCGCGAGCAAGCTCGCTCCCACAATGAACTGCAAGAGCTATCGGTTTCTCCGTCAATAACAACAATTGGAGACGAACATGTCCGCTCAACCCGTAAAGATCGATGACCTGCCCATCGGGCGCTTCCACCTCAAGATCGCCGGCCTGACCTTCGGCGCGCACTTCACCGACGGCTATATCCTTGGCCTGATCGGCATCGCGTTCACCTTGCTCAGCCCGCAGATGCAGCTCGACGCGTTCTGGCAGGGTCTGATCGGCGCGTCGGCGCTGATCGGCCTGTTTCTCGGCAGTCTGTTTTTCGGCTGGATCTCGGACAAGGTCGGCCGGCAGAAAATCTTTCTGGTCAGTTTCGTGCTGATCACCATCGCCTCGGTGATGCAGTTCTACGTCGAAACCGCCATGAGCCTGTTCCTCTGTCGGGTGCTGATCGGCATCGGTCTGGGCGGGGATTTCAGCGTCGGGCACGCGATGCTTGCCGAGTTCGCGCCGAAGAAACATCGCGGCGTGTTGCTGGGTTCGTTCAGCGTGATCTGGACCTTCGGCTACGTCGCAGCGACCTTCGTCGGCACCGCCATGCTCAGCCTCGGTGATGATGCGTGGCGCTGGATGCTGGCGTCGTCGGCGATCCCGGCGGCGTTGATTCTGATCGCCCGGATCGGCACGCCGGAGTCGCCGCGCTGGCTGGTCAATCAGGGCCGGGTGGCCGAAGCCCGCGCCATCGTCAAAAAGCATCTGGGCGATAACGTCGAATTGGACGAAACCCGCTCCACGGAAACCCGCTCGGGCTACGCGGTGCTGTTCAGCCGCGAATACCGCAAGCGCACGGCGTTCAACTGCCTGTTCTTCGTGTGCATCGTCATGCCGTACTTTGCCATCTACACCTTCTTGCCGTCGATCCTGCAGAAGATGGGCCTGGCCGAAGGCTTCGGCACCGAGTTGATGCTCAACATGCTGCTGATCCTCGGCGCGTTGATCGGTATCTGGTGCACGATCAAATTCACCCGGCGCGGCTTCCTGATCAACTCGTTCATCATTCTGGCGGTGGCGTTGTTTCTGCTGGCGGTGTTGCCGGGCAGTGCGCCGTGGCTGATGGTGCTGGTGTTCGGCGTGTTCACGCTGGTGCTGTCGGCGGTGAGCAACCTGGTGGGCGTGTTCCCGGCGGAGAGCTTCCCGACGGAAGTGCGGGCCAGCGGGATCGGTCTGGCGACTGCAGTCAGCCGTCTGGGTTCGGCAGTCAGTACGTTCCTGTTGCCGGTGAGCGTGGCGGGGATCGGCTTGAGCCCGACCATGGGCATTCTTGCGGCGATTCTGGGGATCGGCGCGTTGCTGTCCTGGGCGTGGGCGCCGGAGACCAAGTCGTTGACGTTGAGTCAGGCATGCAAGGCGCAGAGTCCGGTGGAAGTCGGGACAGGGGTGGTAGGGAAAGTCGCCACGCCCGTCTGATGAGTGCAGGTCAGGGGTTGCTGACAACCCCTAGCCACTCGGTAAACAGCCTCACCTTCGACAGCCCTTGCTTGTCATTCGCCACATCCAGCCAATACCCATAAGGGCCGATCACCTCAATCGGGGTGATCGGCAGCAGGCTGCCGTTGGCCAGTTCCTTTTCGATCATCTGCCGGTCGATCACCGCCAGGCCACCGCCAGCCAGGGCGGTATGAATCACCTGATCCAGGGTGCTGAATTCCAGCCCTTGCGCGGCATCGATATCATCCCGGCCCATGGCCGCCAGCCAGTTTTCCCAGACCTTCAAGCGCTTGCCGTCGTGCAGGATGTGCAGCAGCGGAAATTGCCGCAGATCCGGCGGCTGATCGCCGTTGAACAGCTCCGGGCTGGCCACCGCGATGTGTCTTTCCATCACCAGCAATTGGCTGGCGCAGTGAGGCGCTGCCGCGAGGCCGAAGCGGATGTGGCAATCGACTTCCGTGAGGCTGTCGTGGCCGATCTGGTTGGTCACGCTGAGGTTTATGTCCGGGTAGCGCTGACAGAATGCGCGCAGATGTGGCGACAGCCAGCGCGTGGCCCAGGTCGGCGGCGCGAGTACTTTCAAACGCTGGCGCAGATTGGGCACGCGCACCGCTTGCAGAGAACGTTCGATGTGGTCGAAGGCCTCGGCCAGATGCGGGGAAAGATTGCTGCCGGCTTCGGTCAGCGACAGCCCTTGAGGCGTGCGCACGAACAGCGCGACGCCGAGGTAGTCTTCAAGCTGTTTGATCTGGCGACTGACTGCGCCCTGGGTGACGTTCAGCCCGATGGCGGCCTGGCTGAAACTGCGATGACGGGCGACTTCTTCGAACACGCGCAGGGTGTTGAGCGAGGGCAGTTGACGCATGGAGGCGGAACTCCGGATCGGGCGGTTTATTGTTGTTTTGAGATGGGCCTATCTGACTATCGGTGATGGGCGGATGCAAGTGTTGTTTGGACAGACGCCATCGCTGGCAAGCCAGCTCCCACAAGTATCAAGGTGACCACAAATATTGCGGCCACCATCAATCCTGTGGGAGCTGGCTTGCCAGCGATGACTGACTTTCAGGCGCTGAAAGTTCGAGCGTCAGAAGTAATACCCGACGTTCACATACAACTGGTTCTCCCACTGATCCAATCCGCCCGCGCCAAGGCTCTGGGTGTAGCTGCTGCCACCGATGTACGGATCGTTTTTGCCGAACAGCCATTCCGTGGCCACCCACAATTTGCTGACGGAAAACGAGGTACCAAGGATCATCCGCTCAGACGTCTTGAAGCCGCTGGCAGACTTGTCGAACGCGCTGTAGTTGGCGTACAGCTTGATCCCGCTGACCTGGTCGAACAGGTATTTGCCGCTGACGTCGTAGCTAAGGTCAGCCACGTACAGATTGCCGCGACTGGCCACGTTGTAAGTACCGTCGTAACCGCCGAGGGTCACCAGTTCATCGGTGCCGGCGTTGCGCGGCGACATCTGCTGCCGCGCCGCCTGCAACTGCACGCCCCACGGGCCGTTCTTGCCGAGGTAATGCACGGCTACGGCGTTGCGTCGACCGTCGTTGTCGGTGTCCTTGTTTTCGAGGGTCGAGGTCAGGCCGGAGATCCCGACTTCGGATTTCCAAGGCCCCAGATCCAGCGACCTGGCCACGCGCAGCACTACGGTGTTGCGTTCCTGATTGTCACTGCCGTCGGCCACGTAACTGTCGGCGCCCGACACGACGCTGGAGTAGGTCACGCCTTTGCTGGTGCCTTTGCCTTGCCAGGCCGGACGCAGGTAATAACCGGCCTGAACGTTCCAGTCGCCGCTTTGCTGGATGTACTTGGCGCCGACCTGTTGCACGTCTTCCAGGCCGATGACGTTGCCCAGGGTTTCATAGAAGGTGCTGCCGAAGTACGGCTGCAAGCCGAACGGTACGGTATTGAGGCCGACCTGTACTTGCTGGTCCGGGTTGAACTTGTAGCCGACCCACGCGAACTTGGCGAAGCGGATATCACCGTAGTCCTTGGTGTACTGGTACGGGTAGGAGCGACCGTAGAAGCGGTATTGCGCTTCGCCGATCCAGGTGTCGGAGTTGTACTTGGCGCTGAGGAACACCGTGTCGAGACCGAACTTCTGGATGTCGCGATCCGGGTCCACGTCCCAACGCGCTCGTATGGCGCCGCCAAGGTCGAGATTGTCGGTGACCTGGACCGCCATGGCCGGGGCGGCAATGCTGCAGAACAGAGCGATGGAGGTGGTGCGCAGGCGCAAAGAGGCAGGGAAGGGCATGGAGCGGCTCTCGATTGTTTTTATTAGAGATGCCGCGCAGTTTTGCCATCTGCGGTTTGTTGAACAAACGATAAAAACGGTGGGGAAACCTGCATCGAATGCATGTTACTCAGAAAATCCTGTAGGACAATTCGCCAGTGTCGTGGGATGCTTTGCGCCTTGTCAGTGGTTTTCGAGTGCCTTGTATGAAACGCAAAATGCCCGGCCTGAATGCGCTCAAAGCATTCGAAGTGGCCGGCAGCACCGGCAGCTTCACCCGCGCCGCCGAGTTGCTCAACGTCACCCAGAGCGCGGTCAGCCGTCAGGTGCGGCAGCTGGAAGAACAACTCGGCGAGAGCCTGCTGGAACGCCGCCATCACCATCTCGAGCTGACCGGTGCCGGCAAGATTCTGCTGCGGGCGCTGCATCAGTCATTCGACAAGATCGAGCTGACCGTGCGCAGCATCCAGCAGAAAACCCACGCCAACCGCCTGCACATCAACGCGCCGCCCACCTTCACCAGCCGCTGGTTGATGCCACGCCTGGGGCGCTTGCGCGAGCAACATCCCGAACTGGAACTAAGCATCACCACCCGCTTGCAGGACAGCCTCGCGGAAACCAGCACCCTCGATTGCGCGATCCGTTTTGGCGACGGCGAGTGGGACGGGCTCGACAGCTCGCTGCTGATTCAGGAGCGGCACATCGCCGTGTGCGCGCCGACCCTGTATGCGCGGGAGGGCGGCGATCAGGGCATCGACCTCAATCGCCTGACCCTGCTGCATGTGCTGGCCCGGGAGGATCAGCGTTACCTGACCTGGAAACACTGGCTCGACGCGGCGCGCATCACGGGTGTCGATACCCAGGGCGGTTATGAATTCGACCTGCTGGACCTGGCGATTCAGGCGGCGGTCGATGGTCTGGGAATCACCATTGCCGACTGGCACATGGTCGCCTCGGAGCTGGCCAGCGGGCAGTTGACCCAGGTGCACAACGTCCACGTTGAAGGGCACCAGTCCTACTGGCTGGTGACCCGCCCGGAGCAGACGCAGATGCCGCAATTGCAGGCGTTCAGTCAGTGGTTGCAGGAAGAGATCTGGCTGGCGCAGCGCCAGCTTGAGCCTTCGAAGGCGATTTTCTGAGTAACGAGCCTTTTTCGAATGTTTGATCGCCGGATAAATCGTTTGTTGAACCCGCTGTCGATGACAAGACTGGCGGCATCGATAAAAACAAACGATGGGCGATGCACATGCGAGTCGAGCGAAATTTTGTTAACGGCCACTTCATCGAGCCGGCCAGCGCGGCGCTGATCGCGGTCTACAACCCGGCCACCGAAGCGTTGATCGGCCAGGTGTCAGCGGCTACTGCCGAAGAGGCTACGGCGGCAGTCGACGCCGCCGCCAAGGCGCAAAAAACCTGGGGCAAACTCACCAGCATCGAACGCGCCGAGCACCTGCGAGCGTTTGCGGCGGCCCTTGAAGATCGCGCCGAAGCCATCGGCGCCGCACTGGCAGCCGAGTCCGGCAAGAGCCTGAGCGATGCCAGCAACGAAGCCCGTTATGCCGCGCAGATCACCCGTTACCACGCCGAGTGGGCGCGCCGCATCGAAGGCGAGATCATTCCCAGCGACAGCCCCGACGAAAACCTGTTTCTGCACCGCGAGCCGATTGGCGTCGTCGCGTGCCTGATTCCGTTCAACTACCCGGTCTACACCCTGTTGCGCAAAATCGCTCCGGCGCTGATTGCCGGCAACACCGTGGTGGTGCGCCCGAGCAACAACACTCCGACGTCGGCATTCGAAATCGCCAAAGCCGTGGAGCAATCGGGCATGCCGGCCGGCGTAATCAATATCCTGACCATGGATCACGCCACCGCCGCAGCCGTTTGCACCCATAAAGCCGTGGGCCTGATCACCCTGACCGGCAGCGTCAACGCCGGGCGCATCGTCCTCGATTACTGCAAGGCCAACATCGCCAAACCGTCGCTGGAACTGGGCGGCAAGACCCCGGCAATCATCGAAGCCAATGCCGATCTTGAAGCGGCCGCGAGCGCAATCATCGCCTCCAAGACCACTCACTGCGGCCAGTTGTGCACGGCGGTGGAGCGGGTCTATGTGCAGGAAAGCGTCTACGACCGTTTCCTCGGGTTGCTCAAAGCGAAGATCGCCGCCGTGAAATTCGGCGACCGCGCCACGGACGCCAGCCTGATGGGCCCGTTGGTCAACGCCAGTTCGCAGAAGAACATCCACGCGATGGTCGAGCGCGCGATCGCCGACGGCGCCGTCCTCGAAAGCGGCGGTGTGCTGCCTGAAGGCCCGGGACATTTCTACCCGCCAACGCTGCTCAGCGGTTGCCGTCAGGACATGGAAATCGTCCAGGAAGAAATCTTCGGCCCGGTGTTGCCGGTGCTCAAGTACCGCGACATCGACGAAGCGCTGGCCATGGCCAACGACCACCAGTTCGGCCTGTCGTCTGTGCTGTACACCGAGAACTACCGCACCGCGCAGAAAGTCGCCAACGCCATCGAGGCCGGCGAGTTGTACGTCAATCGCACCCCGGCCGATCCGTATCAGGGCTACCACGCCGGCTGGAAACGCTCGGGCCTGGGCGGCGATGACGGCAAGCACGGCATGCTCGAATTCACCCAGACCCGTCTCGTGGTCATGAAGTACTGATCCACCGCATCACGCCTCACGCTACACCTATAAAAACAATTATCAGGGGCGCCCGGAGCACGGGTCGCCCGAGGTCACTTCAATGTCCAAGCATGCATCCTCTGCTGCCGCTGTTCAGGGTTCCAACTCGGCTTCGAAAAGCCAGAGCGACAAGGGAAGTCGCTATTTCCAACTGATGTTGCTGGTGCTCGCCGCCGGTGCGATCTATCCGATTCTGTACCTGCGCCAGGTCTATCAGACCACCATGCTCGAAGTGTTCCAGATCAACCACAGCGAGCTGGGTTATCTGTACTCGATGCTGGGGACGATTTTCCTGCTCAGCTACTTGCCGAGCGGCTGGCTGGCCGACCGTATCGCGCCGCGATTCCTGATCTTTTTCTCGCTGGTGGCGACCGGTGCGCTGGGCCTGTGGTACTCGACCGCGCCGTCGATGACCGGGCTGATGATCATCTTCGGTTGCTGGGGTTTGACCACCGGCCTGACGTTCTGGGCCTCGGTGCTCAAGCGCGTGAAGATGATTGCTCATCACACTGAGCAGGGCCGATTCTTCGGCATTCTTGATGGCGGTCGCGGACTGGTCGAAGCGTTGCTGGCAACGGTCGCGCTGGGGCTGTTCGCCTACGCCACCGAAACCCGTGGCGAGTCCACCGCCGAAGGTTTCAAGCATGTGGTTTACCTCTACGCCTTCACCTGTATCGCCATCGGCTGTGTGCTGGTGCTGATCAAGGACCCGAAGTCGATGGAGGACACGCCGCCGGTGGAGAAGGGCAAGTTCAACCTGTTCACTGATCTGGCAACGTTGGTGAAGATCCCTGAACTGTGGCTGGTCACCGCGATCGTGTTCTGCGGCTATCACATCTTCTGGGCCACCTACAGCTTCTCGGATTACCTGCAAGGCAGCGGCCTGACCGCCGTCATGGCCGGCACCATCACCACCATCAAACTGTGGATGCGCCCGATTGGTGGCATCGGTGGCGGCTGGCTGGGAGACAAGTTCTCAAACATCTCGGTGCTGATTGTTGCGCTGTTGCTGGCGAGTCTGGCGATTGTCGGGCTGATCGTGTTCCCGGCGCTCAACAGCATGGGGCTGCTGATCGCGACAGTGATTTTCATCGGCCTGATGACCTACGCGATTCGCGGTCTGTACTGGGCGATCCTCGACAGCTGCAACATTCCGCTGCGTATCACCGGGCTGGCCATCGGCATCGTCTCGGTAGTCGGTTACATGCCGGATGCGTTTATCCCGTTGATCAACGGCTACCTCACTGAGCATTTCCCTGGCGCCCTCGGCTACAAGCTGTACTTCGGTTACATCGCTGCTATCGGTCTGATCGGCACCCTGGCTGCTGTGACCCTGCGTGCCCGGATCAATCGTAAATCTTTGAATAAAGCAGGTGCCTGAGATGAAAATCGTCGCCCTTGAAACCCATATCGTCGCCGTACCGCCACCGCACATCGGCGGCATGTACTGGCTGTTCGTCAAGCTCAAGACCGACTGCGGCATCGAAGGCGTCGGCGAGATCTACGCCGCGACCTTCGGCCCCAAAGCCATGCTGCCGATCATCGAAGACGTGTTCGAGCGCTACTTGCTGAATCAGGATCCGCACCACATCGAACGCTTCTTCCGTCAGGCCTATTCGAGTGGTTTCACCCAGCGTCCCGACCTGACCATGATGGGCGTGGTCAGCGGCCTGGAAATGGCCTGCTGGGACATCATCGGCAAGGCCGCGAACAAACCGGTCTACGAACTGCTTGGCGGCAAGGTTCACGAACGCCTGCGCTCCTACACCTACCTGTACCCGGTCAACAGCCGTGGCGAGTACGACTACGACGACCCGGATCTGGCTGCCGAGTGCGCAGTTGAAAACATGAACAAGGGCTTCACCGCCGTGAAGTTCGACCCGGCCGGGCCTTATACGGCGTACTCCGGGCATCAGATCTCGCTGGAAGTGCTGGAGCGCTGCGAAACCTTCTGCCGCAAGATCCGCGAAGCGGTGGGCAACAAGTGCGATCTGCTGTTCGGCACCCACGGGCAAATGGTGCCGTCCTCGGCGATTCGTCTGGCCAAACGCCTGGAGAAATACGATCCGCTGTGGTTCGAAGAACCGGTGCCGCCGGGTCAGGAAGAGGCCATGGCGCAGGTCGCGGCCAAGACCAGCATTCCGATTGCCACCGGTGAGCGCCTGACCACCAAGTACGAGTTCTTCAAGCTGTTGCAGGCCGGCGGTGCGTCGATTCTGCAAATGAACGTGGCGCGCTGCGGCGGCCTGCTCGAAGGCAAGAAGATCGCCAGCATGGCCGAAGCCTACTACGCGCAAATCGCCCCGCACTTGTACAACGGGCCGATTGGCGCAGCGGCGAGTTTCCAGCTCGCAGCCTGCACGCCGAACTTCCTGATCCAGGAAAGCATCGAGACCTGGGGTGGCTTCCACGCCGAGGTCCTGAAAAAACCGCTGCAGTGGGAGGACGGCTACATCATCCCGTCCACCGAGCCGGGCCTGGGCGTGGAGCTGAACATGGACGTGGTGCGCAAGCATTCGCCGTACACCGGCGAACGCCTGCACCTGCAAATGGCCCCGACCCCGGCCGACGTCAAAGACACATCGCCGGCCAAGGGCTGACGAGGTTTCTAACCCAACCGCAAGACCTGTGGGAGCGAGGTTGCTCGCGATAGCGTCAGTTCAGTCAGCATCGATGTTGAATGTGGCACCGCAATCGCGAGCAAGCTCGCTCCCACAAGGATAGTGCCTGGCTGACAGGCATTCTTTGTACAACGACTTACGCGGTAACCGTGCATGACATACGACTACATCATCGCTGGCGCAGGCGCCGCTGGCTGCGTGCTGGCCAATCGGCTTTCGGCCTCGGGCCAATACACGGTGCTGCTGCTGGAGGCGGGCGGCAAGGACAGTTCCTTGTGGTTCAAGATCCCGGTCGGCTTCGCCAAAATGTATTACAACCCGACCTTCAACTGGATGTACTACAGCCAGCCGCAGAAGCAGTTGGGCAATCGCGAAATCTACGCCCCGCGCGGCAAGGTCCAGGGCGGTTCGGGCTCGATCAACGCGATGATCTACGTGCGTGGCCAGGCTCATGACTTCAATGACTGGGCGGCCAACGGCAACGACGGCTGGGGCTTCAAGGATGTGCTGCCGTACTTCCGCAAACTGGAAAACCATCCGCTGGGCGACAGCGAATACCACGGCGGCAGCGGGCCGATCAGCATCACGCCGATGGCCGGCCAGACCCACCCGATCTGCGACGTGTTTCTCAAGGGCTGTGATGAACTCGGCTACCCCCGCAGTGACGATTTCAACGGGCCGAAATTCGAAGGCGCGGGCATCTACGACGTCAACACCCGCAATGGTCAGCGCAGTTCCAGCAGCTTCGCCCATTTGCACCCGGCGTTGAGCCGGCCGAACCTGACGGTCGAGCATTACGCGTTGGTTGATCGGGTGCTGTTCGATGAAAGTCAGCAGCGCGCCACCGGCATTTCCATCACCCAGCATGGTGTGGCGCGGACCTTCACGGCGCGCAAGGAAGTGATCCTGTGCGCCGGTGCTGTCGACACGCCGAAGATCCTGCAACTGTCCGGCGTGGCCGATCGCGCCTTGCTGGCCAAGCATCAGATTCCGCTGGTCAGACACCTGCCGGCGGTAGGGCAGAACCTGCAGGATCACCTGTGCGTCAGCTACTACTACAAGGCCAATATCCCGACCCTGAACGATGAGCTGAGCTCGCTGTTCGGCCAGTTCAAGCTCGGCGTGAAATATCTGCTGACCCGCAAGGGCGCGCTGGCGATGAGCGTCAATCAGGCCGGCGGATTCTTCCGAGGCAACGCGGAGCAGAGCCATCCGAACCTGCAGTTATATTTCAACCCACTGTCTTACCAGATTCCGAAAAACAACAAGGCCAGCCTCAAGCCCGAGCCGTATTCAGGCTTCCTGCTGTGCTTCAATCCGTGCCGCCCGACCAGTCGCGGGCACATCGAGATTGCTTCGAAGAATCCGCGCGATGCGGCGTTGATTGACCCGAACTACCTGAGCACGCAAAAGGACATCGACGAGGTGATCCAGGGCAGCCGCCTGATGCGCAAGATCATGGGCGCGCCTTCATTGAAGGGCATTACGGTCGATGAAGTCCTGCCGGGGCCGGCAGTGGAAACCGACGAGCAAATGCTCCAGTACTTCCGTGACAACTGCGGTTCGATCTATCACCTGTGTGGCTCCTGCGCGATGGGTGCAGACGAGCAATCTTCCGTGGTCGACAAGCGCCTCAAGGTGCATGGCCTCGACGGTTTGCGGATCGTCGATGCGTCGATCTTCCCCAACGTGACATCGGGCAACACCCATGCGGCGGTGCTGATGGTGGCGGAGAAGGGCGCGGATCTGATTCTGCAGGACGCGTAATGCGCGGTGACAGTTGATCGCGGGCGTCTTTCCAGCCTGCACTAGGCTTTGAGTGCCGGCCCATTACGGGCCGGCACTGCTGTTTCTGGAGGATTGTTTTTTGATTCAAGGAGCGACCGGTCATGGATGATCTGGTGAAAGAAGTGATTCCGCTGTTGCAGTACCTGATCCCGGGGTTTGTCTCGGCCTGGATTTTCTACACCCTGACGGCCTTCAAGCGGCCGGATACGTTCGGGCAGATTGTGCAGGCGTTGATTTTCACGTTTGTGATTCACGGGATGGTACTGGGGATTGGGGCGGTTTGTGTGTGGGTGGGGGAGAAGGGGTTTTCTGTAGGAAAATGGGATACGAAAGCTGAAGCGTCGTGGGCATTTTTTGCTTCGCTACTGCTTGGGTTGATGGCTTGCTGTCTGGCAACCAATGGCAAATTGCATAGGTGGTTGCGCAGTAGAAACGTAACGAAACAATCTTCCTATCCCAGTGAATGGTTCTGCGCTTTCGCTCAATATGACCGATTCATCACCCTTCATCTGGAGGATGAAAGGCGCGTTCTAGGCTGGCCAGTCGAGTGGCCACCGGAGTCGAACACCGGGCAGTTTTTGATGAGGTTTCCACGCTGGCTCAACGAAGATGGCAAATTGGATCCTATTGGCGCCGAATTTTTGCTGATAGATTCCGCGAAGGTTAAATGGGTTGAATTCAGCCCGGCATCAGAGGGTTCATCATGACCGCCAGAGCACCGCAACCAATGCCACAACATCTGGAGCGACTTTTCGTAGGGCCCGACGGGAAGCTGTTGGAGAAACCGTTGATCACGGGCCCAAAGGCACCTCCACCGCTGAAGTACCCCCCATCACCGCAAGCCCGCTACTAACCCCATCCATCCTTCACCGCCCGGCGAATGCCCTCCAGCAACATCGCAAACGCCGGGTTGTCGTTGTTCTCCCGCCAGATCAGATGCAGCTCGCTCTGCACCCCTTCGCCCAGGTCGATTTCGCGAAACACTACATTCCTGAATACCACGCTGGTCGCGCAACGCGGCACCAGCGCCAGGCCCATTCCTGCGTTGACCAGCGCCAGAATCGTCAACGAAGAACCCAGCCACTGCACGTAATCCGGAGCGACCCGGGCCGAGCGCAGCATGCCGGTGAGCAATTCGTTGAACGGTGGATAGGCCGCGTGTGAGTACATCAGGAAGGGCTGCCCATCCAGGTCCTTCACTGAAACGTCATCAGCCTCGGCCAGTCGATGGCCACTCGGCACTGCCAGCACAAACGGCTCGCGCACCAGGCATTCGGTGGCGTAGCCCGGTTCCAGCAAGGGCGCGCGGACGATGCCCAGATCAATGCGCCGGGCGCGCAGGGCTTCGTGTTGTTGATAGGTGTTCATTTCGGTCAGGTCGATTTTCACCTGCGGCTGTTTGAGTCGTGCCTCGGCGATGACCTTGGGCAGAAACTCGTACACCGCGCTGCCGACAAAACTGATGTTCACCGAACCGATGTCACCCTCGGCAAAGCGCCGGGCGGTGACGGCGGCCTGCTGGGCGCGCTCGAGCAGGTTCTGCGCCTCAATGAAGAATGCGCGGCCAGCGGCAGTGAGCGCCACACTGCGCGTACTGCGGGTAAACAGGTCGACACCCAGGTGATGCTCCAGTAACTGGATCTGTCGGCTGAGTGGCGGTTGGGTCATGTTCAACCGTTCCGCGGCACGGCGGAAGTTAAGTTCAGTGGCGACGGTGGTGAAGCAGCGCAGTTGGGTCAGCTCGAACATTGATCTAATCCAGGTATCAATCGAATGCCAAGTTAGATTAGACGGGATCAATTGCCCCGTCCATGATCGATCTACGCCTCAAAGGCCACCGCTATCCCTACAAAAACAAAGATCGGGAGTCGCCCCTTGAATACCCTCCAGAGTCCGCCGGACATCACGGTACTCGCCCGCGCCGCCGCCAAGGTCAAGCGTCATGTGCTGCCGCTGTTCGTGGTGATGTTCATCGTCAACTACATCGACCGGGTCAACATCGGTTTTGTGCGCAGCCATCTGGAAACCGATCTGGGTATCGGCGCCGCTGCCTATGGTCTGGGCGCCGGTCTGTTTTTTATCGGTTACGCCTTGTTTGAAGTGCCGTCCAACATGCTCCTGCAACGCTACGGCGCCCGCGCCTGGCTGACACGGATCATGTTCACCTGGGGCGCCGCGGCGATGGCCATGGCGTTCGTCAAGGGTGAAACCAGTTTCTACGTGTTGCGCTTCATTCTGGGCGCTGCCGAGGCCGGGTTCTTCCCGGGGATCATTTATTACTTCACCCAATGGCTGCCGGCCTCTGAACGCGGCAAGACCATGGCGGTGTTTCTCAGCGGTTCGGCAATCGCTTCGGTGATTTCCGGTCCGGTGTCCGGCGCGCTGTTACACATCAGCGGTCTGGGGATGCACGGCTGGCAGTGGATGTTCCTGATCGAAGGCGCGGCGTCGGTGGTGCTCTGCGGGTTTGTCTGGTTCTGGCTGCAATCCCATCCGCGCCAGGCCAAGTGGCTGAGCGAGGAAGAGCGCGAGACGCTGGTGGCCGCGATCGCCGAGGAACAGCGTGCCCGGGAAGCGACTCACGTAGCCCAGCCATCGATGTTCAAACTGTTGGCTGACCGGCAGATCGCGCTGTTCTGCTTCATCTACTTCTCCATCGCCCTGACGATCTACGGCGCCACTTTCTGGCTGCCGAGCATGATCAAGAAAATGGGCAACCTCGGCGACTTCCAGGTCGGGCTGCTCAACTCGGTGCCGTGGATCATTTCCATCGTCGCGATGTACGGCTTTGCGGCGCTGGCCGGCAAGTGGAAATTCCAGCAGGCGTGGGTCGCGCTGACCTTGGTGATTGCCGCGTTCGGCATGTTCATGTCCACCACCGGCGGGCCGATCTTCGCCTTCGTCGCCATCTGTTTCGCGGCCATTGGCTTCAAAGCTGCCTCGGCGCTGTTCTGGCCAATTCCGCAAAGCTATCTGGATGCGCGCATCGCAGCGGCGGTGATCGCGCTGATCAACTCCATCGGCAACCTCGGCGGCTTCGTCGCGCCGACCGCATTCGGCTTTCTGGAACAGACCACCGGCTCCATCGAGGGCGGTCTGTATGGCCTGGCCGCGACCTCACTGGTGGCGGCAGTGGTGATCTTCTTCGCCCGCATGGCGCCCGGCGCCAAAGGTAAAACCCCGGCAAAGCCTGAACCCGAAACCGCCGTTGCGCCGACGGCCAAGCCGCTGGCGAGCCACTGATTCCGACTCAACAGGAGCGTCATTTTGAAAATCACTCGCGTAACCGTCACTCCAATCGCTTTCCGTGACCCGCCGCTGCTCAACGCCAGTGGCATCCACGAGCCGTTTGCCCTGCGCTCGATCATCGAGATCGAGAGTGACAACGGCTACATCGGCCTCGGCGAAAGCTATGGCGATGCCCCGGCGCTGGCGATCCAGCAACAGTTGCAGTCGCAGTTGATCGGTCTCGATCCATTCAACCTCAATCAGCTGCGTCGGATCGTTCAGGCGACGGTTGCTGCCAACAAACCGGCCAGTCTGGCCGGTGCCGAACTGGCGCCTGGTTCCCACGCCAGCAAGGCTGTCAGCAACGCTTATTCGGCGTTCGAAGTGGCGTTTCTCGACTTGCAGGCGCGTTACCTGAATGTGCCGCTGGTGGACCTGCTGGGCGGGGCGGTGCGTGATGAAGTGCCGTTCAGTGCCTATCTGTTTTTCAAGTACGCGCAGCACGTCGATTCGCCGTACAAACCGGACAACTGGGGTGAGGCGCTGAACGAGCAGCAGATCGTCGCCCAGGCCGCACGGATGATCGAGGCTTATGGCTTCAAGAGCATCAAGCTCAAGGCCGGTACGCTGCCGCCGGAGCACGAAGTGGCGTGCATCAAGGCGCTGAAAAAGGCCTTTCCCGGTTATCCGCTGCGCATCGATCCCAACGGCAACTGGTCGCTGGAAACCTCTATTCGCATGGCCGAGTTGCTGGGCGATGATCTGCAGTATTACGAAGACCCGACACCGGGCCTCGACGGCATGGCCGAGCTGCACAAACGCACCGGGCTGCCGCTGGCGACCAACATGGTGGTCACCGATTTCGACGAGTTCCGCCGCAGCGTGGCGCTGGACAGCGTGCAGATTGTCCTCGCCGATCACCATTACTGGGGCGGCCTGCGCGACACCCAGACCCTGGCGAAAATGTGCGACACCTTCGGCCTCGGCGTGTCGATGCATTCCAACTCCCACCTGGGCATCAGCCTGATGGCGATGGCTCACGTGGCGGCTGCTGTACCCAATCTGGACTACGCCTGCGACACCCATTACCCGTGGCAGGAACCGGATGAAGAAGTGATCAAGGGCGGCAAGCTGCCGATTGTCGATGGCTGCGTAAAGATCACTCGTGCACCGGGGCTGGGGCTGGAACTGGATCACGATCAACTGGGCAAGCTGCATGACCAGTACCTGACCTGCGGCATCCGCCAGCGCGATGATGTGCGGCAGATGCAGCGCTACAAACCGGACTGGAAAGCGCTGAAGCCGCGGTTCTGATCGAGCAAAACCAGAGGGCGCCAAACGGCGCCCTCTGTTGTTTCAGAGCGTACGCATCAACCAGTCGCGAAACGCCTTCAGCGATGCCAGCGACTCATTGCGCGCCGGGTACACCAGGTAATAGCTGCGCCGACTGCTGATCGGTTCGCCCAGTTGCAGCAGCTCGCCGTTGTGCAACTCATCCTCCACCAGAATCCTCGGCACCAGGCCGATGCCGATATTGGCGCGCACTGCCTGGATCAAGTGCGAGGTCATCTCGAAACTCGGGCCGATGCGCATGCTGCGATGGGGCAGGGCGTGATGGCTGAACCACTCGGACCAGGCCTGAGCGTTGCTGCTGACATTGAGCAGCAGTTGTCCGGCGATGTCCTTGTCGGCCGCACGGCGTTCGGCATCGGACAGCTGCGTGCTGGCGATCACCACCAGTTCTTCGGTGTGCAGACGGTGGGCTGTCAGCCCCGGCCAGTCACCGCCGCCGACGCAAATTGCCGCGTCGATTTCGCTGGTGTCGAAGTCGATGGCTTCGATGCGTGAATGCAGGTGCACCGTCATGCCCGGGTGCGCGGTGTAGAAATCCTTCAAGCGCGGCAGCAGCCATTTGGAACCGAAAGTCGGCAAGGTCGCCAGGCGCAGGCTGTGAATCCCTGAGCCAAACGCCATGGCCTGCAACGTCGCGCTGCGGATCTGGCCGAGGGCTTCGGACAGTTCGCGCTGATACATGCGCCCGACGTCGGTAAGGATCACTCGCCGGCCTTCGCGGCTGAACAGGCGCATGCCGAGCATCTTTTCCAGAATCTGCACCTGCCGACTGACGGCACTTTGGGTCAACGACAGTTCGTGAGCGGCGCGGGTGTAACTTTCATGGCGTGCGGCGGCTTCAAACGCCAGCAGCAACGACATCGAGGGAGTGAGGGTTCGCGGATTCATTCGTTTTAGTCATGGATTGCGGGTCGATTTTACGGTTGTCCCGGCGTCGCTCTGCAATGAACATAAGGCCTATGAGATGGCGGGAGCGTGACGCAATCATTCATTGCGCACAACTGTTCACCGCCACATGGCCCGTTTTTGACCGAGATTGCACGCCCGATGATTGCCCAGCTGTCGCCTTCCACCGCGTTGAACACCGATTACCAGCAGTTTCTCAAAGCTCTTGAAAACGGCGGTTTTCGCGGCGAAATCAGTGCCGATTACGCCAGCCGCGTGGTGCTGGCCACTGACAACTCGATCTATCAGCGCTTGCCGCAAGCGGCGGTATTCCCGCGTGATGCCGACGACGTGGCGCTGCTGGCGCGCCTGATCGCCGAACCGGCGTACCAGAAAGTGGTGATCACCCCTCGCGGCGGCGGCACCGGTACCAACGGCCAGTCGTTGACCGACGGCATCGTCGTCGACTTGTCGCGGCACATGAACCGCATTCTCGAAATCAACGTAGAACAGCGTTGGGTGCGGGTGCAGGCCGGTGTGGTGAAGGATCAACTGAACGCCGCGCTGAAATCCGCCGGGCTGTTTTTTGCCCCGGAACTGTCGACCTCGAACCGCGCCACCGTCGGCGGCATGATCAACACCGACGCCAGCGGCCAGGGCAGTTGCACCTACGGCAAGACCCGCGATCACGTGCTGGAACTGCACATGGTGCTGCGCGGTGGCGAGCGCTTGCATGGCCGTCCCCTGGAAGAAAGTGAACTGGCAGCGGAATGCGCCCGTGAGGGCCGGGCCGGTGAGGTGTATCGCTGTGCACGGCAGATCATCGACGAGCAGGGCGAGCTGATCCGGGAAACCTTCCCCGATCTCAACCGCTGCCTGACCGGCTACGACCTGGCGCACCTGCGCGAGGCCGACAACCGTTTCAACCTCAACAGCGTGCTGTGCGGCGCTGAAGGTTCGCTGGGGTTTGTGGTCGAGGCCAAGCTCAACGTGTTGCCGATCCCCAAGCACACGATGCTGGTGAACATTCGCTACGCCGGCTTCATGGATGCCTTGCGCGATGCCCGGGCGTTGATGGCGCTCAAACCGCTGTCGATTGAAACCGTGGACTCCAAAGTGCTGTTGCTGGCGATGCAGGACATCGTCTGGCATGGCGTCGCCGAGTATTTCCCGGAAAGCGCCGAGCGGCCAACGCTGGGAATCAACCTGGTTGAGTTCTGCGGCGACGATCCCGAGGAATTGCAAGGCCGGGTCGAGGCCTTCGTCCAGCACTTGGGCACCGACGCCACGGTCGAGCGACTGGGGCATACGCTGGCCGTCGGGCATGCGGCGGTGAATCGCGTCTACGGCATGCGCAAGCGTGCAGTGGGCTTGCTCGGCAACGTCGCCGGTGAAGCGCGGCCGCAGCCGTTTGTCGAAGACACCGCTGTGCCGCCGCAACACCTGGCCGAGTACATCGCCGAACTGCGCGACCTGCTCGACAGCCATAAACTGCAATACGGCATGTTCGGCCACGTCGATGCCGGCGTGTTGCACGTGCGGCCGATTCTCGACATGAAGGATCCGCAACAAGCTGCGCTGGTGCGACCAGTGTCGGACGGCGTCGCCGCGTTGACCCAGCGTTACGGCGGCCTGCTGTGGGGCGAGCACGGCAAGGGCCTGCGCTCGGAATACGCGCCGGCGTTCTTCGGCGAACTGTACCCGGCGCTGCAAGCCTTGAAGGCCGCGTTCGATCCGTTCAACCAGTTCAACCCCGGCAAGATCGCCACGCCGAACATTCCCGGCGCGGCATTGCTGAAGATCGACGAAGTGACCCTGCGCGGCGAACTTGATCGGCAGATCGACGAGAAAGTCTGGCAGGACTACGGCGCGGCCATGCACTGCAACGGCAACGGCGCCTGCTACAACTTTGATCCCGACGATGCGATGTGCCCGTCGTGGAAAGCCACCCGCCAGCGTGCGCAATCGCCCAAGGGCCGCGCCTCGCTGATTCGCGAATGGCTGCGGTTGCAGGGCGAGGCGGGTGTTGATGTGTTGGCCGATGCCAGCCGCCGTCCGCCGTTTTTCAGCACATTGCTGCAGCGCTGGCGCAACAGCCGTGCGCAGGAAAAGGACTTCTCCCATGAGGTGTACGACGCCATGGCCGGCTGCCTGGCGTGCAAGTCCTGCGCGGGGCAGTGCCCGGTGAAAGTGAACGTGCCGGATTTCCGTTCGCGGTTTCTGGAGCTGTATCACACCCGCTATCTGCGGCCGGCGCGGGATTATCTGATTGCCTCGCTGGAGTACACGATTCCGTATATGGCGCGGATTCCGTTGCTCTACAACGGCTTGATGGGCGCCTCGTTCAGCCGTCGCTTGATCGATCGCCTTGGCGGCATGGTCGATGTGCCGTTGCTCAGCCGTTTCGATTTCCACGCGGCGATGCGCCGCTGGCAGGTTCAGCCGGCGTCGGTCGACGTGTTGTCGGCGCTGACCCAGGCGCAACGCGAGCGCAGCGTGGTGCTGGTGCAGGATGCCTTCACCCGATACTTCGAAGCGCCGCTGCTGGCGGATCTGATCGAGCTGATTTCGCGCCTCGGCTATCAGGTTTACCTGGCGCCGTTCAGTGCCAACGGCAAGCCGCTGCATGTGCAGGGTTTCCTGTCGGCGTTCAATCGCGCGGCGTTGCGCAATGCCGGGCAATTGCGCGCGTTGGCCGAGATCGGTGTGCCGCTGGTGGGACTCGACCCGGCCATGACCCTGGTCTATCGCCAGGAATACCTGAAAGTGCCGGGGATGGAAAAATGCCCGGAGGTAGCGCTGGTGCAGGAGTGGCTGCTCAAGGTCATGCCGGAACAAGCCTCTCAGCGCCGCGACGACACCTTCCGCCTGCTGGCGCACTGCACCGAGAAAACCAACGCGCCGGCCGCTACCCGTCAGTGGGAGCAGGTGTTCGAGCGTGTCGGCCTGAAGCTGGCAACCCAGGCCACCGGGTGCTGCGGCATGTCCGGCACTTACGGACACGAAGCACGCAATCGCGAAACCTCGGCAGTGATCTACGAGCAATCCTGGGCGAAGCAGATCGAGGCGCCGGCGGAGAAGGGCGAGGCGCTGGCCACCGGGTATTCCTGCCGCAGCCAGGTCAAGCGCCAGGCCGATCAGCAGTTGCGCCATCCGTTGCAGGTCGTGCTGGAAACCCTGCGCACTGCGTGAGCGCTGGTTGAGAATCGCTAGCGATTGGAATGCATTTTCGTGTTATAAGGTAACGCTAATTTGCAGCCGCTTCCGGGCGGCTGCATCGATCAACCTTTCGATTGCGATACCTCCATGACGATTGCGGTTCCCCGTTCTGCCCCCTCGGTGACCGGCCGGTTGCTGTCCATTGATGCGCTGCGTGGCCTGGTCATTCTGTTCATGTTGCTCGATCACGTGCGCGAAACCTTTCTGCTGCATCGTCAGGTCTCTGATCCGATGGACATCGCCAATACCGAGCCTGCGCTGTTCTTCAGCCGTACCCTGGCGCACCTGTGCGCGCCGGTGTTTGTGCTGCTGACCGGATTGTCGGCGTGGCTGTTCGGGGAAAAGTACGACGGCAAGGCTGACGTCAGTGCCTTCCTGTTCAAGCGCGGACTGTTTCTGGTGTTGCTGGAGTTCACCCTGGTGAATTTCGCCTGGACGTTCCAGCTGCCACCGACCGTGATCTACCTGCAAGTGATCTGGGCGATCGGCCTGAGCATGATCGCGCTGTCGCTGCTGGTCTGGCTGCCGCGCTGGCTGCTGTTGACGTTGAGCCTGGCGATCATCGCCGGGCATAACCTGCTCGACGGACTGCACTTCGGCACCGAATCGGCGCTGCACGTGCCATGGGCGATCCTGCATGACCGCGGCTGGATCGAGGCCGGTGAGACCTTGCGTCTGCGTACCTCGTACCCGCTGTTGCCGTGGATCGGCGTGATCGGTCTCGGTTACGCCCTGGGGCCGTGGTTCGCTCGCGCAGCTGATGCCGGAGTGCGGCAGCGTCGCTTGTTGATCGGTGGTATCGCCGGGCTAATCGGGTTCGTGACACTGCGGTTGGTCAACGGTTACGGCGAGAAACCCTGGGCATTCGGCGACAGCGGTCTGCAAACCCTGATGAGCTTTTTCAACATCACCAAATACCCGCCGTCGCTGTTGTTCATCACGCTGACGGTGAGCGTCGGGTTGCTGCTGTTGCTGGTATTCGAGCGTGCGCAGGATCGGCGCTGGATTCGCTGGCTGACCGTTTTCGGCTCGGCGCCGATGTTTTTCTACCTGCTGCACCTGTATGCGCTGAAGGTGTTGTACCTGATCGGCTTGGCGTTGTTCGGGCTTAATCAGGGCACTTATTTCGGTTTCTCGTCGGTGGCAGCGGTCTGGCTGGCGGCGATGGTGCTGGCGGTCGGGTTGTTTCCGGCGGTGCGCTGGTTTTCGGGATTGAAGGCCCGGCGCCGCGACATCGCCTGGTTGAAGTATCTGTAGAACGGCTTATCCCGTTTTACCGTCGCGGGCATTGCGGGCAAAGTCGATGAACGCCTTGAGCGGCGCCGGTACGTGGCGCCGACTCGGGTAGTACAGATGCAGACCGGGATAGTACGGACACCAGTCCGCCAGCACCTGCACCAGTCGCCCACTCGCCAGGTGTTCCCGGGCCATGTCCTCGAACACATACGCCAGCCCCAAGCCCTGCAACGCCGGGCCGATCATCAGGCTCACATCGCCCAGGGTCAGCGGTCCGTTGATCTCGATTTCCTGTTCAATGCCACCGCGTTCGAATTCCCAGCGGTACATCGAGCCGCTCGGGAACCGATGGCGGATGCAGGGAAGGGCATGCAGGTCTTCAGGTTTCTGTGGCGCGGGATGTCGTTCGAAAAAGCCGGGTGAGCCGACTACCACCGAGCGCAGATTCGGTCCGATGGGCATCGACACCATGTCAGCTTCCAGCCGGTTGCCGAAGCGTACCCCAGCATCGAATCCGGCGGCGACGATATCCAGCAGCGCATCGCTTTCGACCACTTCCAGACGTATGTCCGGATAGGCCAGCAGGAACTCGCTGGCAATGGGCAGCAGCACCAGCTCACAGGCCTGGCGCCCGGACGTAATACGCAGATTGCCCGAGGGTTTGTCGCGAAAGTGATTGAGGTCTTCAAGGGCATCTTCGATGTCGCGAAAGGCTGGTTTCAGCCGCGCATATAACCGCTCGCCAGCCTCGGTCAGGGCCACGCTGCGGGTGGTCCGGTTGAACAGCCGCACGCCGAGGCGATTTTCCAGCGCTCGCAATGAATGGCTCAGGGCTGAAGGTGTCAGGCCCAGATCCACTGCCGCACGACTGAAATTCAGGTGCTGGGCGATGCAGAGAAAGATCGACAGATCCGCCGTGGACGGGTTTTTCATTTGTGAGCACCTTTCACAAAGTCATGCAAATTTGCTGGGATTATCACATCAGTAGCACGGCTTTAAAGTCGACTCAACTCATCGAGAAGGCCCGGCAACAACGCCAGGGTCAATGACAGGAGTAGTTGATATGCGTACCTGGCTGATTACCGGAGCCTCCCGTGGTTTTGGCACCCTTATCGCTGAACAGGCCCTGCGTGCCGGTGACGCGGTGATTGCCACTGCCCGCAACCCGCAAGACGTCACCGACCGCCTCGGCGATCACCCGAACCTGCTGGCCGTGCGGCTGGACGTCACCCGCGAAGAAGAAGCCCACCAAGCGGTGGCAGAAGGCATCAAGCGCTTCGGCCGCATCGACGTGCTGATCAACAATGCCGGGTTCGGCGTGTTGGGCGCCGTCGAAGAAACCAGCGCCAGCGAGACCGAGCGCCTGTTTGCCACCAACGTGTTCGGCCTGCTCAACGTCACCCGCGCCGTGCTGCCACACATGCGCGCCCAGCGCAGCGGACGGGTCATCAACATCTCGTCGATTGGCGGTTATCAGGCCTATATGGGCTGGGGCGTTTACGGCTCGACCAAGTTTGCGGTGGAAGGCATCAGCGAAGCGCTGCATCAGGAACTGGCGCCGCTGGGCATTCAGGTCACGGTGGTCGAACCGGGTTTCTTCCGCACCGATTTCCTCGACGAGCAGTCGCTGATCAAGACCGCACTGGTTCTGCCCGACTACGACGAAACCGTCGGCAAGATGCGCACGTTTGCCGAAGCGGCCAATCATGCTCAGCCGGGTGATCCGCTGAAGTTTGCCGATGCGATGCTGGCGCTGGTCAACGCACCGAGCCCGCCGCAGCGGTTGGCGCTGGGCAGCGACACGATTGCGCGGATCGAAGCGAAGAACCGCTTGGTGGCGCAGGAGTTGGCCGAGTGGAATGAGCTGGCGCTGTCCACGGATTTCAAGGACTGACCCAACCCCCGTTGAAGCCATCACAGGCTGCGCTCTGTTGATCGCAGCCTTGTTTTCTTTTCATTGGATGAAATCATGACAACCGTCTCCCAACACCGAGGCTCGCGCGACAAACGGCTGATCCTTGCGGCCATTTGCCTGTCGGCGCTGGTCCTTCCGTTAAGTTTTACCGGCGGCGCAGTGGCAACGCCGGCCATTGGCCGTGACCTGGGCGGCAGCCCGGTGGCGCTGACCTGGATCACCAACGCATTCATGCTGACCTTCGGCAGTCTGCTGATGGCGGCGGGGGCTTTGGCCGATGTCTATGGACGCAAGCGCCTGTTCACTGCCGGCATGCTGTTGTTCACCGCAGCGTCGATTGCCCAGAGCCTGGCACCTTCGGTGTTCTGGCTGGACGTGTTGCGGGCGATTCAGGGCGTGGCCGGTGCCGCAGCGCTAGCCAGTGGTTCTGCAGCGCTGGCGCAAGAATTCGAAGGCCACGCGCGCACCCGTGCCTACAGCATGCTGGGTACCACATTTGGCATCGGCCTGGCGTTCGGGCCATTGGTGGCCGGGGCGCTGATCGAGGCGTTCAACTGGCGCGCGATCTTTGTCTTCACCGCGCTGATCGGTGTGATTGCGATGGTCTTCGGCCTGCCGCGCATGCGCGAAACCCGCGACCCCGACGCCAGCGGTCTCGACTGGCCAGGCACCGTGACGTTCAGCTCGATGCTGGCGCTGTTCACGTTCGGTGTGATCCAGGCGCCCGAAAGCGGTTGGGACAGTCCGTTGGTGGTGGGGCTGTTGGGTGCTTCGGCGCTGTTGCTGGCGCTGTTTGTCATGATCGAAATGCGCGTCAAACGTCCGATGCTCGATCTGACGCTGTTCCGTTTTCCGCGGTTCATCGGTGTGCAGATGCTGCCGATCGGCACCTGCTATTGCTACATCGTGCTGGTGGTCATGCTGCCGCTGCGGTTTATCGGCGTCGAAGGCTTGAGTGAAATCGATGCCGGTCTGCTGTTGCTGGCGTTGTCGGCGCCGATGCTGGTGGTGCCGATGCTGGCGGCATCCATGACCCGGTTTGTCTCGGCCGGCATTCTGTCGGGCGTGGGTTTTTTGATTGCCGCCGTGGGCTTGCACTGGCTGAGCCTGTACAACGTCGGCGAGCCGAAATTCGCGTTGGTGGTGCCGATGGTGCTGATCGGAATCGGCGCGGGACTGCCGTGGGGATTGATGGACGGGTTGTCGGTCAGCGTAGTGCCGAAAGAGCGCGCCGGCATGGCGGCAGGGATCTTTAACACGGTGCGGGTGGCGGGTGAGGGAATTGCACTGGCGAGCGTGGCGGCGATTCTTGCCTCGCTGCTGCATACCGATCTGCAAGCCGTGGCCAGCGGTGCAGATGCCGCACTGATTGCCGATACCGCCCACCGGGTGACCACGGGCGACATGGCTCACGCGATCAACACGATTCCGGGTCTGGCCAACGAACGTCTGGTGCAGGGTTACGCTTCGGCGTTCCAGTCTCTGCTGCACATCCTGACGATCATCACGTTGGTGTCGGCGTCCGTAGTGCTGGGGCTGTTAAGCAAGGACCGGATGGTATCGGAGCCACAACAGGTGGCGGTTTGAAATGAAAAAGCCCGGAAGCGCAAAACACTTCCGGGCTTTTTTTCATTGGATTCAGCGGCGATCCAGCCACACCGTCTGCGCATTGCAGAACTCGCGCACGCCGAAGTGCGACAGCTCGCGGCCGAAACCGCTTTTCTTCACGCCACCGAAGGTGACGCGCGGGTCGCTGGCGGAGTAGCCGTTGATGAACACGCCACCGGTTTCCAGCTCGCTGGTCAGTTGTTGGGCCAGGGCGACGTTGGCGGTGTAGATCGTGGCGGTCAGACCGAACTCGCTGTCGTTGGCCAGGGCCACGGCGTGAGCGCAATCGCGGGCAGTGATGATCGAGGCCACCGGGCCGAACAGTTCCTGTTTGAACGAGGTCATGCGATCAGTGACATCGGCCAGCACGGTCGGCTCGTAGTAGTTGCCCGGGCCTTGGGCCTTGCCGCCGCCGAGCAGCAGGGTGGCGCCTTCTTCGAGGGTGTCGCGCACTTGTTGATCGAGTTCGTCCCGCAGATCGAAACGCGCCATCGGGCCGATGTAGTTGTCGGCGGACAATGGATCGCCCATCTTCAACTGGCGGGTGGCTTCGACGAATTTGCGGGTGAATTCTTCGACCACGCCTTCTTCGATGATCAGGCGTTTGGCGGCGGCGCAGACCTGGCCGGAGTTCTGGTAGCGACCAATCACCGCTGCCTGCACGGCTTCATCGATATCGGCGTCGTTGAGCACGATGAACGGATCGGAACCGCCCAGCTCCAGCACGCATTTTTTCAGCGCGGCACCGGCCTGTGCACCGATGGCCATGCCGGCGCGGACGCTGCCGGTCAGGGTTACGGCGGCAATGCGCGGGTCAGCAATGGCGGTGGACACGCCTTCCGGGGTGACGTTGATCACTTCAAACACGCCATCGGCAAAACCGGCGCGGGTGAAGGCGTCGCGCAACAGATAGGCGCTGCCCATCACGTTCGGCGCATGCTTGAGCACGTAGGTGTTGCCGGCGATCAGCGCCGGAACTGCACCGCGCAGCACTTGCCAGATCGGGAAGTTCCACGGCATCACGGCGAGGATCGGGCCGAGTGGACGATACTCGATGCGCGCCTTGCCGCCTTCGACCAGCGTCGCTTCGGCGTTGAGCATGGCCGGGCCGTGTTCGGCGTACCACTCGCAGAGCTTGGCGCATTTCTCGATTTCGCCACGGGCCTGGGCGATCGGCTTGCCCATTTCCCGGGTGATCATGGTCGCCATGGCTTCGCTGCTGTCACGCAGAGCGCCGGCCAGCGCGGTCAGGGCGCGGGAGCGATCCTGCAGCGGCTTGCGTTTCCACTTGTTGAAGCCGAAGGCGGCGCGGGTCAGCGCTGCGTCGAGGGCTTCGGCGGATTCGAAGGCGTAGTGACCGATCTGCTCGCCGGTGGCGGGGTTGATCGAGATGGCGTGGGTCTGGCTGGAAATCGGGCTCATGGCATCGTCCTGCGAGGTCAGTGGATGCGCTCAGAGTAGGGTGGCGTTTGATTTCTGGAAACTGAATAATAAAGAGCGTTTCTTTCACGATTGGAGAATGACTGTGGATCTGGTGCAACTGGAAATCTTCAAGGCCGTGGCCGAGCACGGCAGCATCAGCGCTGCGGCGGCGCAGATCCATCGCGTGCCGTCGAACCTGACGACCCGCATCAAGCAGTTGGAGGAGGACTTGGGCGTCGACCTGTTCATCCGCGAGAAAAGTCGCTTGCGCCTGTCGCCGGCCGGCTGGAGTTTTTTGGAGTACGCGCGGCGCATTCTCGATCTGGTGCAGGAAGCGCGCGCCACGGTTGCCGGCGAGGAACCGCAAGGCGCGTTCCCGCTGGGCTCGCTGGAAAGTACGGCGGCGGTGCGGATTCCAGGTTTGCTGGCGACTTACAACCAGCAACACCCGAAGGTCGATCTGGATCTGTCGACCGGGCCGTCCGGGACGATGATCGACGGAGTGTTGTCCGGGCGCCTGGCGGCTGCGTTCGTCGACGGCCCGGTCTTGCATCCGGCGCTGGAAGGCATCCCGGCATTCGAAGAGGAAATGGTCATCATCTCGCCGCTTCATCACGGGCCGATACAGCGCGCGGCGGACGTGAACGGCGAGAACATCTATGCGTTCCGCTCGAACTGCTCCTATCGCCATCACTTCGAAAAATGGTTCAGCACCGACGCTGCGGTACCCGGCAAGATCTTCGAAATGGAGTCCTATCACGGCATGCTCGCCTGCGTCAGTGCGGGCGCCGGTCTGGCCCTGATGCCGCGCAGCATGTTGCAGAGCATGCCCGGTTGCGCGACGGTGAGCGTCTGGCCGCTGGCGTCGGATTTCCGCTATCTGACGACGTGGCTGGTATGGCGACGGGGTACGGTTTCGCGCAGTCTGAGCATGTTTGTGCGCTTGCTGGAGGAGCGCGGCGTGGTGCGCGCAGAAGAGAATTGACACGTTGTGTCATGGTTGTATCTTAGGCGTCCTGTTTCGCAATATAAAAAACTATACAGCGCAAGCGATTAGCCAAAAGGAATCAGCGATGACCACAGCCCTGAGCGGGAAAGAAGCGGTAGGTGAGCGTTTTGTGCTGGAAACCATGCGCCACGCCCAGCAGTTGACCTGGAAGGCCGTGGACGAGATCGCCAAGGTGATCAAACCCGGTATGCGCGAATCGGAAGCCCATGCGCGGGGCAAAGAGATCCTTGTTGAACTGGGGATGGACCGGATCTGGCATCCGCTGCTGATCCGCTTCGGCGCCAACACGCTGAAGACCTTCAAGGAGCGTTCGGACGGCGATCCGGTGCTGGGCGAGAACGACATTTTCTTCATCGACATGGGCGTGGTCTGGGAAGGCCACGAAGGCGACGCCGGGGCGACGTTTGTTACTGGTTCCGACCCGCAGATGATCGCTTGTGCGGCGGCCTCCAAAGAACTCTTCGACAAGGTCGAGGCCTTCTGGCGTCAGGGCGTGACCGGTGTCGAGCTTTATCGCTACGCAACCGATCAGGCCGAGGCGATGGGCTGGAAGCTGAATCTGGACATCAAGGGCCACCGGGTCAGCGATTTTCCCCATGCGATTTATCGGGGCGGCAATCTCGGTGACTTTGATCAGGCTCCGAATGCCGGTGTGTGGATTCTGGAAATACAGATCGAACACCCTGAGCTTCCGTACGGCGCCTTCTATGAAGACTTGTTGATCTAAAGTCAGGAGTCGATGTGCATTCAGGCGCAGCGCTATAGTTGTAACTACATAACGCTTGCTCCGATGATGCAGCCCGTTTCCTAACTCTAAAGTCAACAAAAGGACGTCCATCATGAAAGTCAGTGCCCGCAACGTTTTCAAAGGTCAGGTCAGCCAGGTTCAGGAAGGCTCGGTCAATGCGGAAGTCGTCCTGACCCTGCCGGGCGGCGAGAAGCTGGTTGCAGTCGTGACCCTGGCCAGCCTCAAAAGCCTGGGCATCGCGGTGGGCAAAGAAGCCGTTGCTTTGGTCAAGGCGCCTTGGGTGATGCTGATGACCGAGTCCAGCGACATTCGCCTGTCGGCCCGCAACTGCCTGCAAGGCAAGGTGCTGAGCGTGACTGATGGCGCCGTTAACGCTGAAGTGGTGATCGAGCTGGCCGGCGGTTCGAAGGTCTATTCGATCGTGACCCGAGATGCGGTGAACGAGTTGGGCCTGGCGACTGGCGTCAGTGCTACGGCAGTGATCAAGGCTTCGCACATCATTCTGGGTGTGCCGGCCTGATCGAACCCGTGACTCGCTAAAAATGCCCGGTTCGGTGATTCGCCGAACCGGGCATTTTTTATTGGCCGTCGATGCTGCGGGGCAGGTCGAGTGGATTACCGTCGCGCAACACTTGCGGCAGCAACGCATCCGGAAAGCCCTGATACGCCACCGGCCGCAAAAAGCGCTCGATCGAGGTCATGCCGACCGAGGTGAAGCGGCTGTCCGAAGTGGCCGGGAACGGCCCGCCGTGGACGGTGGCGAAAGTCACTTCCTGCGGATGGGCGAAGGCGTTGACCACAATGCGTCCGGTGCGGCGTTCGAGGATCGGCAGCAGATGCCGGGCCAGATCCAGATCGCGGTCTTCAAGGTGAATGGCTGCGCTCAGTTGACCCTTGAATGAACGGGCAACTGCCAGCAACTCTTCTTCATTGTTAACCGTTACCAACAACGCGGCTGGGCCGAACACTTCATGGGCCAGCGCCGGTTCGCTGAGCAGGCGTTGACCGTCAACTTCCAACAGCGCCGAGCGGCCTTCAAACTTCCCATCCGCCGGCGCGCCGACCGCCACCCGATTCGCCCCCACACTTTCCATTGCCACCAGCCCTTTGACGTATGAACCGTGAATCCCCGGCGTCAGCATCGTGCGTGCCGGCGCTTCGCTGACTCGCTTGATCATGGCGCTGCGCAGCGCTTGCAGTCCTTCACCCTCGACCGCGATCAGGATCGACGGACACAAACAGGCTTGCCCGACATTCACCAGCATCCGCTCGATAAAGCCATCGCCGATCTCGCCGCCACGTGCGGCCAGCGCTGCGGGCAAAATGAACGTCGGGTTGACGCTGGTCATTTCGGTAAACACCGGAATCGGATCAGGCCGTAATTGCGCGCGGCGATAAAGCGCCATGCCGCCCACCTCTGAACCGGTGAACGTCACCGCTTTAATCAAAGGATGATCGACCAGCGCCTCACCGATGGCATTACCACCACCGCGCACCATGGAGAAAACCCCTTCGTGCAAGCCATGCATCTGCACCGCTTTGCGGATTGCGCGAGCCTGAATTTCCGAGGCCCCGGGATGCGCGTTATGGGCCTTGAGAATCACCGTAGCTCCGGCCGCGAGTGCCGACGCAGTATCGCCGCCGGCCACCGAATAGGAGATCGGAAAGTTGCTCGCACCGAAGATCGCTACCGGGCCTATCGCGATCTTTTGCAGCCGGTGATCCATCCGTGGCCGGGGCTGACGCTCAGGTTGCGCCGGGTCGATCGCCAGTTGCAGGAACCGACCCTTGCGCACCACGTCGGCGAACTGACGGAACTGAGTCGCGGCCCGGGCGGCTTCGCCTTCGAGCTGTGCCTGAGGCAGACCGGTTTCAAGTGCGGCACGGGCGGCCAGTTCCTCACGGACGGCGTCGAGGTTGTCGGCGATGCTTTCGAGAAACGCCGCACGTTCGGCCAGCGAAGTGTGGCTGTAGCTGTCGAAGGCCGCATCGGCGAGGGTTGCAGCCTGGTCGATCTGCGCTGCACCGCCGAAGGCGAATTCCGGCTCGATCAGTGTGTTGGTCGCCGGATTCAGCGCCTTCATCGTGCCCTCGGTAGCGGGGACGTCAGCGGCGCCTATCAGCAGGTGGCCAGTCAGACTCATTTCGCGTCACCCTGGGACTGAAGGCTGGCGATCAGTTCGTCCGTGGTGGTGATGACATGGGCGAACGTCGGGCCGTTGAGTTCGTGGGCGGCGTGCATCATTTCCTCTTTGAACGCAGCGGTCGCATCGCGTACCAGCGTGATGTGATAGCCAAGTTCGGACGCATAGCGCGCGGTGGCTTCGATGCAGGTGTTGGCCAGGAGCCCGACAATGATTACGTGGGTGATGCCTTGCTGTTTCAGGCGAAAATCCAGGTCGGTGTTGGCGAAACCGCTGGAGCCCCAGTGTTCCTGAACCACGATGTCGCCGTCCTTCGGTGCGAAGTCCGGGTGCCATTCACCGCCCCATTCGCCGCGCGAAAAGTGGTGCATGTGCATGATCTTTTGTTGGGTGGGAGTGGGATGATCCCAGTTTTCGTAGTCGCCTTTGACCCAGCGGTGATGCGGTACGATGACGACCGGAATCGGCAGGGCCCGTACGGCGCGATCGAGTTTGCGCAGGTTGTCGAGCAAGCCGTTCTGCTCGGCCATCGGTTTGATCAGCGGAAAGATCTTGCCGCCGTCCGAGAGAAAATCGTTGTACGGATCGACCAGCAGGTAGGCGGTTCTGTCGAGCGGATAGAGAGGTTTCGACATGACGATGTACTCCGGCAATGAGAGTGATCGATGCTCAGGGCTTGTTCCCGCATCGTGTTGATATGATAATCATAGTAACTGTGAAAGAGGCAAGCCCTGATGGCTGTAAACGATAGTCTTCCCGATACGCTGTGCCCGATTTCCCGGGCCGAGGCGATCGTCGGCGACCGCTGGACGGTGCTGGTTTTGCGCGAGTTGTTCATGGGCAGCCATCGTTACGACGAGATCCTGGCCCAGACCGGCGGTACGCCGCAGATGGTCGCCGCCCGTCTGAAAAGCCTCGAGGCGGACGGACTGGTCGAGCGTCGCTTGTACAACGAGCGGCCGAAACGCTACGAGTACCACCTCACCGCAAAAGGCGAGGCGTTTTACCCGGTGGTGATCGCGTTACGCGCTTGGGGCGAGACCTGGTGCAAGTCGCCGGAGGAAGGGCTGGCGGTGAACATGACCCACAAGAACTGCAACCACAGCGCCGGCCTCGGGCCGTTGTGCGATCACTGCGGTGAAGTGTTGCGCCGTGAGGATCTGATCAGCCAGCCGCAAGAGGCGTACGCCGCCGAACGACAGGCGCGGCGTGAGGCATTCAAGTCGAAATAGGCGGCTCCATCCAAAACAAAAAGGCCCTCACTTTCGAGGGCCTTCGTGTGTCAGCGCAGAACGCATCGCTTACAGACTGTTCACCAGTTTTCCGGAGGTCAGCCGCCGACGATAAGCACTGTCACGAGTCGCCAGCCAGAAATAGAGCGGCGAGGTCACCAGCAAGCCAACCACCCACGACAGGTCCGCGCCGTTGATGTGCGCCGACACCGGCCCGACGTACAGCGGCGTGTTCATGAACGGAATCTGCACCGCGATACCGATCGCATAGGCCAGCAAGGCTTGCGGGTTGTAACGGCCGTAGATGCCGCCATCGACCTGGAAGATCGAGTCGATGTCGTACTGCCCTTTGTGGATGGCGTAAAAGTCGATCAGGTTGATCGCCGTCCACGGCACCAGCACCACCAACAGCACCAGCACCATGTCGACGAAGTGGCCGATGAAGTCTGCCGAGGCGCCGACCGCAGCGAAGCAGCAGGCCAGCAGGACGATGATCGAAATCACCGCACGGCTCTTGGCGGTTGGAATCCAGCGGTAGGCGAAGGTCTGCACCAGCGTGATCAGCGACAGCACCGCGCCGTACAGGTTGAGGGCGTTGTGGCTGATCACGCTGAGCAGGAATAGCACCAGCATCAACGGGCCGATGGCGCCGGTGGCGAGTTTCACCGCTTCCATGGTGTCCATGCCCACCGGTGTTGCCAGCACGGCAACGGCGCCAAACACGAACGACAGGCTCGAACCCAGTGCCGATCCCAGATAGGTCGTCCAGAAGGTCGCCGCCACCGGCACATTCGCCGGCAGGTAGCGCGAGTAGTCCGACACGTAAGGCGCAAACGCAATCTGCCACAACGCCGCCAGCGACACGGTGGCGAGCCAGCCCGAGATGTTGAAGCTGCCGCGAGTGAGGAAGTCATCGGTCTGGATGTGGGTGAGGATGTAGCCGAAACCGACCACGATGCCGATCCCCAGCACCCAGGTGCCGATGCGGTTGAGCACGTGAATGAAGCGGTAACCGATGATGCCGATGATCCCCGAACCCAGCGCGCCAATCACGATGCCGACCGGCACCGGAACGCTGTCGACCACGCCATGCAGCGACTTGCCGGCCAGCACGATGTTGGAGGCGAAGAAGCCGATGTACATGACGCCGGCAATCAACACCACCAGCAATGCGCCAAGGGAACCGAACTGCGCACGGCTCTGGATCATCTGCGGAATGCCCATCTGCGGGCCTTGCGCCGAGTGCAGCGCCATCAGCACACCGCCGACCAGATGACCGACCAGAATGGCGACGATGCCCCACACCAGATTCAGGTGAAACAACTGCACGCCGAGGGCGCCGGTGACGATGGGCAACGGCGCGATATTGCCGCCGAACCAGAGGGTGAACAGATCCCGAACCTTTCCGTGGCGATCTTCGGGCGGCACATAGCCGATCGTATGTTTTTCAATGAGCGGTGCGGACGTTGTTGCAGAGGTGGCCATGACGAACTCCAAGGCAAGGACGAGTACGTGGACGTACTTCAGTGAGCGCCGGCACGGACGGCGCATTTCTTGTTGGGGTTGATCATGGGCAAGGAAAGGGGAGAGATAAATTAGTAGTTTTGTTGCTTCAGGCGTTAAAAAAACGAGCTTCGTGTTTCCGTCGAAGCCGCTCTGTTTCGGGCCTTTCATACGTGCAAGCGCGAGCGCAGCAGACCTCCAACGGAGCAGCTGTCTGTAGGATGTGGCGCATCGAAAATCTGCGCCAATCGCTAAGTCCTGTGGGAGCGGGCTTGCCCGCGAAGAGGCCATCAGACTCAACCCAAACAGATGGCTGATCTGGCGCTTTCGCGGGCAAACCTGCTCCCAAAGAGTTGGGGCCCGGTATCAAAGACGAATCGAAGCCAGCATCCTTTGCAGCATCTCATCGCAGGCCTTGAGCTGATCGCGGCTGACGAACTCGTCCGGCTTGTGGCCCTGATCCATGCTGCCGGGACCGCACACCACCGTGGGAATCCCCACCGCATCGAACAAGCCGCCTTCAGTTCCAAAGGCCACGGTGCCGAAATCGTCCGAACCACAGAACGTAGCGATCAACTCGGCAGCCTGGCTTCGGGCATCGGTGGCCAGCCCCGGATAGGCCGACAATTCGCTGAAGCGGATATCGCTCTGCTCGCTGACGGCCCGCATGCGCGGCAGCATTTGTTGTTCGGCGTAGGTCTTGAGTTGCTGCGCGACAATCGCCGGATCCTGCGAGGGCAGGGCGCGGATTTCAAAGTCGAAACGGCAGTCGGCGGGGACGATGTTCAATGCCTTGCCGCCGCTGATCACACCGGTTTGCACCGTGGAGTACGGCGGGTCGAAACGCGGATCGAGGTGTTCATCCTTGAGTTGCCGGCCGATGCGTCCCAGCTCGCCGATCAGCTCGGCGGCGCATTCGATGGCGTTCACTCCGAGCGGCGCGTAGGCCGAATGACAGGCGTGACCCTGGACATCGCAGCGCATCGCCAGTTTGCCTTTGTGCCCGAGTACCGGTTTGAGCTCGGTCGGCTCGCCGATGATGCACAGCAACGGTTTGACCGGACGTTGCTCCAGCACCTTGAGCAACGAGCGCACGCCTAGGCAGCCGACTTCTTCGTCGTACGACAGCGCAATGTGCACCGGCAGGTGCAGCGGTGCTTCGATCAACGACGGCACCAGCGCCAGCACGCAGGCGATGTAGCCCTTCATGTCCGCCGTGCCACGACCGTAAAGCTTGCCGTCGCGCTCGCTGAGTTCGAACGGCGGCACGGTCCATGGCTGACCGTCGGCGGGCACCACATCGGTGTGCCCCGACAGTACGATGCCCGGCTGATCGGCCGGGCCGATCGTGGCGAACAGGTTGGCCTTGCTGCGCTCATCGTTGTAGATCAGCTCGCACGGCACGTCGAAACTTTCGAGGTGGCTACGCACGAAGTCGATCAATTGCAGGTTGGACTCGCGGCTGGTGGTGTCGAACCCCACCAGCGTCCTGAGCAACGCGACGCTGTTGCTCATCGGTCGTCTCCGGCAACCCCGTAGCCCGGCGCCCTGGCCGGATCGAGGGCGCGGTCGATGTAGTCCTGAAGCTGCGGGCGATAGGCGTCCCAGAGTTTTTGCAATTGGCCGATCGGGTCTTCATCGGCCCAGTCCACCCGCAGGTTGACGATGGGCCAGGTCAGTTCACCAACCACGACCACGGCTGCCGAATGCACCGGACCTGCTTCACCGCCCAGGGCCTGGGCGGCGTGCAAGGCCTTGATCAGACGGTCGGCCAATTGGCCTTCGCCATCCTCAAACGCGCTGACCATGGCTTCGATCACCGAGCGCCCGGCGAGCATGTTGCCGGCCGCCACGCACTGTTCGCCGGACACGGCGTTGTGCACGCCCAGGGTTTGCGCACCGCTGAAATGCGCGGTCTGACCGAGGTGGTTGATCGCCGTGATCTGCCGGTACTGACTGTAACCGTTGCGGGTCAGCACTTTGTCCAGCGCGGCCTCGGGCGCCAGGCCTTGTTCCATCAAGGCGAGCACTTCCGGGCCGAGCGACGGCAGGGTGATGTTCTGGCTCGACACCGCGCCGACCCCCGGCAACAGCCACGGGCAGCGGGCGCCGACGGCGATGCTGGAGGAACTGATGGCGATGCCGAACTGGCCGGTTTCGGGGCAACGGGCGGCGATGGAAAATGTCATGTGTGGCCTCCTTTCGCTAAGGTCGAATTACTCGGGAATCACCGCAACCACATCAATCTCCATCAGCCACTGCGGCTGACCCAGGGCCGACACCACCAGCCCGGTGGAAATCGGGAACACGCCCTTCAGCCATTTGCCGACTTCCTGATACACCGGCTCGCGGTAGCGCGGGTCGATCAGGTAAGTGGTGGTCTTGACGATATGGCTCAGGTCGCTGCCGGCCTCTTCGAGCAGTTGCTTGACGTTGCGCATGGCCTGTTCGGTCTGCGCGCGCGGGTCGCCGAGGCCGACCAGTTCACCGTCGAAATTGGTGCCGACCTGACCACGGACGTACACGGTATTGCCGGCGCGCACGGCCTGGCAAAGGTCGTTGTCCAGGGTCTGGTTCGGGTAGGTGTCCTTGGTGTTGAACATGCGGATGCGGGTGTGGGTTGGCTGACTCATGTGAGGCTCCTGACGAAATCGGACCCGGCGCGACGGGCGCCGGGATTGAAGAGGGAAATCAAGCGTCGACGGTGTCGACTGCGTTGTTGTGCAGCGCGGCTTCGCGTTGTTCGGCATCGCGATAGGCCAGGTATTTGCGCTGGGTGGCGATGTGATCGGCCACGTGCTTGGCGTCGTGCCACACGCCCCAGATGAACGACGAGCCGCGTCGCGATTGCCACGGCAGACCGAGGAAATACACACCCGCTTCGCTGGACACACCGCGCTGGTGCTGCGGCTTGCCGTTGTCGTCGAACGCGGCGACTTTCAGCCACGAATAGTCCACGGCAAACCCGGTGGCCCAAATGATCGAGGTGATGCCGGCGGCGGCCAGATCGAGATCGGCCAGCGGGTTTTTCACGCATTCAGGGTCCGGATAAGTCTCGCGGGCTTCCGGTTCCAGCGGCAGGTCGAGGCCGTTGCGTTCGATGTAGGCGTCGGCGGCATCCAGCAGCGCGAGATAGTTCTCGTCGCCACGCTTGAGGTTGTCGCGCAGGTCCTGCTTGAAGGTCACCACGCCGTCGCTGAACGATTCGGTGACGCCGACCAAAGTCATGCCGCGATGAGCCAGGCCACGGAAATCGATGGTGCGGCCACCGTGGGCACCGCTGACAGCGATGGTCACATGCTCGCGGCCCGGTTTCATCGCGGCCTGATCCCACTCGCCGAGTACGCCGAGCCACCAGCAGAAATCACGGTTGCGGTAGGCGCGAGGAGGGCGGTCATGGGCGCCGACCGAGAGGTAAACCTGCTTGCCCGAGCGCTGCAATTCATCGGCAATCTGCACGCCCGACGAACCGGCACCGACCACCAGCACCGAGCCGGCCGGCAGTTGTTGTGGGTTGCGATAGTCGGCCGAGTGAATCTGCAGCAGACGCTCATCCTTCGGCGCAATCGCCGGGATCACTGGACGCTGGAACGGACCGGTGGCAGCGACGACGCGGGCCGCTTCAATCACGCCCTCGGAAGTTTCGACAGTGAAGCCCGGGCGCCCGACATTGCGCACCACGCTTTTCACATCGACGCCGGTGCGGATCGGCGCGTTGAATTTCTTCGCATAGGCTTCGAAGTAATCGGCGACGCGCTCCTTGTGGGCGAAACCGTCCGGGTCGACATCATCGAATTCCATCCCCGGAAACCGGTCGTGCCACGCCGGACCGTTGGCCACCAGCGAATCCCAGCGCCCGGTGCGCCAGCGTTCGGCAACGCGGCTGCGCTCCAGCACCAGGTGCGGCACACCGAGTTTGCTCAGGTGTTCACTCATGGCCACACCCGCTTGACCGGCGCCGACAACAAGCGTGTCTGTTTTTATTATTTCAGTGGTCATCTCTGATCCCTTCTCACGAGGCCTTTGGATTCAGGTCGCTGTCGACCTGTTCTCTGTGCTTGGGATCAGACTAGGGAGGGGGTGGTTATCGGTAAAATATTATTAAGCTGGCATGTGAAGATAAAAACGTGATGCAGAGACCTGAAAGCCCCGTAAATAAAGGGGCTCGCCGTGGCGCCGGAATCCGGGACACGGAAAAAAAGGGCCGCCGACAGGGTTGTCGGCGGCCCTTTTCAAGGCGTGTTCAGATCAGCCGGACTCAGCGATCGAGAAACGCCAGCAGGTCTTCATTCAATTGCTGCGCATGGGTGACCGCAAAGCCGTGTGGCGCGCCTGCGTAGACTTTCAACTCAGCGCCCTTGATCTGCGCAGCGGCACGTTTGCCGGTGGTTTCGAACGGGACGATCTGATCACCATCGCCGTGAATCACCAGCGTTGGCACATCGATTTTCGCCATGTCCGGTCGGAAGTCGGTTTCCGAGAATGCAGTGACGCAATCCACAGTGCCTTTGAGCGACGCCAGCAGGGCGATGTTCAGGGTTTGTGTCAGCACGCCATCGGAGACTTTCTGGCCCTGATTGGTGCCATAGAACGGAGCGTTGAAGTCAGCGATAAACTGCGCGCGATCCTTCAGCAGGCCGGCCTTGATGCCGTCGAACACCGACTTGTCGACGCCCTCGGCAAAGTCCGGTTTCTTGCCGAACAGCGGGGTCACCGCGCCCAGCAACACCAGCCCGGCAACACGCTCGCTGCCGTGGCGCGCGATGTAGCGGCTGACATCGCCGCCGCCCATGGAGAAGCCGACCAGGGTCACGTCACGCAGGTCCAGGTGCTCGATCAGTTGCGCGATATCATCGGCGAAGGTGTCGTAGTCATACCCGGTCCACGGCTGCTCGGAGCGGCCGAAACCGCGACGGTCGAAGGCGATGGTGCGATAGCCGCGGCTGCTCAGGTATTCCATCTGGTATTCCCACATGTCGGCGTCCAGCGGCCAGCCGTGGCTGAACAGCACGGGCTTGCCGCTGCCCCAGTCCTTGAAATAGATCTCGGTGCCGTCTTGGGTCGTGAACGTGCTCATGAAAACTCCTTGGGTGTGGGCCTGCGTGGATGCCGTGATGGCAACGCTCACTATCGCGACAAAGCGGATTGGCCACTTGTACGCAGGTGCTAAGTTCGTGGCGCATGGCGTTATCGGTTTTGCGATACGAGTTGTAAGATGCAACCGCATCGAACCTGCCGTTTTGCCGGAGACACCCGAAATGAAGCGCAAAAGCCTTGCGGGTAATGCCTGCCCAATCGCCCGGACACTCGACCTGATCGGTGACTGGTGGTCGCTGCTGATCATCCGCGATGCGCTGGAAGGCATTAGTCGTTTCAGCGATTTCGAGAAGAGCCTTGAGATCGCCAAGAACATGTTGAGCACCCGGCTCAAAGGGCTGGTGGAGCGTGGGATCCTGCGCATGGAGCCTGCGTCCGATGGCAGCGCCTACAAGGAGTACGTGCTGACGGAAAAGGGCCGGGCGCTGCAAACCGTGATCGTCGCGCTGTCGCAGTGGGGCGGGGAGTTCATGTTCGAGCCGGGCGAGCCGGGGTCGGTGATGGTCGATGCACAGAAGCGAAAGCCGATCAGGAAGCTGGAGCTGCTGTCGGTCGATGGTCGCCATCTGGCGCCGGAAGATATCGCGACAACCTCGACTGCTTACTGACACCTGCGTCAGCCGAAAAAAGCGCCCCGACGTTCCGTTCGGGGCGCTTCTACATTCAACGTTGTTCGGCGTATTTAACGAAACGCCGGCACCACATGCTTGATAAACAACTCCAGCGACTTCTTCTTCTCCGCGTGCGGCAAGCTGTTGTCACACCAGAAACTGAACTCATCGACCCCCAGTTCCTGGTAGTACTTGATCCGCGGAATGATCTCTTCCGGTGTGCCGATCATGGCGGTCTTGTGCAGGCTCTCCAGTTCAAACTCCGGCCGCCCTGCAAATTTCTCTTCCGGGCTCGGTGCCAGGAAGCCGTTTACCGGCACTTCCTTGTTGCCGAACCACGCATCGAAGGTACGGTAGAAACGTGAGATGGCTTTGGCGCCAACCTTCCAGCCTTCCGGGTCATCCGCCGAGTGCACGTGGGTATGACGCAGCACCATCAATTGTGGACGCGGCACATCCGGGTTGTTGTCCAGCGCAGTCTGGAATTTGTTCTTCAGATCGAGGACTTCTTCGTCGCCTTTCATCAACGGTGTGACCATCACATTGCAGCCGTTGGCCACGGCGAAGTTGTGCGAGTCCGGGTCGCGGGCGGCGATCCACATTGGCGGGTTGGGCTTCTGGATCGGTTTCGGCACGCTGGTGGAGGTGGGGAATTTCCATATCTCGCCGTTGTGGGCGTAGTCGCCTTGCCACAGGGCGCGCACCACCGGGACCATTTCCCGTAGCGCCTGGCCGCCGCTGGAGGCGGGCATGCCGCCGGCCATGCGATCGAATTCCACCTGATAGGCGCCACGCGCCAGGCCGACCTCCATCCGCCCGTTGCTGATCACGTCGAGCAATGCGCATTCACCGGCGACCCGCAACGGGTGCCAGAACGGCGCGATGATAGTGCCGGCGCCCAGGTGAATGGTGGTGGTCTTGGCCGCGAGGTAGGCCAGCAGCGGCATCGGGCTCGGCGAGATGGTGTATTCCATCGCGTGGTGTTCGCCGATCCACACGGTGCTGAAACCACCGGCCTCGGCCATCAACGTCAGTTCGGTCAGGTCTTCGAACAGTTGACGGTGGCTGACGCTTTCGTCCCAGCGCTCCATGTGTACGAACAGGGAAAATTTCATGACGCTACCTCGAGTCTCTTGTGGTCGGCCGGTCGCTTGCCGGCCTGTTTAAGTGCAATCGTGCGGATCAGGCAAAAGCGGGCAGGGCGCCCATCTTGCCGTGGCAATACACCAGCGGGCCGGCGTCCTGCTGAGGAACGATGAGGTTTTTCACCGCGCCGACCATGATCGCGTGGTCGCCGCCTTCGTATTCGCGCCACAGCTCACATTCGATGATAGCTGTCGCGTTGGCCAGGATCGGGTTGCCCAGTTCGCTCAGCGTCCACTCGATGCCCTGCGCCTTGTCCTTGCCTTTGCGGGCGAACGCGTAGGCTTCGCTCTGCTGGCCGCCGGACAACACGTGAATGGCAAAGCGTTTGTTCTTGATCAGGACGGGGTAGGAATCGGAGCTGTAATTGGGGCAGAACAGCACCAGGGCCGGGTCCATCGACAGCGAGCTGAAGGCGCTGGCGGTCAGACCGACGATCTGGCCGTCGTCATCCAGCGTGGTGATGACGGTAACGCCGGACGGAAACGAGCCCATGACTTGTTTGTAGACGGCAGCATCGATCATTGGTCAATCCTCGAGTGCGGTGAAGCGTATTTTTATGTGTTTATAGGTCTGATGGTATACCGTAATACATCGATTGCAAGCGCTTTTTTGGTGAAACGATAAACGTGGTTCATCCGTCGGAAACTCAGTATTTACGGGGCTTTGCTCTAGCCGAGAACGCTGGCCATCAGCGAGGATGCCGGATCAGCTGCCATCGTAAATAGCGGATCAGTCTTGTGAAAATGTTGGAATACCATAATATGGTGTTCATCTGAGGGGTCGCCACGAAGCACCCCCGGTTTGGCTTCATACAACGATAAGAACAGACCCAATCGAGTTCATTTTTATGTCCCAGATGTCCCGGCAAGATCCGTTGATCGAGAATCACACGGTCGACTACGTCCCACTCGCGGAACGCCACGGGAAGGCCCGCGACCTGTTCACTCTATGGTTCAGCACCAACATTGCGCCACTGCCCATCGTCACCGGCGCCATGGTGGTCCAGGTGTTTCATCTCGACCTGTTCTGGGGGCTGCTGGCGATTGCGCTGGGGCACATGATCGGCGGCGTGGTGATCGCCCTGGCGTCGGCGCAAGGCCCACGCATGGGCATTCCGCAAATGGTCCAGAGCCGTGGTCAGTTCGGGCGATACGGCGCGCTGCTGATCGTGTTCTTCGCAGCGATCATCTATATCGGGTTTTTCATTTCCAACATCGTGCTGGCCGGCAAATCCATCGTCGGCATTGCGCCGTCGGTGCCGGCGCCGCTGAGCATTCTGATCGGTGCCCTGAGCGCCACGGCCATCGGCGTGATCGGCTACAACTTCATTCACACGCTCAACCGCATCGGCACCTGGGTGATGGGCAGCGCGCTGCTCGCCGGGTTCATCTACATCTTTGCCCATGAGTTGCCGGCGGACTTCTTTACCCGGGGCAGCTTCAATCTCTCGGGATGGCTGGCGACGGTGTCACTGGGGATCATCTGGCAGATCAGTTTCTCGCCCTATGTCTCCGACTATTCCCGTTACCTGCCAGCGGACATCGGGATCAGCAAGCCATTTATCGCGACTTATCTCGGCGCCACGCTGGGCACGATTCTGTCGTTCACCTTCGGCGCGGTCGCGGTGCTGGCGACCCCGGAAGGCACCGAGGCGATGGCGGCGGTCAAGCAGTCCACCGGTTGGCTGGGGCCGATTCTGATGGTGCTGTTCCTGCTCAATATCATCAGCCACAACGCGCTGAATCTGTATGGCGCGGTGCTGTCGATCATCACCTCGATCCAGACCTTTGCCAGCCAATGGACGCCGAGCATCAAGGTGCGGGTGATCTTGTCGAGCGTGGTGCTGGCGGGCTGCTGCCTGGTGGCGCTGGGCGCGTCGGCGGATTTCATTTCCGAGTTCATCGGCTTGATTCTGGCGCTGCTGCTGGTGTTGGTGCCGTGGGCGTCGATCAATCTGATCGACTTCTACCTCATCAAGCGCGGCAGCTACGACATCGCCTCGATTTTCCGCGCCGATGGCGGCATTTATGGGCGCTTCAACCTGCACGCGATCATTGCCTATTTCATCGGCATCATCGTGCAACTGCCGTTCGCCAACACCTCGTTGTATGTCGGGCCGTATGCCAATCTGCTGGAAGGCGCGGACCTGTCGTGGCTGGTCGGCCTGATCGTGACGTGCCCGCTGTATTACTGCCTGGCGACCCGTGGGCAGTCGCAGCAGAGCAGGGCGGCGCGGTTGGGTTTTACCGACTGATCCTTCGCAGGCTGTTCAGACAATGCCCGGCACTTCGTCGGGCATTGTTGTTTCCGCATCCCGACGGTCACGCAAATTGGCCATTTCGATCCCCTTTTGGCCAATGGGCTACTGTGCTGCGTCTACGCTGTCAGGAAGAATCGAAGCCACAACTAGATGCTGCACCTTCCTTGCCCTTGGCTGATTTGCAAGCCGCTGCCGTGTACAGAACATAAAAACCATCGACTCACGCTGCATTCGGGGAAACACAACATGGTCACGATGAAACGCATTCTGGGCGCCACTGTTTGCGGGCTGACGCTGCTGGCCAGCGCCGTCCAGGCCGAACAGCGCGAACTGCGGGTGTACAACTGGGCGGATTACATCCTGCCGTCGGTGCCCAAGGATTTCGCCGCCAAAAGCAACATCAAAGTGACCTGGGATACCTTCGACACCAATGAGTCACTCGAAGCCAAACTGCTGACCGGCAACTCCGGCTATGACCTGGTGGTGCCGTCGAACCAGTTCCTCGATACCCAGATCAAGGCCGGCGTGTTCCAGAAACTCGACAAGTCCAAGCTGCCGAACTGGAGTCACCAGGACCCGGCGCTGCTCAAGTTGCTCGACGTCAACGACCCCGGCAATCAGTACGGCGTGCCTTACATGGTCGGCACGGTGCTGATCGGTTTCAACCCGGCCAAGGTCAAGGCGGCGCTCGGCGAGAATGCGCCGGTGGACAGTTGGGATCTGGTGTTCAAACCGGAGAACATGGAGAAGCTGAAATCCTGCGGCGTGGCGATGCTCGATTCGCCGACGGAAATCCTGCCGCTGGCCCTGCATTACCTGGGTCTGGACCCGAACAGCCAGAACCCGGCCGACTATGAGAAAGCCAAGGACTTGATGCTCAAGGTTCGCCCTTATGTGACCTACTTCAACTCGGCCAAGTACATGACCGATATCGCCAACGGCGACATCTGCGTGGCCATCGGTTACTCCGGCAGCTTCTACCAGTTCGGCAACCGCGCCAAAGAAGCGAAAAACGGCGTGGTGGTCGACTGGCGCCTGCCGAAGGAGGGCGCGCCGATCTGGTTCGATACGTTCGCGATTCCGAAGAGCGCGAAAAACGTTGAAGAGGCCCACGAGTTCCTCAACAACCTGCTGGATCCGAAGGTCATCGCTTCCATCAGTGACTTCCTCGGTTACCCGAATGCCAACAAGGATTCGCTGCCGCTGATCAACAAGGAAATCACCGGCAACCCGAACCTGACACCGACCAGCGAAGCGCTGAAGAAGCTGTACGTGGTGCAACCGTTGCCGCAGAAACTGGAACGGGTGCGGACCCGGGTGTGGACCAGCATCAAGTCTGATAAGTAGCAGACCACAATTACTGTGGGAGCGAGCTTGCTCGCGATAGCGTTGTGTCATTCGACAGATTAGTTGGCTGACATGACGCCTTCGCGAGCAAGCTCGCTCCCACAAATTCTACTTCGCCTGGCTTTCCTGCGTTTCGCTCTCGGGCGACTTGTCCTTTGTCAGGATCAGGCTAAGCACCACCGACGCCAGAATCAGCCCGCCGACAATCGCCAGCGACCACTCCACCGGCATGTGAAACCATGGCATCACCGTCATCTTCCCGCCGATGAACACCAGCACCAGCGCCAGTCCGTACTTGAGCAGATGAAAGCGGTCGGCCATGTCCGCCAGCAGAAAATACAGCGCCCGCAGCCCCATGATCGCGAAAATGTTCGAGGTGAAAATGATGAACGGGTCGGTCGTCACCGCGAAGATCGCCGGGATGCTGTCGACCGCGAACATCAGGTCGCTCGCTTCGATCAGCACCAGCACCAGGAACATCGGCGTGGCCCAGCGCACACCGTTCTGCAGCACGAAAAACCGCTCACCGTGAAAGCCATTGGTGATGCGCAGATGCCCGCGCACCCAGCGCAGCAGCGGGTTGTTATCGAGGTCCGGTTGCTGCTCGGCGAACACCAGCATCTTGATCCCGGTGATGATCAGGAACACGCCGAACACATACAGCAGCCAAGTGAATTGCGACACCAGCCATACGCCGGCAAAGATCATGGCCGCGCGCATCACGATCGCCCCGAGCACGCCGTACAGCAGCACCCGGCGCTGCAACTCCGGCGGCACGGCGAAGTAGCTGAAGATCATCACGAAGACGAACATGTTATCGATCGACAGCGACTGCTCGATCAGGTAACCGGTGAGGAATTCCAGGGTCTTGACCTTGGCGATTTCGGGACCGAATTCGCCGTTGAGATACCACCAGAGCAATCCGGCGAAGGCCATCGCCAGCATGCACCAGGCAAATACCCAGGATGAGGCTTCACGTACCGAGACCCGATGCGCCTTGCGCCCACCGAAGACGAACAGGTCGACGGCCAGCATGGCCAGGACAAAAACGATGAAGGCGACCCACATCCAGGGTTCGCCGATGTTGATGGGGTGCATGCCGTTCTCCCTGTCTTTATGTTTTTCGGGGTAGACGGGGCCATGCTAGTAGGAGCCTTCCGACAAAGAAAAATCGTTTATTTCGTGGGTATTGTTCGTGAATAACGAAGTGTCGGATGACCCGGGCAGAGCGCGGGTAATACTTCATTCAACACTTCTTTGCTAACCTCGTTGTCGAGTCAGTCCACCACTCCGGGAGCTACGATCATCGACACGCCAGATCCTCAAGCCGTCTGCAGCCCGATCACCAGCGCTGCCATCTTCATCGTGGCGACCCTCAACGCCGAGGCCGAGGCCGCCGAAAAAGTCCGTGGCTGGTGCGCCGATATCGCCGGCCTGACGCGCTCGGTTGGCAAACGCGTTCCCTCGGGCAACCTGTCCTGTGTCTGTGGTTTTTCTTCCCGCGCATGGGATCGTCTGTTCGGCAGTCCACGCCCGGCGTCCTTGCACGACTTCCGCGAATTTGGCGTAGAAGGGCGACGCGCCGTTTCCACGCCTGGCGACTTGCTGCTGCACATTCGCGCCGATCAGATGGATCTGTGTTTTGAGTTGGCGACGCAGTTGATGTCGGCGCTGGAGGGCGCCGTGACGGTGGCGGACGAGGTACAGGGTTTCCGCTATTTCGACATGCGCAGCATCATCGGTTTCGTTGACGGCACGGAAAATCCGGTCGGACGCAAAGCCGAGCATTTCACCCTCGTGGGCGATGAAGATCAGCCGTTCAGTGGCGGCAGTTATGTGTTGGTGCAGAAGTACCTGCACAACATGAAGGCGTGGAACGAATTGCCGGTCGAAGCGCAGGAGCGGGTGATCGGGCGCACCAAACTGTCCGATATCGAGCTGGATGATTCGGTCAAGCCGAGCAATTCCCACAGCGCGTTGACGACCATCACCAAGGACGGCGAAGAGGTGAAAATCCTGCGCGACAACATGCCGTTCGGCCGGCCCGGCGCGGGGGAGTTCGGCACTTACTTCATTGGCTACGCGCGCTCGCCGGAACCGTTGGAGCAGATGCTGGAGAACATGTTTGTCGGCAACCCACCCGGTAATTACGACCGGTTGCTGGACTTCAGTGCGGCGGTCACGGGCAGTCTGTTTTTCGTGCCTTCGGCGGATTTACTGGAAGAACTGGCAGAGCGATAAAAAAGGCCGGATCTAATGATGCAGCCTTCATTTCATTAAGTCAGGGGATGTTGGACTAATGTTGTTTAATAGTGGAACATTTGTCGATGTTTTCATTAAGTTTTTGGTCGTTTGACTTTAGTGCAGTCTAGATTGGGCCGGTGGCGTTGAGTTTTAATTCCCCTTTGAGAGGATATTCCTTTCCTTCAGTTAGCACGGTGAGATGAAATTTAGCCTCAATAATACTTGAGGCCCTGTCGAGGGTGAATTCAAAAAAACCGTCTTTTCCTGAATAAATGGTGCCACCGTTAGTAGAGAGGCGCGCCTGTGGTAAGGCTGGGTTGGAATTGTCAATAGGATAGTTTCCATTGGGGAGATATCGTGGGATAAGAAATCTTATAGATTCTTTAGGTTGGATTCCGGCAAATCTGTAACCCAAAGTGCTTATGTATTCGGGGGTTAGCGAAGCGAAGACAAATTCGTCCGCAGTAAATTCCCTGCCCATGTAATGGTGTGGCGGGTTGAAGAAACCATGGAAAAAAGACTCATCCCCGCAGGGAGCTGTCGTAGCATTATTTTCATCATGGGGGAGCTCGGTGTTATTATTGTTATCGTTTTTTGTGCGTTTCATTATGACTAACCTTTGTTAAGTCGAAATGTAAACCTGTGAATTTTTAGATTACACGGGTGCTGTTTCGGCTTGATGTTAGTTATTGCTTGTGCGCTGTGCAATTGTCAGAGTTGACAGTTGTGAAAATGTTAAAAGTGTGGTTTGCGTGTTTTGGAGTATGTGCCGCGAGCAGGCTCACGGCACACTTCTAAAACTTGGACTCACGGTCCAATCATTACTCGCTGGAAAGCGCTGGCGTACGTGGTGGCACTAAACGTTTCGATCCGGTTGCCTCGAATGCAGCTGCCAGTCGCAACAGAGTCGAGTCGTCATAGGCACGTCCGGCAAACGTCAGCCCCACTGGCATGCCGATGTCCGCCATCACACCCATCGGCACAGTGACGGTCGGCACGCCAAGGTGACGAATCGCCAGGTTGCCGTTGGCCACCCAGATGCCGTTGCTCCAGGCGATGTCCGCCGAGGCCGGGTTGACGTCGGCGTCCGCCGGGCCGACGTCGGCGTTGGTCGGGAACAGCACGGCGTCGAGGCCGAGGCGATCCATCCAGTCTTCGAGGTCGAGCTTGCGGGTCTTCTCCAGGCCGCGCAGGCCGTCCGGCAGGGTCGGGATCTGATCCCACGGCGTGATGCCGCGTTCGGCCATGCGCACGTATTCGTCCATGCCGGCGGCGAGGTCGCCTTCACGGTTGGGCAGGGTGCCCGGGTCGTGCGGGAAGATTTTCGGCCCGTCGACGTCTGCCAGACGGTTGAGTTTCGGGTCGCCGTTGGCGCGCAGGAAATCATCGAAGGCCCAGGCCGACAGGTCCCACAGTTCGTGGTGCATGAACTCTTTGGAGACGATGCCGCGATTGAACACGGTCGGTGCGCCCGGGCGATCGCCTTCGCAGTTGGAGACCAGTGGGAAATCCACTTCAATCACTTCGGCGCCGGCGGTTTCGAGGGCCTGACGGGCCTGTTTCCACAGATCGATCACCGAGGCGCGAGTGTTGATGCGCTGCCCGGTCGGGCCGCCGATGCCCGGTTCTTCGCTGGTGCCGGCCTCAGGGTCGGCGTTGATGTACATGCGCGGCACGCCCAGGCGTTTGCCGGCCAGTGCATCACTTTTCACTGCGAGTTCAAGGTAAGAAGCCGGACGCACCGAGGCGACGCTCGGGATCGGCACCCACGGTTGCAGGCGCCAGAGGTCGCCACGGGTTTCGGCGTCTTCGGCGACCACCACGTCGAGCACTTCCAGCAGGTCAGCCATGGTTCGGGCATAGGGCACCACCACGTCCATGGTCGGCGTCAGCGGCCAGTTGCCGCGTACCGAGATCACCCCGCGCGACGGCGTGTAGGCACACAGGCCGTTGTTCGACGCCGGGCCGCGACCGCTCGACCAGGTTTCTTCCGCCAGACCGAATGCCGAGAAGCTTGCAGCAGTGGCAGTACCGGCACCGTTCGACGAGCCGGAAGCAAACGGCGCAGTCAGGTAATCAGCGTTGTACGGGCTTTCCGCACGGCCGTAGACGCCGCGCTGCATTCCGCCATTGGCCATCGGCGGCATGTTGGTCTTGCCCAGGCAGATCGCACCGCCCGCACGCAGGCGCTCAATGGTGAACGCATCGCGCTGGGCCACCAGATCGGCGAAAGCCGGGCTGCCGGACGCGGCGGTCAGGCCTTTGACCAGATAGCTGTCCTTGGCGGTGTAGGGGATGCCGTCCAGCGGACCGAGGGTTTCGCCTTTGGCGCGACGGTCGTCCGAGGCCTGCGCCTCTTTCAGCGCGTCGGGGTTGCGCACGATCACTGCGTTCAGGGCAGTGTCAGTGTCCGGGCCGTCAAAGGCGTCGATGCGCGCCAGATAGGCCTGCACCAGTTCAACGGCTGTGGTCTGGCCGGATTCGAGCGCCGCGCGCAATTGGGCAATGGAAACTTCAGTGACTTCGATCATGCTGTTACCGCCGACAGGTTCGCTAAAGGGTGGTTGATCATTGTTATCGTCGAAAGATGTCAAAGATTTTTGATGGGCGAAACTCTACCCTGAAATTTGCTCAATGGCATGCATAAAGTCGATAAATATCGGTTAATTTCATCGGAAAAATTCGCCAGGTGTTTCACCGAACTGTTGGCGAAACGCCGCGATAAAGGCCGACGTCGAGTCATAACCACAGGCCAAAGCCACGTCGGTGACGCGCTCGCCGCGTTCCAGCGGCGTCAGCGCACCCAGCAGACGCAAGCGCTGACGCCAGGTGCGGAAGGTCAAACCGGTGTCGCGCAGGAACAGCCGAGTCAGAGTTTTCTCGGTCACGCCGAATTTTTCGCTCCAGTGCGCCAGGGTGGTCTGCTGTTCCGGATGTTGCTCCAGACTCTGGTAGATCTGGCGCAAGCGACTGTCCTGCGGCAGTGGCAGCATCAGATCGATGGGCGGGGCTTCGGCCAGTTGATCGAGGATCACCTGCGCCAGACGCCCGTGCGGGCCGCTCTGGTCATATTCGACAGGAATCTGACTGAAGGCCCGAATCAATTCACGCAAAAGATCACTGACGCCGAGCACATGACAACGCTCCGGCGCCCAGCTGGCGACGCTGCAATCGATGTACAGGCTGCGCATTTCGGTGTGCGGCGAACTGAATACTCGATGCGGCACGCCCGCCGGAATCCACACCGCCCGCTCCGGCGGTGCAACGAAACGACCGACGGCGGTCTGCACTTCGAGCACACCCTGGATGGCGTAGGACAACTGCACCCACGGATGGCTATGGCGGCGGGTCAGCGCGCGATTGGGCAGCGATTCGGTGCGCCCGTACAGCGGACGCGGCAGGCTGGGCAGCCCTGGAATGCTGCGTCTGACGCTCTTGTCGTGTCCTTTTGGCGGCATCTGTGGGTTCTTCGGCGTTAGTCGGTAATTTCCAGCCACGTTAGAGTCGCTTCCACGTACTGGCAACCCCCGGATGAACAAACCATGACGCGCCCACGATTTTTGCCCGATAACTTCACCCTGACCCTGATCGGCGTGGTGCTGCTGGCCAGCTTCCTGCCCGCCAGCGGCCAGGTCGCGACCGGTTTCGGCTGGCTGACCAACATCGCCATCGCGCTGCTGTTTTTCCTGCACGGCGCCAAGCTGTCGCGCGAATCGATCATTGCCGGCGCCGGCCACTGGCGCCTGCATTTGCTGGTGTTCGGCCTGACCTTTGTCCTGTTCCCGCTACTGGGTCTGGCGCTCAAGCCGCTGTTGTCGCCGATGATCGGCGATCAGCTGTACATGGGCATGCTTTACCTGTGTGCGCTGCCGGCTACGGTGCAATCGGCGATTGCTTTCACTTCGCTGGCGCGGGGCAATATTCCTGCGGCGATCTGCAGCGCGGCGGCGTCCAGCCTGTTCGGGATTTTTCTTACGCCGCTGCTGGTGACGCTGCTGCTGAACGTCCACGGTGACGGCGGTTCGACCCTCGATGCGATCGTGAAAATCAGCGTGCAACTGCTGCTCCCATTCATTGTCGGCCAGATCGCTCGCCGCTGGATCGGTGCCTGGGTCGGTCGCAACAAGAACTGGCTGAAATTCGTCGATCAGGGCTCGATTCTGCTGGTGGTCTACGGCGCGTTCAGCGAAGCGGTGAACGAGGGCATCTGGCACCAGATTCCGGTGATCGATCTGCTGGGGCTGGTGGTGGTCTGCTGCATTCTGCTGGCGCTGGTGCTGCTGGCGTCCACCCTGCTGGGCAAGGCGTTCGGTTTCAGTCAGGAAGACCGCATCACCATCCTGTTCTGCGGCTCGAAGAAAAGCCTGGCCACCGGTGTGCCGATGGCTCAGGTGTTGTTTGCCGGCAGCACGATTGGCGTGTTGATTCTGCCGCTGATGCTGTTCCATCAGATTCAGTTGATGGTCTGCGCGGTGTTGGCGCAGCGGTATGCGAAACGGCAGGAATCGGTGCCTGAACTGATGGCAAACGTTGATCCTTGATGATCATCGGGTGGGCCAGCGTGTTTTCAGTTGCTCGATCAGATAGTCCGTGAATGCCTTGACCTTGGGTGTCAGGGCTGCACGCTCCTGCACACAGGCGTAGATCTCCAACGGTGCCGCACTGGCCCGTGTCAATCCATCGCCAGGCTCGAACAGCGGCACGAGCTGACCGCTTTCCAGATACGGCGCGGCAACGAATTCGGCCAGGCGTGCAATACCGGCGCCATGGGCCGCCATTTGCGCCAACACGTCGATATCGTCGCTGACGGCAGTCGCATTGATTGCGGCTTCGAAACGCTGGTCATCCCGGACAAACCACCAGCGCAGAAAACGCCCGTCGAGTGGGTATCGGAACGCCAGGCAAGCGTGCTGCTGAAGATCTTCCGGAGCGCCCGGTCGACCGGCCTGTTGCAGATAACCGGGGCTGGCGCAAATCACGAACGGCACCGTCGCGACCTTGCGCGCGATGATGCCGTCTTCCAGTTGCGGCTCGATGCGCAGGCTCAGGTCGATACCTTCATGGAGGTGATTGATTTTGCGGTCGGTGGTCGAGAGCTCAAGCGTCAACTTCGGGTAACGTTCGGCGAAACCGGCAATGACCGGGGCCAGTACATGGCGTCCAAACCCGGCGGTGGAGGCGATACTCAAGTGTCCCTGGAGTTGCGTCTGTGCGTGGCTGATCGCGCTCTGCGCGGATTCCAGATCGAGCGCGATACGTTTTACCTTCTCGAAATACACCGAACCGCTCTCCGTCAGCGCCATGCTGCGGGTAGTGCGTTGCAGCAGGCGTGTGTCGAGGTGAGCCTCAAGGCGACTGAGGGTCTGACTGACGGCGGCGGCACTCACCCCGAGAGTTTTGGCGGCGCCGACAATCGATCCCGCCTCAACGACTTTGATAAAGCAATCGATGGCACCCAACAGATTCATGCGGGGATCCTGGCAAAAAAGGATTCATAAGACTTTGTTTATAAAGTGCTCACGGCGATCAGTCTAGTTGCGGGTTGGCAGGCTTGTTAGGGTGCTCGGCGCCTATCCACTTCGGTCAACAAGGACTGACATGAACCAGAGACTATCCCCAAGAACCACAGCATTTAACCAGCGCAAGCTGTCTGCCCGCGCCACGCCGTACGTATTCGCGTTGTACATGGCGACCATCATGGCGTTTCTGATGTCGTTGGTGATCACCGCGTCCAATTTCGGGATTGATGCCGATTACCTTAGCAATGCACTACACGCCTACAAACTCGCGATGCCCGTGGCGTTTCTGTGCATTCTCGTGGTCCGGCCGATTGTGGTGAAACTGGTAGCACTGACCGTACACCCGCACGCCTGACCCGGAGGCAGGCTACAAGACTCCGGAGTATTTCACCGCTGCTGCGGCCCGAGACGGCACATTCAACACCCGCAACAACGACGACACATGAATCCGCACCGTGAACGGCGAAATATCCAGTTCACGGGCGATTTCCTTGTTGGTCTTGCCTTGGGCGATCAGCCGCAGCACCTCTTGCTGGCGCGGGGTGAGGGCGGTGCCGGTGTCCAGCGGCAGCAGGCCGGACGGGGCGAATTTGACCAGCACCTCACCTTCGCGAATCGCCCGGATCGCCTGACCGATTTCGTCGGGGGCGATGTTCTTGCCGATGAATCCATCAATGCCGGTGGCCATGACTTCGCCGATCAGCGTCTCGTCATCGACCATCGACACCACGATCAGGGTGGTTCGCGGTAAACGCCGACGCAGTTCAGAGAGCTGGCTGACACAGGTCAGGCCGGGAAAACGCAAGTCGAGGATCAAGGTGTCGGGCTCATCGCCGGCCGGCAGCAGGGCGAGCACAGTGTCGAGGTCGCCGGCTTCTTCGATCAGGGCTTCGGGCAGCAGGCGCTGGACGGTGCGCAGCAGCGCTTCGCGAAACAACGGATGATCGTCGGCTATGATGATTCGGCACGCCATGGCAAAACCCTCCCTGGGTCAGCATTTTTAACGGTGTGCACCTTAGCACCACGCGAAGGCAATGCCTGTTGATTCGTGCTGTTTATGACGACTGCCGCACAAGGACGTTCCTCCATGAAGTTCGAAAAAAACACCGAGCTCGACCAGGCCAATCTGCGAATCATCATCGCCAGCATTGCGTTGGTGTACATGGCCGTGCTCGGTTTCCTGCCAGGCCAGCGCTTCGATACTTACCTGCCGGTGGTCACCTACATCTCCCTGTTTTTGCTGGCCTCCGTCGTGCTGCGCCAGGCCATCGTACGCTGGCCGGGGCATTATCCGGCGCGGCGGATTTTCGGCATGATCCACGATTACACCGGTACCAGTTTCGGGCTGGTGGTCGGCGGCGAGGCGGCGTTGCCCATCTATGCCGTGATGGTCTGGGTCAATCTCGGCAACGGCATGCGCTACGGCTCGCGCTACCTGGCGATCGCCACGGTGTTGGCATTGCTGGCGCTGCTGGCGGTCTATCGGTTGACGCCGTACTGGCAGGCGCAACCGTTCATGGTATTGATGCTGATGATCACCAGCACGGTGATTCCGGTGTATGCGCACCTGCTGCTGGAGCGTACGCGCAAGGCATCTGAAGAAGCGGTCGCTGCCAATCTGGAAAAGTCGCGTTTCCTGGCCCAGGCCAGTCATGACCTGCGTCAGCCGATCCACTCCATCGGCCTGTTTACTGCGTGCCTGCGCGAGTCGCGGCTGGGCGAGAAGGAGCGGCGGCTGGTGGACAGTATCGACCGTTCGCTGCTCAACGTGTCGCAGCTGTTTCGTTCCATTCTCGATCTCTACACCCTCGACAACGGGCGGATTCTGCCCCGGTTGCAGACGCTTGAACTGGGCGAATGGTTGACGGATCTGATCCGCCAGAACGCCGAAGCCGCACGTTGGGCGGGTGTGGAGTTGCGCCTGCGGTCTTGTGAACATTGGGTGCGCACCGATCCGGCGTTGCTCGCGACCATGGTGCAGAACGTGCTCTCCAACTGCTTTAAATACGGCGCGCACCGGCCGGTGCTGATCGGTGTGCGCAAGCGCGGCGCCGGGTTGGCCATCGCGATCTATGACCGCGGCAACGGTATCGCCGAAGAGCATTTGCCCAAGGTGTTCGAGGAATTCTATCGGGTGCGCCAGTTGCGCGACAAAGACGTCGAAGGCGTGGGCCTGGGGCTGTCGATTGTCCGGCGTCTGGGCCAATTGATCGGTATCGACGTCGCGATCCGCTCATGCCTGGGGCAGGGCACGGCGGTGAACTTGTATGGGCTGCCACTGGCATCGCCGCAGATGCCGGTCAATCGGGAGGAGGCTCGACAGGTCGGGTTGCTGACAGGGTTGAAGGTGTGTCTGGTGGAGGATGATCGCAACGTTCTGCTGGCGACCTCGGCGTTGCTCGAGCGTTGGGGCTGCGTCGTGCAGGCCGAGCTGAGCGGGCAGGGGCTGGTCACGGACTGCGACATCATCGTGGCCGACTATGACCTCGGCTCCCACAGTACCGGTATCGAGTGCATCGATGAGGTTCGCCGTCAGCGCGGTTATGCAGTGCCGGCCATGATCATCACCGGACATGACATCGAAAAAATCCAGGCGGCCCTGCAGGATCGCCAGATCGCCATTCTGTCCAAGCCGGTACGTCCGGCCGAGCTGCGCGCGACCTTGCGTGCGCTGCGCGACCGGCAGACCGAAGCAGTCAGCGCTTACACAGATAGTCCTGCGTGATGGTGGTTTGCAGGCAGTTGTACTGACCCATGGTGCGGCAGATGTTTTTCTCCGAACCCGACACTTCGGCGCTTTTGTAGCCCCAGACCTTGCAACGGCCTTCAGCCGTGGCCAACCCTTGAGCGGCGGAGGTTTGTCCGCTCTCGAACTGGCCCAGTTCATAGGAGACCTGAACGACGCCGTCGGTCTTGCTGCCGCCGGTGGCTTCCCATTGCTTGGGGGTGGCGCAGCCGGTGAGAACGATGGCTGCGAGGCTGAGGGTGGCGATGAGTGTTTTCATGAGCGTACAGAGTCCTTGGTGTTGTTGTTTTTCCAGGCACAACGATCCCGCGCACTGCACGGCAGCAATGTTGGGGAGTGTCGGGGGTTGCGAGGGACTATAACGCCAGGGATCGGGGTGGTCGATTAGCACAAATGTGCTAGTGCGGCGCAACCAGCGGTGGGCTGGTTGCGCCGATAGCGGTTATTGAGGACTGTTGAACTGGTCCGAATAGCTGCCGCTCATGAGGGCGGAAGCCACCTGGTCCGAACCGACGCCTGCGCGGGAATAGGCAAGCCGGTTGGCACCGACCTTGTCAGCGCCATCGGCGGCGAGTGCGCCAGCGCCGACGTGATCCGCGCCGTCAGAAGCAACGGCTCCGGCGCCAACATGATCCGCGCCGTCAGAGGCGAGGGCGCCAGCGCCGACGTGATCCGCGCCGTCAGAGGCGACCGCGCCAGCGCCGACGTGATCCGCGCCGTCAGAGGCGACCGCGCCAGCGCCGACGTGATCCGCGCCGTCAGAGGCGACCGCGCCAGCGCCGACGTGATCCGCGCCGTCAGAGGCGACCGCGCCAGCGCCGACGTGATCCGCGCCGTCAGAGGCGACCGCGCCTGCGCCGACGTGATCCGCGCCGTCAGAGGCGACCGCGCCTGCGCCGACGTGATCCGCGCCGTCAGAGGCGACCGCGCCTGCGCCGACGTGATCCGCGCCGTCAGAAGCAACGGCTCCGGCGCCAACATGATCCGCGCCGTCAGAGGCGACCGCACCGGCGCCGACGTGATCCGCGCCGTCAGAAGCAACGACTCCGGCGCCAACATGATCGGAACCGTCAGAAGCTACCGCGCCAGCACCGACATGATCGGCGCCATCAGAAGCAACCGCCCCCGCACCCACATGATCCGCCCCATCCGACGCCAAAGCCTGCGCCTTCGCAGCCCAGACACTGGGCATTGCCACCGTTGCCGCAACTGCCAGGACAAGGCCCGGCCAAAGCGTATGCTTCATGATTTTCTCCACGCCCCATCAGCCACACAGCAACCGAGCATCAGCCGTCATTCGTTGTCTGACGGAAGGCTCGTCGGCCCGGGGTCAACCAGATTGGTGAGTGGCACGGGGGCACCGGAGGGTGCACGGGTGTCGACGGTTTACAGGAAATCTGGACAGCGAACTGAAAAGTATAGTTCGCCCTTGGCGGGAGGCAGGCTGAAGCGCCGTGAAGGCGATAGTCGGTTAGCTTCCTTGCAGGCCGGCGCTAGAAAACAATCAGTCTAAAAACCGCGTAGCGCAATGCAGCGTGTTTGCTAGGCTCAAGGATGTAGGCGAAGACGCAGACTGATGCGCAAGCGGATAGCGAGGGGACGTGGGGCGCGTTCCGAAGGGTACACGGTTAGAAAGAACCCCGCGCTGGGTTCCAGCCCTTATGCCGTGTGAAGCAGCAGAGCACATTGCCTGTACTGTGGGAGTCCTGAGAAACCTCGTAAGCCAGAGACCAGCACTGGCCGCCTACTCAAACACCAAAGCCCGCCTCGTGCGGGCTTTGACGTTTTCGGGCGTTAGATACTGGCCAGCGCTTGCGCCAGATCCGCGCGCAGGTCTTCGATGTCCTCGACGCCTACCGACAGACGCACCAGGCTGTCACCGATGCCGAGCTTGGCACGGGTTTCCGCCGGAATGGTCGCGTGAGTCATGATCGCCGGGTGCTCGATCAGGCTTTCCACACCGCCAAGGCTTTCGGCGAGGGCGAAGATCTGTACGTTCTCCAGGAAGCGCCGGGCGCCCGCCAGATCACTGTGCAGATCCAGGGAAATCATCCCGCCGAAACCGCGCATCTGACGCTTGGCCAGTTCGTGTTGCGGATGGGATTCCAGACCCGGGTAGTAGACGCGTTTGACCTGCGGCTGCTGCTCCAGCCAGCGCGCCAGCTCCAGCGCGTTGCTGCAATGACGTTCCATGCGCAGCGCCAGGGTCTTCACGCCACGCAGGGTGAGGAAGGCGTCGAACGGGCCGGAGATCGCGCCGACGGCGTTCTGCAGGAAGCCCAGACGCTCGGCCAGTGCTGGATTGTCGCCAACCACCGCGATCCCGCCGATCACATCGGAGTGACCGTTCAGATACTTGGTGGTCGAGTGCAGCACGATATCGAAACCCAGCTCCAGCGGACGCTGGATCCACGGGCTGGCGAAGGTGTTGTCGGCCACGCAGAGGATTCCGCGCGCCTTGCAGATGCGCGCAATGGCGGCGAGGTCGGACAGGCCCAGCAGCGGGTTGGTCGGGCTCTCCACAATCACCATGCGCGTGTCGTCCTGCAACGACGCTTCGAACGCCGACAGATCCGCCAGATCGACGTAGCTGAAACGATGGCCTGCGCTGCGCTGGCGAACCTTGTCGAACAGCCGGAAAGTGCCGCCGTACAGATCATTGCCGGAGATGATGTGCGAGCCGGCGTCAATCAGTTCGAGCACGGTGGAAATCGTCGCCAGCCCGGACGCGAAGGCGAACGCCTGGGTGCCGCCCTCCAGATCCGCCACGCAACGCTCCAGGGCAAAACGCGTCGGGTTGTGCGAGCGGCCGTAGTCAAAGCCCTTGTGCACGCCGGGGCTGTCTTGCAGGTACGTGGAGTTGGCGTAGATCGGCGGCATCAGCGCGCCGGTGGTCGGGTCCGGCGTTTGCCCGGCGTGGATCACGCGGGTGGCGAAGCCCTGTTGACGGGCGTTCTTGTCGTGCTGGCTCATGCCAGGGATCTCCGTAATTGATTGAGCATGTCGACGCGAGTGATCAGGCCGTGGAAGCCTGAAGCGTCGGCGATGATGGCCACCAGGCCGCTGCTGAGCACGGTTTCCAGTTCAGCCAGCGTGGCGCCGGGGGCGAGGGTTTGCAACTTGTCCGTCATCGCGCTGGACACGGGTTTGCTGAAGAGCGAGGCGTCTTCGTGCACCCGCACCAGAATGTCCGACTCGTCGATCACGCCGACCAGTTGTTTGCCATCCACCAGCACCGGCAGTTGCGAAACGTCTGCCAGGCGCATGCGCTGGAACGCGGTCATCAGTGTGTCGTACGGGCCGACGCTGACGACTTTTCCGTCTTCGAAACGTCGGGCAATCAGGTCGCGCAGGTCGCCGTAGCGTTTGCGCTGTAGCAGGCCCTGATCGGTCATCCACTGATCGTTGTAGACCTTCGACAGGTAGCGAGTACCGGTGTCGCAGACGAAGCTGACCACGCGTTTCGGCTCGGTCTGTTCGCGGCAGTAGCGCAGCGCGGCGGCGAGCAGGGTGCCGGTGGACGAGCCACCCAGAATGCCTTCGGCTTTCAGCAACTGGCGGGCGTGATCGAAGCTTTCTTCGTCGCTGATCGAGTAGGCGCTGCGCACGCTCGACAGGTCGGTGATCGACGGAATGAAGTCCTCGCCGATGCCTTCCACCGCCCAGGATCCGGCGGTGCCGAGATGCTTGCTGCGGCTGTATTCAGCCATCACCGAACCGACCGGGTCGGCCAGGACCATTTCAAGATCCGGTTGTACGCGTTTGAAGAAACGGGTCAGGCCGGTCAGCGTGCCCGCCGAGCCGACGCCGACCACGACCGCGTCCAGGTCATGCTCAGTCTGGGCCCAGATTTCCGGCCCGGTGCTGCACTCGTGGGCCAGCGGGTTGGCCGGGTTGTTGAACTGGTCGGCGAAGAACGCGCCGGGAATGTCCTTGGCCAGACGCGCGGCGACATCCTGGTAATACTCGGGATGGCCCTTGCCGACATCGGAGCGGGTGATGTGCACTTCGGCGCCCATGGCCTTGAGGTGCAGGACTTTTTCGGTGGACATTTTGTCCGGCACCACCAGCACGACGCGGTAGCCCTTGGCGCGGCCGACCAGGGCCAGGCCAAGACCGGTGTTACCGGCGGTGGCCTCGACAATCGTGCCGCCCGGTTGCAGGCGACCATCGCGCTCAGCGGCGTCGATCATGGCCAGACCGATGCGGTCCTTGATCGAACCGCCGGGGTTCTGGGATTCGAGTTTGAGAAACAGGGTGCAGGGACCGGTATCGAAGCGGGTGACTTGTACCAGCGGCGTATTGCCGATCAGCCCAAGTACGGCAGGGCGTGAATCCTTTGACATCTCTTCACCTCTTTGTGGTGTTGATCGCGTTCCGTTCGCGGGGAAAAAGCTCGGGTGCAACATAGGCTCAGACCTGAGCTGCCGCAACCTTTAAACGGCCGGAAATACAGCCATTTCGATCTAACGATAGAACGAAATCAGCGAAGGGAAGGAAGTGATTTGCAGGGGTTTATACGCAGGCGTCATCGAGTATTGAAAGGGCGTCTTCAGTGTCACGGAGCGCTTGATCCAGCAGTGAAAATCCTGCAGCAAAAATCGCTCAGTGGTTGCTCATCAGACCGTGCAGCACACCCAGCCGCAAGCCGGGTTCGGACGGCACCATTTGCGAGATGCCGAACACTTTGAACGCTGCCAGCATGACCACCAGACCGCCGGGCAGGATGCTCTGGCGATGGGTTTGCAGACCGGCCAGTTTGAGGTGTTGAACGTTGCTCACCTCAAGCAAGCGCAGGGACAAGCGCAGCAGGCCGCCGTAGGTGATGCCGCTCTCGCCATGATCGTTCAGGCGATTGGCCTTGAGCACCTTGGCGAGCATCCGCGCGGTGCCTGAAGAGCCAATGGTCTGCTGCCAGCCCTGGGCGCGGTAACGACGGGCGACTTTTTCAAATTGCAGGATGGCCACGCGTTCGGCTTCCTGCAGGGCGCCGGCGGAAATCTCACCGTTGCGAAAGTAACGGGTGCTCAAGGTGCCGCTGCCGATGGCGATGCTCTCGGTCAGCAGCGGTTGCGCGCCCTGGCCGAGAATCAGTTCGGTGGAACCGCCGCCAATGTCGACCACCAGGCGCATGTCATCGGCAACCGGCAGGGTGTGGGCCACACCGGCGTAGACCAGACGCGCTTCTTCATGACCGGAAATCACATCGATGCGAAACCCCAGATGCCGTTCCGCGCTGGCCAGAAACAGCTGCGCATTGTCGGCCTCGCGCACCGCGCTGGTCGCCACCGCGCGCACGCGACCGGGCTCGAAACCGCGCAGCTTCTTGCCGAACCGTGCCAGCGCCTGCCAGCCACGATCCAGCGCCATTTCGTCGAGTGCCCGGCCGTCGAAACCCTCGGCCAGCCGCACCGGCTCGCGCAAGGTTTTGACCTCCTGAATCATGAAGCCCTTTCTGCTGCGCACCGACTGGCCAATCATCATGCGAAAGGCATTGGAACCGAGGTCGATGGCGGCAAACAGCGAGGTGTCTTCTTTCATGGGGATCCTTGCAAATCATCCGTCGGGAGGCGCGGGACGGTTTGCGAGGATTCTGCCGTGGGTTCGATGACAACCTGATGACGCGGGCGGGGCGGTTCAATGAATTCATCGCTGTCATGACACTGTCATTATCGGCTGTTCATACTTGCCCTCAATACATCGCGTGCTTTTCATGTTTCGGCTGCCTCTTTGGGCAGCTTTTTTTTGCCCGCGATTTACCGGACGTCCAAAATTTGCAATCCCGGGCAATGCACGATTAGTATACGATCCATATACACTTCGTATCGGATATTGAAATGGGCATCGTAAAGATTTCAGAGGACATGCACGAGAATCTGCGCATCTCCAGCAACGCACTCAGCCGCTCGATCAACGCGCAGGCCGAACACTGGATGCGCATCGGTATGCTCGCCGAGCTGTATCCGGACCTTGATCACCATGCTATCTGCCGGTTATTGATTCGCGCCGAACAGTCGGGTGGTCTGGATCTGCAGCAAGTCTGCGCACTGGCGGATGCCGCGCAGAACGCCTCGGTCAAAGAGGTGGTCAAGGCATGAGAAACCCGATCAAGCTCAACACCCAGGCCGAAATCGCCCAGTCCCGCGAAGCCGGCAGACTGGCCGCCGAGGTGCTGGCGATGCTGGTGCCGCACGTCAAGGCGGGCGTCACCACCGATCAGCTCGATCAGTTGTGCAACGACTACATCGTCAATGTGCAGAAAGCCATTCCGGCCAACGTTGGTTATCACGGCTTCCCGAAAACCGTCTGTGCGTCAGTCAACGAAGTGGTCTGCCACGGCATTCCTTCGAAGCGCGTGTTGAAGGACGGCGACATCGTCAACCTCGACATCGCGGTGATCAAGGACGGCTGGTTCGGTGATACCAGCCGCATGTACGTGGTCGGCGAACCGACACCCGAGGCGCGGCACCTGATCAAGACCACTTATGACGCGATGTGCGCGGGCATCCGCGTCGTGCGGCCGGGTGCCACGTTGGGTGATATCGGGCATGCGATCCAGACGTTGGCGGAGAAGGAAGGTTTCAGCGTGGTGCGCGAGTATTGCGGGCACGGGATCGGCAAGGTCTATCACGATGAACCGCAGGTGCTGCATTACGGTTATCCGGAGCAGGGCTTGAAGCTGAAGGCCGGGATGATCTTCACCATTGAACCGATGCTCAATGCCGGCAAGCGCCATGTGAAGAGTCTGGCGGATGGCTGGACTGTCGTGACCAAGGACCAATCGTTGTCGGCGCAGTGGGAGCACATGGTGGCGGTGACGGAGGACGGGTTTGAAGTGTTGACGGCCTGGCCTGATCAGATCGAGGGTTTAGCCCCGATTGTCTAGACGCCACAATTCCTGTGGGAGCGGGCTTGCCCGCGAAGAGGTTGGCACATTCAACATCAATGTCGAATTTACTGACGCCTTCGCGGGCAAGCCCGCTCCCACAGGGTTTTGCAGTATATGAAAGACCTTAGTGTGATCCGGCGGCCTTGTTGAGGTCGCTTTCGGCCCACTCGGTGTAGACGCAAGCATCCGCCGTCGCCCAACGCACCCGAACCGGATCCCCGGCCTTCAACTGCATCCCGGCTGCCGATAGCGCCTTCACCGTCATGGATGTGCCAGCCGACGTGACCACACTGCACGTCTGACTCTCACCCAGAAACAACACCTCAACCACCTTCGCCGAAACCTCGTTCCAGCCCGCTGCCAACGGCTCGTCATTCGCCTGCTGCACACTCAACGCCAACGCCTTTTCCGGACGCACCATCAGCAGCAGATCCTGCCCGGTCTGCAATCCGGCGGTCAGGCGAATCGACAGCGACTGCCCTTCAAAACTCGCCGCCGCATTACCCTGCGCCTTGAGCTTGAGAAAGTTCGAGTTGCCGAGGAACGACGCCACAAACGCATTCGGCGGGTTCTGGTACAGGTCATAACCGCTGCCGAGCCCGACAATCTTGCCGTGACTGAAAATCGCGATGCGCTGGGACAGGCGCATGGCTTCTTCCTGATCGTGGGTCACGTAGACGATGGTGATGCCGAGGCGACGATGCAACTGGCGCAATTCATCCTGCAGGTCTTCGCGAAGCTTCTTGTCCAGCGCGCCGAGAGGTTCGTCCATCAGCAGAATGCGTGGCTCGTAAACCAGCGCCCGTGCAATGGCGACCCGTTGCTGCTGGCCGCCGGACAGTTGCGAAGGACGGCGATGAGCGAATTGCTCCAGCTGCACCAGTTTCAACATCGCATCGACACGCTTGTCACGTTCAGCCGCAGCGAGTTTGCGGATCGCCAACGGGAACGCGATGTTGTCGCGCACCGACAGATGCGGGAACAGCGAATAACGCTGGAACACCATGCCGATGTCACGCTTGTGCGGCGGCACGTTCACCAGCGACTGGCCGTTGACCAGGATCTCGCCGCTGCTCGGGGTTTCGAAGCCGGCGAGCATCGACAGCGTGGTGCTTTTGCCCGAGCCGCTGGAGCCGAGGAAGGTCAGGAATTCGCCGTCCTTGATGTCCAGCGAGATGTTGTCCACGGCGGCGAAATCGCCGTAGTGCTTGTTCAGGTTGCGCAGGCTGACCAGGGGTTTGTCGTTCTGCTGGGATGCGTCTTTGATCACGGCACTCATGTCGTACTCCTGGGCGCTCAGGCGCTGATTTCGTTGCGCCGGCGCAGAGCGGCGGCGATCACCATGACCAATACCGACAGACCGATCAGCAGCGTCGAGGCGACGGCGATGACGGGCGTCAGGTCCTGGCGCAGGGTGGTCCACATTTTCACGGGAAGGGTTTGCAGGGTCGGGCTGGCCATCATCACGCTGAGCACCACTTCGTCCCACGAAACCAGGAAAGCGAAGAGGGCGCCGGCCACCATCCCCGGACGAATTGCCGGAAAGGTCACCTTGAACACCGCTTGCAGGCGTGACGCCCCGCAGATCACCGCCGCGTCTTCGATCGACTGATCAAACAGCTTCAGTGAGTTGATGATCGAGATGATGGTGAACGGCAACGCGACGATCACATGGCTGACGACGAAGGCGAACATGGTCCCGGTGTAGCCGAGCTTGAGGAACAGCGCGTACACCGCCACGGCGATGATCACCAACGGCACGATCATCGGCAGGGTGAACAGACCGTAGAGCATTTCCCGGCCGGGGAAGCGTCCGCGCACCAGCGCAAAGGCAGTCGGCAATCCGAGGGCGACGGCGCAGATCGTGGTCAGCACCGCGACCTTGAGGCTGGCCAGCGCTGCGCTCATCCAGTCGGCATTGGAGAAGAACTGCACGTACCATTTCAGCGTCCAGCCCGGAGGCGGGAACACCAGCCACTGGGACGAACCGAACGACAGCAGGACGATGAACACGATCGGCAACAGCAGGAACAGGCCGATCAGCCCGGTGGTGAAATACAGGCCGAAGCGCATCCGGCGACTCATGGCATTGGGCGTCAGGAGCATGTCGGCTTACCTCGCGTTACTGGCGCCAACCGGGGATTCCGGCTGAAGCTTCAGGTAGACGTAAAACAGCACCAGGGTGATGACGATCAGCAACGCGGCGCCGGCGCTGGCCAGGCCCCAGTTGAGGAACGACTGCACCTGCTGAATGATGAATTCCGGCAGCATCATGTTCTGCGCCCCGCCCAGCAGCGCCGGGGTGACGTAGTAACCGAGCGACATCACGAACACCATCAAGCCGCCGGACGCCAGACCCGGCCGGCACAGCGGCAGGAACACCCGGAAGAAGTTGGTCCATGGGCTGGCGCCACAGATCGAGCCGGCCTGCAGGATCATCGGGTCGATGGCCTGCATGGTCGCCTGCAACGGCAGCACGATGAACGGGATCATGATGTAGCTCATGCCGATCACCACGCCGGTCAGGTTGTGCACCATTTCCAGCGGCTGATCGATGATGCCCATGGCCATCAAGGCTTTGTTGATGACGCCCGAAGCCTGCAACAGCACCAGCCACGAATAGGTGCGGGCGAGGAGGCTGGTCCACATCGACAGCAGCACGATGTTGAGGATCCAGCGGCCCCAGCCCCGTGGCACCAGAGTGATCGCCCAGGCCAGCGGGAAGCCCAAAAGCAGGCTGAATACGGTCACCAGTCCCGCCACCGAAAAGGTGTTGAACAGCACCCGGGCGTACGCCGAGTTGGCGAACAGTTGTTCATAGTTGCCAAGGCCCGGCACCGGTTCGAGCACGCCGCGCAACAGCAGGCCAATCAGCGGCGCGAGAAAGAACAGGCCAAGGAACAGCAGCGCCGGCGCGAGATTGCCGGCGCCGCGCCAGCGTTGCTTGAGGGACGGGGCTTGCGCCATGGCACTCGCCTTTTTGCCTTTAGCCAGGCCGGCAGCGCTCGGGGCGCTCCCGGTGGCAGTGGAGGGACGGGACGCGGTGGCCGCCATTTTCATTTGACCAGCCATTCGTTCCACCGTGTCGCGATGGCCGGACCGTTCTTGGCCCAGTACGCGAAATCAAGAGTGATCTGATCCTTAGCGTAGGCAGTCGGCAGGTTAGGGGCCAGCGTCGAGTCCAGACGCGCCACGCTGTCGACGTTGACCGGGGCGTAGGCGGTCAGGTTGGAGAAGTCGGCCTGGCCCTTCGCACTGCTGGCGCTGGCCAGGAACTTCATCGCCGCGTCCTTGTTTTTCGAACCCTTTGGCACGACCAGGATGTCAGCCATTACGAGGTTCTGTTTCCAGCTCACGCCGACCGGTGCGCCATCTTCTTGCAGGGCATGAATCCGACCGTTCCAGAACTGGCCCATGCTCGCTTCACCGGAGGCCAGCAGTTGCTGCGACTGCGCGCCGCCGCCCCACCAGACGATGTCTTTCTTGATGGTGTCGAGTTTCTTGAAGGCGCGATCCAGGTCCAGCGGGTAGAGCTTGTCTGCCGGCACGCCGTCGGCGAGCAGGGCCAGTTCAAGCACGCCGGGGCTCGGCCATTTATAGAGAGCGCGTTTGCCGGGGAAGGTCTTGGTGTCGAACAGCGCGCTCCAGTCCTGCGGCTTGTTGGCGCCGAGCTTGCCCTCGTTGTAGCCGAGGACGAAGGAGAAGAAGAACGAACCGACGCCGTGGTCGCTGACGAAGCGCGGGTCGATCTTGTCGCGCTGGATCTGTTTGAAATCGAGGGGTTCGAGCAGGCCTTCGGCGGCGGCGCGCAGGGCGAAGTCGGCTTCAACGTCGACCACATCCCATTGCACATTGCCGCTCTCGACCATGGCCTTGAGTTTGCCGTAGTCGGTCGGGCCGTCCTGCACGACGGTGATGCCGCTGGCCTTGCTGAACGGATCGGCCCAGGCCTGTTTCTGCGCATCCTGGGTGCTACCGCCCCAGCTGACAAAGTTCACACTCTCGGCGGCCATCGCGGCCTGACCGGTCACGCTCAGCAGTCCCGCAAAAAAGATCGCGGTTGCAGCTTTGTTCAACACCATTTTTACGCCCTCATTGTTGTGTTTTTGAGCGGGCTTGCGTTGTTGCCCGCCTGTCGGGAGCAGTAGGTGGACGGTTTTTCAGGTCGTCCGGTCTATGGAATATCATATTATGGTATTCCAAACTTTGTGCAAGCACTTTGCCGTACCGGCTATCTGGCAAACGGGGTTATTCGGTGAAGGGAATGCTCTCGACCACTTCCAGATCGTAGCCGGTCAAACCGGCATATTTCAGCGGCGGGCCCAGGTGGCGCAGCTTGCCGACGCCCAGGTTCTGCAGAATCTGCGCCCCGGTGCCGACCTCCGAATAGATCCGTGATTGCGAGCGACTGAACTGCCGTGGCGGCTGAGTCAGTTGCGGAATGCGCTCCAGCAATGCCTGCGATGACTCATGATTGGCCAGCACTACGACCACGCCATGCCCTTCGGCCGCGACCCGTTGCAGCGCTGCCCACAACGTCCAGTTCGTCGGCCCGCTGTACTCGGCGCCGACCAGATCGCGCAGCGGATCAATCACATGCACACGCACCAGCGTCGGCTCTTCGCGGCGCAGTTCACCCATGACCATCGCCATGTGCACGCCGCCCTCGATGCGGTCTTCGAAGGTGATCAAACGGAAGGTGCCATGCACCGTCGGCAGCTCCCGCTCGCCGATGCGCTCGATGGTGTGCTCAGTGCTCAGGCGATAGTGGATCAGGTCAGCGATGGTGCCGATCTTGATCCCGTGCTTGCGGGCGAAGATTTCCAGATCCGGGCGGCGTGCCATGGTGCCGTCGTCGTTCATCACTTCGACGATCACCGAGGCGGGCGTGAACCCGGCCAGACGCGCCAAGTCGCAACCGGCCTCGGTGTGACCGGCACGGGTCAGCACGCCACCTTCCTTGGCGCGCAGCGGGAAGATATGGCCAGGCTGCACCAGGTCCTCTGCGCGAGCGTTCGGCGCCACCGCAGCGGCCACCGTGCAAGCGCGGTCCGCAGCAGAGATGCCAGTAGTCACGCCGACCGCCGCTTCGATGGAAACCGTGAACGCGGTGCTGAACACGCTGCCATTGCTCGGCACCATCTGCTCAAGTCCCAGGCGTTGGCAATGATCGTCAGTCAACGTCAGGCAGATCAGCCCCCGGGCCTCACGGGCCATAAAACTGATCGCCTCGGGCGTGCAACGGTCGGCGGCCAGCAGCAGGTCGCCTTCGTTTTCCCTATCCTCGTCATCGACCAGCAACACCATTTTGCCGAGACGATAATCTTCGATGATTTCTTCGATGCTGTTGAAGGCCATGCTGGACTCTCGATGTGGATGAAATTCGTGGTATACCATAATACAAATTCAACCAAGAGGTCACTATGAAGGCGTACTGGATTGCTCACGTGGACATCACCGATCCCGATCACTACAGCCAATACACCCAGCGCGCGCCGAAAGCGTTCGCCGAGTTCGGCGCGAAGTTTTTGGCCAGAGGCGGGCGCAGTGAAGCGATGGAAGGACGGACGACGCCGCAGCGCAGCGTGGTGATTGAATTCGACAGTTATGAGCAGGCCGTGGCGTGCTATCACTCGGCGGCGTATCAGGAAGCGAAGAGCTATCGCGAGGAATGGGCGAGGGCGGAGATTGTCATCGTTGAAGGGATGGCGCCGTAACGACTTGCCTGCAAACCCGCAGGAACTACAGAATCGAACGCGGCCGCGATCTTTTGATATTTTTTCTGGATCAGGAGATCGCCCGCCGGACGGAATTTAATGCCTGCGATTTTGCACGATGTGCTCTAAGGGAATATTGATGCGCATGACAAAAGGAATGTTTGCAGGTAGGCGAGTAGGCCTCTGGCTAGCGGCGGCTCTATTGGTAAATGCAGTCTTTCTGGCTTTTCTGATTTTCGGGAACAGTGCGAAGGGACGCGATCTGGAGATGGTTAAAACCAAAGAACCCCTGCTGATCGAAGGGCAAGGTGGCGATGACAATTACTATGTCCTGCCGATGGGAACAACGCTATATCACGATAAAAGCTTTCCTGAAGGGCACGATCGTTATGTTGTGTATCTGAATCACAAAGGTGCCATTGCCCACGAAGAAGTCCCAATGAAGCCCGAATATGGCGGTTCTTTTATTGATCCTCTTTGGCTCGCCAATATTGATGCCGATACCTTGAAGGACATTTTCAAGCGTTTCCCGCTCTCCAAGAAAGACATCTCCGCTGCTCTCAAAGCCAATGAAATCACCAAAGATGATTTGGCGGATATCATTCGTGCGATGCCGGACTGAGCACCTATCTACCGAGGAATCGGGCCGGGCTCTGTATCTCTTGCAAGTGACGGCTGATCAACGCATGAAATGAATCTTGCCGCTGTCGTCATTGCCCATGTACATGCCATAGACCCCGGCCTGGCGTTCCTCGATGTAGCGTTCGAGGATCTGCCGGATCGCCGGGTAGTAGATCTGGTCCCACGGGATGTCTTCGGGGGCGAAGAATTTGCAGGCGAGGGTTTCCGGGCCGTACTGGCCGGTGATCTCCAGCGCGAGGGCGCGGAAGATGATGTAGACCTCGCTGATCTTCGGCACGCTGAAGATCGAATAGGGCGAGACGATTTCCGCGCGCACGCCGCTTTCTTCCCAGACTTCGCGCAGGGCGGCCTGTTCGGTGGTTTCGCCGCTTTCCATGAAACCGGCGGGCAGGGTCCAGGTGCCGGGGCGCGGGGGGATGGCCCGTTGGCACAAGAGGTATTTGCCGTCCTGCTCGATGATGCAGCCGGCGATGATCTTCGGGTTTACGTAGTGGATGTAGCCGCAGCCGCGGCACATCAGGCGCTCGTGCGTATCGCCCGGCGGCACCTGCTGACCGAGGTCAGCGCCACCGCATTTCGGGCAAAAGCTCGGGCTGAACATGTCAGTGACCTATGCGCGGTTCTTTCAGCGCGATGGGCAGGGTGATCGGCGGTGTGGCGCCGGTCTCTTCCTGTTTGCGCTTGAGGTAGTCGAGGGCCACGGCAGCCGCCGCGCGAACGTGATCGACGCACGCCTGATGCGCCGCCAGCGGATCGCCGCTCTTGATCGCCTCGACCATTTTTTCCATCTCGTGATTACTGGCGCCGCGACGATTTTCCTGGGACACCGAGGTCGCCCGCAGGTAGCTGATGCGCGCCTGCAACTGACGCAACTGAGTGGCCGCGACATGGTTGCCCGAGCCTTCCAGCAGCACGTCGTAGAAACCCTGCACCGAGTCGATCACCTGTTGCAGCTCGCCGTCCTTGAGTGCCTTGCGGTTCTCGTCGAGGGCTTTTTCCAGGGCTTTGATGTCCTTGGCCTTGGCGCGCAGGGTGAACAGCTGGACGATCAGGCCTTCGAGCACGCAGCGCAGTTCATAGATGTCGACCGCATCGGCGAGGGTGATGATCGCCACGCGCGGGCCCTTGGCGTCGGCGAACTCCACCAGGCCTTCGGATTCCAGGTGACGCAAGGCTTCACGCACCGACGTACGGCTCACGCCCAGGCGATCGCACAGATCGCGCTCCACCAGGCGATCGCCCGGCAGCAGCTGGAAGTTCATGATGGCGCTTCGCAGTTTATCCAGCACGATTTCGCGCAGGGTGACGGGGTTGCGATTGACCTTGAAGCTGTCGTCGAGTGGCAGGCGTTTCATGGGGTCCGCTCTTTAAGTTGGCTGTCCATGCCAGACGGGCATTCAAACAGCCGAGGGGTTAACTGGAGGCCTCGGCGTCGGCTTCGGCGAAGGCTTCACGGGCTAGCCGGAAACTGTCCACGGCTGCCGGGACGCCGCAATAAATACCGACCTGAAGCAGAATTTCGCGTATTTGCTCACGACTCAGGCCGTTACGCAAGGCGCCGCGCACATGCAGCTTGAGTTCGTGCGGACGGTTGAGCGCCGAGATCATCGCCAGGTTGATCATGCTGCGCTCCTTGAGCGACAGGCCGTCGCGTCCCCAGACATGGCCCCAGCAGTATTCGGTGACCATCTCCTGCAGCGGGCGGGTGAAGTCGTCGGCGTTGTCGATCGAGCGCTGCACGTAGGCTTCCCCCAGCACTTGGGTGCGGATCTTTAATCCCTTTTCATACTTGTCATTGTTCATCATTACCTCTCACGCCACCATTCCCTGTGGGAGCGAGCTTGCTCGCGATAGCGTCAGCTCCTGCAACATTGATGTCGACTGACACTACGCCTTCGCGAGCAAGCTCGCTCCCACAGGGTTTTGCATTATTTTCTCAGGCCAATGTTGGCAACGGCCCGAGCTTGCCTTTGTGATAGATCATCGGCGTCACCGGCTGCGCCGGCAGGATCAGGTTCTTCACCGCGCCGACGATGATCGCGTGATCGCCACCGTCGTATTCGCGCCACAACTCGCACTCGATGATCGCCGTGGCCTTGTCGAGGATCGGGTTACCAAGTTCGCTCAAATGCCACTCGATGCCGTTGGCCTTGTCTTTGCCTTTGCCGGCGAAGGCGTAGGCCTCGGCGGTCTGGTCGGCGGACAGCAAATGGATCGCGAAACGCTTGCTGTCGCGCAGCACCGGATAGGTGTCGGAGGCGTAGTTGGGGCAGAACAGCACCAGCGCCGGGTCAATCGACAGCGCACTGAAGGCGCTGGCGGTGATGCCGACGATGCCACCGTCCGGGTCGAGGGTGGTGACCACCGTGACCCCGGACGGAAACGAGCTCATGACGTCTTTGTAAATGCCGGGTTCGATCATGTCGCAGGACTCCTAACGCATCACAAACGGATCAGGCATCGGCGCCTGGGAGAGGTTGATCCACACCGTTTTCAGTTCGGTGTAGGCCAGCACCGAATCGATGCCGCTTTCGCGTCCATAGCCACTGTTCTTGAAGCCGCCGATCGGTGCCATCGCCGACACCGCGCGGTAGGTGTTGACCCAGATGATTCCCGAACGCACATCCCGGGCCAGGCGATGGGCGCGGCCCAGATCGCGGGTCCAGATGCCGGCGGCGAGGCCGAACTGCGAGTCGTTGGCAATCGCCAGTGCTTCGGCTTCGTCCTTGAAGCGGATCACCGAGGCCACCGGGCCGAAGACTTCTTCCTGCATGATCTTCATCGAATTGCGGTCGCATTCGAACAGCGTCGGTTCGTAGAACCAGCCGTCACCGACGCCACTCGGCCGCTTGCCGCCCAGGCGCAGGCGCGCACCTTCGGCGATAGCGTCGGCAACCAGACCTTCGACCACGGCCAGTTGCTGCGCGGTGGCCATCGGGCCCATTTCGCTGCTGTCGTCCTGCGGGTTGCCGATGCGGATGCGCTGGGCGCGTTCCACCAATCGGCGGACGAATTCGTCGTAGATTTCGTCCTGCACCAGCAGTCGCGAACCGGAGACGCAGCTCTGGCCAGACGCCGCGTAGATCCCGGCGATGGCGCCGTTGATCGCGCTGTCGAGATCGGCGTCGGCGAAGATGATGTTCGGCGACTTGCCGCCCAGTTCCAGTGACAGCTTGGCGAAGTTCTCGGCGCTGCTGCGCACCACATGCCGGGCCGTGGCCGCACCGCCGGTGAAGGCGATCTTGCGGATCAGCGGATGGCGGGTGAGGGCGGCGCCGGTGCTCGGGCCGTAACCGGTGACCACGTTGACCACGCCCGGCGGAATCCCGGCTTCGAGGGCCAGGCGCGCCAGCTCCAGAATGGTCGCCGAGGCATGCTCCGACGGTTTGATCACGATGGTGTTGCCCGCCGCCAATGCCGGCGCCAGTTTGATCGCGGTCAGATACAGCGGGCTGTTCCAGGGAATGATTGCGGCAACCACACCCATGGCTTCGTGCACGGTGTAGGCGAACAGATCGGGTTTATCCAGCGGCAGGGTGCCGCCTTCGAGCTTGTCGGCGAGGCCGGCGGTGTAGTGGAAAAACTCCGGCAGATAGCCGACCTGACCCCGGGTTTCGCGGATCAGTTTGCCGTTGTCGCGGCTTTCCAGCTGCGCCAGATGCTCCTTGTTTTCGGCGATCAGGTCACCGAGGCGACGCAGCAGTTTGCCGCGCGCGGTGGCGGTCAAACCACGCCATGCCGGGCTGTCGAAAGCGTTTTGCGCTGCCTGCACGGCGCGTTCGACGTCGGCTTCATCCGCGTCGGGCAGTTCGGCCCAGGGTTCGGCCAGCGCCGGGTTGAGGCTTTCGAAAGTCTTGCCGGAGAGGGCGTCGACCCATTCTCCGCCGATGCACATCTGGAAGCGTGCGAGCGTCATGCAACGATCCCCTTTATATGGTTTTGTCGGGCGTGTGCGGTGTCGAGAAATTCCAGCAGCGTCTGGTTCACCAGCCGTGGCGACTCTACCGGCATCATATGCCGTTGCTCGGGCAGCACGGCAACCTTCGCGCCGGGAATGCGCGCGGCCAGTTGCTCTGCCATTTCCGGGGTCGATCCGGGGTCGAGCTCGCCGGTGGCGATCAGCGTCGGCGCCTGGATCCTGCCCAGGTCGTCCGCGCGGTACATGTCCTGGGTGGCGAACAGTTCGTAGGTGGTCAGGTAGCCTTGCGGATCATTGCCGGCCAGGGTCTGGCGGATCGCGGCGATCTGCGCCGGATTGGCCGCCTGATATTCGCGGCTGAACCAGCGCGACAGCGCCGCTTCGGCATTCGCGTCGGGCCCGTGTTCGGCGGCCTGCGCGGTGCGGGCGATGACCCCGGCGCGTTGCTCTTCGCTGCGGTTGAACACGCTGTTGAGCACCACCAGACTTTTCAGGCGGTCCGGGTAATGCAGGGCAAAGGCCCGCGCCACCAGACCGCCCATGGAAAAGCCGATCACCGATGCCAGTGGCAATTGCAGGTGGTCGAGCAGCTCCAGCAACTGATCGGCATAGCCGAGCAGGGCGGTGCCGCTGGCCGGTCGCGGGCTGGCGCCATGGCCGAGCATGTCGTAGGCGATCACCCGGTATTGCGTGGCCAGGCCAACGATCTGGCCGCCCCACATTTCTTTGTTCAGACCCACGCCGTGGATCAACACCACGGGTTGGCCAACGCCTGTCGCCAGATAACTGGTGCCGGCCGGGGTGAGTTCAGCGGTGAGCCGAATCATGGAGCGCTCCTGCAATGCCTTTTTTTATTGTGATTACTGGGCTTTTTCGGCGGCCAGTTCTTCCAGATCGATGTAGCGGTTGCCGATGCGCGGGTGCAGGCGACCACCGTCGGCGCAACCGAGCACCACGACGATTTCGTCGGCGCGCGGGGCGTCTTCGATCTGCATTTCCAGGGTGATGTAGTGCGAGCGCAGGCCTTCGTCGTCCTTGTGCATCATCGGGATCTGAATCGAAGTGCCCGGACCGCCGCGCTTGTTGGTGAAGCTCAGGTAACTCTTGGCCTTGACCGCTTCGCGATAGTGATTGCCGAAACGCAGGGTGTGGATCACCGCCGAGGCGTGTTCGATCTCGCCATCGGCACCGACGACTGCCGCTTTGCCGTAAGCCTCGATCTTCTCGGCGCCGCCGATGATGCCCACCAGACGCTCGACCATCATCGCGCCGAGGTCGGAGCAATTGGCGCGGATCTGCGGCTTGAGGTCTTCGACAAAGCCATTGCCGACCCACGGGTTCTTCATCACGACGGCCAGGCCGACCATGGTCACCGGGGTGTCGGACGCCTTGCCGCCTTCAATGAAGGTCTCTTCGACATAGCTGACGATCTTGCGAATTTCGAAACTCATGAGCTGCTCCGTAGGGGATAAAGAGTGTCTGTGCGTCTGATGGTATACCATAATACCGATCGTGCAAGTCCCCTCGATGACTTTTGCCGCATCACCCCGGCGAATGGTCATGTATTCAACTCCACAGGCACCACCGACCCCTGTGGGAGCGAGCTTGCTCGCGAAAGCGTTGGGTCAGGCAATGAAGATGTCGACTGCAAGGGCCTCTTCGCGAGCAAGCTCGCTCCCACAGGGAAATTCATTCGTTGCAGAGGTCTGCTTTCGGTTAACAAAAGATAACGTTGCGCCGATTGTCAGACGTTTCGAATGCCCGATAGGATGAGCCAGCTTCCGAAGGGGCTCTGGATGGCGGGTTTCAGGACTATGCTTGTGACCAGGCAGTCACCGTGAGCACCCTTGCGGCGCCCTTAAGGTCCATGACCAACAATAATAAACAGGGGAAGGTCTATGAGTCGTTGCCGCCCGCCGGCGTTACGCAACACCGCGTTGCTGGCCACAGCACTCTCTCTGCTGGGCTTTGCCACATTGTCGGCGCCGGTGCTCGCCGCCGAAGCGCCAGCCGACGTGGTCTATTCCACCGAATCGGCCAAGGCCTCGAAAAGCCTGATGCTCGATGTCGTTCATGCCGGAACCCGGCTGGTGGCGGTCGGGGATCGCGGACACATTCTCTATTCCGACGACCAGGGCAAGACCTGGACCCAGGCCAAGGTGCCGAGCCGCCAGTTGCTGACCTCCGTGTATTTCGTCGATGACAAGCACGGCTGGGCCGTCGGCCACGACGCACAGATCCTCGCCAGCGAAGACGGCGGCCTGACCTGGACCAAACAGTTCGAAGACCTCAAGCGCGAATCGCCCCTGCTCGACGTCTGGTTCAAGGACGTCAACAGCGGCCTGGCCGTGGGTGCCTACGGCGCGCTGCTGGAAACCACCGACGGCGGCAAGCACTGGGAAGACGTCAGTGATCGCCTCGACAACGAAGACCAGTTCCACCTCAACGCCATCGGTGCGGTAAAAGACGCCGGCCTGTTCATCGTCGGCGAATCGGGCAGCATGTTCCGCTCCGCCGACTGGGGCCAGACCTGGGAAAAACTCGAAGGCCCATACGAAGGTTCGCTGTTCGGCGTGATCGGCACGGCGCAACCGCAAACCCTGCTGGCTTACGGTCTGCGCGGCAATCTTTACCGCTCCACCGATTTCGGCAGCACCTGGGAGCAAGTCGAACTGAAAGCCGCGCGCGGTTCGCTGGAATTCGGCCTTTCCGGTGCCACGCTGCTTGCGGACGGCTCCATCGTCATCGTTGGCAACGGCGGCTCGGTGGTCAGCAGCAGCGACAATGGCGAAACCTTCAGCGTGTTCAACCGTCCGGATCGTATCTCGCTGTCGTCGGTCACCGCCGCCGGCAACGGCAATCTGATCCTGAGCGGGCAGGGTGGCGTTCGGGTGACTACTGCGAACGGCGCCGAGCTGGGCAAATGAGCCGAATCAATAATAAGAAGGCGGGGCTATGACTTCCTTGAGCACTCATCATCAGGACAAGGCGACGTTTCTCGAGCGCCTGATCTTCAACAACCGCCCGGCAGTGATCGTGATCTGCCTGCTGGTCAGCATTTTCCTGTTCTGGCAGGCCACGCTGATCCGCCCGTCCACCAGTTTCGAAAAGATGATCCCGCTCAAGCATCCGTTCATTGAAAAGATGATGGAGCACCGCAACGATCTGGCGAACCTGGGCAACACCGTGCGTATTTCGGTGGAAGCGAAGGACGGCGACATCTTCTCCAAGGAGTACATGGAGACCCTGCGTCAGATCAACGACGAGGTGTTCTACATCTCCGGCGTCGACCGTTCCGGCCTCAAGTCGTTGTGGAGCCCGAGCGTGCGCTGGACCGAAGTGACCGAGGAAGGTTTTGCCGGTGGCGAAGTGATCCCGCAGAGCTACAACGGCTCTCAGGACAGCCTCGATCTGCTGCGCAACAACGTGCTCAAGTCCGGTCAGGTCGGACGTCTGGTGGCCAACGACTTCAAGTCGAGCATCGTCGATATCCCGCTGCTGGAGTCCTACCCGGACCCGCAGGACCAGGGCAAGCTGCTGGCGCTGGACTATCGCCAGTTCTCCCATGAGCTTGAAGACAAGATCCGCAACAAGTTCGAAGCACAGAACCCCAACGTCAAGATCCACATCGTCGGTTTCGCCAAGAAGGTCGGCGACCTGATCGACGGCCTGGTGATGGTGGTGATGTTCTTCGGCATTGCCTTCGTCATCACCCTGATCCTGCTGCTGTGGTTCACCAACTGCCTGCGCAGCACCGTGGCGGTGTTGAGCACCACGCTGGTGGCGGTGGTCTGGCAACTCGGGTTGATGCACTTCTTCGGGTTCGGCCTGGATCCGTATTCGATGCTGGTGCCGTTCCTGATCTTTGCTATCGGTATTTCCCACGGCGTGCAGAAGATCAACGGGATCGCCCTGCAATCCGGCGAGGCGGACAACGCGCTGACGGCTGCACGGCGGACATTCCGTCAGCTGTTCCTGCCAGGGATGATCGCGATTCTGGCGGACGCCGTCGGCTTCATCACGCTGCTGATCATCGACATCGGCGTGATTCGCGAGCTGGCCATCGGCGCCTCCATCGGCGTGGCGGTGATCGTGTTCACCAACCTGATCCTGCTGCCGGTGGCGATTTCCTATGTCGGCATCAGCAAGCGAGCCATCGCCAAGAGCAAGAAAGACGCGCACCGCGAACATCCGTTCTGGCGCCTGCTGTCGAACTTCGCCAACCCGAAAGTCGCCCCGATTTCCATCGCCCTGGCGCTGGTCGCCTTCGGTGGCGGCCTCTGGTACAGCCAGAACCTGAAGATCGGCGACCTCGACCAGGGCGCGCCGGAACTGCGTCCGGACTCGCGCTACAACAAGGACAACAACTTCATCATCAGCAACTACTCGACCAGTTCCGACGTGCTGGTGGTGATGGTCAAGACCAAGTCCGAAGGCTGCTCGCGCTATGAAGCCATGGCGCCGATCGACGAGCTGATGTGGAAGATGCAGAACACCGAGGGCGTGCAGTCGGCGATCTCGCTGGTGACCGTGTCCAAGCAGATGATCAAGGGCATGAACGAGGGCAACCTGAAATGGGAAACCCTGTCGCGCAACCCGGACGTGCTGAACAACTCCATCGCCCGGGCTGACGGCCTGTACAACAACAGTTGCTCGCTGGCGCCGGTGCTGGTGTTCCTCAACGATCACAAAGCCGAAACCCTGGATCGCGCGGTGCATGCGGTGCAGGACTTCGCCAAGGAAAACAACAAGGAAGGCCTGGAATTCATCCTCGCCGCCGGTAACGCCGGGATCGAAGCGGCCACCAACGAGGTGATCAAGAAGTCCGAGCTGACCATCCTGATCCTGGTGTACATCTGCGTGGCGGTCATGTGCATGATCACCTTCCGCTCGTGGGCGGCGACCCTGTGCATCGTGCTGCCGCTGGTGCTGACCTCGGTGCTGGGCAACGCGCTGATGGCGTTCATGGGCATCGGCGTGAAAGTGGCGACGCTGCCGGTGGTGGCGCTGGGCGTGGGGATCGGCGTGGACTACGGCATCTACATCTACAGCCGCCTGGAAAGTTTCCTGCGTGCCGGCCTGCCGTTGCAGGAAGCCTATTACCAGACCCTGAAATCCACCGGTAAAGCGGTGCTGTTCACCGGTCTGTGTCTGGCGATCGGCGTGTGCACCTGGATCTTCTCGGCGATCAAGTTCCAGGCCGACATGGGCCTGATGCTGACCTTCATGCTGCTGTGGAACATGTTCGGTGCGCTGTGGCTGTTGCCGGCACTGGCGAAGTTCCTGATCAAACCGGAGAAACTGGCGGGGCAGAAGGGGAATTCGTTGTTTGCCCACTGATCGGCGGGCCTGAAACGACAAAGCCGCAACCCTCGGGTTGCGGCTTTTTTATGTCGCGAAGTTCACGATTAACCCTCTGGGAGCTGGCTTGCCAGCGATAGCGGATCAGCGGCCCACACCAATGTTGAATGTTCAGCCTTCATCGCTGGCAAGCCAGCTCCCACAGGGTTTTGTTGTGTTCAGGAGAGTTCGGTGCCAAGCACGACACTAAGCGCACTGCGCGCATCATCCAGCTGCACCAACGTCGCATGCCGCGCCCCCAACGCATCCCGATTTTCGATCGCTGTCAAAATCGCCTTGTGCCGAGGCAACGCCAGCTCATGCAGATTCGGCCGCTGATTCGAATGCTTCAGCGCTTCGGCAATCGCCACCGACAGCATGTTGCACAGGTTCGCCAGCAAGTCGTTATGCGTCGCATCGGCAATCCGGCTGTGGAAGTCCAGATCCGGTTGCAGCAAGGCCTCCGGGGTCGGCGCGGCTTCCATGCGTTGGTAAGCCTCGGCAATCGACGCAATGTCGGCATCGGTGGCGTGCTGGGCGGCGAGGGCGGCGGCGGCCGGTTCGATGATGCTGCGCACGCTGGTCAGGACATTGAAGAACTCATTCTGCGGGCTGCTTTGCATCAGCCAGTGCAGCACGTCCGGGTCGAGCATGTGCCATTCACGGCGCGGCTTGACCACGGTGCCGACGCGGGGTTTCGAATACACCAGGCCCTTGGCGACCAGCACTCGCGTGGCTTCGCGCAACACCGGCCGGCTGACCGCGTACTCCTCGCAGAGCAAGGCTTCGGCGGGCAGCTTGTCGCAGGGCAGAAAGCGTCCGGAAACAATCTGCATGCCCAGTTCCTGGACGATGCGCGAGTGCATGCTTTTACGGTCGGAAGGTTTGCGGTAATCCATGGGGAGTGGCGCGATCCTGAGCGATGGAGATGCCGCGCATCATAGCAGGCACGACACAATCTTGAGGTGGATACACAAAGCAAATGTGGGAGCTGGCTTGCCAGCGATGGCGGAGTGTCAGTCAACATGAGTGTCAGCTGGCAGACCGTAATCGCTGGCAAGCCAGCTCCCACAGGGGCGGCGGTGTTAGTGGGAATGGCGCGGTACTTCAGCCCCTCGGCAACCTACGAGGAAGTCGAAATCGCAGCCTTGATCCGCCTGCAGCACATGGTCGATATACAGCTGACGATACCCACCCACCAACAGCTGCTGCGGCGGTTGCAGATCCGCCATGCGCGCCGCCAGTTCGGCGTCCGGAATGTCCAGGTGCAAACGCCCGCTGGCGCAGTCCAGCTCGATCCAGTCGCCTTCTTTCACCGCCGCCAAAGGCCCGCCGGCCGCCGCTTCGGGGGCGACATGCAACACAACGGTGCCGTAAGCAGTGCCGCTCATGCGGGCGTCGGAAATGCGCACCATGTCGGTCACACCCTGCGCCAGGAGCTTGGCCGGCAAGCCCATGTTGCCGACTTCGGCCATACCGGGATAACCCTTCGGCCCGCAGTTTTTCATCACCAGGATCGAGTTCGCATCGACGTCCAGTTCCGGGTCGTTGATTCGCGCCTTGTACATGTCGAAGTTCTCGAACACGACGGCGCGGCCACGGTGCTGCATCAGTTCCGGCGTGGCGGCTGACGGCTTGAGTACTGCGCCCAGTGGCGCCAGGTTGCCGCGCAACACACAGATACCGCCGTCGGCGCGTATCGGATTGTCGAGGGTGCGGATCACTTCGTCTTCACCGTAGATCGGTGCGTCCTTGGTGTTCTCGCCGATGGATTTGCCATTGACGGTCAAAGCGTTCGGGTTGGGAATCAGATTGGCCTCGCCCAGGCGACGTAGCACGGCCGGCAAGCCCCCGGCGTAGTAGAACTCTTCCATCAGGAAACGCCCGGACGGTTGCAGGTCGACGATGGTCGGCATGCCACGGCCCATCCGGGTCCAGTCGTCCAGATCCAGCTCGACGCCGATGCGCCCGGCGATGGCTTTGAGGTGGATTACCGCGTTGGTCGAACCGCCAATCGCCGCATTGACCCGGATCGCGTTCTCGAAGGCTTCCTTGGTCAGGATCTTCGACAGCTTCAGATCTTCACGAACCATCTCGACCGCACGCATGCCGGACATGTGCGCCAGCACATAACGCCGCGCATCCACCGCCGGAATCGCCGCGTTGTGCGGCAGCGAAGTGCCCAAGGCTTCGGCCATGCAGGCCATGGTCGACGCGGTGCCCATGGTGTTGCAGGTACCGGCCGAGCGGGACATGCCGCCCTCGGCCGCGAGGAAATCGTCAATCGTGATAGTGCCGGCTTTGACCTGTTCGCTGAGCTGCCAGACCACCGTGCCGGAACCAATGTCCTTGCCCTTGTGCTTGCCGTTGAGCATCGGCCCGCCGGTAACCACGATCGCCGGCACGTCGCAACTGGCCGCGCCCATCAGCAGGGCCGGGGTGGTCTTGTCGCAACCGGTCAGCAGCACCACGCCGTCAATCGGGTTGCCGCGAATCGCTTCCTCGACGTCCATGCTCGCCAGGTTGCGGGTCAGCATGGCGGTCGGGCGCAGGTTCGATTCGCCGTTGGAGAACACCGGGAATTCCACCGGGAACCCGCCGGCCTCGATCACCCCGCGCTTGACGTGCTCCGCGATCTGGCGGAAGTGCGCGTTGCACGGCGTCAGTTCCGACCAGGTGTTGCAGATGCCGATGATCGGCTTGCCATGGAACTGATGGTCGGCGATGCCTTGATTCTTCATCCAGCTGCGGTACATGAAGCCGTTCTTGTCGGCCGTGCCAAACCATTGGGCGGAGCGCAGGGTGGGTTTCTTATCAGACATGATCGATTCTCTTATTGTAAGACTATTGTTTGCGAGCTTTGGCTAAACATAAGCGCAAAATCGGCGGTTTGGAAGTGTTGTTGCGTAATTAGTATTACTATATAGTCGATTTCGACGGAGGGATGACCCTGGCGGTTTTTTGCGAGAGGCGTCCCCCGAGGTTCCATAAAAACTACAATCGGAGACCGATCCCATGAGCCAGGAACTGCGGCTTGTCCGGCGCATCACGCTGAAACTGATTCCCTTCCTGATCCTGCTGTACCTGATCGCCTATGTGGATCGCTCCGCCGTCGGCTTCGCCAAGCTGCACATGGGCGCCGACATCGGCATCGGCGATGCCGCCTACGGGCTTGGCGCCGGGCTGTTTTTCATCGGCTATTTTCTGTTTGAAATCCCCAGCAACCTGATGCTCGAACGCTTCGGCGCGCGGCGCTGGTTTGCGCGGATCATGATCACCTGGGGCGCGATCACCATCGGCATGGCGTTCGTGCAGGGGCCGCACAGTTTCTACGTGATGCGCTTTCTGCTCGGCGCGGCGGAGGCGGGGTTCTTTCCCGGCGTTCTGTACTACATCACCCAATGGTTCCCGGTGCGCCATCGCGGCAAGATCCTCGGGCTGTTCATCCTTTCCCAACCCATCGCGATGATGATCACCGGCCCCGTTTCGGGCGGTTTGCTGGGCATGGACGGCATCCTCGGCCTGCACGGCTGGCAGTGGCTGTTCATCGTCATCGGCACCCCGGCGATCCTGCTGACCTGGCCCGTATTGCGCTGGCTGCCGGACGGCCCGCAGCAAGTGAAATGGATGGACCAGGCCGAGAAGGACTGGCTGACCGGCGAGCTGAAAAAGGACCTGCAGGAATACGGCCAGACCCGTCACGGCAATCCGCTGCATGCGCTGAAAGACAAACGGGTGTTGCTGCTGGCGCTGTTCTACCTGCCGGTGACCCTGAGCATTTATGGCCTGGGCCTGTGGTTGCCGACCCTGATCAAACAGTTCGGCGGCAGCGATCTGGTCACCGGTTTCGTGTCATCGGTACCGTACATTTTCGGGATCATCGGCCTGCTGATCATTCCGCGCAGTTCCGACCGTTTGAATGATCGTTACGGCCATCTGGCGGTGCTTTATGTGCTGGGCGCGATCGGCCTGTTCCTCAGTGCCTGGCTGTCGTTGCCGGTGGCGCAACTGGCGGCGTTGTGTCTGGTGGCGTTCGCGCTGTTTTCCTGCACGGCGGTGTTCTGGACGTTGCCGGGGCGGTTCTTTGCCGGCGCCAGTGCGGCGGCCGGGATTGCCTTGATCAACTCGGTGGGCAACCTCGGCGGCTACATCGGCCCGTTCGTGATCGGCGCCTTGAAGGAATACACCGGCAACCTCGCTTCGGGCCTGTACTTCCTGTCCGGCGTGATGGTGTTCGGACTGATTCTGACGGGCGTCGTCTATCGCTTGCTGGAGCGCAAGCATGTGCTCCCAGTCGAGCAATTTGCAGCGAGCGCCCGAGGCGCCACGCGCACCTGAATGATCGGCGCTGTTACTTGTGGGAGCTGGCTTGCCAGCGATGACGTCAGCACATTCAGCATTGATGTATCTGACAGATGGCTATCGCTGGCAAGCCAGCTCCCACAGGGATCAGCGGTGTTTTTTGAGGTAATAGGAGAAAAACATGCATCTGGTTCAATTCGAATTGAGTAACGGCGAGCGCCGCGTCGGGGTGGTCGAGGACGGTCTGGTGCGTGAAGTGCAGGATGCGCGCACGGTCCGCGATCTCGCCCTGGCCGCGATCGAGGCCGGCAGCACCCTGGCGCAGCAAGTGCAAACCCTGGGCCTGGGCATCAGCCACGATTACGCCGAATTGCTGGCCAAACTGCGCATCCTGCCGCCGCTGGATCACCCGGACCCGGCGCACATGCTGGTCAGCGGCACCGGCCTTACGCACCTCGGCAGCGCGTCGGCCCGGGACAAGATGCACCAACAGGCCGGCGACGAAGCGGCGATGACCGACACCATGCGCATCTTCAAATGGGGCGTGGAGGGTGGTAAACCGGCGGCGGGGCAGGCCGGCGTGCAGCCGGAGTGGTTCTACAAGGGCGACGGCAGCATCGTCGTGCGACCTGGCCAGCCGTTCCCGCTGCCGCCGTTTGCCGAAGACGCCGGTGAAGAGCCAGAGATGGCCGGCCTCTACATCATCGGCCATGACGGCAAGCCGTATCGCCTCGGTTTTGCGGTGGGCAACGAGTTCTCCGATCACGTCATGGAGCGCAAGAATTACCTGTACCTGGCCCACTCGAAACTGCGCAGTTGCAGCTACGGCCCGGAACTTCGCACGGGTGAATTGCCTCAACACCTGGCGGGCACCAGTCGCATCCTGCGCAACGGGGAAGTGCTGTGGCAGAACGAGTTCCTCAGCGGCGAGGCCAACATGTGCCACAGCCTGGCGAACCTCGAATACCACCACTTCAAATACAGCCAGTTCCTGCGTCCTGGCGACGTGCACATTCACTTCTTCGGCACCGCGACCCTGTCGTTCGCCGATGGCATTCGCACTCAGCCGGGCGATGTGTTCGAAATCAGCCAGGCCGAATTCGGCGCACCGCTGGTCAACGGCATCGCCCCGGTCGCAGCGGCATTCGAACCGGACAGCATTGGCACCCTTTAAGGAGATCCCATGACTCAGATTCTCGGTCACAACTACATCGGCGGTCGTCGCAGCGCGGCGGGCAACGTCAAGCTGCAAAGCGTCGACGCCACCACGGGCGAAGCACTGCCCCACGATTTCATTCAGGCCACGGAAACGGAGGTGGACGCCGCCGCCAAGGCTGCGGCTGCGGCGTATCCGGCGTATCGCAGCCTCAGCGCCGAACGCCGCGCACAGTTTCTTGAGGCGATTGCCGATGAACTGGATGCGCTGGGCGATGATTTCGTCGCCGTGGTCTGCCGCGAAACTGCACTGCCGGCCGGGCGGATTCAGGGTGAAAGAGGGCGCACCAGCGGCCAGATGCGCTTGTTCGCCAAAGTCCTGCGGCGCGGCGATTTCTACGGTGCGCGTATCGACCTGCCGTTGCCGGATCGCCAGCCGCTGCCACGTCCGGATCTGCGCCAGTACCGCATCGGCCTCGGCCCGGTGGCGGTGTTCGGTGCGAGCAACTTTCCGCTGGCATTCTCCACCGCCGGCGGCGATACGGCGTCGGCACTGGCCGCCGGTTGCCCGGTAGTGTTCAAGGCACACAGCGGTCACATGGCCACCGCTGAGCTTGTCGCCAATGCGCTGATCCGTGCAGCAGAAAAAACCGCGATGCCGGCCGGCGTGTTCAACATGATCTACGGCGGTGGTGTCGGCGAATGGCTGGTCAAACATCCGGCCATTCAGGCGGTGGGTTTCACCGGTTCGCTGCGGGGCGGACGGGCGCTGTGTGACATGGCCGCCGCGCGCCCTCAACCGATTCCGGTGTTCGCCGAGATGTCGAGCATCAACCCGGTGATCGTGCTGCCCCAGGCCCTGGCCGTGCGTTCGGAAACCGTCGCCCGCGATCTGACCGCGTCGGTGGTGCAGGGCTGCGGTCAGTTCTGTACCAATCCGGGATTGGTGATCGGTATTCGCTCGCCGCAGTTCACGGCGTTCATCGAGCAAGTCGCGGCGCTGATCGGCGATCAACCGGCGCAAACCATGCTCAATACCGGCACGCTGGGCAGCTACGGCAAAGGTCTGGAAAAACTCTTGGCCCACGCCGGTATCGAGCATCTGGCGGGTAATTCGCAGCAAGGCAATCAGGCGCAGCCGCAGTTGTTCAAGGCCGATGTCAGCCTGTTGATCGATGGCGATGAAGTGCTGCAGGAAGAAGTGTTCGGCCCGACCACGGTGATCGTCGAAGTGGCCGACAAGGCGCAGTTGAGCGCGGCGTTGCAGGGGCTGCATGGACAACTGACGGCAACGATTATCGGCGAGCAAGCCGATTTCGAACGGTTCCCGGAGCTGACACCGCTGCTGGAGCAGAAGGTCGGGCGGATCCTGCTCAATGGTTATCCGACCGGTGTTGAAGTGTGCGATTCGATGGTTCACGGCGGGCCGTATCCGGCGACGTCCGATGCTCGCGGCACCTCGGTGGGTACGCTGGCAATCGATCGTTTCCTGCGTCCGGTGTGCTTCCAGAACTACCCCGACAGCCTGCTGCCGGAACCGCTGAAAAACGCCAATCCGCTGCGCATCCAGCGGTTGGTCGATGGCAAGCCATCGCGCGACGCCCTCTAAGCCACAGCGAGATCCCTGTGGGAGCGAGCTTGCTCGCGAAGGCGGCCGTCCAGTCACTTGTTGATTGCCTGACACTCCGTATTCGCGAGCAAGCTCGCTCCCACAGGGGCTCAGCGGCTGCTTTGAGCTATCATTGGCCCTTTCCCCCTGAAAGACATGATTGCCATGACTGCCGTAACCGACACCCTTCTCAACGCCCTCGAACACTGCGGTATGGTCGAAATCGACGGCCTGCACGCTTTCGAATTCGCCCTCGACGAAGACGACAACCTGCACATCGAATGCATCGATGGCCGGGCAGCCAAGCATTGGGAGTTCACCCCGGCGCAGGTGGCTGCGGCGACGTTTGATGAAGATCTGCAGAGCTGGCTGATCGTCGGTTTTGCCAGCGACACCAAAACCGTCGGCGAACACCGTCTGGTCTGCCTCGGCGATGTACTCAGCAGCGCCGACGACGAGGATGAAACCGAATGAACATGCGTAAATTCTGGCCATTGCTGATGGCCGGCAGCGTCGGCGCGATGGGGCTTTCCAGCGCCTCGGCCGAGAGCTTCCAGTTTTTGGTGGGCTCCTACACCGCCGGCACCAGCGAAGGCATTTACCGGATGAACTTCGACAGCGCCACCGGCCAGATCGACGCCAAGCCGATGCAAGTGATCAAGAGTGAAAACCCGTCATGGCTGACCCTGTCGAAGGATCAGCACCGGGTGTTCGCGGTCAACGAAAACGGTCCTGGCCAGAAAGATCCGGTTGGCCGCGTCAGCAGTTATTCGATCGATCCGAAGACCCACGCGCTCATCCTGATCAATCAGGTCCAGAGCCTGGGCAACGAGCCGACCCACTCGAGCCTCAGCGGCGACGCCAGCCATCTGTTCGTCAGCAACTACTCGGTGGTCGAAGATCCGGGCGGCACCCTCGCGGTGTTGCCGGTGGGCAGCGACGGCAAACTCAAACCAGTGGTGCAGATGAGTGCGCACCCGGCGAGCCGGGTCAATCCCGAGCGCCAGGCTTCGAACCACGTACACTCGACGGTGTCCTCGCCGGATGGCCGATACGTGTTCTCCAACGACCTCGGTGCGGACAAGGTCTTCATCTACCAATTCGACCCGAAAGCCAACCCGGACCTGCCGCTGACCCCGGCGAAAACCGCGTCGGTGCAACTGCCAGCCGGCAGCGGCCCGCGTCATCTGCTGTTCAGCGCGGACGGTAAACATGCCTGGCTGACCATGGAAATGAGTGCTCAGGTCGCGGTATTCGACTACAAGGACGGCGTACTGACCCAGACGCAAATGGTCGATCTGGCTGCCGGCCAGCCGACTTCGGACAAAGCCGCCGCCGCGCTGCACGCGTCCGCCGATGGCAAATTCCTCTACGTCAGCAACCGTGGCACCGCCAATCAGTTGCTGGTGTTCGCCATCGACCCGGCCAGCGGCCAGCTCAAGGAACTGCAACGACGTTCGGTGGATGGCGATCACCCGCGTGAGTTCAGCCTCGATCCAAGCGGCAAATTCCTGCTGATCGCCAACCAGAAAAGCAACCAGATTGTCGTGGTCGAGCGTGACGGCAAGACCGGTCTGCTGGGCAAAACCGTGCAAAAACTGCCGATGGACGCCCCGAGCGACCTCAAGTTTCTCGTGCGTCAATAAGCCGCAGGCCCCGGTTTGCGGGGCCTGAAGCTTTGTATTAATCCTGCTGATAACAGGTAATGTTGCAAAGCATTTCAAGCGATCAACCCTCGAGCGTTAAGTTTGCTTCACGGCCCAACCGGGCAAGCAAGCCAACTGAACACGAGGGTTACCGCCATGAACTTCAATCTCTTCTCCGTGATTGCCGCTTCCGCCATCTCCGCCACCGTGGCCCTGCCTGCCAGCGCCAACGTTGAAATCAGCGACAAAAAATCCCACACCCAGAGCTACACCCAGAAATACCTGCAACAAAGCGCCAACTTCTACGCCGCGCTGGATCACAAAGCTCAACACTGAAATTTCCGTCACACCCTGGAACTGCCCAAGGCTGCGATCCTTTGATCTTGTTTATCAAAAAGCAAAATCAAAAGATCGCAGCCTTGGGCAGTTTTTTGCCTGCGCAGCGACCGGCGATAGCTATTTTCAAACGACGAGATAGACCGGCTAAATAATCAACGAAGCTGATGGTTACTATGGAAAACCCTGAGTGGTTACCCCGGCTTTTTTGATCGATTCTGTGGACCTCGAAACATTGTCCGCGGAGCACACATCATGGCCAGTTCAATCATCACTTCCGCCAAACGCGGCGCCTACGTGGCCATCGGTCTGTACCTGGTCATGGTGCTGTTTGTCAGTCTGGCGTCGCAGTCGCAACACAGCTTCGAAGCACCGATCGACGTTGCACATCCCGGCATCCAGTTCGAACTCCGCTCGCAGAACGCGACGGTGGATTCAACTGAACTCGCGGGAGTCGGCGGAGCATGAAAGGCTACAGACTCTGGGTCATTGCCGGACTGGCGTTCATGACCAACGGCGCTTCGCTTTTGGGATTCGGTCAGGGCTCGGTCGGTGGACTGGCCCGAGCCATAGAGGCCAACCACAGCATCGCTCACAACATCGAACGGGCCAATGCGCTGGGGCTGCTGGCCGGCAATCCGCCGGTGAAAACCCCCAGCGGTTTTCTCGGCCCGTTTGAAGTGGATTGCTCGGCCATCGGCATGTGTGAAGTGCTGACGTAACGCGCCTACTTTTTCATGATGCCGGTGAACAGTTCCGATTCCAGAAACCGCTGCAACCAGGCCTGCAACCGCACGTAAGGCGTCTGCGCAAACCAGTCGCGATCAACATGGGCGAACTGGCGAACGAAGGGCAATAACGCGATATCAGCCAGGCTCGGATGCCCGGTCAGCAAGTAATCACGCCCCCCGAGCAACTCATCCAGTTTCTGCAAGAACAGAGCACCTTCGGCGCGATAAACCTCCATCGGTTGTTCCGGATAACGCTCGGCGTACTTGTAGCGATTCAAGTGAACCTTGAACACTTGATCGTTGGCTTCGATCAATTCGGCGATCCTTGAATCGCCACCCAGCAACCAGTTATCCGGATCGTTCTGCGCCAGCGCCCAGCGCATGATCTCCAGGCTTTCATCGATCACCTGACCGCCCGCATCCAGCACCGGCACCGTGCCCTTGGGCGAGATCTCCAGCATCTCCGCCGGTTTGGCCTTGAGGCTGACTTCGACGATGTCCACCGGCACACCCGAATAACGCAGGGCCATCCGCGCCCGCATCGCGTACGGGCAGCGGCGGAAGGAATACAGCGTGTTCATTTCACCTCCAGTGTGCTCAAACCGTTGCCCTGGCGCTGTACCTGAATCTGCACCGGAATCCGCTCGTGCATTTCCTGCACGTGGGAAATCACCGCGACCTTGCGGCCCTGCGCCTGCAAGCCGTCGAGGGCGTCCATGGCCAGTTGCAGGGATTCCGGATCGAGGCTGCCGAAACCTTCGTCGATGAACAGCGATTCGATCTTCAACGTGCTCGACGCCATCGAGGCCAGGCCCAGGGCGAGGGCCAGCGACACCAGGAAGGTTTCGCCGCCGGACAGCGAATGCACCGAGCGCAGTTCGTCGCCCATTTCAGTGTCCATCACCAGCAGGCCGAGCATGCTGCCGCCGCGCTTGAGGCGATAGCGCTTGACCAGTTGCCGCAGTTGTACGTTGGCGTGATGCACCAGCAGGTCGAGGTTGTAAGCCTGGGCGATCTTGCGGAAGGTGTCGCCGGTGGCCGAACCGATCAGCGCATTGAGCCGCGCCCAGCGCTGATACTCGGCATAGGCGTCGGCGATTTGCTGCGCCAGCGCCTGATTGGCGTTCTGGCGGCGCTGGTCTTCGGCTTGCTCGGCGCGCAGTTCGGCGCATTGCTGTTCGCTGGCCGTGCACTGGTGTTGCAGGTCGGCGAGGGCGCTGGCGAGTTGTTCGGCATCCAGGTTGCCGTTGTGTTGGGCCTGATGATCGAGCAGGCGCTGATCGCGTTCCTGCAACAACACCCTGGCCTGTTCAACGGCTTTTTCGTTGTGCTGCAAGCGCTGGCGCAACTCATCGACCTGCGCGTCATCGGCCCGCAGCAGATCTTCGAGGCCGCCGTCATCCAGCTCCGGATGGCGAGCGCGCCAGTCGGCAATCTTGCCGGCCAGATCGCGGTCTTCGGTTTCGAGCGCTTGCAGACGCTCCTGCTGCGCTTTCAGTTCGGCGGCGATTTGCACGAGCTGCGTACGCGCGTCCTGAAGTGCTTGAGTCGTCGTGGATTCGGCGTTGCGTGCCTGTTCCACGGCTTGTTCCAGTTGCTGCTGCCAGTGTTCGGCGCAGTTGTGATCGCCGAGCAATTGCGCAAGCTTCTGCTGGCTGGCGAGTTGTTGCTCGGTCAGCGCGTTGAGTTGCTGCTCAGCGTTTTGCAGCTGCTGCGCACGGCTCTGTTGGCGGTCCTGTTCTTTCTCGAGCGTCTGCTGGCGTTGTTGTTGCTCGGCCAGTTCTTCCTTCTGCTGATCGACTTGCGCCAGACGTTCGGCAATCTGCCGGTCAAGCTGCATGAAGGTCGCGGCCGGTTCGGCGCGCAAGGCGTCGAGGGTGTCGCTCGGCAGCAGTGTGGCGAAGGCCGCCAGTTCTTCGTCCAGGCGCTGGCGGTCAGCACTCAGTTCGCGTTGCTGATTGCTCAGGTGCTGCGACGCTTGCTGGTGCGCGGTTTCGGCGTGACGCAATTGCTGGGTCAGCCGCGCCGCATCCTGTTGCAGCGTGAGCAGGGCGGTCTGGCGCTGTTCGTCCTGGGTGATGCTCTGATTCAGTTGTTCATTCTGGCGGGTGAGCCACGCAGCGCGCTTGTCACTGTCCTGATTCAGCAACGATGCCGCCAGCGGATGCGCCTCGATGCTTGGCGTCAGCGCTTGCTGTTGGGCCGCCAGTTGTTCCTGCTGTTGCAACAGCTCTTTCTGTTGGGCAATCACGCCACCAACACTGGCACGCAGCTCCGTGATTTTTTCCTTCAGTTGATCGACCGCTTGCTGCGCGCTGGCCTGCTCGTTTTCATCGTGACGACCGAGGCTTTGCAACAGGGCTTCCGGCTGGTGATACGGGTGCTCGTTGCTGCCGCAGACCGGGCACGGCTGGTCGTCCTGCAATTGCGCGCGCAGTTCTTCGACACTGGCACTGCGGGCCAGACGCTGACGCTCGAGCAGTTCACGGGTGACGTTGAGGGTCTGTTCGGCGACGGCCAGTTCGGACTTGGTTTTCACCCCGTCCTGGGTCAGGCGCTCGCGTTCCTGTTGTGCATCGAGTTGACGCTGTTGCAGCTCGGCACTGCGATTGTCCAGCTCCTGCTGACTGGCCCACAGGCGCGACAGGTCTTCGACGGCGCGCAGTTGTTTGCGGTTGTCCTGCAACAGGTTGCCGAGGATGCCGATCTGCTCGGCGACCGCGTCAGGCTCGGCGCCGGCTTCCTTGAAGAGCACTTCCAGTTGCTGCTTCTGCGTGGCGAGCGCTTCGGTGGCGCGGGTGGCGTTTTCTTCGAGGGAAGCGAGTTCGCTTTGACCCTTGTTCAACCGATTGCCGATCAGCATCAGTTGCTGCAAGCGGTCGCGGTAGGCATTCCACGCTTCGCTCAACGGTGCCAGATGGGCGCTTTGCTCAAGATCGGTGGCAATGCGTTGCAAGCGTTCAGCGACCTGTTTTTGCTGATCGAGCAGGGTCTGGATCGTGCTCTGGCCTTGGGCGCAGGCCTGCTCGGCGGCTTGCTTCGCTTCGGCGCCGGACGCGACATCCTTGGCGAGGCGGGCAAGGGTGCTTTGCTCCTCGAACGCCAGACGCAACAGCGGTGCGCTTTCGCTTTGCTGCGTTTGTGCCTGGGTCAGGGCGGTCTGCGCTGCGGCGAGATCCTGTTCCAGCCGAGTCTGGCGCTCAGCCAGTTCGCCTTGTTGCCGGGTGTGCGCATTGATCTGTTCCGCCAGCGGCGTCAGCAGTGCATCGAGTTCGGTTTTGCGGGCGAACTGGTGCCGTTGCGGGGCAAGTTGTTCCAGTCGGGTGAGCTTCAAACGCTCACCGGCCAGCGACTCCCGTTCGTGCTCGGCGCTGCTCAGTTGTTCGGCGGCGGCTTGTTGCGAGTCTTGCAGCCGCAGCAGCTCCTTGAGCCAATCGTGCTGTTGCTCGATCTGCTTGAGCTGCGTCTGCTGCAATTTGAGTTGTTGCTGGGCGGCATTGAAGCGCTCGTCGAGTTCCGCGCGAGCCTCGGGCGCCAGCGGGGTCACGCCGGTGGCCTGATCCTGCAACTGCTTGTGGGCTTCGCGGGCCTCTTTGGTCTTGTCGAACGCGCGCCGGCCGAGGCGGGTGTAGAGCGCGGTATCGGTGAGTTTTTCCAGCAGTTCGCTGCGGTCGTTGTCGTCGGCCTTGAGGAAGGCGCTGAACTCGCTCTGGGCCAGCAGCACGGCGCGGGTGAACTGTTCGAAGTTCAGGCCCAGCGCGGCTTCGAGCTGAGTCTTGTACTCGCCTTTCTGGCTGGCGAGCAGTTGATCCTGATCGATGTCGCGCAGGCTCTGACGGCTGGCCTGCAACTTGCCGCCGGCCTTTTCCCGGGCGCGATTGGCTTCCCAGCGCGCGCGATAGCGGCGACCGTCGACGCCGATAAAATCCACTTCGGCAAAACCTTCACCGGTGCCACGACGCAGCAGGGTGCGCGGGTCGCCGGTGGCGATTTCGCCGTCGGCGTCCGGCACCTTGGCGTCACGCCCGGTGTTGTTCAGGCGCGGCACGGCGCCGAACAGCGCCAGGCACAGCGCATCGAGCAAAGTACTTTTGCCGGCGCCGGTCGGGCCGGTGATCGCAAACAGTCCGGCGCTGGCCAGCGGTTCGGCGGTGAAGTCGATCTCGAACGGGCCGGCCAGCGACGCGAGGTTCTTCAAGCGAATGGCGAGAATCTTCATGGCTGCTCGCCCTCCATTTGTACGTCTTGCAGCAGTTCGGCGAAGTCCTTGAGGGTTTGCTCGTCGACCTCGCTGCCGTAGTTGTCGAGCCAGGCGCGGCTGAACAATTCCTGCGGCGTGAGCTGGTCCAGTTCGATCAGCGCGCTGCCGTCCTCGGCGCCGTCAGCGCCCCGGTTGCCGGCGTATTCGGCGGCAATTCGCACCAGTCGCACAGCCTTGCCTTGCAGGGCGCTTTCGACCTGATGGCGCAGATCCGGTTGCGGCTCGTCGAGACGCACCCGCACTTCCAGCCACGGCTGGCGCTGGGTTTCGGCCAGCAGATCGATGTTCGGCAGGTCCGCCAGTTGCAGCAGGATTTCGGCCAGTGGTGCCGGGCCGAGACGCTGCAGATTGACGGAGCGGGGGATCAGCATTGGCTCGACGCTGACCAGGGTTTCGCCGTCGAGCACGATGTCGAGAATCTGATGTTGATAAGCGATTTCCGAGAACGACAGCGGGATCGGCGAGCCGCTGTAGCGAATCCGTTCTTCGCCGTTGACCTTCTGCGGTTTGTGCAAATGGCCGAGGGCAACGTAGCTGATGCTCGGCCCGAACAGGCTGGCGGGCAAGGCTTCGGCGTTGCCGATGATCAGGCTGCGTTCTGAGTCTTCCGACACCGAGCCACCGGCCATGTGTGCATGGCTGATGGCGACCAGCGCCTGGCCTGGCTGGCGCTTGGCGTTGGCCGCTTCGATCAGCCATTCGTGAACCTGACCGATGCCGCGCAGGTAGTTATCGCCCAGATGCGCGCCGGTCACTTCGGCAGGCCGCAGGAACGGCAGCGCCAGGCACCACGCGGCGATTTCACCGGTGGCGTCCGGCAGCGGCAACAGCAGACGCTCAGCATCCAGTTGCCCGTCATCCAGCCACAACACTCGGCCCAGTGCATGGGTGCGCAAACGCCGCATCAACGGCGCGGGCAGCTCGATCCGCGAGCCGGAGTCGTGGTTGCCGGCGATCATCACGATAGTCAGCAACGGTTGCTGTTCGTGGGCGCTGACGATGAAATCGTAGAGGCGTTCCTGGGCTTTGACCGGTGGATTGACCGTGTCGAAGATGTCGCCGGCAATCAGCAGCACGTCCGGCTGCGCCAGCTTCAATTGGCGCAGCAGCCACTCGAGAAAACAGGCGTGCTCGAAATCGCGCTCCTGGCCGTGCAGGTTCTGCCCAAGGTGCCAGTCGGAGGTGTGAAACAGACGCAAGGCTGACTCCTCAATATAAAGAGGTGATGGCCGCCGGGATGAGAGGGGCGGCGAAAGAGGGGAGAGTTTACAGATTATTGCGGCGGGTAGGCTTGTCCGGGAGGCGGCGGCCGCGATCTCGGTGAGCCCATTAATTGACGACCCGGCACCGGTTACCTACCATCGCGCCACTATATTGATATCGTTTTTGGGGCTGGCGACTCGTCGTGCTTCAACCTGCACGCCACGATAGGTCACAGAGACATAAAGTCTGGAGCAAGCGCAATGAAACGGGTTAACTCGATACCTTCCGTTACTGACAATCCAGCGTATTGTTCCTGGAAAAAACAGTGGTCGAGTCAGGAAGGTCTGGACGTTTATTCGTACATCTTCGATCAATGCCAGCCCGAACATATTCTGTTGTTTTCAAAAATGCTCTTCCCGGATTTTGTGGTGAAAGAGGGTGGCGTATTTTTAGCGCGGAATTTCTCGACTGAAGTGCTTGATAGGTGTTCTGGCCTTGCCTCTGGTGATATTTCAAAGACTGAAAAGTTATTGAATGTTGTGAGGATCTATGACGTTTTTGGCCAGGTTGCTGCTGGTGTTTCGGATGACGTGTTTCTTCAATTGTGCAATGTGATCGGTTTTGCGTGGCGCATGGTGCTGAAAGAAAAATTTCCAGAGAAGGTGTTTTGTGTAGAGGTGACGAACTCGGAGCAGAACTATGGCCCGGATATTACTTTCTACCAGGTTGGATCGTTGAGTCCGGGAGCCGAGGCATGAGGTTTCGGGACCTGGAGCAAGGACCGGATGTTTACGGGACCCCGGGAAAGCTCTCGTCGTTGGATGAATGGTATTTGTCCGTGCGCGATACGCCCTTGGATTGCTTGAGTGTGGGAGATGTCTGTCGTGCATTGAGGCAGGATTTGCATGTGCGGGAGTTGTTGCCCATCGGCATTGCTTTACTGACCAAAGACGTTCTGGAAGGCGATAGATATGACGGGGAATTGCTGGTTGCGCTGGCGGGTTTGAGAACTGTGTATTGGCACGAGAATGTCGAGGCATCCCGCAAGGCTGTTGTTGCTGTGGCCGAAGTGAATCGCTTGAGTGCTGACGCCGAGCTGTTAAAGGCTGCTTCAGCCCTGACAGGTTGCTTGAGATGACTATGATTTTTTGCTTGTTGGGTCGCGGTGATCTGGGATTGATTCGCGCTGGTATGACGCGAGACCGGTCAAACAACTCGGGCTTTGATGTTGTTGATATGGGTTTGAAATTTTACGTGCCTGACTTCGAAGAAGATGACGCCATCGTTGAGGCTGTGTATGTAGAGCTTTATTGCGCCTGATGAAGACTTCAAAAGTAATTAAGGTCGCAGAATCCTTGAGTGTTGTGCTGATTGATCGACTCGGGCAGGAAGCACTTTTCGGTGTAGTTGAGTGTGCGAGAAATATCTATTTAATGGGTGAAGTCGGTCGTAGGGTTTGGCTTTTTTTTTTGACTTTGACGCCCATGCAGGTCCCTTCACAAATATCATCTTCAATGAGGGGGTACTTAAAGGTTATAGATGGGATGGTGGTATGTATGAGATTGATATCGAAACGGGAAGGGCGGTTCCTGGCGAGTTTATGAAGTAGGTGCTAACAGACAATGAGCCAGATAAAAGTGGAAACGCGTTGATCAGGCCCGAAAAGCGAAAAAAATCGATTGATGACCGCAGGGGGTTGCGATGAAGGATGGAGAAGCGTTCCGAAAGACGTTGATTGACTTGATTACCGAAAAGTGGGGCACTTTCGATGCTGACAGTTGGGCGGCCGACTATAGGCTGAATTGGAATGACGAACTGTCGTAGTTGATGGGTAACGCTGTGTCCGATGTTTCGAGAGTCGCGCAAGCATTGAAAAGTAAAGATGACGTTGAGTTGTGTGTGGCGGCGGGAAGGGCGCGTACGGGGTTTTTGGATCTGTCAAATTTTTTTAGAGGAATATTTGATGATTTCGATGCACTGGTCAGAGAAGCCGAGTGGCAAGAAATACCTGACGACTATGTTTACGACAAGACATGAAAGTGAAAGGGAAGGGGGCTTTTTTATTAAATAAATCTGTCCCCTTTTTTTACTTTTTTTGTTACTTTTTTTACTGAGTTTCATGGGGGAGGTGTATGTGATTTGCCCAAGATGTCAGCAGGACGACGTTATCAAGGCGATGATAAAAGCGACTAGGTCGATTATTTTTATTTGCCCTGAGTGCGAAGCGACGTGGTTCTCGATCGACGAAGTAAAGTTCCCCGGATTTGTGGATTACATGACTTATATGAGCAGTATTGGCCTGTCCCATCTGTGGGATGAGTTGGAAACTATTTCGGAGAAAATATAGTTGCCGGAGTAGTAAAGGCAGAGAAAAAAGGACTAAAAAGGGAGTAATGTCCACCCGAATTAAAAATGTGAGGTGCATATGAGAGAGTTGTTCGGTCAGCCATATAGCCAGTCAGACCCTAATTGGATTGTTAAAGGGTATTTTGACAGGATGTATAATGACGGCCGTTTTATCGAGGCGGTTGGCTATGTTGTGAAAAGATGGGGGTTCAGTGTGGATGGGGCATACTGTAACTTTCCTGATGAAAGCAGCCCGTTCGACGAAGAGCACTTCGAAGGGGTGGAATTTTCCTATGGCTATCCCCCGAGTGATGAGGACACCATCGTCGTCAGCGAATCGGTTTGTACTGAGTATCTTCGGCTAGCTTGTGAGAAGTACCTTCAGCGTCATCCTGAAGATAAGGCGAAAATAGAAGAACTCTTACGGGTTATCTCTTTTTGAATTTAAGAAAAAAAGGGGACGTTCCTACTTCGGATAAAGCGGCGGCAACCCGCTGTCCCCGACCGGATCCTGCACCCGCTCCGCCGTCGGAATCGTCCGGATCGCCCGCCACAGATCCTCACCCTGCCAATGCTGCCCGGTCTCGCTGTACAGCGCGCCGTTCAGCCCGTCGAGCGCATCCGACAGCGGCACAAAACGCGCCGCCATATCCGCCAGGGTTTCCGGCTGCTGACGGGCCCAGGCGTCGAGGGCCTGGCGGGTGGCGTGGGGGTCGTTGGCCTGGCTGGCGCGTTTGATGTCGTCGAGCAGGGTGCGGGGGCTCGGGCCGGTTTGCGCGGCGCGCAGGATCGCCGGTTGCCAACGGGCACGCCACCAGAGGCCGAAGCCGAGCAGGGTGGTGCAAGCCAGAATGAACGTGCTGAGTTTCCACCACCACAAGGCTTCGCTGTCGGCGGCACTGAGCGGTTGCGCGTTGCCCGCCGGGGTGTCGACCTGCAGGCTCGGGTTGTTCGCCACTTGCAGGGTGCGCGCCGGCAGGCTGGTGTGTTCCAGGTGATCTTCGAAGGTGTTCCACCAGACCACATCAACTGTTGGCAATTCAATCGAGCCGCTGCGACTCGGCACCAGTGCTTCACGCTCTTCACGGCTGCCGATCAGCCCTCGGTCGCTGCTCTGATTGTTCAGCACCGGTTGATCCGGGTAGCGGCGCAGGCCGTTGGCTTCAGTGGCGGGCAGGGCCGGCAGCTGCGAGCTGGCCAGGCCTTCGACCTTGAGGGTCAGGCTGCGGGTCAGGGAATCGCCGACCTGAGTGTGTTCCGGCTCCGGGTTCCAGCTTTCGCTCAGGCTCAGATTGCGGGCCGGCAGCCACGGCGCATCGCTGGGGTAGGTCATCGGTTTGGGTTTGACTGTCAGCGAAGTCGCGGCGGAGCTGATGTGCATCAGTTTGCCCGGCTTCGGCCCCTGCGCCGTCGAGTCCTGCGAGGCTTGTGTATCGACCAGCGTGGCGCTGAAGGTCTGCGGGGCGATGCTCAGCAAACCGCTGTGCTGCGGATAGATCGCATAGCGCATCTCGATCACGCCATGGCGCACACCGTTGATGTCTTTCTCGTAGGTGCGCATGTCGCCCAATTGTTCGATGCGCGCGTCGGCGATCTGCAACGGCGTCAGGCTGCTGTCGTCGTACAGCGACACCGAATGGTAGATGCGCAGGGTCAGGATCGCCTGGGCCTGCACGTAAACGCTGGTCTGGTCGAGGCTGGCTTCGATGAACACCGGTTCGCGGGCGCTGTTTTCTGCGCGGGTGTCGCTCTCGATCACCTGCACGGTGATCGGCTGGCTCTCGATTTCACCCAGTTTCAGCGGCGGGATTTCAACGCTGCCGTTCTGCTTGGGCAGCAACGTGATGATCCAGCGCGTGGTGGCGCGATTGTCACCGTTGAGTGTGTTCAACTGGTTGACCTGACGGGTGCCGCGAACTTCGAACAGCGGCTCCAGCGGGCTCAGGTCCGGTTTGCCGAACTGCGTGACATCGTTGGATTCGAGGGTGAGTTCGACCGTCTCGCCGGAGTTCAGGCGACTGCGATCCACACTGGCCGTCAGCTCGGCCGCCTGGGCGGTGGCCGTGCAGATCAGCAGGGGCAGCAAGAGAGCGGTGAAACGGGTCATCGAATGTTTTCCTGATCCTGATGTTGTTGCTGTTCGTACCAGAATTTGCGGCGCAGCAGTTCGCCCGGATCGTCCGGGATCTTGCCCAGCCATTGCTCCAGTGCCTGCTGTTGCTCGCCTTCGAGGTTTTCCTCATTGGGGCGCAGCAGCGGCGGAGTGTTCTGTTCCTCGCCCGGTTCGCTGTCCGGCAGCTCGTTCGCCCCCGGCAGCGGCGGGGTGGTCGGCGGCTCGCTGGCGGACTCGCCGGTCTGCGGCTCGCTGTGGGTTTCGCTTTTGACCGCCGGCGGCGGAGCAGTCGGTGGCGGTGGTTCATCGCCCGGTATGTTCTGCTGCGCCGGTTTGTCTTGCGGTTCGGCCGGCGGCGGTGCGTTTTTCTGTTTGAGCAGGTTTTCGACCAGCGCCTTGTTGGTCAGCGCCGGGCGCAGATCCGGCTGGCGTTCCAGAGCCTGTTCGTAGGCGTCCAGCGCCGCTTCCAGCTCACCGCTTCTGGCCAGGGCGTTGCCACGATTGTAGTGGGCGTGGGCGTCATTGCCTTCGGCGAAACGCTGAGCGGCGCCACTGTAGTCGCCGGCTTCGTACAACGCCACCCCTTGCCATTGCGGGTCTTCAAAATGCTTCGCCGCTTCGGCGGGGCGCTTCTGCTTGAGCAGGTGCAAACCTTGTTGATCGGGGCGCAGCCACAGGTCTTCGAAGTCGAAGGCATAGCTCGGTTGCGGCAATGCCAGCAGCAACGGCAGGCAGAACAGCCAGCCACGACGCCCGGCGCAGGCGGCGAGCAACAACAGCGGCAACAGCAGCCAGTAACCCTGGTCGGCCCAGGTGTCGAGGCGAACGGTCTGGCCATCGCTGCGCAGGCTGCGTGGGCCATCGAGCAGGCCTAGCTCGCCCAGATCGGATTCATCGAGCCGTGCGCTGCGGTACTCGCCGCCGACCGCGTTGAGGAATGCGCCGAGGCCAGGGCTGTCGAGTTGCGGCACCCGGATCGCGCCCTGGGCATCCTTGAGGAAACTGCCGTCCTCCTGAGCAATCGGCGCGCCCTCGGCGGTGCCGATGCCGAGCATCAACAGTTGTGCCGATTGGCCGCTCAGCGCATGACGAATGCCCTGGCGTTCCTCTTCCGACAGCGAAGAACCAATCAGCAGAATCCGCCCCTGACCCAATGCACCCTGTTTGAGCAGCGCCAGCGCCTTGCTCACCGCCAGGTCGGCGCGGTGGCCGCTTTCCGGCATCAGCGAAGGCTTGAGCGCATCGAGCAGATTGCGACTGGTCGCCAGATCATCCGACAGCGGCACCAGCGTATGGGCGCTGCCGGCGTAAACGACGATGGCGGTCTGGGCATCGCTGCGCACCTGCAACAGGTCGAACAGCTTGCGCCGGGCCTGTTCCAGTCGCGTTGGCGGAGAATCGGTGGCGAGCATTTCCGGGGTCAGCTCCAGGATCACCACCAACGGATCGGCAGGTTTCTGGCTGGTCTGTTCGACCCGTTCCCAGCTCGGCCCGAGCAACGCCAGGATCGTCAGCAGCCATGCCACGCTCAGGGCGACCCACGGCAATTTGCTGTCACGACCGCTGCCACCACTGAGCAACGTGGTGTGGAAGGCCGGCGGCAGAATCATCTGCCAGCGCCCGGCACGTTTCTGCCGGTGCCAGAGCTGCCAGATCAGCCAGCCGAGCAACGGCAGCAGCAACAGCCACCAGGGGCGGAACCAGTGCGGCCAGAAGTCGATCATCGACGCCTCCGCAAACGCAGGCGCTTGAGGCGCTCGCGCCAGTCAGGCAGGGGGCTTTGCAGATACAGCTCCTTGGTGAACAGCCGTTGCAGCGGGTTGTCCGGCCACAGCACACGGGCCACCAGCAACATGCTCAGCAGCAGGGCGAAGGCCAGCGGCCACTGATACAACGCCTGTGCCGGACGGGCCTGGGTCGGTTGCTGGGTCACCGGCTCGAGCTGGTCGAGAGTGTCCTTGATCGCTTGCAGTTGCTGGCCGTCGCGGGCGCGGAAGTAACGCCCGCCGGTGACCTCGGCGATGGCCTTGAGTGCCGGCTCGTCGAGATCGAGAGTCGGGTTGCCGCCGAGCAACGCCGTGGCGCCGCTTTCTTCGGGATCGGCGCCGATGCCGATCGGGTAGATTTTCACACCTTCATTGGCGGCCAGTCTTGCGGCGGTCAGCGGGTCGATTTCGCCGCCATTGTTCGCGCCGTCGGTGACCAGAATCAGCACCCGACTCTGGGCCGGACGCATGCGCAGGCGCTTGAGGGCCAGACCGATGGCGTCGCCAATCGCGGTGTTCTTGCCGGCGATACCGATCCGCGCCTCATCGAGCCAGACCCGAACCGTGCGCCGGTCAAATGTCAGTGGCGCTTGCAGGTAGGCCTGGCTGCCAAACAGGATCAGGCCGACCCGGTCGCCATCGCGGCTTTCGAGAAAATCACCGAGCAAATGCTGGACCAGCGACAGGCGACTGACGTCTTCATCGTTCCATTGCATGTCCGGGAAATCCATCGAGCCGGACACATCCACCGCCACCAGCAGATCACGACCGCTGGCGGCAATCGGCAGTGGTTCGCCGAGCCATTGCGGGCGGGCGGCGGCGGTCAGTAGCATCAGCCACAACAACAGAAACGGTGCCTGCTGGCGCCAGGCCGGCAGGTTGGCGCGGGCGCGACGGCGGGCGAGGCCTTCCAGGTCACCCAGGAAACTCACTTTCAGCGCTGGCTCGCCGCTGTCGGCCACCGGCAGCACGAGGCGCATCAGCCACGGCAGCGGCAACAGCACAAAGATCCACGGCCAGGCGAACTCAAACATGTTTGCGGATCCAGGTGTCGACTGCCTGGGTCAGGCCGGCGATGGCTTTGTCGTCGAGTTTGCACTCGGGTTTGTAGGCGCCTTCGACGAGCACCATCCAGCGGGTCAGGCCAGCGGCGGGGCAACGGTTGTCGAGAAACGCCAGCCATTTACGGCCGTTGAGGGTGTGGCTCTGGCTGTAGGGATAGTGGTTGCGGCACAAGCGCTTGAGCAGACCGTTGAGCTGTTGCAGCCAAGCCCCGGCCGGTGCGCCGTCGTAGGGTTTGGGCATCTGCGCCAGTTCGGCGAGTGCAGCAATGCGTACCGGGTCGAGTGGCAGTTCGGCGCGCACGATCGGTTTTTTCTTGATCGGAATGAAACGCCGCAGCCGCCAGACCGCGAAGCCGATTATCGGCAACAGCAAAAGCAGCAGCCACCAGCCCGGTGCCGGCGGCCAGAAGGCAATCGGTGGCGGGGAGATCAGCGGTTGCAGTTGTTCGAGGCCGTTCATCGACCTTTCCCCGGACGTTGCGGGTTAAGGAACTCGCGCATCTGCTCGACCATTTCGCTTTGGGTGCTCAACGGCATCAACAGCACCCGCAGCTTCTGCGCGAGCAATTCCCAGCGGGCGATGCGTGCTTCGGCCTGGGCGCGGTAGGTCTGGCGCAGGTCGAAATTGAGGGTGTCGAGTTCCAGCTGCGCGCCGCGTTCGGCAAATCTCAGCAGTCCGGCGGCGGGCAGGGCGTGGTCCAGCGGATCGGACAGCGGCAGCATCAACAGATCGCAATGGCGCGACAACAGGCTCAATTGCTGCTCGGCGCTGTCGGACAGTGCGCGCTCGTCGCAGATCACGATCACCAGACTGCCTGGTCGCAGCACTTCACGGGCCCGGCGCAGGGCCACGCCGAATGCATCGCGATCCGGTTCTCGCTCGCTGTGCAGCGACTGATTGACCTTCACCAAGCGGTTGAGCAATTGCAGCAGGCTCTGCTTGCTGCGGCGCGGCTTGATTTCGTAGTGCTCGTTGTCGCCGAACACCAGCCCGCCCACCCGGTCGTTGTGGCCAAGCGCGGCCCAGCCGATCAGCGCTGCGGCCTGTGCGGCCAGCACTGACTTGAACATCAGCCCGGAGCCAAAGAACAGTCGTGTGCTCTGCTCGACCATGATGAAAATCGGCCGTTCGCGTTCTTCATGGAATAGCTTGGTGTGCGGTTCCTGCGTCCGCGCGGTGACGCGCCAGTCGATGGTGCGCACGTCGTCGCCGGCCTGGTAGACCCGCACCTGATCGAAGTCGACGCCACGGCCACGGAATTTCGAGTGATGCAGGCCGATCAGCGGGCTGCGCTGGCTCGGCGTGGAAAACAGTTGCACTTCGCGCACGCGGTGGCGCATCTCGATCAGTTCGGCGAGGGAGATGCGGATACCGGGTTCGGACGGCAGGGAGGCGTTCATGGGGGTCAAGCGACGGCTACGACGTCGAGAATCCGTTGCACCACCCGATCCTGGTCGATGCCAGCGGCTTCGGCTTCAAACGACAGAATGATGCGGTGACGCAACACGTCGAACAGCACGGCCTGGATGTCTTCCGGGCTGACGAAGTCGCGACCGGCCAGCCAGGCGTGGGCACGGGCGCAGCGGTCCAGGGCGATGGAGCCACGCGGGCTGGCGCCGTAGGCAATCCATTCGGCCATTTCCGGGTCGAACTTGGCCGGGTTTCGCGTGGCCATGACCAGTTGTACCAGGTATTCCTCCACGGCGTCCGCCATGTACAGGCCGAGGATTTCCTTGCGCGCGGCGAAGATCGCCTGCTGGCTGACCCGGCGTTCGGGCTTGGTTTCGCCATTCAGGGCTTCGCCACGAGCCTGTTGCAGGATCCGGCGTTCGACGGCGGCGTCAGGAAAGCCCATTTTTACGTGCATCAGGAACCGGTCGAGCTGGGCTTCGGGCAGCGGATAAGTGCCTTCCTGCTCGATCGGGTTCTGCGTGGCCATCACCAGAAACAGTGGCGACAGCTCGTAAGTGCTGCGCCCGACACTGACCTGACGTTCGGCCATGGCTTCTAGCAGTGCCGACTGGACCTTGGCCGGGGCACGGTTGATTTCGTCCGCCAGCACCAGGTTGTGGAAGATCGGGCCTTGCTGGAACACGAAGCTGCCGGTTTCCGGGCGATAGATCTCGGTGCCGGTTATGTCCGCCGGCAGCAGGTCCGGGGTGAACTGAATGCGATGGAACTGGGCTTCGATGCCCTCGGCGAGTTCTTTGATCGCTTTGGTCTTGGCCAGACCCGGAGCGCCCTCGACCAGCATGTGGCCGTCGGCGAGCAGGGCGATGAGCAAGCGCTCGATGAGTTTTTCCTGGCCGAGAATCTGCGTTGAAAGAAAGGTTCGCAGCGCCAGCAGCGCTTCACGATGTTCCATCGATGACTGTTCCTGGAAAGGGTGGCCACAGGCGTTCGGATAACGCCGGGGCTGGGGGCGTTACTTTAATCCATCGCGGGGGGTGGCGACTAACGGCATTTTGCGCAAAGTGCGGGAAATGACCGGGGCAATTGTTGGATTTTTGTAGACAGGGAAAGGTTGGGGGTCAGTTCTGGCCCTATCGCTGGCAAGCCAGCTCCCACAAGGGTCGGTGTATTGTACAAATCGCATTCACAACGCCGATACCTGTGGGAGCTGGCTTGCCAGCGATGAGGCCAGTGCAGACACCCTCAAAACTGGCTGATGTAAGTGCCAGTACCATCAAGAATGTTCTTCAGGGTTTCCTCGACCTCAGCCAGATCCACCATGTCCGGGTTGAAGGTGATTTCCAGCACATCATCCCCATTCAACGCATCGGCATCGGCTGCAGCGATTTCGATCTTCAGCAGGGTCTTGGTCAGAGTGACTTTCACACCATCGAGGGTGGACGGCTCGCCATCCAGCGTGATCTCCAGCTCGTCCTCGTCCGGGTAGCGGCTCATCAGAAACATGTCGCCCTTGTCGCTGTGGCAGCAGAGCATGGCCATGTTGTCTTCTTCGTCGTCGCACGGGTTGACGATCAAAAGGGCGGTGGTCATTTGCATGGGGAATTCCTGCCTCGGCGGGCTTGTTGGTCGCAATTGGGCGCGATTCTGCCAGCCCTCGGGAATTTCTGCATGTGAGAGTGTCAGAGGATGTGTCGTGAACGCGACGCAGATCAATGGTCATTCCTGGCACGCCTGTACCGTAAAAACGGGGATTCAGACCGGCGTTCTGCCCCATGAATGCTAGTGTTTACCGATGCGCTTGCCTTGGTTTACGTGCCAATGACCGAATATGTCGCAGCACCGCAAGCAGACACATTGTCGCACCCATTAAGCTGCGCAACGGATGAGCACCCGTAAAGGCATTGCCATGGCCCCGCGAGCGGCGCCGGGCAGTCGTTTTTGCAGATGCCCATTCATGGAAGGTGAATGTGACCTGAGTGTCTCGTCCAGCTTCACCCACCTGTCACCCTGTTTCCTCTGCCCGAGAATCAGGAACAGGGCGACGGAACGCCCCGAAAGGGGTTTTGTACGCGACGCTTTCCATCAATAACAAGCCCAAGCGGAGTACCACAGATGGCGTTCTTCACCGCAGCCAGCAAAGCCGACTTCCAGCACCAACTGCAAGCGGCACTGGCGCAGCACATCAGTGAACAGGCACTGCCACAAGTGGCGCTGTTCGCTGAACAATTCTTCGGCATCATTTCCCTGGACGAGCTGACCCAACGTCGCCTCTCCGACCTCGCTGGCTGTACTCTTTCTGCGTGGCGCCTGCTTGAGCGCTTCGATCACGCGCAACCGCAAGTGCGCGTCTACAACCCCGATTACGAACGCCACGGCTGGCAGTCGACCCACACTGCGGTCGAAGTGCTGCACCACGACTTGCCGTTCCTGGTGGACTCGGTGCGTACCGAGCTGAACCGTCGCGGCTACAGCATCCACACCCTGCAGACCACCGTGCTGAGCGTGCGTCGTGGCAGCAAGGGCGAGTTGCTGGAAATCCTGCCAAAAGGTTCGACCGGCGAAGGCGTACTGCACGAGTCGCTGATGTACCTGGAAATCGACCGCTGCGCCAACGCGGCCGAGCTGAATGTGCTGAGCAAGGAACTGGAACAGGTCCTGGGTGAAGTCCGCGTCGCGGTCGCCGATTTCGAGCCGATGAAGGCCAAGGTGCAGGAAATCCTCACCAAGCTCGATAACAGTGCATTCGCTGTCGATGCCGACGAGAAGACCGAAATCAAGAGCTTCCTGGAATGGCTGGTGGGCAACCACTTCACCTTCCTCGGCTACGAAGAGTTCACCGTGGTCGATCAGGCCGATGGCGGCCACATCGAATACGACCAGAATTCGTTCCTCGGCCTGACCAAGATGCTGCGCACCGGTCTGACCAACGAAGACCGTCACATCGAAGACTACGCCGTGAACTACCTGCGCGAACCGACGCTGCTGTCGTTCGCCAAGGCTGCACACCCGAGCCGCGTACACCGTCCGGCCTACCCGGACTACGTGTCGATCCGCGAACTCGACGCCGACGGCAAAGTGATCAAGGAACACCGCTTCATGGGCCTGTACACCTCGTCGGTGTATGGCGAAAGCGTGCGTGTCATCCCGTTCATCCGCCGCAAGGTCGAGGAAATCGAGCGTCGCTCCGGCTTCCAGGCCAAGGCTCACCTTGGCAAGGAACTGGCCCAGGTGCTGGAAGTGCTGCCGCGTGACGACCTGTTCCAGACTCCGGTCGACGAACTGTTCAGCACCGTGATGTCGATCGTGCAGATCCAGGAACGCAACAAGATCCGCGTGTTCCTGCGCAAAGACCCGTACGGTCGTTTCTGCTACTGCCTGGCCTACGTGCCGCGCGACATCTACTCCACCGAGGTTCGCCAGAAGATCCAGCAAGTGCTTATGGAGCGCCTGAAAGCCTCCGACTGCGAGTTCTGGACGTTCTTCTCCGAGTCCGTGCTGGCCCGCGTGCAACTGATCCTGCGCGTCGACCCGAAAAACCGCATCGACATCGACCCGCTGCAACTGGAAAACGAAGTGATCCAGGCTTGCCGCAGCTGGCAGGACGACTACGCCGCCCTGACCGTCGAAACCTTCGGCGAAGCCAACGGCACCAACGTGCTGGCCGACTTCCCGAAAGGCTTCCCCGCTGGCTACCGCGAGCGTTTCGCAGCGCATTCGGCCGTGGTCGACATGCAGCACCTGCTGAACCTGAGCGAGAAGAAGCCGCTGGCCATGAGCTTCTACCAGCCGCTGGCCTCCGGCCCACGCGAGCTGCACTGCAAGCTGTATCACGCCGATACCCCGCTGGCACTGTCCGACGTCTTGCCGATCCTGGAAAACCTCGGTCTGCGCGTACTGGGTGAATTCCCGTACCGTCTGCGTCACACCAATGGCCGCGAGTTCTGGATCCACGACTTCGCGTTCACCGCCGCCGAAGGCCTGGACCTGGACATCCAGCAACTCAACGACACCCTGCAGGACGCGTTCGTCCATATCGTCCGTGGCGATGCCGAGAACGATGCGTTCAACCGTCTGGTGCTGACCGCCGGCCTGCCATGGCGCGACGTTGCGCTGCTGCGTGCCTACGCCCGCTACCTGAAGCAGATCCGCCTGGGCTTCGACCTCGGCTACATCGCCAGCACCCTGAACAACCACACCGACATCGCTCGCGAACTGACCCGGTTGTTCAAGACCCGCTTCTACCTGGCCCGCAAGCTCGGCAGCGATGATCTGGACGACAAGCAACAGCGTCTGGAACAGGCGATCCTGACCGCGCTGGACGACGTTCAAGTCCTCAACGAAGACCGCATCCTGCGTCGTTACCTGGACCTGATCAAAGCGACCCTGCGCACCAACTTCTACCAGACCGACGCCAACGGCCAGAACAAGTCGTACTTCAGCTTCAAGTTCAACCCGCACTTGATTCCTGAGCTGCCGAAACCGGTGCCGAAGTTCGAAATCTTCGTTTATTCGCCACGCGTCGAAGGCGTGCACCTGCGCTTCGGCAACGTTGCTCGCGGCGGCCTGCGCTGGTCCGACCGTGAAGAAGACTTCCGTACTGAAGTCCTCGGTCTGGTAAAAGCCCAGCAAGTGAAAAACTCGGTCATCGTGCCGGTGGGTGCGAAGGGCGGCTTCCTGCCGCGTCGCCTGCCACTGGGCGGCAGCCGTGACGAGATCGCGGCCGAGGGCATCGCCTGCTACCGCATCTTCATCTCGGGTCTGCTGGACATCACCGACAACCTGAAGGACGGCAAACTGGTACCGCCGGCCAACGTCGTGCGTCATGACGACGATGACCCGTACCTGGTGGTCGCGGCGGACAAGGGCACTGCAACCTTCTCCGACATCGCCAACGGCATCGCCATCGACTACGGCTTCTGGCTGGGTGACGCGTTCGCGTCCGGTGGTTCGGCCGGTTACGACCACAAGAAAATGGGCATCACCGCCAAGGGCGCGTGGGTTGGCGTACAGCGCCACTTCCGCGAGCGCGGCATCAATGTCCAGGAAGACAGCATCACGGTGGTCGGCGTGGGTGACATGGCCGGTGACGTATTCGGCAACGGCCTGTTGATGTCCGACAAGTTGCAACTGGTTGCCGCGTTCAACCACATGCACATCTTCATCGACCCGAACCCGAACCCGGCCACCAGCTTCGTCGAGCGTCAGCGCATGTTCGACCTGCCGCGTTCGGCCTGGTCCGACTACGACACCAGCATCATGTCCGAAGGCGGCGGCATCTTCTCGCGCAGCGCGAAGAGCATCGCCATCTCGCCACAGATGAAAGAGCGCTTCGACATCCAGGCCGACAAGCTGACCCCGACCGAACTGCTGAACGCCTTGCTCAAGGCGCCGGTGGATCTGCTGTGGAACGGCGGTATCGGTACTTACGTCAAAGCCAGCACCGAAAGCCACGCGGATGTCGGCGACAAGGCCAACGATGCACTGCGCGTGAACGGCAACGAACTGCGCTGCAAAGTCGTGGGCGAGGGCGGTAACCTCGGCATGACCCAACTGGGTCGCGTGGAATTCGGTCTCAATGGCGGCGGTTCCAACACCGACTTCATCGACAACGCCGGTGGCGTGGACTGCTCCGACCACGAAGTGAACATCAAGATCCTGCTGAACGAAGTGGTTCAGGCTGGCGACATGACCGGCAAGCAACGCGATCAGTTGCTGGCGAGCATGACCGACGAAGTCGGTGGTCTGGTGCTGGGCAACAACTACAAGCAGACCCAGGCCCTGTCCCTGGCTGCCCGCCGTGCCTACGAGCGTGCCGCCGAGTACAAACGCCTGATGAGCGACCTGGAAGGCCGTGGCAAGCTGGACCGCGCCATCGAGTACCTGCCGACCGAGGAGCAGCTCACCGAGCGCGCCGCGACGGGCAAGGGCCTGACGCGTCCGGAACTGTCGGTGCTGATCTCGTACAGCAAGATCGACCTCAAGCAGCAGCTGCTGGACTCGCTGGTGCCGGACGATGACTACCTGACCCGCGACATGGAAACGGCGTTCCCGCCGAGCCTGGTCAGCAAGTTCGCCGATGCCATGCGCCGTCACCGTCTGAAGCGCGAGATCGTCAGCACCCAGATTGCCAACGATCTGGTCAACCACATGGGCATCACCTTCGTTCAGCGACTCAAAGAGTCCACCGGCATGACCCCGGCGAACGTGGCCGGCGCTTACGTGATCGTGCGTGACATCTTCCACCTCCCGCACTGGTTCCGTCAGATTGAAGCCCTGGACTATCAGGTTTCCGCTGACGTGCAGCTGGAACTGATGGACGAGCTGATGCGTCTGGGCCGTCGCGCTACGCGCTGGTTCCTGCGTGCCCGTCGCAACGAGCAGAACGCTGCCCGTGACGTCGCGCATTTCGGTCCGCACCTGAAAGAGCTGGGCCTGAAGCTGGACGAGCTGCTGAGCGGCGAAATCCGCGAAAACTGGCAGGCGCGTTATCAGGCTTACGTCGAAGCCGGTGTACCGGAACTGCTGGCGCGTATGGTGGCGGGGACTACCCACCTCTACACGCTGCTGCCGATCATCGAAGCGGCCGACGTCACCGGTCAGGATCCAGCCGAAGTGGCCAAGGCGTACTTCGCCGTGGGCAGCGCGCTGGACATCACCTGGTACATCTCGCAGATCAGCGCCTTGCCGGTTGAAAACAACTGGCAGGCCCTGGCCCGTGAAGCGTTCCGCGACGACGTCGACTGGCAGCAACGCGCGATCACCATCGCTGTTCTGCAAGCGGGCGGTGGCAACCTGGACGTGGAAGAGCGTCTGGGGCTGTGGATGGCGCAACACGACGCGATGATCCAGCGCTGGCGCGCCATGCTGGTGGAAATCCGTGCCGCCAGCGGCACCGACTACGCCATGTACGCGGTGGCCAACCGTGAGCTGAACGACGTCGCGCTGAGCGGTCAGGCGGTTGTGCCTGCTGCGGCGACGGCGGAGCTTGAGCTTGCTTGAGTAGCTGCTGAATGAAAAAGCCCCTGCATTGTGAGATGCGGGGGCTTTTTTTTGCCTGATGGATTTGTGTTGTTTGATCTGGCCCTATCGCTGGCAAGCCAGCTCCCACAAATATTTCAGTGTTCCCGATACCTGTGGGAGCTGGCTTGCCAGCGATGAGGCCCTATTTGTCACTGCAAGTTGTGTGTTTGTTTGTTATCAAGCATCGACACCTTATCTGCCGGCCTGGTCAACAAATTACTGAGCGACTGGTCAAACTTCTGCAACGCCCGAACTTGCACATTCTGCTGTTCATTAATATCCGCCACGATCTCTTCCGAGCGTTTGTAATCCGCCCATAACGGACTCAAGGCTCTGGCATCCGTCCCTTTGGCGGTGCCGATATAGTTGAACTTCCCGTCATAAAAATCAGCACTCACATCCGCCTTGACGTCCGAACTGCGCGAAGTAATCAACTGGCTGTGAGTGTCGACGATCGCTACCACATCCGGGTTGGCCGCGCGCAGGCTCTGCATGTCCGGGTACACCGTGACCGAACCGAACTGGCGTTGCAGCGAGGCTTTGACCCAATCTACCGCCATGTCCGGTTTCGAGGTGGCGACGTAGGCGTCGTGGATCGGCTGCACCAGCAGGCTCTGGCCAAAACCGGTGCCGGCGTTGGCCTGGTAGTTGCGCAGGTAGTCACGGTTGGTCTGGGTGCTTGGGCTGTAAATCACGCCCAGCGAGACACCGGGACCGCTTTTGACCTGGGTGGCGCTGCTGCGACCCACCGGTTGCGTGAACAGCGTGTCGAGGGAGGAAACCGCTTTTGGGGCGGTAGGAACAGAACAGGCGGACAACGCTAAAACCGATATCGCCAAGGTACTGGCAAAGGCAAGTTTCATGGTGAGTCTCCCGTGAAGCAACTTCAGTCGGAAAGTCAGAGGTGTCGGGGTTGATTAAATGGAACCGGCGACAGTTGCCTCAGACTACTCCCGCCAAACTCAAAACAACCTGACAATTTGCTGAATGACTGTCATGCAATAGTTTTATTGGCTGTAAGCGTTCTTGATTAATTGCCGCGAGAAATAAAAAAGGCGTAAATCAAAAATTTGCGCCTTTTATTTATGGCTGGTTAAACAACCATCAGTTTTTCAATGGGATCAGCACTTGTTCGTCCGGCGACAGCACCATGAACACCAGCAACTTGGCCGGCTTGCTCTTGCTGGCGTTTTTCGAGATCAAATGCTCGGAACCGGCCGGCTCGTACCAGTACTGACCTTTCTTGTAGGTGATCGGTTGTTCACCTTTGACCTGGGAAACGATCTCGCCTTCGAGCACGTAGGCCATGGCGGTGCCGTCGTGTTTGTGGGCAATGGAGGACTGGCCGGGTTTGTAATCGACTTCGATCATCATGGCTTTTTTGCCGGGGACGTTTTTCAGCATCTGATCCTGCAGCACCGAGATTTTCTCGGACGGGGAATCTGTGCCGTGGGCCAGTGCCGAAGCGCTGATGGTGAGGGCCAGAGCGGCGAGCGGGGCGGCAAGCAAGTGCAGGACTTTCATGGTGATCACCTGATAAGTGGGGGAGTCGGTAATCACAGTAGTCCGCGGGCCTGGGTATTCAAACGGCCAATGTTCGGGAAGTTTGGGTGACCAATCTGGGGGATTCTGCGCTTTCGAATACGCCATCGCTGGCAAGCCAGCTCCCACAAGATTTCGTGCAGTTCATTAATCATGCGAACTACACGAAACCTGTGGGAGCTGGCTTGCCAGCGATGGCGTCAGTAAGTCAAACGATTGGAAAAGAGTTGAAATCCACGCTATTGGCCAGACGACTGTCGATCAGGTCGATGAAGCCCTGGGCTTCCGGGCGATTGAAATGCGCCTGCATTGCCGCTTCCGACTGCCAGCGGGCGCTGACCGTCCAGCGGTGGCTGTCCTCGGGGCAGCGGTCGACCATGTAGGAATCGCAGCCCGGCGTTTCACGCAGGGTTTCGACGATCTTCTGCAACTGCTTGCCCAGCTCCTCCGATCGGCCGGCTGCAGCCTGCACCTGTACGGTGTTGATCACTTCGTTGGACATTGCTCACACTCCTGAATCAGGCCGGACGAATCCTGCTCATTGAGGGATAACGCTTGTGCAGGATAGGCCTGCACCCACGGATCACCAATAACCAATCGGCGGTTAATCGTTTAGGCCAATCTAACCAACGACCTGTTGCAGAATGTCGCGCAGGCGGTCGAGGGCGATATCGATGTCCAGCGTCTCGATGGCGCCGAAACCGAAGTACATCCCGCTTCTTGCCGGCTGCTGGTAATAGAAGCCGTCGATGGCGTAGAGCCCGACTTCGACTTTTTTTGCCAGTTCGATCACCAGCGGCAAGTCGATGGGCACCTTGCAGAACACCGCCATGTGAAAACCCGCGCTGGGCGGCACGGCCTCCAGCCACGGCGACAGGTCGGTGGCCATGCGCGCCAGGATCCGTTCGCGGCGCTGGGCATAAATGGTGTGGCAGCGGCGGATGTGCTTGAGCAGGCAACCCTCGGCGATGAACTTGGCCAGCGCCCATTGGGGCAGGGTGGAGGCGTGCAGATCGGTGAGCTGCTTGGCGCGGATCACCGCTTCGAGGATCGCCGGCGGCAGGATCGCATAGCCGAGCCGCAGCTCCGGCAGCAGGGTTTTCGAGAAGGTGCCGACGTAGGCAACGATGCCGCGCTGATCGAGGTTGTGCAGCGAATCGGTCGGCCGGCCCTCGTAGCGGAATTCACTGTCATAGTCGTCCTCGATGATGATCGCACCGAGTTCATGGGCCCGTGCCAGCAGGGCCTCGCGCCGCGCCTGACTCATCGGCATGCCCAGCGGAAACTGGTGCGACGGCGTCACGTAGATCAGCCGCGTGCCCTCGGGAATCCGCTCGACCTGAATGCCCTCGGCATCCACCGGCACGCCGACCACCGTTGCCCCGTGAGTGCCGAACAGCAACCGCGCCGGCGGGTAACCCGGATCTTCCATCGCCACCAGACTGCCGGGGCGGATCAACACCCGGGTGATCAGATCCAGCGCCTGTTGCGCGCCGTTACAGACCACGATGTCCTCGTCCTGACAGTTCACGCCACGGGAAAACGCGATGTGCCGGGCAATCGCATTGCGCAGCGCCGGCAGGCCTTCCGGCACGCTGTAGAAACCTTTGGAATTGGCCATCTGCCGCAGCGCGTGAGAGACGCAGCGGCGCCAGTCATCCTGGGGAAACTGGCCCTTGCTGGTGGCGCCGCCGATGAAGTCGTAGCGCAGCGAACCCTCGAGCGTTGGATGACGCAGAAACACCGGCAGATTGCGCCAGCTCTCGATCACCTCGGAACTGGCCAGCTCGGAATGGCTTTGCTTGCGCTGCACCGGCGTCGAGCGGGCGTTGACGTAAGTGCCTTTGCCGATCACGCCGGTGAGGAAATTCTCGTAGGTGAGCTGCGCGTAAGTGTCGGAAATGGTCTTGCGCGAGATCCCCAATTGCTCGGCGAGCAAACGGCTGGGCGGCAACTGCGTGCCGGCAGCCAGACGCCCGGATTCAATGGCGCCGCGCAGTTGCTGGTACAACTGACCGGCCAGATCCTTGCGGCCGTTGATCACGACATGAAGTTCCATACCGAGGAGGCTCTCCGGGCGATTGAGTGTGCCGGCCAGATTACTCCCGAATGCGGTATCGGCAGAAGTTGCGTAGTGCAAATCCCTCAAATTGGTCACGTACCCTGTGGGAGCTGGCTTGCCAGCGATAGCGGTATATCTGCTGAAATCTATGTTGGATGTAATTCCCCCATCGCTGGCAAGCCAGCTCCCACAGGTATCGTGTTTGGCTCGGGGTTCAGTGGTCTGCCTGTTTTCCGTGCAATTGGGGCTGTAACCCTGGCGAACCAGCGCTTACCGTGAAATCACTCTTCTGCTGCCCGAGGCCCGCCCATGTCCCCGCGTCTGGATTACTACAGCGCTTCACCCAAAGCCATGAAAGCGATGATTGCCCTGGAAGCGCTGACCAGCAGCCTGAGCATCGAGCCGCCGCTGTTGCACCTGATCAAGATCCGCGCCTCGCAACTCAACGGCTGCGCGTTCTGCACCGACATGCATTCGGTGGAAGCGCGGCGGGCAGGGGAGACAGATCGGCGGCTGTACGCTATCGCGGTCTGGCGCGACAGCGGCTTCTTCAACCTGCGCGAGCGTGCGGCGCTGGCGTGGACCGAGGCCGTCACGCTACTGGCGGAAAGTCATGTACCGGACGACGTCTACCAACAAGCCCGGGAACAGTTCAACGAAGGCGAAATGGTGGACCTGACCATGGCCGTCAGTACCATCAACAGCTGGAATCGCCTGGCGGTGAGCTTCCGCCAGATCCCCAGCGACTGATCACGAGCGATCTCCCCCCACACGGTGATCGTTCCCACGCTCCGCGTGGGAATGCCTCTAAGGACGCTCCGCGTCCAGTGACGCGGAGCGTCACGGGCTGCATTCCCACGCGGGAGCGTGGGAACGATCCAGTAAAAGCTGGTTCGGTGGCTGTGGTTTTGATCGTTCCCATGCTCCGCGTGGGAATGCCTCTAGGGACGCTCCGCGTCCAGTGACGCGGAGCGTCACGGGCTGCATTCCCACGCGGGAGCGTGGGAACGATCCAGTAAAAGCTAGTTCGGTGGGCGCTGCGGCTTCACCGACGTGCCAAACGTATTGCCCATCCGCGTACTGGTGGCCGCCGGCGTCGCCAACCCCACCTGATTCGGCGGCCGCTTGTTGATCGGCACATTCATCGCTTCCTGATTCTTCTGCGCAGCCGCCGCGCCGTCGGGGTTGTTGCCCATCTGCTGGCTCAGGCAATCGTAATTCGGCGCCTTGTAGCCGCCCACCGTTACCTCGACACAGCCCAGCGGCTCCTCCGCATGTGCACCGCTAAACACCGTCAGCAGTAACCCACCGAGGGCGACTTTCCAGACTGATTTCATGCCTGCCTCCTGGCCGGCCCGAAGGGGCCGCTCTAGCTCAAGAGTCTAGTGCAACGGCGGCGCCGATCCCGTGATGGTTTTTTTGCAGTGGCCGTCACACCAGATTCATAAACAGCCCTCAGGATGACGGTTTTCAGGGATACATCAGCCGTGCAGCGAGGCCGTGCCAGGGAGGATGTTGTGCGCTCAGCGCTCGTGCGCCAGCTCTGTCTGGGGCTGCTGCTTGGCTTGTTTCTGAGCCGCGCCGGCGCCGACCCGATGCCAGCGACCATGCGCATGACGCTGCACATTCCGGCCCAGGAACTGGCCCGCGCCCTCGATCAGTTCAGCCGCGCCACCGGCATGGCGGTGCTGGTCGACAGCCAGTTGAGTCGCGGTCGGCGTTCCCTGGCGGTGGATGGCGAATTCACCGCCGCTGAAGCGTTGCGCCGGATGCTCGGCGGCAGCGGGTTGATGGCCAAGTACAGCCGCGACGACGCGTTCACCTTGCAGGTTGCGCAAGTCGAGGAAGTGCCGATGCCGGCGGAGAAACCGACCCCCGCTAGCGCAGCCGTCAACCGCAGTTACGCCACGGCGGTGCAGGCCGCGATTGAACGCAACCTGTGCCGCTCGCCGCTGACCCGGCCCGGCAGTTTTCGCGCGGTGTTGCAGCTGTGGATCGGCCGCGACGGCGTGGTGCAGCACAACCGGTTGGTCACCACCACCGGCGATGTTCGGCGCGATGCAGCGCTGGTAGAAAGTTTTCACACGCTCAAAATCGACCGGCCGACACCCGGCGCATTGCGCCAGCCAGTCACGTTGCTGTTGTTACCCGAATCGTCAGGAAAGCGCATGGAATGCACACAATGGGAAGGAGTTTCCGGGGGATGAAAGACGCCGGACAAAGTTCGATGGTCCAGCTGTTCCTGACGTCCTACGAGGACTTTCGGGTGCGCCTGCGACGCCGTCTCGGCTCGGAGGACCTGGCCAACGACGTGCTGCACGAAACCTACCTGCGGGTCGACCGCATGGAAGCGCCGCCAAACCTTTTGCGGCCCAACGCCTACCTCTATCGCATGGCCCTGAACATCGCCGCCGACCGCCGCCAGGCCGACGCGCGGCTGCTCACCGGCAGCGAAGTCGAAGAACTGCTGCAAGTCAGCGACGAAGCGCTGGACCCGATGCGCGTGGTCGGCGGCCAGAAGGAAATCCAGTCCCTGCTTAGCGCCCTCTACGAGCTGCCCGCGCGGCGGCGCCGGATCTTCATCGCCGCACGCCTGGAAGAAGCGCCGCACCTGGAAATCTCCCAGCGTTTCGGCATCTCCACGCGCATGGTCGAGAAGGAAATCAAGGCTGCCCTCGGACACTGCGCGGCCAAACTGGAAAGAAAAGTGTTTCAGCGGTTCGGTCGCGGGGCCGGAAAACCGTCTAGTGAATGAAGCTCCGATTTAGTGTCCCGATCAACCCGTCGAGTACCTGTGCGTTTGAACATCTTCCGTCTGACACCTGCCGAGCCCACGCCTGCCGAGCGTCTGCAAAGCGAAGCCCGCGACTGGCTGATCCTGCTGACCTCCGGCCGCGCCACGGTCGCCGACGCCCGAGCGCTGCGCCAGTGGTGCGCCCAAAGCCCCGAACACGCCCGCGCCTTTGAAGAGTGCAAGGCCTTGTGGCACCTGCTGCAACCGGCGGCGGAAGCAATGCAGGCGCCACGACGGTTTGGACGACGGGCCTTTCTCGGCGGCGCGATTGCGGCGTCGGCGGCGTTCCTGTTGGTACGTGGCACGATACCAGGCGGGTTCTCCGGACTTGGCGCTGATTACATCACCGAAGTCGGCCAGCAACGTCGGGTCGAACCGGCGGATGGCCTGAGTCTGGAACTGAACACCCAGACCCGCATCAACCAGCGTTCGGTGGATGAGGGCGTGCAAGGCTTTGAACTGGTCAGCGGCGAAGTCGAAGTGCAGACCGCACGGCTGCCCATGGCGATGCAGGCCGGAGGCGGTTGGTTGCGGGCGAGCAGGGCGCGGTTCAACCTGCGCAACCTCGATCAGCAGGTGTGCGTGACTTGCCTCGATGGCGCAGTAGAAGTGGAAGTTGAAGGCCGCAGCCTGCGCCTGGAACCGGGTCAGCAATTGACCTACGACGCGCAACAGGTCGGCACGGTGCAAAGTGTCGACACAGCGGCGGTAACCAACTGGCGCCAACAGGTCCTGGTGTTCAACGGCACGACCCTCAGCCAGATGATCGACGAGATCAACCGCTACCGCCCGGGCATGTTGCTGTTGCTCAATCGCGAACTCGGCCAACGCCGCGTACAGGCACGTTTCTCCCTCGACCAACTGGCCGGCGTAGGCGCACTGATCCGCGATGCCTACGGCGTCAAATGCACCGAGTTGCCGGGCGGCGTCGTAGTCCTCAGCTAACTAACACAACCCCCACAAACACCATAGAACCTTGTGGGAGCTGGCTTGCCAGCGATAGCGGTATGTCAGGCAATGAGATGTTGGATGTGCAGACCCCATCGCTGGCAAGTCGAATCGTCGCACCGCAGCTCCCACGGGGACCTCAGTGAACCCAGTTATTGGAGTGGCCCCATGACCTGCCGGTACTTCTCCGGCCCTTGCGCCGTCTCCCGAGTCAACCGCACCTCCAACCCCAACGGATCCTCCCGCCGACTCCCGCTCAACTGCCGCCACCCCTTGTCCGCCTCCCAAACCCGCACCTGCAAATCACTCACCTCACCCAACACCGCAACCCCAGCCGTAGGCGCCGGCAACGGATACCGACTGCGCGCCGGCGCCACCGCGCGATACAGCGTGTCCCCCTTGAGCCACCAGCGCACCCGTTGCAACGCCCCCGGCTGATCCGCCGCGCTACGAATAATGTCCAGTCGAAACCCCTTGCTGTCACTGCTGCGCACCGTAAGCGCAGGCGGCGCCGTCGCCGGTTCATCCTCGGTGCCGACCTTCTTCGGCTCCGTCAGCTCGATCCCGGCGCGCATCTCCACATCCCGCTGCATCTGATTCAACGCACGCAACAGGCTGTCGCTCTGCTCACCACTGGCCTGCAAATGGCTGTCGGCGCGGGTGACACTGTCCAGCCCCTTCCAGGCAATCAGACTGACCACCGCCATCAACAGAATCGCGACCATTACCTCGATCAGCGTAAAACCTTGTTGTCTGTTCATTGCACGCTAATCCGGCCCGAAGCATCGCGCAGCACACTCAACCGATTGAGCCCGTCAGACAGCGTCAACTGCAGCGGCGGATTGATCCACTCCGCGTTCAACACCACCTTCTGCTTGGGCTCCACCCGCACCTCCAGCTTCGGACTCTGCCAGGGACGCGGCCGCAACTGCGGGTCCCGATCGAAATGATCAAAACCCTTGCCACTGTCACTGCGCCGACTGAACCGAAACCCCTTGCCATCGCTCAACCACGCAATCGGCCGGCCATCGGCGCGGGCCTCGGCCTGGGCAATCTGCAGCAACTGCGCCACGCGCTCGGCGTCCTTGCGCAGCAACTGCAACGGATCGGGCTTGATACTCAGACTGATCGCCGCACTGGCGATGCCGATGATCACCAGCACCACCATCAACTCGATCAGCGTAAAACCCTGCTGCCTGCACCGGTTCATCGAATGCGCACTCCCTTGCGTCCAGCCCGTCCCAAAAAACCATCCTGCACGGCCAACATGTAAGGCGTGTGAAATAAAACCGTGAGAATTGCCGCGTAGTCTGGTCACCGGGACTAAAAGGAGATTCAGCCCATGAGATACACCGCACGCTTTTCACCCCCCCAAATCATCCAGGCCGCCGCACTGCTGGCCGCCCTGGTCGGCATCGCCACCTGGTCATCCCTGCTCCTGACCACCGCCGAATCCCACACCCCGGCGGCTACGCCGCAACTGCTTGCTGCGCGCAGCGATAACCCGGCGTTGCAATGGTTTTCCAACCGCACGGCGCCGGTGGAGATCAAGGTCAGTGGGGTGATGGCGGGGAGTCGGGGGGCGGTGGCGATACTCAGCCTCAACGACGGACCGCCGAGGAGTTTTTTGCAGGGGGAACGGGTGAGTCCTGGGGTGAAGTTGGTGGCGGTGGAGGGGGATGGGGTGGTGATTGAGCAGGGTGGGGAGAGGGTGCGGTTGGGGGTGGAGAGGTTGGGGGAGGGGGTGGAGATGCCTAGGTTGGTTAGGCCGTGAGTTGTTGGGCTTATTTCCAGCATATTGCCCTTTCCGCTGGAATAGCGCTCTTCTACCAGTTCGAGTGCCTCGGAAAAAAAGAGGCCGGAAAAGCAAAGAATGTTTGAAGTGGGACAGGAGCGCTCTTGAGTACGATTATCTATAGTTCAATTTAGCAGAGTTGAATTTTCTCACCCCGAAAAAGTTAAAGAATAATGGGCTTGGCTGCTAATATGTTCGGCTCGATACGGTTTTGAGACCAGTTAATTAAGTCGTCAAGTGTTGAGGGATGGTTGATTAACGACTTGATGTAGGCCGGTTCTATGGCGTTTGGGGCTAATGCAGCACGTTCCAAGGCGGACTTTAGAAGTCTTGGTAGTTCTTTGACTATGCTTTTTCGATCGAAAGATATGTTGTTGGACGATAAGTCTCTAATTATTGCATTTCTACATCTGCCGATAGCATGGTTGCAACGTGTTTCGATATTGAGTTTTTTTAAATGAAAGTTTAATCGTTCACGTTCCTCTTTGCGCAAGCTACCTTTGGCATGTACTAAAAATCGGTTTCTCTGGGATGTCGGATAGATACTCAATACTGAGTGCATCAAGAACGAATCTACGTATGGATGAAGCAATCTAAGTGGTTTTATACGCATGCTTAGGGTGTGTCGCGAACTTTTTCGGTTGCTGATTTTGATGTGCTTGTAGGTTTTTTTTATTTTGCGTGTTGTTTTGAGTCTAGATCTTCGTTTGGGGATTGATTTTTCTTTAGTAAGTGTATAGAAATCACTCTTCTTTCCTTGGCAGTCTGAGCAGGCCGGCACTAGATTTTTAGACAATATAGAGAATTCTGGGAAAGCACCTATTTTTCTAGGGAGATAGTGATCTAATGTTATGTTGCTGGGCAGCCCGCAGTATGGGCAACCACCAAGCTTATCGATAGCATCATGGCGAAAGTCATCAACGTAGGATAGGCATTTTGCTTTGCTGTCATAGAGAAAGTGAAAGGCAGTCGCCGCGCTAATATTGTATTTTCGCCATGCTCTATGGCTGTTTGGGTTTTCTACAGCGTGCAAGTAGTTATTGAACATCGAACGAAGATTGCTGAGTTGTGGTCGCAAAATATCTGAGTTTTTTTGTTCTTCTTTTACGAACGCTGATATAGCTTTCAGATCATCGCTGATTTGTCTGGTGCGTTGAATGTACGTAGGCATGTTTATTCTCTTAATGCTCCAACGATCGCGCATAGGCTGCGGCATCGATGCCAAGGGCAGTGAATTGCTCCAAGACAGCTTTTCGAGCGGCAGGATCACGGCAGGCACGCAGGGATTCATCGATGGACTCTTGATAACCTTTCCGCACACTAATGTCTTCAAAAACAAAGTCAGAAATTAGCGATATATCACCACCCAGCGTTTGCATGCTTGGTCGAAATAGTGATGGGAGGTTTTGCTGATCAACTTGCAAAATTAACACACCAGACTTGTCGATTTCTCTCACGATGAAGGGTGAATGTGTGGCGACAATAGCTACCGATTCTGTTGCTAATAAAACTGAGTTAAGTGTCTGTATGAGTAGCGAGATAAATCTTGGGTGTAGGTGGTTTTCTGGTTCGTCAATTAATAATATTGATTTTGGCCTGCAGTGTAAGACTACATTAAAACAAAAGCAGATTAAGGCTCTCTGGCCTGAGCTCAAGTGATGTTCTAGGCCATGGTCGTCTATAAATTTATATTCGGCACTAATGTCAATGCGTTCACACTTATCCGGTTGGTTTGCTAATTCGTCAAGGGAGTATCCCGTAGATTCATTTCCCATCTTTTTTAAGTATAGATGACGAGTGTCTAGCACTTTTTTAATGATGTTGTTAAGTGTGCTGAGCGAAAAGTTTCTTTCGCGCAATAGCGAAATTTCTTGTGTGATGGCGGGTAGTTTTCCCCAATCAGAACGGGTGATACTTAGCGAAACATGTTTGAAGCTTTTTGCACTGTTCTCTCTCCAACGTTGTGGCTCATGGGAAAACACAACAATCGGGTTGCTGCGAGGATATTCATTCTTAGAGTATCTACCATCATTTTTTTGTAAAGTGCGTGCGATCGCTTGAAGGGTGCGAGTTTTACCGACGCCGTTAGATCCTATGATTACGTTAAGTGGTAAAGCAAATGGTGTCGCAGTGTGGTTGAAGCGAAAGTCTAGTTCTAGCTGTGCTTTTTGATTGTTTGATATTGTCGGTAAAGTCGATTGTAAATGAGAGATCGTCTTATGACCTCCAATTGCGTTTTCCTCAAATATAAGCTTTAGAGAGATGTAAGTGTAGAATTCGCTGTCGTTTACAATGAGCCCGTGTAGAGATGAGTCTTGAACAAGTTTTTTATACAGCTGGCTGGTAGGTCTGAATGCGTGTAGGACTGCAGCGTCATGAGCGCGAAACAAGAGAGCTTTAGCAGTGGCTGGTCCTGCAATTTCTATAAGTTCTCTATATGCAGAACGATCATCCAGGATGCTAGCTTCTTGGGAATTAAATTCAAATAAATTTACAGCGGCGCTGAATTCTCCATTTGAGGTGTGTGCTAATGTCGCGTTAAATTTGCTGAATTTTGTAATTCGTGCGTGCCAGGTTCGAACGACATGATCGTTGCGAACGAAGCAGACAGTTGCCAATGTTATCTCAGGTGAATAAGTTGTCGGCTGAGTTAGGTAGAGTAGGCAGTTATTGAAACTGTGGTCTTCCATCAGTCGGCCGCTCTCGAAGTCATCTATGCGGCACTTTAGTGTGGTGTTGTTATAGTTCATGCGCTTAGGGTTATTCATTGGGGTCGGCTTCGTGTCTGTGTTAAATGTCCGTTGTTATAGGTTTGATGCTAAGCTCTGTTGCTTAATTAATATGACTGCATGATTTGTGCTGTATTTGATATTTTATTGGGTTGTTGTGTTTTATGTGGGTTGGGCTGTCGGTTTTTATTTGGCCGTTTTTTTTGGGGGGCTTGGTTTTTATCAAATGTTTAAGAAGCTGTAAAAATGGGGAATAAAGAATTCCCCTGTTTTTACCTTCATTCAACATCAAGCGTAATCGATCAGCTTGCTCGCGACTGACTCCGTAGGCATTCGACTGCTGCCTCCAGCAAGTCCTCATTAGGTTTCAGCGAACCCCATTCCTTCCAGAATTCTCGCGTCGCGCTGTCAGGTTTTACTTGAGGTCGATCCAGCTTGATTCGAGTGGGAAGAAGAACAGCATCACCTAGAAGCAGAGCCTCGCCTGTATCGAGTAAGGGTAGCATTGCTGTTAGCCCAACTAATGAGTCCGGCATGAGTTTTTTTATAACATTCTGATCGCTATCATTTGTAAGCCTGAGAGCGAGAAAGTTATTGCATTGGGAGAGAATCGTCCGACTCACATCAGATGGTCTTTGGCTTACCACGAGTAATGAAAAACCGTATTTACGCCCTTCCTTTGCTATACGTTCAAATGACCACAACGCCTGCCGCTGGACAGCGTCGGCGTCATCTTTCACCGGTAGGTAGAGATGCGCTTCGTCGCAGAGCAGCGTGATCGGCGTCCGTGCATCCCCACTCATCCAAAATTGGACATCGTAAAGGAGGCGAGCCAGTGTACCGGTAACGACGGGTAGTACATCGGCGGGAACCTCAGAGAAGTCAATAATCTTAATGCCATTATTTGAACCCGCGCGAAGCAGTTTCACAATCTGCTTTGCGAGCCATCCGTAATCTAATGACTCTGGTGGCGGCGAGAACATAAAACCGTAACGGCGATCTTCAAGCTTCGCCTCAAGACGGGAAATAAATCGGGTCAGTTTATCCTCCCATTCCCCCTTTACCGCTGCGCCTTTTGATCCGACCCCTTTCGTCGTGTTGTCGATCTTCAATTTTGCGACTAGGTCTGAAACGGCATAGGGTATCGGCGAGTCGACCGTAAAAGTCTCTTTAACCTTGGCCTTATCCGAAATATCCAGAGTGGCGCCCTTTAACTCTCGAACGTGGCGAGTGAAGCGAGAAGCTTGGTTGGGAGCATTTTGATCACTCCGGTCCAAAATCATCGAAAGCATCTCATCACGGTTTAGCAGCCAGTACGGAAGGAACAACGCATCGTCCTTTGGTGCTGTAAGGTCGCCAGGTCCAGCGATACGGAAACGCTGTGCGAATCCGCCTTTGCTCTGGTCTGCAAGCGGTTGATATTCGCCATGCATATCGAATACCACAATGTTGGGGAACTTGAGTTTGGCGGCCCGTTCGAGAATGAGAGCGACAGCCCAGCTTTTACCCGATCCAGTGCTACCCAGAATTGCCGCGTGCCGCTGAAAGAATTTGTCACCACTCGCGATCGCTTCAGCACTCCGATCAGCAACAAAGGTCCCAAGTTTCAACCGCTCGTCTTCGGAGAGCCCAGCGCCCAAAATACCCATAAATCGCTGAAGATTGGGGCCTTCAATGACGAAGCAGTCTCTATCTATCTGTGGAAAGCTATCAGCGCCGCGCTTGAAGGTGTCAGAACTGTCACCATCAACCGACCGATAGGTGCCGATAACAAATGCTTGCATGTGATCTGCAGGCGAAATCATCAGAGTTCCGAACTCACCATCTGCCGGATCAGGAAGTTCCTCTCGGAGTGTGCGAGTAACCCGATCAGCCATTGCGATCAGATATTCTGCCTGGGTCACGCCTTTGATGGCGATGAGTTGCCCAATTCCAACGCGGGTCAACATGTCTGAGTTGGTGACATCAATGGCTACACGACTGGTGTCGACACCGGCCACGCGTCCAATTTGGTCGTTGTCTGTAAAATCAAGCGCTGAACCAGTCATGCGGATAGAACTCCTTTCACAAATCCGTCGAGATCCCAATAGTTAATACCGGGATAAAACTTTTCGGTGCCATCAACTATGAAACGAGTACCAACAGTTCCTCCATCTTCGTGATACTCGGCAGCAATTACCTGCTTGTTTTTCGTAGCGATCTCCCGGGCTTTAGGGGATAGCCAATGCGTCAAAATAACCGTCTTCACACCGGACTTTATGCGAGGGGTGAGATGGGTTTCCAAATGATCGTCATTGAAGCCGTAGCCGATGATGAGGAAATATCGCGCCTTATCAATGGCATCGTTCGCTTTTTCGCGATGTTTGTCGAAAGGGCTATCGTAACCGCTCCGAAACTTGTTCAAACCTGGCGTAATGATGAGCCGGGGAAGAGGCAAGGTCCCAGCGTAGCGCACAGGATTGCCTTCGCGGTAATACCAGTCGAGGCTACCGTGAGGTTTGAATACATTTACCTTCGACGCGAATTTATAGCGCACATTTTTGCCCGCTAGCTTAACGCCTCGGCAGAAACTCCAGTAGCTATCCTGCGGGTCAAGCCTCGCTGCAAAATGACCACTGAACATCGTATCAACACCTAGCTTGGCTTCCTCGCATGCAATCTCGACAAGGCGATCATAGTTAGTTGTAACAATTGGTATGCCGGTGTCCGGCTTCAATAGATGAGGAATGAGGTTGGTTAAGCGAAGCGTCTTTGTGTTATTGAAAACTTCGGAAATGATGCTTGATTCAGCGAGAGCAATGAAGTCGGCCGTACTTTGAACAATGGCCGCCTCGAGGGAGGGAGTGGGAGCATACCTCAGTAAAGCTGCCTCCAGCCCGTCGGTTTCTATGAGGGGATGAATCTGTTCCCAGAGTGTGTTGTCGTCCGGAGAGAGGGCCGCAGGAATATGCGTGACAAGATGCTGCCCAAGCGCTCCCATCCCGGGCACGCCTTCTGCACAGGACAATCCAGAACCAATTACTAATACAAGTCCGTCACCAAGATGTTGCTGGAGCCGCTTCTTCAACGCACCTAATTCCATGTGCCCCTACCCAAATCATTGCGCCATAGCACAAGGAAGGTATCACGGGGGCCAGTACATTCAATAGTCAATTTCAGAAATGAGCAATCTGTAGCACGACTGGTTGGCGAGTAGAAAAAGGGAAAAAGGGGACTGATTTATTTCCAAAAAATAAACCGGAAAATCATCTGGCCGGCCTCCACACCTCATGGAGGTGCCGCAGTAAAGCTTCGATAAACACCAACGTTTAAAAAGACATCTCCAGACACTCTCTCAGGCTACATATCCTTGCGCCGTTGCCTACAGCTACGCCAGAATCCGCCGGCTTGTACGCTTTGTACCTGGTCTTTATCGTCTACGTGTCGCTGGCAACCCAGCGACCGGGTTTAGCGACCTGACCAGGTATAAGTTCAACGACGCTCCAGTTTGTCGCAGATTTTTGCGATGACGATATGGTGGCTGTGCGTGGGAGACCTTCGGGTCTGCCGGGTCTTATACCTCTCGGTTCGCTAACCCGCGTACAGCTGCCACCTTTACTTGTTTAGCGACAGGTGTTGGTGGTTCCACCAGGTATAAAAATGGAGCTTCACCATGATCAAACCAACACCCAACCCGCCCGAAGCCGACTCGGTTTCCCCCTACGAATCCATCGATTCCAGAAAACTCCACGAAGCCGCCGACCGCGCGCTCGACCATTACCTCTGTCCGCCCGGCTCCACGCCGCCTCTACGCAGAACCCGCGGGATGTATGCCGTGACTGCGGACAACAAAAACGAAGAACTGCTGATTGATGCCAGTGAAACACTCGCTTCGGCCCAAACCATTGCCCAGAACATCGCCAGTCTGGTGCCGGCTTCGCAGCGTCGGGCGTTGGTGGGCATTGCGCAGTTGATCATGCTCGGGGAGTTGGCGGTGAATCGGGCGTTGGATAATTTGCAATTGCCGGTGAAGCAGACCTCGGGATCACCTGCTGATTAAGCTGGTGTCAATTCTGGCGCCTTCGCGAGCAAGTCGAATCGTCGGACCGTCGCTCCCGCAGGGATTTATGTTAATTACAGATATTGTGTAGGACGTTGAAATCTGTGGGAGCTGGGCTGGCAGCAAAAAATGGGGGCTGATTTACTTTCTGGCATTCAATCAGTCTCCTTTCATGCTAGAACCCTTCAGCCTCTGCCATCGGCGCCAACGGAATGAAAAAGTTTCTAATCGCAGCGATCCTCGTCGTAACGACGGTGCTTTACATCGGCTACTACGAAGCCCTTGAGGACGGGGACATCGAGACCATTGTCTTCATCAAGAAACACCCGACGTTTCAGATGAAGTTCTACAACATCCACGCCAACGATGGAGAGATCAGGAAGGTTGAACGCCTGACAGCAGAGGAGCGGGGGTGGATTATTGATTACTGCAGGTATCGCTTGGGAATCGACACGGACCTGAAGACTCAGGATGACGTCGAGGTGTGCCGCAAAAAATAGAAATGCTCATTTGGCCGAGGTAGTCAGTTACACCTGACAACCTCGGCCATTTTGTTTTCGTCTATTGAGCTACAGCACTCAGACGCTTACGCCTTCACCTCAACATGATCCAACGCCTGATTTACCGCCAATTCACTCAACATCACCAACTGCGCAATCCCGATCGCAGTCTTGCGATGAGCAGGCTCCAGTGTGGCCGCAAAGTTGTTAAGCATTTCGCTCGCCGATCCCAGTGATTCGCTGGCATTGGCCAGCAAGGATTCGGTGTTGTAGGCCGGGTTGGCCAGATACATGGGGTCGTGTTTGTGGTGGCTGCCCATGATGCGTTGTTGTGGGGTGAGGTAGTGGTCGAGGGCGCGTTCGGCGGCTTCGTTGAGGGTTCGGGAGTCGGGGAATTTGTAGGGGGAGACCGGATCGGTTTCTGGTGGGTTTGGTGTTGGCTTGAACATAGATGTAGCTCCATATGGGACTTAAGGAGCCATCACTCTCGCTACCAAACGAGTGGTGGTGGCCATACGAAGGTTGGTAGACCGGCCCATATGGAAAATCCGGCGCGCCCGAGGGCGCCCTGCGCATGGCCACCATAAGACAAATGCCGAAAGGGCGTCTGCGCTAGGTGACGTTATGCGTCATATGGGAGGTCGGGCTACCAAACCCGATCACTGTTTTTCAGTGACCCGGAAACGATAAGACCCGCACCCCAGACGCACAAGCCGGCGGATTCTGGCGTAGTCGTAGGCAATGACGCAAGGCGTTGTAGCCTTGAGGAGGTAACGGTGGGTGTCTTTAAACGGGGTCGTGGGAATTGATTAAACAGGTGAAAAAAGAAGGCCAATTTTCCTGTCTGGAAATAAATCTGGCTTCTCTCATTCAGTCGCTCCCCTGATTTTTCTTGCGGCGTAATGAATGACGGCTATCAAAAAATTCTTGAGCTCCCACGCCCAAACGCCCGCGAGCATGCAGATAACCAGAAAATGAAAATATTGATGAAACTCTGTAGCGGGCACTTTCTGCGCGCTTTTCCCGACCAGTCCAAGCGTCATCAGGCTGATGCAAAAAAAGCTCAAACACCGTAAGGCGAGATAGCAAAGGTCTTTGATGTTGGTCGTGTACACCCAGCTTTTTGCGGATTCAGAAAACAGGGCAGCCCACCCCAGATGAAACACGCTTGCGTAGATGAAGCTCAGGCTTAGACGTTGCGCCACATCAGCGCCGGAGCTGAGGTAAAACTCCGAATAAAACTGGTCGAGAGAAATGCCTACCGGACGAAAGAGGTCGAGGAGGGGAAACAGGGCAACCCCGCCGGCGAGATAGATTGCCAAAAAAGCGATAATTTTCATCTCGCACTCCATTGCCCCGTTTAGCGGCATCGACTGGCAATTATCGGCCGGGGGGAGTCAACAGAATAGTCATCCTGGCCACTTCCGGTAATTCATGCGCTGGAGACCAGAAAGGTAGAACGCCTGACGGCAAGGGGAGTGTCAGTCCTGCGGCCTGTTGAGCAACGTCTCCAGCCTCGCTAGCGGTGGCGTTTCCTTACTGCGATCAAAGACTTGCACACCAACCTTAAGCAACCGCCCATTCTCCACCCCCCCAATCACCTGCTCACACCGCAACAACAACCGCCCCTGATCACACTCCATCACCTTGACCCCCATCGGCAATCGCCCCTCCAAACGCAACTCCGCCATCCGACTCTGCGCCGCAATCATCGCAATCGAGCGATCGCGCAATATCCCGCTGCTCTGCGTCATCAACCCCGCCACACGCACGGCGGCGGACATGGCGACGGCGATGATTGCCAGTGCGACCAGCACTTCGATCAGGGTGAATCCGGCTTGTCGGGCTTTGCTGGGCATCGGGACATTTCGATGGGAAGGACATCGCACTGTAAACCTCGAAGTTGACCGATTGCTGACCAAAACTCCCGAGGAGGCTCGACCGTTGGTCGCTACTGTCAGATCTGACAGTAGCGACACTTATGTCCGTGAGATTTGATTGAGGCGTCCCTGGAAAAGCTCTGTCTGGCGGGTTCTTTTGCAGAGGGTTTTGCAGGGCTTTCGCCAGTTGGAATTCTGTCTGTCGCTGGCAACGTCCAATCGATAAAAGGATTTCACTGATGAGAATGCTCACGGTTGTAATGCTGTGCCTGTTGGTTGGCTGCACCATACAGCAGCAGGTCCCGGATGAACTGCAGATTCAGCAAGCTACCCTTGACGGCGCCTCTACGGCGGCCAAGCTCCAGGCGCTTTACAACGACACTCGAGTCGATTGCGGTAACCCAAGACGGCCAGCGTTTCTTTGTTCGGGTGTCATGGGGAGGGCGACCGTGAAGTCGACGGCCTACCATGTCTGGAATCCGAGCCCGACTGCTGTGCAGCGTGGCGGCGTGTCCTGGTCCTGGTTGCGGCGCGATTCGACCTTCCGAAGTTTTCTCTACAACAATGGCTACTTTGTCTATCCGATCTTCGACAGTCCGGTAGATAAAAGGGATATCGACGTGTTCTGCATTTTCCCCCTGAATGCGAGTTCCAATTCGCGCTCGGAGAACGGCTGCGGCGCGCTTTCTTCCCAACCGCTCACCAGCCGTCCTTGCCATCTTTCCGGAATTACTACGGCCCAACAATGGTTGAACAACTACCGGACCAACAACGCGCAATGCGGCTTCAATGTTCGCGAAACGACCGCAGGCGATCACGCGGCGTCAGCCTATATCGAAGGCGTTCGCGCAATGGCGTTGTTGGGGGCCACCTCGTTTCAGGGCTGGAACGAAGTGGTCAGCGATATCTGGCCGCAGAACATTCATCGCACCGTGCCGTTGTGGGCGTTCTTCTATACGGGCAGCGGCTTGCCGGATGCTCAATACAATCAACGGGATTTCTACAACGTGTCGGGGGGGCTTGTGGCCCCGATCATCCGGGTGACCATGCCCACCGTACAGGGTGGCAGCGCCAGTTTTCAGTTTTTCAGCGGCGAACAGGTGGTGGGTCGGTGGCAGTCCTCCAACCCAGTGAAAGGTACTTATGCAGGCACGCAGTGACAGGTGTCGCGTGAGTCGGGGCGGTGACCGGGCAGTCGCCGCTCAACTGCTTTTTACATGACAGTTTCTCCCGAGGATTTTCAACATCCCTGACATATCTTCTTGCAACACTGCGCGTCGAATCGAATCAAGCCAGGGAATGACGAGATGGATATCGCGCAGTTCAAACAACCCAGTCGACCGAGCCGGATGCCCCGTGGGCAGCAGGGTTTCACGCTGATCGAGATCATGGTGGTGGTGGTGATTCTCGGGATTCTGGCGGCGATGGTGGTGCCCAAGGTGCTCGACCGGCCGGATCAGGCGCGGGCCACGGCGGCGAAGCAGGACATTGGCGGGTTGATGCAGGCGCTGAAGCTGTATCGCCTCGATCACGGCACTTACCCGAGCCAGAGCCAGGGTCTGAAGGTGTTGGTGGAGCGGCCGGCCGATGCGAAGAACACCAACTGGCGCTCGTACCTGGAGCGCCTGCCGAATGACCCGTGGGGTCGTCCTTATCAGTACCTCAATCCCGGTGCCAACGGCGAGATCGACATCTTTTCCCTCGGCGCCGACGGCCAGCCTGACGGCGACGGTGTGAATGCCGACATCGGTTCCTGGCAGTTGTAAGGCCGGTCATGAACAGCCAATCGAACCAGCAGGGGATGGCGATCATCAGTGCGCTGCTGATTGCGGCGGTGGTCGCGGTGATCGCCGCCGGCATGCTGACCCGCCAGAGCGTTTCGACCCGGGCGCTGGAGGCCGAACAACTGCGCGTGCAGGGCCGCTGGGTGCTGCACGGCGGGTTGGAGATCAGCCGGCAATTGTTGTGGGATGCGCGGCAGCGCGATCCGTTGACCCGCCTCGATCAGCCGTGGGCGCAGCGGTTGAACACCCAGGGTTTCGAGGGGCGGCTGGAGGACGAGCAGGGCAAGTTCAACCTGCGCAATCTGGTGGCCAACGAGCGGATCGATGACGCGCAGGTGCAGGCGTTCGAGCGTTTGTGCGAGTTGATTGGTGTCAGCAGCGGCTTGAGCCGGCGCATCAGTCAGCGGGTGATCGGCTCGTATCCGCACCTGTTGAATGCCCAAGTGGTGGACAAGCCTGTGGCGAAAAACACCTTCGACAGTGGGCGCGCCACGTCGCCGTCCGCTTCGCGCAAACCGCAACCGCCGACCTTGCCAATGCTGCGCACGCTTGATGATTTGCGCAGTGTCGACGGGGTCAACGATGCGGTGCTGGCGAAACTCGCGCCGTACCTGACGGTGATTCCGGCGACCACCTGGCTCAACGGCAACACGGCCACGGCGCCGGTGCTCGCGGCTTATGTGCCGGGGCTGTCGCTGGAGCGGGCGCAGGCGTTGATCAATGAGCGTGACGCCGGGCGCTGGTTTATCAACCGCGGGGATTTCGTCAATCGCCTGCGACTGCCGCAACTGGAGATCACCAGCGTCAAGGTCGGCATCACCAGCGACTGGTTCCGGCTGCGCGGGCAGGCGCGGCGGGATCAGCGGCGGGTCAGCCTCGATGCGTTGTTGCATCGCAGTGAAGACCGCTTGCCGCAAGTGATCTGGTCACGGGTGGGCGTATGAGCCAGTTGCGCGTGAGTTTGCCGCCGCTGGCGGAGCTGAGTCTCGACAGTGAAGTGGATTGCGCGTGGCTGGATCGTCAGGGGCAGGTCACTCGCCAGGAACGCGTGCGGCTTGGCGCACTGCCGAAGCAGCCGCTGGTGTGCTTTCTGCACCCGTCAGACAGCCTGTTGGCGAGCATCGATCTGCCGCCGTTGCCCGCGAGCAAAACCGCTGCGGCGGTGCAATGTGCAGCGCAGGCCTTGATGCTCGGTGATAGCGCCGAGATGCATATCGCCCACAGTGCTCGCAACGAAACCGGCCAGGTGCAGATTGCCTGGGTAGCACGCAAGGATTTGCAGCACCTCGGGCAATACGGTTTGAACCTCAAAGGCCTGTACCCGGCGGCCTACAGTTTGCCGGTGATGGCGGGCGGTATCGGCTGCCTGCACGACGATCATCTGTTGCTGCGCCACGGCCCGAATGCGGCGCAGGTGCAGCCGATGATCGACGAAGCGTGGCTGCTGGAAACCGGTCTGCCGGCGCACTGGATCGGTGACGGCGCGCCTGAGGCGGTGCAATCGACATTGCCCGACACACAACGCTGCTCCGGCCCGTTGCCGAACTGGGGCTTGCACGGTGGCCTCCAGCAACCGGGCACCGAACATCGCGGCTGGGGCAGGGCGCTCGGTTGCTGTGCGCTGGCGTTGGCGGTGTGGGTGATCGGTTTGAACCTGTACGCCGCTCGCGAGGCCGGGCAGGGCCAGCAGCTCAAGGCGAAGATGGCGCAGCGGGTGAAGCAGGCGTTTCCCGAGTTGCCGGTGATCCTCAATCCGCTGCAACAGGCCCGTCAGCAAATCACGGCGCGCCAGCAAGGCGCGGCGGATGCGCCGGGTCAGGATTTCACGCGGCTGGTGTTGCAGGCCGGCAGCGGCATGCCGTCCATGGCGGGCACGGTGCAGCGTCTGGAGTTTGTCGACGGTGCGTTGCAACTGAGTCTGCTGCCCGAGGCCCGGCGTTCGGGCAACGACAAGGATTGGCAAGCCACGCTGGCCCAGGCCGGCATCAGCATCAGCCCGAATGACGACGGCTGGGTCCTGCGCCCGGCCGGCGAGGCGACCGCCGCCACCGACAACGACGACAGCAGCGGAGCCGAAGATGAATAGCCCCTCGCTTGCGAAATACCGCGCCGGTTGGCAGCGCTTCAACGCTCAGTTGCAGGCCCGTTGGCAGCCGTTGGCTTTGCGGGAAAAGCGCATGGTCGGCGGCATGGCGGCGCTGTTGCTGGGGCTGTTTGTGTGGGTGGCGTTGGTTCAGCCGCCGCTGAAGAAGATCGCCGCGTCGCAAGTCGAAACGCCAAAACTGCGCGCCCAGGCCGAAGCGCTGGAAGTGCTGTTGCGCGACGTCAGCGTGCGCCCGGATGGGCAGAACCTTGGGCAGTCGCTGCAACAGACCTTGCAGGCCAGCGGACTGGGTGGCCATTACCAATTGGCGGCCGCTTCCGCCGGCTGGCAGTTGACCTTCGACGCGGCACCGGCCGACGCCGTGCTCGACTGGCTGCTGAGCCAACCGCGGAATTTTTCACTGCAAGTGGTCGAGGCCCGTCTGCAACGCGCAGACGACGCCGCGACCGATGACACCGCCGGCACTCTGTCGGGCACCGTACGCATGGATCAGGCGCTGGGCGCTAAGGAAGCTTCATGAAGGGGTCAGGATCCAAACGCATGGCGTTGCCGATGCTGTTGATGGCATTGAGCGCGTGCAGCAACACCACGCCACCGAATCAACCGCCGCTGCTGGTGGACAGCGAACTCGGCCGGCCGCTGGCCAACACCCAGCGCAGTGGCGACGCGGTGCTCGACCGCGAACGGGCGCAGGCTCAGGCCAGACCCGCGCCGAAGCAATTGCACAACATCACCGAACGCGCTCGCAGTGGCGGCTCGGCGCGGGGCACGACGTTGCCGGCCAACCCGTTGGGCGATCAACCGGTGACGCTGAATTTTGTCGATGCCGATATTCAAGCGGTGGTGCGGGCGTTGTCGCGCTCCACCGGCCAGCAGTTTCTGGTCGATCCACGGGTCAAGGGCAATCTGACGCTGGTCTCCGAAGGCCAGGTGCCGGCGCATCAGGCCTACGACATGCTGCTGGCGGCGCTGCGCATGCAGGGTTTCAGCGTGGTGGACGTCGGCGGCGTGGCGCAGGTGGTGCCGGAGGCCGATGCCAAGTTGCTCGGCGGGCCGATCTACAGCGCCGACAAACCGGCCGGCAACGGCATGCTTACCCGCACGTTCCGCCTGCAATACGAGAACGCGGTGAACCTGATCCCGGTGCTGCGCCCGATCGTGTCACCGAACAACCCGATCAACGCCTATCCGGGCAACAACACCATTGTCGTCACCGACTACGCCGAGAACCTCACGCGAGTCGCGCAACTGATTCAGGGCATCGACACTCCGAGCGCCATCGACACTGACGTGGTGCAGATCCAGAACGGCATCGCCGCCGACATCGCGCCGATGGTCGCCGACCTGCTCGACGCGCCGGGCAATGACCCGACCCAGAAAATCGCCGTGATCGGTGACCCGCGCTCCAACACCATCATCATCCGCGCCGGCAGCCCGGAGCGCACGGAGCTGGCGCGCAACCTGATCTACAAACTCGACAACGCGCAAAGCAATCCGAGCAACCTGCACGTGGTGTATCTGCGCAACGCTCAGGCCGGCAAACTGGCCCAGGCCCTGCGCGGGTTGTTGACCGGCGAGAGCGACAGCGGCACCAGCGACAATGCGCGCTCGGTGCTCAGCAACATGGGCAGCTCCACCAATTTGGGCGGTGGGCAGAACGGCCAGAGCGGCACGCAAAGCAACGGCAGCACGTCGACCACCAACAGCGGCAGCACCGGCGGCAGTTACGCTCAGGGCAGCAGCGCCACCAGTGGCAGCAGCAATGCTCAAAGCAGTGAACAGAACGTCGCGTTCAGCGCTGGCGGCGTGACCATTCAGGCGGACGCGACCACTAACACATTGCTGATTTCCGCGCCGGAGCCGCTGTATCGCAACCTGCGCGAAGTCATCGACCTGCTCGACCAGCGCCGCGCGCAAGTAGTAATCGAAAGCCTGATCGTCGAGGTCGGCGAAGACGACGCCAGCGAATTCGGCGTGCAATGGCAGACCGGCAATCTCGGCGGCAAAGGCGTGATCGGCGGGGCCAACCTCGGTGGTTCGGGGATCAACGTCAATGGCAAGACCAGCCTCGATGTGCTCCCGCAAGGTCTGAACCTCGGCTACGTCAACGGCACCGTCGATATCCCCGGCATCGGCAAGATCCTCGACCTGAAAGTGCTGGCCCGGGCCCTGAAGAGCAAGGGCGGCACCAACGTGCTGTCGACGCCGAACCTGCTGACCCTGGACAACGAAGCCGCGAGCATTTTCGTCGGCCAGACCATCCCGTTTGTCAGCGGCAGTTACGTCACCGGCGGCGGGGGCACCAGCAACAATCCGTTCCAGACCGTGACCCGTGAAGAGGTCGGTCTGAAGCTCAACGTGCGGCCGCAGATTTCCGAGGGCGGCACGGTGAAGCTCGACATCTATCAGGAAGTCAGCAGCATCGACGAACGCGCCTCGGCGGCGGCCAATTCGGCGGGGATCGTCACCAGCAAACGCGCGCTCGACACCAGCATCCTGCTCGACGACGGGCAGATCATGGTGCTCGGCGGTCTGCTGCAGGACGGCTACAGCCAGAGCAATGACGCGGTGCCTTGGTTGTCGAGTATTCCGGGGATTGGCGCGCTGTTTCGCAACGAACGCCGCTCGATCACCAAGACCAACCTGATGGTGTTCCTGCGCCCGTACATCATTCGCGACAGCGCGGCGGGGCGCAGCATCACGCTTAACCGCTACGACTTCATGCGCCGCGCTCAGGGCGGTCTGCAACCGGAACGTAGCTGGGCGATGCCGGACATGCAGGCGCCGCAATTGCCGGCCACTGCCCAAGGCGTGCCGGCGCCGGTGTCCGGCCCGCGCGCGACGATCAAAGCGGTGCCGCTGCAATGAGCGCATTGCCTTACGCCTGGGCCAAGGCGCAGCGGATTCTGCTGCGCGACGGCGTGCTGACGGTGTGCCCGTCGACGCCGGGCTGGTCGATCAGCGAGGTGCGTCGGCAGTTCGGCGCGGCCAGGCTTGAGCGGGTACGCGATGACGAACTCGACGGGTTGCTCGCCACGGCCTATGCCGATACCGGCAGCGCGGCGGCGGTGGTCGGCGCGGCGGAAAACGAAGTCGACCTCGACCGCCTGATGCAGGACATGCCGGAAATCACCGACCTGCTCGACACCCAGGACGGCGCGCCGGTGATCCGCATGATCAACGCCTTGCTCACCCAGGCGGCGCGGGATGAGGCCAGCGACATTCACATCGAACCCTTCGAAACCCATTCGGTGGTGCGCTACCGCGTCGACGGCACCCTGCGCGACGTGGTCTCGCCGCGCAAGGCGTTGCACGGTGCGTTGGTGTCGCGGATCAAGATCATGGCGCAGCTCGACATCGCCGAAAAACGCCTGCCGCAGGACGGCCGCATAGCGCTGCGCGTAGCGGGGCGACCGATCGACATTCGTGTTTCCACTGTGCCCACCGGTCATGGCGAGCGGGTGGTGATGCGTTTGCTGGACAAACAGGCCGGGCGCCTGCATCTGGAAACCTTGGGCATGGATGCGCAGGTGCTGGCCAAACTCGATCACCTGATCCGCCAGCCCCACGGCATTGTGCTGGTCACCGGCCCGACCGGCAGCGGCAAGACGACGAGTTTGTATGCGGCACTGGCGCGGCTCGATGCGAGCACCAGCAACATCCTCACCGTGGAAGATCCGGTGGAATACGACTTGCCGGGGATCAGCCAGATTCAGGTCAATGCCAAGATCGACATGACGTTTGCCCTGGCATTGCGGGCGATTCTGCGTCAGGACCCGGACATCATCATGATCGGCGAGATCCGCGATTTGGAAACCGCGCAGATCGCGGTGCAAGCTTCGCTGACCGGCCACTTGGTGCTCGCGACCCTGCACACCAACGACGCGGTGTCGGCGGTCAACCGCTTGGTCGACATGGGCGTTGAGCCGTTTCTGCTGGCCTCGTCGATGCTCGGCGTTCTGGCCCAGCGGTTGGTGCGGCGGCTGTGCAGTCAGTGCAAACAGGAAGACCCGGCGACGCCCGGCACCTGGCGCCCGGTGGGTTGTGCGGCGTGCAATCACACCGGTTACAGCGGCCGCACCGGCATTCACGAATTGTTCTGCATCGATGACGACATCCGCACCCTGATTCACCAAGGGGCAGGGGAGCAGGCGTTGCGCGCGGCGGCGAGCAAGGCCGGGATGTTCAGCCTGCGTGAGGACGGCGAGCGCTGGATTCGCAGCGGTGCCACGGCGCCGGAAGAAATCCTTCGTGTGACACGGGATGCCTGATGAATCGCTATCGTTTTGAAGCCGCCGATGCCAGCGGCAAGATCGAATCCGGGCATCTGGAAGCAGAGAGTCAGGGCGCCGCGTTTGGCGCGCTGCGCGGGCGTGGTTTGACGGCGTTGTCGGTGGAGAAGGAAAGCAACGTCTCCCAGCATGGCGGCGGTGGAATGTTCAGCGCCCGCATGTCGGATAACGATCTGGCGTGGGCCACGCGGCAACTGTCGAGCCTGCTCGGCGCCAGTCTGCCGCTGGAAGCGGCGCTGAGTGCCACAGTCGAACAGGCCGAGAAAAAGCACATCGCCCACACCCTCAGCGCCGTGCGCGCCGACGTACGCAGCGGCATGCGCCTGGCCGAAGCGTTGGCGGCGCGGCCACGGGATTTTCCGGAAATCTACCGGGCGCTGATTGCGGCGGGCGAGGAGTCTGGCGATCTGGCGCAGGTGATGGAGCGGCTGGCGGATTACATCGAGGAACGCAACAACCTGCGGGGCAAGATACTCACCGCGTTCATCTATCCGGGCGTGGTCGGGCTGGTGTCGATCGGCATCGTGATTTTCCTGCTGAGTTATGTGGTGCCGCAGGTGGTCAGCGCGTTTTCCCAGGCGCGGCAGGATCTGCCGGGGCTGACGCTGGCGATGCTCAATGCCAGTGATTTCATCCGCGCGTGGGGCTGGTTGTGCGCCGGGATCATGGCCGGGGCGTTCTGGAGTTGGCGCCTGTATCTGCGCAATCCGGCGGCACGCTTGAGTTGGCATCATCGGGTGTTGAAGTTGCCGCTGATCGGGCGGTTTGTGCTGGGGCTGAACACCGCACGGTTCGCCTCGACGCTGGCGATTCTCGGCGGCGCCGGGGTGCCGTTGTTGCGCGCGTTGGAGGCAGCACGGCAGACCTTGTCGAATGATCGCCTGAGCCTGAGCGTCAATGAGGCCACCGCCAAGGTGCGCGAGGGCGTCAACCTGGCAGCAGCGCTGAAAGTGGAAAACGTGTTCCCGCCGGTGCTGATTCACCTGATCGCCAGCGGCGAGAAAACCGGTGCGTTGCCGCCGATGCTTGAACGCGCTGCACAAACCCTGTCCCGCGATATCGAGCGTCGGGCGATGGGCATGACTGCGCTGCTTGAACCGCTGATGATCGTGGTGATGGGCGGGGTGGTGCTGGTGATTGTGATGGCGGTGTTGCTGCCGATCATCGAGATCAATCAGCTGGTGCAGTAGGGGCGTGTCTGTTGGTTTGATGTTGTCTGTACTGGCCCTATCGCTGGCAAGCCAGCTCCCACAGATTTTTGTGTTGTGGAGAAAATTGCATTAACAACACCGAACACTGTGGGAGCTGGCTTGCCAGCGATGAGGCCGGTCAGAGCAATAAATAATTCAGGTTTTTTTCAGCGACCTCAGCATCACCCGACCCTCATTCCCCCCATCCTCGGGTTCTCCTTTCTGTCATCTGCAACGGCCCTTCAAGGGCTGTGGCCGATTCCCTCGAAAAGCTTGTCTCAGACCCTCCGGCCACCCCCCAGAACACCCGAGAAAATCCCTTGAAAATCAGCCTGCACCTCCCGAGGTTTTTTCCTTTATCTGTCACCGGAAACTGCGAATTTCTCAGTGCGACTTAACCACGGACCCCGCTTGCGAAGGTCGGCGGTGAGTCCTCCCAGTGTCATGCAAGCAATCCGAAAACCTGTGTTCCCAACCTAGTTGAAAAGGAGATTCTTCATGTTCAAGCGCACTCTGATCGCAGCCTCACTGACTGTCGCCGCATTGGCCTCCGCCCAGGCCATGGCCGCCAACGTAACCGGTGGTGGCGCGACTCTGCCTGCCGCTTTGTACAAAGGTTCCAGCAACAGCATCCTGCCTGCCAACTTCACCTACGCCGGCACCGGCAGCGGCACTGGCAAGACCGCTTTTCTGAGCAACAACTCGGCTCTGTTCAGCGCCACCGGTTCGGTACACTTCGCCGGTAGCGACTCGGTCCTCAGCGCTTCGGAAATCAGCACCTACAACACCAACTTCGGTGCTTCGTACGGCCCGCTGATCCAGCTGCCTTCGGTGGCCACTTCGGTTGCCATTCCGTACAAAAAATCCGGTCAGACCGCTCTGAACCTGACCAGCGCTCAGCTGTGCGACGCCTTCTCCGGCACCAAAACCACTTGGGGCGCTCTGCTGGGCACTGCCGACACCACGCCGATCCGCGTTGTTTATCGCAACGTTTCCAGCGGCACTTCGGAAATCCTGACCCGTCACCTGAACTCGATCTGCCCGACCAAGTTCGCCACCAACTCCACTTTCACCAGCGCTCGTCTGCCAGCCGGTTCGACCCTGCCTGCGAACTGGGTAGGCGTTGCCGGTACTTCTGACGTGGCCACTCAGGTCAACGCTGTTGACGGCTCCATTGGTTATGTCGGTCCTGATGGCGTGAATGCCAGCAGCAACGCAGTGGTTTCTCGCGTCAACGGCGTTCAACCGACTCCGGCCAACGTCACCACCGCGCTGTCTTCGGCACCTCTGCCAACCGCTCCTTCGAACCCTGCGCAATGGGCTCCAGTGGTTGCCAACCCATCCAGCGGCTACCCGATCGCTGCCTACACCAACCTGATCTTCGGCCAGTGCTACAAGGATGCAACCGTGGCCGCTGACATCAAATCCTTCCTGACCACTCACTACAGCGTGCCGGGCAACGCTGCAGCGACCATCAACCACGGTTTCAGCGTAGTTCCGACCAACTGGAAAAACGCCGTCACCGCCAACTTCATCACCAACACCAGCGGCAACAACCTGGACATCAACAACGCCAGCGTGTGCAACGCTATCGGTCGTCCTTTGTAAGCTTCGCGCTAACCCGCAAGACGAATGGCAGCCCTTCGGGGCTGCCATTTTTTTTGGCCATATCGGATGGCCGCGGCGGGCAGTTACACCTCAATCATGAAGTTTGTGTGACATCGGTTCGGTCGTGTCCCTCGCCAACCGCCTATGTCGTAACAGCAGGTTGTCGCCGACCTGCGGCAATCAAAAGGACTCGTAGTGATGCTCGCTCGCCCATCCCGTCGCCATACCCGCGCTCAGTCGTTAAAACGTGATGCCATAGACCCGGCGCTGTGGCTGCTCAAGCCGCTGGCCCAGGCCGTGGCGTTGTGTCTGGTGGCGGGCGGCGCGCAGGCGCAGACGGCGTTCAGTTCAAACTGGTTTGCTGCCAAGGGTGCTGCGCAGCAAGCGGCGGCAGCACGCCCGAGCAGCGGCGGATTGCCGGGCATGACCCCGCCGCTGGCGCAGCAGCAACGGGCCAACCAGCAGTTACAGCGTTCGATACAGACCTTGAACAACACGGTCGCGGCGATTGCCGCGCAACAAGCTGCGCAGGCGGTCGGGCGCGCAGCGGCACTGGGTTCGGTGCAGGTGGTGCCGGACGGTCTGGGCGCCGGCGGTCTGCAAGTCGATAACAGCCTCGCGCAAGGCTGGCAGAACGCCAAAGGCCCGCAACAGACCCAGGCCGACGGCAAGACCAACGTGCGCATCGAGCAGACCGCCGACAAGGCGATTCTCAACTGGGAAACCTTCAACGTCGGGCGTAACACCACCGTGGAGTTCGCTCAGCAGGCCAATTGGGCGGTGCTCAACCGGGTCAACGATCCGGCCTCGCGTCCGAGCCAGATCCAGGGCCAGATCAAGGGTGACGGCACGGTGATGCTGATCAACCGCAACGGCATCGTGTTCAGTGGCAACAGTCAGGTCAACGTGCGCAATCTGGTGGCCGCCGCGGCGAACATCACCGACGTTCAGTTCCGTGAGCGCGGCCTGTATTTCGACAGCAGTGGCAGCCAGCCAACCTTCACCGACGCTGTCGGCAAGGTGCTGGTCGAGCGCGGCGCGTCGATCCAGACCGCCGGCCCCGCGACCTCCACCGATGCCGGCGGCTATGCGCTGTTGCTCGGCAGTGAAGTGCAGAACGACGGCAGCATCAGCACCGCCAAGGGCCAGACCGTGCTGGGTGCCGGTGACCGCTTCTACATCCGTAAAGGTTCGGGCACCGAGGGCAACGGCTTCTCCACGACCTTCGGCAGCGAAGTGATTCCCGGCTTCAACAGCGGCAGCAGTGTCGGCAAGGTCAGCAACAACGGCTTGATCCAGGCCGCCACCGGCGACATCACCCTGACCGGCCACGAAGTCGTGCAAAACGGCGTGCTGCTGGCCAGTACTTCGGTGGCCACGCGCGGCACCATTCACTTGCTCAACCCGGCGACCGATACCAGCGGCAGTGTCACGCTGGGGCAGGGCAGTGCCGCGGCGATCATGCTCGACAGCAGTGATCTGACTGCACTCGACAGTCAACAAAAAGCCGCACTGACCGGCGTCAGCCCCAACAACAAAGTGCGCAGCGACCAGTCGCGCATCGAGATTCAGAGCGGCGGCAGTGTCGAGTTCCAGAATGGCTCGATCACCCTCGCCACCGGCGGCCAGGTGGCCGTGGCGGCAGGGCGGCGCAGTCTGGTGCGCGATGGGGCGCTGATCGATGTGTCTGGGGCCATCGGCGTGAAAGTCGCGATGGAATCCAACAACATCAAAATCAACGTCCAGGGCAACGAGCAGCGCGACGCGTCGGTCAACCGCGAAAAAGGTGCGCTCAACAGCAATGACGTGTGGGTCGATGTGCGTGAGCTGGTGTATGTGCCTGCGGGTACCAACGGTTATGCAACGGATCGCTGGTACACCGCCGGTGGTTTGCTTGAGGTCGGCGGCTATCTCGGCACGCAGGGCCACAGCATTGGCGAATGGATGGCCCAGGGGGGCGCGGTGAGTTTTGCCGGCAACGATGTGATCACTGAGAAGGGCTCGTTGATCAATCTGTCCGGCGGCACGCTCGACGTGCAGAGCGGCGAGATCCGCCAGAGCTGGCTGCGTGGCGCCGACGGGCGCTTGTACGAAGTCTCGCGGGCACCGGGGGACATGCTCTACACCGGCCTGTACAAAGGTTATGAGGACAGCAGCGAACGTTGGGGCCAAACCAGTTACTACTACAGCTCGTTGATTGCCCCGCGATCGCGCCAGGAATCCGGCTACACCGTGGGTCGCGATGCCGGGCAACTGGTGATCGGCACGACCAATGCGGTGCTCGACGGGCAGTTGCTCGGCGAGGTGTATCAGGGTGAGCGCCAGACCCAGGCGCCGCGTGCGCCGCTGGATGGTTACGAGCAGAGCCAGACGGCGCTGGCGCGTCGCGCACAACTGATCGTCGGCAGCTATGACCCGGCGTATGTGGCGGCGGCCGGTGGCGTGTTGTACGGACTGAATCCTTTGCTTGATCAGGTGCAGATCGGTGGTGAACAGATGCTTGCGGGCGCTGACCGGGACCTGCTGACGGCAGTCTCCGACGCGCGTAAGGGCAAGCTGTTCCTCGACGCCGGGCAACTCAACGGCTTCAAGCTCGGTGCGTTAAAGGTCGCGGCCAAAGATCGCATTACCCTGGACGCCGCGTTGCAGGTCGATGCCGGTGGCGAGATCACCCTGTACGGGCCGGATGTTCAGGTCAATGCTGACCTGAGCGCCCGTGGCGGCAGCATTCGCCTGGGCAACGTGCTCAATCAGTTGCAGACCAGCAGCGTCACCGACACCCGAATCACCCCGGCCGCTGGCCATCCGGAACGGGTCACCGTGGCCCATGGCGTGCAACTCGATACTCGCGGGCTGTGGAGCAATCAACGCACCGACCCCGACGACGCGGCCAGTCTGGCCTGGCTGGACGGAGGGTCGATTTCGATCCGCAGCAGCGGCGATATCGATGTTCAGAGCGGCAGCCTGCTCGATGTGTCTTCCGGCGCGGCGATTCTGGCCAACGGCAAGACCCGTGGCGCCAGGGGCGGCAGCGTCACGCTGGAGTCGGCGGCCAACAGTGCCGCTGGCACTTCGCAACTCACCTTGGATGGCGAGCTGCGCGGTTACGGCGTGACGGGCGGCGGTACGTTGTTGGTGCAAGCCAACAAGGTGATGATCGGCGCGGCTGATGAAGCGCTTGCGAAATCGACGCTGCAACTGGCGCCGAGCCTGTTCAGCAAAGGTTTTTCAGCCTATAGCGTGATTGGCTTGAATGGCCTCGAAGTTGCCCGGGACACGCAGCTTGATGTGACCACGCCGGTCTATCGTTTTACTGACGATGCTGCGAGCCAGGTCAGTGGCAGCGATCCGCGCACGGCGCTGGAGTTATGGACACCGGCGCTGTTTCAGGAGAATCCGACCAAAGCGCTGTTGACCCAACGTGCCGGCGCCAGCCTTTCGCTGCAGGCCGGTCCGAGCCTCGTGGGGCTGATCGACCCGCGCAACGCGACGCTGACCCTCGGCACAGGTTCACGCCTGAGCGTCGATCCGGGGCAACGCATCAACTTGCGCGGGGCGGGGCAGATCACCGTTGACGGTACGCTGCTGGCCTGGGGCGGCACGATCGATATTCGCCAGCAGCAGTTCGGCAGCATTGACCCGGCCCAGAGCCAGCAGGAAGCGCCGACGCAGGCGCACAACCGGTCAATCTGGATCGGTGAGCACGCGGTGCTCGATGTGGCGGGGCGCGCCGCCACTGCCGTCGATGCCCTGGGAAGGGTGTACGGCCAGGTCGGCAAGGGTGGCAGCATCATCATCGGTGGTGAAATCGATTCGAAGAAAGCCACGGCAACGTCGGCCGACGCTTATGTGATCGTGCGCCAGGGCGCGCGTCTTGACGCTTCGGGCACCCAGGCGGTGCTGGACATTGCCGGGCAGGGTCCGACCACGGTCGCTACCGACGGCGGGCGGATTTCCCTGAGTTCCTACAACGGCCTGTTCATCGACGGCGACCTGCGTGCCGCAGCCGGTGGTGCCGGCGCGGGTGGCGGGCGGCTGGACATCGCCCTGGAAACGCCGCTATACCGCCTCAACACCGCCAGCAACGAGGTCCGGCGACCACGGGAAATCATCATCGGCCAGGGCGCTGGCAAGACCACCCTGGCGGCCGGTCTTGAACCCGGCGAAGCCGCACCCATGCTGACTTACGGTAGCGCCCGGCTGAGCGCCGATGCCTTGATGGCCGGCGGCTTCGATCATCTGGGGCTGTTGAGCAATGGCCTGATTTCGTTCGATGGCGACGTCAACCTGCATCTGAATCAAAGCCTGAGCCTGTATGCCGGCGCGATCTCCCTGGCCGAGGGTTCGAGCAGCAATGCGCGGATCAATCTGTCTGCACCGCACCTGCGGTTGCTGGGCCCGGGCGCGTATTACGACTCCAGTGTCTTTATCCGCCCTCGGGTCATGCATGCGCCGACGCCCGATGTCTCGGCGGCGCAGTTCACCGCCAGCGCCAGCCTGCTGGATATCGGTAACAGCCTGTCGTTCGGTACCAAGGGCAATATTCTGCAACTCGATGCGCCGGTCCTTGAGGTTGGTCGCCGCAGCTTCGCCGAAGTCACGCTGGCCAGTCAGGGCGACCTGCGGTTCATCGGCTCTTCCACGCAAACCTATGCCGAGCTGTGGACGGCGGGTGATTTGAACCTCGGCGCCGCGCAGATTTATCCGGTGAGCGGGATTCACGCCCGGGTGCGCGCCGGCTTCCAGCAGCAGACCGATCCGAGTGACGGCACCTTGCGCATTTTCGCTCAGGGTGGCGTCCCGGCGGCATTGCCTTATTCGGTGTTCGGCGAGTTGATCCTCGCCGCCAGCCACATCGAACAAGGCGGGGTGGTACGGGCACCGCTGGGCCTGATCACTCTGGGTGAGAGCAGCAAGTCGGTGCAGACCCGCGAGGTTGCGTTGTTGCCCGGCAGTCTCACGTCAGTCAGCGCCGCCGGACTGGTCATGCCTTATGGCGGCACGACTGACGGTATCGACTATCGCTACAACGGCAGTTCGGTGCTGTTGAGGGGCATAGTCGGCACCACGACCGGGGTGGCCGTGCAGTCGCAGTATCTGGATGTCGCGCAAGGCGCGGTGATTGATCTGTCGGGCGGTGGCGATCTGCGCGGCGCCGGTTTCATCTCCGGGCGTGGCGGTTCCACCGATGCCCGCTACAACCCGCTGGTGCGCAATGCCGCTGACGGCACGTTCAGCCTGCCGGGCCTGGCGAGCAATCCGGTCTACGCAATCCTGCCGGGCAATCAGAGTGTCTATGCCCCGGTGATCGCCGAGGCTGGCGCGGTCGATCCGCGCATCGGTCAACAGGTCACGATCGGTGCGGGCGTGCCGGGTTTACCGGCCGGCACTTATACCTTGCTGCCTTCGACGTTTGCCTTGTTGCCCGGGGCGTTCCGGGTCGAGGTCAACGGCCAGGCGACGCCGACGGCCATGGGTGGCGCGCTGCAAATGCGCAATGGTTCATGGACCAGCAGCGGCCAGATGTCGATTGCCAATACCGACGTGCGTGACAGTCTGCCGAGCACGCTGACGCTGACGTCGGCTGATGTACTGCGCCGCTACTCGCAATACAACGAAACCAGCTACAGCCAGTTCATCACCAGTGACGCGGCGCGGCGTGGAGTACCACGCGCACTGGCACCGATGGACGGCAAAACCCTGAGTCTGAATCTGGAGCATGGTGAAGAGCATGCCATTGCCCTGGATTTCAACGGCGAGGTGTTGTTTCAGCCCGCTGAGGGCGGCGTTACGGGCACGGCCGTGGTGAGCGAACCGTCAATCGGTATTCTCGAAGTACTGGGCGCAGGCCATGAGCCGACGCCGGATTTTCGCGGTGTCTCGCTCTACGCCGACAGCCTCAACCGCCTGAATGCCGGACGTCTGGCCATCGGCGCGGCACCGACCGTGGAATACGGCGCTGGCGGCAATATCGTGACCTTCGTCAACGGCGGCTCGGGCACCGACATTTTCTTGCGTGAAGGTGCGATCCTCTCGGCGCCGGAAGTCATGTTGCGCACCGAGAACACCGGCGGTGGCATTACCGTCGAGGCCGGGGCTGGGATCAATACCCTGGGGCGCGGCGAGGTCTCGTTCGACTCCACCGACGGCTTTGTCTATCAGCCGGGGCAGGCCAGCCTGTTGCTGGTTTCCAATGGCTGGAACAGTGTGCTGGCGCCGGAGAAAGCCGTCGACCATACCGGTGCCGGCAGTATCCATATCGGCACCTGCTCGCTGGCGCCGTGCAGTAACCCGGCGATCCTGTATTCCAACGGCAGTATCAGCGCCGCCACCGACAACCACTTCGAACTTGATGAGACGGTGCGTTTCGGCACCCGTCATCTGACCCTGGCGGTCGGCGCGGTCAATGTCGGCAACACACAGGTGCTGGGCGACGCGGCGGGGCGCGTGCCGGTGGGTCTGACCCTGAGCCAGAACGTGCTGAACCGCTTGCTTCGGGGCGACACCCAGTTCGGGGCGCCGGCCCTGGAATCGCTGAACCTGACCGCTCGCGACTCGTTCAACTTCTTTGGCACCACCACGCTCGACACACTGGACCCGCAAACCGGCCAGAGCAAACTGCAGAACCTGATCCTGACGACCCCGGCGATTTACGGCCAGGGCGGCAGCGAGGACGTAGCCACCTTGCGCACCGCCAATCTGATCTGGAACGGAGCCACCCAGGCGCCGGGAGCAGTAGTCAGCGGTGGCGCCGGCACAGGGCGCGGGACCCTGCAGATTGAAGCGCAGCGCATCGAATTGGGTTACGGGCCGAATCCGCAGCCCAGCGGCCTGGATCAGAACGACCGTCTGGCGTTGGGCTTTGCCAACGTCAACCTCAGTGCCAGCGAGCGCATTACCGCCAACCACAAGGGCAGTCTTGCGGTGTATCAGGAGCAGGGCGCGTACGACCCGGTCAAAGGCTACGCCTACAGCGGCGGCAACCTCATGCTGCGCACGCCGTTGCTGACTGGTGAAGCCGCCTCGGTCAACTCGCTGAAGGCGGGCAATAACCTGACCTTGACCGGCAGCGCTGCCAGCGCAGCAGCCGATGCGCTGGGCGCGGAACTGACTTTGGATGCGCGCCATGTTGTCCTCGACAGCCGGATCGCGCTGGCGAGCGGCAAGCTGGTAGTCAAGGCCGAGAATGACTTGACCCTGACGGGCAATGCGCAGCTGGATCTGGCCGGACGCACCTTGCCGTTCAACGACGTCAACAAATACAGCTGGGGCGGCGACGTGTCGCTCTTCAGCAACAGCGGCAATATCCGTCAGGCGGCCGGTTCGCGCATTGATCTTTCGGCGCAGAACAATATGGCCGGCAATCTCAGCGCAGTGGCGCTGGCGGCGAACGCCGGTGTGGTTGATCTGCAAGGTCAGATCCTCGGCGCCAGCAGCGGTCATTACGATGCCGGTGGCACCTGGGTGCCATACAAGGCCGGGGGCGTGGAGATTCGTGCGCAGCAACTGGGCGACGATCTGAATCAACAATTCGCCGCGCTCAACCAGCGCTTGAATGACGGCCAGGTGTTCGGCAGCCGCAGCTTCCAGTTCAAACAGGGTGATCTGCTGATCGGCGATGGCCTGCGCGCCGGCGAGGTCAATGTCTCGCTGGACAATGGCCACTTGAGCGTGGCCGGCACCATCGACGCCAGTGGCGAGCGGGTCGGCAGCATTCGTCTGTCCGGCAAAAACGGTTTGACCTTGGGCAGCAGTTCGGTCCTCGACGCTCACGGTCGAGTGCTGCGGGTCGACAGCTACGGCAAGATCATCGATGCGCCGAACCGGGCGATCGTCGAGCTCGATTCCGGTGCCGGCGTGCTGACGCTGGCCTCCGGTGCGCGGATCGATCTGCGCCACGGCACCGATGCCGCGCCGGGCAGTCTGACCGGACAAAACGATGGGCTTGCACGGGGCACCCTGGAGTTGAACGCGCCGCGTCTGGGCGCCGGTGATATCGCGATCGATGCCAATGGCGCACTGAGTATTCAAGGCGCGCGCTCTATTGGCCTCAACGCCGTTCGCCGCTACACGGATGCCCGCGACGGCGTTGATCCCGCAGCGAGTGGCCGGCCGTATCAGGTGATCGATCAGGCACTGTTCGATCGGATTCATGGCGACAGCGACGCCTTCATCAACGCGGCACTGGTCAACAGTGACCTGCTGCAGCGCAAATTGGCAGGGTTGAACAACGCGACCTACCGCGATGCCTTCCATCTGCGCCCGGGTGTGGAAATCGCCAGCAAGTCTGCCGACGGCGATCTGCTGGTCGAAGGCGATATCGACCTGTCGCGCTACCGCTACGCGAGCCTCAATCCGCACACGCAGAAAACTGCGCTGTATGGCTCCGGTGAGTCGGCGAGCCTGGTGATGCGTGCCGGTGGCAACCTCGATATCTACGGCAGTATCAACGACGGTTTCGCGCCGCCGCCGGAAACCGTGGATGACGCCGGCTGGAAACTGCTGCCGGGCGTGCAGCCATTCGGTGGCGATCTGATCGTGCCGGGCAGCGGCGTGACGCTGGCCGAGGGTACGCTGTTCCCGAACGGCACTACCTTGAACTACGACTTGCCGATTCAGGCGGCCACATTCGCCAGCGGCACGTTGTTGCCAACCCAGGCGGTTCTGGCCGGTGAGTACACCTTGAACGCCGGCAGCGTGTTGTCCGCCGCCATCCACGATTCGGCGGGCAACCTGCTGTACGCCGCCGGCACTCTGCTTACACAGAACTTGACCTTGCCGATCGGCAGTCGCCTGGGCGCCGGTACCCGCTTGAACACTGCCACCGCACTGCAGGCCATGAGCTGGCCTAAAGGCGTGCCGCTGCCGGGCACGCTCGGTGCGGATAATGTGCTTGTCGGGGTCAAATTGAGCAGTGCGCTGGCGCTGCTGCGCGGCTCGCTGATTCCGTCGATGACGGATGTGGTGCTGGCTGACGGTATGTCATTCATTGAACTGCGCGGTTACACCAACGCTACACAACAAGGCCGTAACTGGGCCGTGGCGAGCATGTTGCCGGCGGGCAGCACGTCGTGGTCGATGCGACTGGTGGCCGGCTCCGATCTGGATGCCGCCGACAGCCGCGCGTTGAAACCGTTGACCAGCGACGGCAACTTGCGCCTGGCCGATACCCACTACGGCTTGAAAGTGACCGAGAAAAAACTCGATACGACCTGGGTCGACGGCAACCCGATGGGTTATCCGGAAGGCACGGTGGTCAGCGATGATGAGCTGTATTTGTGTGACGTGTTCCCCGGCGCGTGCCTGTTGCCGGCCAAATTCCTCTGGGCGCCGGACAACATTGCCGGGATGCCGGCGGGTACCCCGGTGGTCGAGGACGACCTGTGGTGGTGTGATGCAGACCCGTTTTCCTGTGCGCCGAACAAGGGCGGGATCAGCACCACGACCCACTCGCAGATGTTCAGTGTGTTGCGCACCGGCACCGGCGACCTCGACCTGTTGGCGGCTGGTAACCTGAGCATGGATTCGGCGTTCGGGGTATACACCGCCGGCACCCAATCAAGCGACGTCGATCCGCGCTACAACCTGCGCCGTGGCAACTTGACCGACAATGGCTCGGTGCTGGGGAGCCAGGGCGCCGATTACGAAAAATGGGTCAATGGTGGTAGCGACAGCCTGTATCAGGCCTGGTATCCGCAGTGGGGCGGCAACCTGACGATCAATGCCGGTGGCTCGGTGTCCGGCGACGCCGTGGGCCGTCGCAGCCTCAACCCCCAGGCCAAGCTTCGTGAGCAGGTTGCCAGCGTCTCGGTGGGCAATTGGCTCTGGCGCCAAGGCGCAGGCAACAGCGATGTGCCGACCGCCTGGTGGATCAACTTTGGCAGCTATGCGACCCAACCCCTGCCGGATCAGGGCACCGATAGCGGCCCTTATCTGGTCGGCTTCACGGGTTTTGGTGCGCTGGGTGGCGGCAACGTCAGCCTGCGTGTCGGCGGCGACGGCGGCATGCTCCGGCCGTTGGGCGACAGCGGGTTGAACCCGCGCAGCCAAGGCTTGATCGTCGCGGTCGGCAGCACCGGACGGGTCGGCAGCGACGGCAGCCTGCAATTGACCGGCGGTGGCGACATGGACATTCGCATCGGCGGCACGCTCAACCCGTCGCTGCAAGCGAGCGCGGGGCTGAGCGGCAACGCCTCACCGAACCATGACTTGCAGGGAGCCTTGATCAACCTGCGCGGCGCGGCACAGTTGTCGGGCGGGGCACTTGGCGCGATCAACCTGCAATACGGTGCGGCAGCGGCGTTGCAGGATGCGCGCGAAACCCGGGCCTTCGACCCGTTCACCTCGACCCTGGGCATTGCCTCCGGTGGTCTGGTGTTGATCCCCGGTGACTCGGGCATGCGCCTGAGCACGCGGGGTGATCTGGTGCTCGGTGGTGCGGCGGACCCGGGACGCGTGCGTCTGCAAAACAGCACACCGTTCACCGATGCCGCTGGCGTCGTGTATGGCGGTGGCGGACTGGCGGGTTTCTCGCTGTGGACGGATCACACCGCTATCGATCTGTTTTCAGCCGGGGGCAACCTGACCCCAAGCACCCAATTGGCCGAGACCAGCACGGCAGGGCCGCTGACCAATCGCAACAGCTCGCCGAGCGACCTGCGCTTTGTCTATCCGTCGATCTTGCGCGCCGTGGCCGCTCAGGGTTCGATCTATGCCGGCACGTCAGCGGTGTCTGTCTCCAGTGCGTTTCCTGCTGCACCGGCTTATTCGCTGGTGCTGGCACCTTCAGCCGCTGGTCAACTGGAAATGCTCGCCGGCGACTCGATTTACGCCGGCGGCTATGCCATCGATCAGTCCGGCGCCAGCCGGGCGGCCCTCGCCACGCCATTCGCGCCGGCGTTCAGCGGCTATGCGCAATACGGCAGCAGCAAGCCGCTCTTGAGCAATTACAGCGTTGATGGCGTGGCACCGAGTCAGAACCTGCGTTATCCGTTGTTTGCGTTTGGCGCCGATACTTATTCAGGCACCAGCGGTGTGCAGGCACCGACACGTTTCTACGCATTGACCGGTGATCTGGTCGGCGTGCGCAGCGGTGAAACCTTGCGTTTCAGCACCTCACTGCGCACCTGGTATGTCGCGGCTGCGCCGGTGTGGATGCTGGCCGGGCGCGATATCGTTGCGGCCGGCACCGACCTTGGCAAACCTACTGCTGCGCCGTTGGATCTGGGCTGGAACGTCGAAGCAATTGCCTCCTCGGGCAACCTGTTCGTCCACAACGGTGCGCGTGATGTGTCGCGTGTCTCGGCGGGGCGCGACATTCTCTACAGCAGCTTCGACATTGCCGGCCCCGGCCTGCTCGACATCAATGCCGGGCGCAATATCCTCATGGAAGATCGCGCGAGCATCACCAGCCTCGGGCCGATTGTGCAGGGCGACAGTCGGCCCGGTGCCAGCGTCGTGCTGCAGGCCGGCATCGGTGCACAAGGTGCGGATTACGGACGTTTTATCGCTCGCTATCTGAACCGGGACAATCTCGCTGACGCGAATCTGTCCCTTGCCGGGCAGCCGGGCAAAGTGGTCAAGACCTACCTCGACGAATTGCAGAGCTGGCTGACCCTCGGCTACGGCTTCAGCGGCAATGCAGAGCAGGCGCAAGCCTTCTTCACCGCGTTGCCAAGTGCCGAGCAAGCGATCTTCGCCCGCCAGGTGTACTTCGCCGAACTGCGTGCGGGTGGTCTTGAGTACAACGACGTCGACGGTCCACGCCAAGGCAGTTATCTGCGCGGTCGCAACGCCATTGCTGCGCTGTTCCCGACCACCGATGTGGCCGGTAATCCGATCCGTTATGACGGCGATATCACTCTTTATGGCGGTGCCGGGGTCAAGACGTTGTTCGGCGGCGATATCCAGATGCTCACGCCGGGCGGTGGTCAGGTGTTCGGCATCGAGGGCGCGGCACCACCGTCCACCGCAGGCATCATCACTCAGGGCTCGGGCAACATTCAGCTCTACTCCCAGGGCAGCATTCTGCTGGGGCAGAGCCGGATCATGACCACGTTCGGTGGTTCGATACTCGGCTGGTCGGCCGAAGGCGATATCAACGCCGGTCGCGGTTCGAAAACCACCGTGGTCTACACCCCGCCGAAACGTGTGTACGACAGCTGGGGCAATGTGACCTTGTCGCCATCGGTGCCGAGCACCGGTGCCGGTATCGCCACGCTCAACCCGATTGCCGAAGTGGCACCGGGGGACATCGACCTGATTGCGCCGCTGGGCACCATCGATGCGGGCGAGGCGGGGATTCGTGTCTCGGGCAACGTCAACATCGCCGCGCTGACGGTGGTCAACGCCGCCAACATTTCGGTGCAGGGCAAGGCGACCGGCGTGCCGGTAGTCTCGGCGGTCAACACCGGGGCGATCACCTCGGCCAGTTCCGCTGCGTCGTCGGCGACCCAGGCGGCGGAAGACGTCGCCCGTCAGCAGCAAGCTGCGTCACGCCAGAACCAGGCCTCGGTGTTCACTGTGCAAGTACTGAGCTTCGGCAACGAACAACTGGCCCCGACCCGCGACGGCGCCAGCCGTGCACCGACACCCGGTTACAACCCCAACAGCCCGGTGCAGGTCCTGGGCGCCGGGGCGCTGGATGAACAGGCGAAACAGCAGCTGACCGAAGAGGAGCGGGGACAGCTGACGTTGTAAAGGACTCTCGTGTAGTACGCTTCGGGCGGCCAATTGGCCGCCCTTTTTTTATGGTGATGAGGTTCGTGGGTATTGTCGTCGGGTGTGGACTAACGTCAGTATTTTGATGCGCCCGTTCACTCGATAGACCAGCAGATAGTTCGGATTGACCACCATTTCCCGAGTGCCTGGCGCTCGACCGGACCGGTAACCATAGGGGATTGATGAAAGCCTTTGCGTTGCTGCACCCACCTTGTGCTGCAGAGCCGTTGAAGCGTTTGAGTTGTATTGTTCAATGTAATCGATAATGTCAGCCAGATCGTCCAGAGCTTGATCGCTCCATTCAAGCGGCAGCGCGTCGATTCTTGCGTCTCTCTTCTAATAACTGGTCGAGCCGCACCATGGCTTCCTCATGGGGAATGCCCGGGCGAGGATCATCCAGTACAGCCTGCACCTTGGCACGAAACCAGCGATCGTAGCTCTCGGCCTCTTCTTCGGATTCGAAGTCAGAGTAAAACGGGGAAAGTAATAAGCTCATAGTGATCTCCGTGATCAATTTAACAGTTTAAGGGGGAATGGCCCATTGTCGTCACTGGCAGACGATGCACTCCATGAGCCCTTGAGGAACCATGGAGTAACGAAGCCCAGTATCTGCAAGCGCCCCTTTGAAATCTGCCGGACGTTTCCCTCCGTTGTCCGGCAATCTCGACCGCCGCTGTAGGCCTATTCCCACCCTCTGTTTTTCAGGTTTTCTGCCTACAAATCCGCGCGCGCCTTCCTACAAATGCACTCAGAACGCATACGGAATACTCACCTTCGCCCACAACATTTCCCCCTCCGGCCGGTTCTCCACGTCGAACTCCTTGGCCCAGCGAATCTCGGCGCTGGCGTACTTGAGGAAGGTGAAGTGCAGCGCCGGGCCGATGGCGAAGACCTTGCCGCGTACGCCGTCGTTCACGTCTTCGCCGGCGAATTGCACGGTGTGGCCGAACTGTTTGTCGTCGGTGGTCTGCTTGAGGTAGTAGCCGTTGATGCCGAGCATCAGGTCATCAGTGATCTTGTAGCTGGCCGAGTAATCGAAGTGGAAGATCTGCCCGGACTTGTAGTCAGTGTCCTTGTTCTTCTCGTTGAAGCTGTAGGTGGTTTTCATCGACACCTCGGTGCGCTCGGTCGGCAGCCAGGTGAAGGAAAACAGCGGTTTGTAGGTGTAGAAGTTGTTGCTGGTGTTGGCCAGGCGGTCGACGCTGTATTCGCCGGTGGGCACGGTGATTTCCACGGCGGCGCCGAGGGTCAGGTTCTTGCCCATGTCCCACAGGATGATCGGCGCGATGGTGGTATCGCCCATGCCTTCGCGGGTGTCGCTCAGGCCGAATACCGAAACTTCCTGTTTGAGCCACGGCTGGGCGATGTAACCGGCCAGGCGTCCGCCGAAAATCCGCACCGGGCTCAGGTAGTCGAGACGCGGGATGACGGCGGTGGATTCGATCTCGACGTTCGGCACCTTGCCGCCGAGCGAACTGATGTTGAGCTTTCGCGACTTGTAGTGGTTGTAGTAGAGGTTGAAGGCGACCATGTTCTCCGGAAGGCTGTCGACTTCCAGCGGCAGCATGAAGAACCCGTCGGTGCCGGGGCCGATGTTGTCGACGCCGGCTTCGGTGGCCAGCGCCGGCAGGGTCGCGGCGCAGCCGAGCAGGCTCAGCGCCAGTCGCACAGGGAATGTCGCGCGGTTCGGGGTCATGTCCGTCCTCATTATTATTGTGTTTGGGCGCAACGCCGGCACGCAGGGCGTCCGGCCACTATAGAAATAAGCCCTTGGCGCACGTCAGGGCAGGGTATTGGCGGACACGGAAGGGGACTTCTGCGGACAGCCCGCCAACCCTGTGCTAACTTCCTTCGACATAACCGGTTACAAAAATAACAATTCAGCGTGATCCGGAATGTCAGCCCCCATGAACGTAAAAGTCCAAGACCCGACCTTCGAACTGGCTTTGGTGTCGCCATTTCTCCTGCAAACCCTGGCCGAAGTCGCTGCCAACAAGGGCATCGAGCCGCGGAGCCTGTGCCGTGGCCTGGGCTTTGATTTCGAAGACTTGCAGGATCCTTCGCAGCGGATTTCCTATCGCCAGGCCGTTGCCATGATCCAGCGTGCGCTCAAAGTCATGCCCAATCAGGGGCTGGGCCTGTGGGTCGGCGCGCAGAACGTGCTCGGGACGCTAGGGCTGCTCGGGCATGTGCTGTCGCTGTGCAAGACCCTGCGCGACGCGTTCGAAATCGGGGTCCGGCATCAGCACACATCCGGCGGGATCGTCGTTTCCAGTGTCGATGTGGTGGGCGACCAGGTGTACGTCGACGTTGAATGCCGGCTGCCATTTGCCGATGTGCAGGTGTTTGCGGTGGAAGAGTTTTTCGCCAGCCTGCTGGTCTACGGCCGGGCGCTGGTGGGCGAGACGTTCAAGCCGATTGCCGTGGAGTTCATGCACGCCGCGCCGGATTACGTCGATGAATACCGGCGGCTGTTGGGGCCGGATGTGCGTTTCGGGTGTCTGCACAATCGCATGCTGATCGACGTGCAATGGCTGGATGTGAACCTGCCTAACCACCATTCGCTGGCGCTGCGTCAGGCGGTCAAGTTGCTGGAGCTGGAAGCGGCGCAGGTGCATCAGAAACTCGATCTGATCCAGGCCGTGGAGCGGGCGATTGCCCGGGACTTGAGCCGGGGTAGCCACATCGAAAAGATCGCCGGCGACTTGAACATGAGCAGCCGTACCTTGCGTCGGCGGCTGACTGAGCACTCGCTGACATTCGAGGCGTTGCTGGAGCAAGTGCGCCAGGCGCGAACCATGAGTCTGCTGGCCAATCCTGATATGCCGATCGAGCGGATTACAGAGGAAGTCGGCTACAGCGACGTGCGCAGTTTTCGGCGGGCGTTCAAGCGCTGGACGGGCAAGAGCCCGAGTGCATGGCGCAATGAGTGCGTGATCTGATCCCACACAAACCCTCCGCCTACAGTTAAACTCCGCGCTCTTTCCAAGGAGTCGACATGAGTTACTACCAGCCGGGCATTCTCGCCACCCCAGTTCCACCGCAAGCACGTCACCTGTTTTTCGCCCTCGAGTCGGTTGAAGCGCTGCCGCAGGCGATCGACAACTTGCTGAACCTGGTGGACGGCAAGTCGGCGGTGGTCGGTTTCGGTGAATCCCTGGCCAAGGCCCTGAATGTGAACATCGACGGCCTGCGCAGCTTCCCGGCGCTGACTGGCGTTGGCGTTGAAAACCCGTCGACCCAGCACGCGCTGTGGGTCTGGCTGCACGGCGTCGACCGTGGCGAGTTGCTCAATCGCAGCAGTGCACTTGAGGCCGCACTGGCCCCGGCGCTGCGTCTGGTACAGATGCAGGAAGCCTTCCGCCACAAGGACGGCCATGACCTCACCGGTTATGAAGACGGCACCGAAAACCCCCATGACGAAGCCGCCATCGCCGCCGCACTGCAAAGTGAAGGCGCGGACGGTCTGGTCGGCGGCAGCTTCGCCGCCATCCAGCAATGGCAGCATGACCTCAAGGGTTTCCATGCGCTGTCCGCCGAGGACAAGGACAACATCATGGGCCGTCGCCTGAGCGACAACGAAGAGATCGACGACGCTCCGGTGTCCGCTCACGTCAAGCGTACTGCCCAGGAAAGCTTCGCCCCGGAAGCGTTCGTCGTGCGCCGTTCGATGCCGTGGATCGAAGGCGACCGCGCCGGCCTGATGTTCCTCGCGTTCGGCTTCTCCCTCGATGCCTTCGAAGCGCAACTGCGCCGCATGAGCGGCCTGGAAGACGGCATCACCGACGGTCTGTACCGTATCAGCCGGCCGATCACCGGCGGCTACTACTGGTGCCCGCCGCTGCAGAACGGCCACCTCGATCTGCGCGCACTGCGCATCGGCTGAGGCACAAGAATGAACGTGGTGCGTTGGGGCATGATCGGTTGTGGCAGCGTCGCTGAACGCAAGAGCGGGCCGGCCTTCTACAAGGCGCCCGGTTCGGCGTTGGTGGCGGTGATGGGGCGACGTCTCGAAGCCGTGACCGATTACGCCTCGCGCCACGGCATCGCCCGGACGTACACCGACGTCGATGCCCTGATCAACGATCCCGAGGTGGACGCGGTGTACATCGCCACGCCCCCCGACAGTCACTACACCTACAGCCTGAAAGTCGCCGCCGCCGGCAAGCATTGCTGCGTGGAAAAACCCATGGCCCTCAACGCCGGGCAAAGCCGCGAAATGCAGCAGGCGTTTGTCGGCGCCGGTCTGCACCTGTTCGTGTCCTATTACCGCCGCTCGCTGCCGCGTTTCCAGCAGGTGCGGCAATGGCTGGAGCAGGGGCGCATCGGCGAGGTGCGGCACCTGAGCTGGACGCTGACCAAGGCGCCGTCACCCAAGGATCTGGACGGCAGCGACAACTGGCGCACCGATCCGACGGTGGCGGGTGGCGGGTATTTCGCGGATCTGGCCAGCCATGGTTTCGACCTGTTCCAGTATCTGTTGGGTGACATCGTCGAAGTCGCCGGCTTCACCGCGCGTCAGGCCGGGTTGTACGCGGCGGAAGATGCGGTCAGCGCCAGTTGGCGATTCGCCTCGGGCGCGTTGGGCATGGGCTGCTGGAGCTTTGTCGCGGACCGGCGCGAGGATCGGGTCGAGATCATCGGCAGCCAAGGGCGGATTGGTTTCTCGGTGTTCGACGAGCATCCGGTCGAGCTGCACGCTGATGAACACATCAGCCTGGAAATCCCCCACCACGAGCACATCCAGTGGCACCACGTGTTGGGCATGAACGCGCAGATTCGCGGTGAGTCCCGTCACCCCGCAATCGCCGCCGAAGCCCTGAAGACCGATTGGGTCATGGATCAGATCCTCAAGCGCCACTGATCCTCCTGACTTACACCATCCCCCGGTGGGAGCTGGCTTGCCAGCGATAGCGGTGGTTCAGATAGCCAATCAGTTCGCTGACGGGACGCCATCGCTGGCAAGCCAGCTCCCACCAGCTCCCACAGGTAACAACGTGTGCCCTGCATCTAAGGTTATGCTCATTCGGTATTTCTCAAGCTTGTCATAACGTCTCTAAGATCACGTCATAACTCGTTATAACAAGTGATCCCGTGATGACCGATAACGTTCTCTCCCTTGGCAGCGTTCCGCTGCACACCCAACTGCGCGATGTGCTGCGCGCCCGGATTCTCGACGGCGAATACCCGCAAGACAGCCAGATGCCGTCCGAAAGCGAGCTCGGCACGCTGTTCAAGGTCAGCCGCATCACCGTGCGCCAGGCTCTGGGCGATCTGCAGAAAGAAGGGCTGATCTTCAAGATCCACGGCAAAGGCACCTTCGTCGCCAAACCCAAGACCTTTCAAAACGTCAGCACCCTGCAAGGCCTCGCCGAGTCCATGACCGGCCGTGGCTACGAGGTGATCAACCGCCTGCGCAGTTTCAAATTCATCGCCGCCGACAAACTGGTCGCCGAGCGATTGCAGGTCGCCGAAGGCGAAACCGTCGCCCAGATCAAACGCGTACGCTTGATCAACCGCGAGCCGATTTCACTGGAAATCACCTACCTGCCCAAAGCCGTCGGCGAGCGCCTGGAGAAGGCCGATCTGGTGACCCGCGACATCTTCCTGATCCTCGAAAACGACTGCGGCATCGCCCTCGGCCACGCCGATCTGGCCATCGACGCGGTGCTGGCCGACAGCGACCTGACCCAGGCGCTGAACGTCGAAGCCGGCTCGCCGATCATGCGCATTGAACGTCTGACCCACGACGCCAACGGCCAGCCGCTGGACTTCGAACACCTTTACTACCGTGGCGATGCGTTCCAGTACCGCCTGCGGATCGACCGGCAAAAAGGGGCGTGACCATGACCCGCAACACCCTCGAACAGGAATACGACATCGTCGTGATCGGCGGTGGCACCGCTGGCCCGATGGCCGCGATCAAGGCCAAGGAAAAGAACAAGGATCTGCGGGTGCTGCTGGTCGACAAGGCCAACGTCAAGCGCAGCGGCGCGATCAGCATGGGCATGGACGGCCTGAACAACGCGATCATTCCCGGCCACTCGACGCCGGAGCAGTACACCAAGGAAATCACCATCGCCAACGACGGTATCGTCAATCAGGCGGCGGTGTACGCCTATGCCACCCACAGCTTTGAAACCATCGAACAGCTCGACCGCTGGGGCGTGAAGTTCGAGAAGGACGAAACCGGCGATTACGCGGTGAAGAAAGTCCACCACATGGGCGCCTACGTGCTGCCGATGCCGGAAGGGCACGACATCAAGAAAGTCCTGTATCGCCAGTTGAAACGCGCGCGGGTCAGCATCACCAACCGCCTGGTCTGCACCCGGTTGCTGACCGACGAGGAGGGCGCCGTCAATGGTGTGATGGGCTTTGATTGCCGCACCGCCGATTTCCACGTGATCAAGGCCAAAGCCGTAATCCTCGCCTGCGGCGCTGCCGGGCGACTGGGTTTGCCGTCTTCGGGCTACCTGATGGGCACCTACGAAAACCCGACCAACGCTGGCGACGGTTACGCGATGGCGTATCACGCCGGGGCCGAACTGGCGAACCTCGAGTGCTTCCAGATCAACCCGCTGATCAAGGACTACAACGGCCCGGCCTGCGCTTACGTCACCGGCCCGCTCGGCGGCTACACCGCCAACAACAAGGGCGAACGCTTCATCGAGTGCGACTACTGGAGCGGGCAGATGATGTGGGAGTTCCACCAGGAACTGGAAAGCGGCAACGGCCCGGTGTTCCTCAAGCTCGATCACCTGGCCGAGGAAACAATCCAGAACATCGAGGAAATCCTGCACAGCAACGAGCGCCCGAGTCGTGGTCAGTTCCACGCCAATCGCGGCACCGATTACCGCACGCAAATGGTAGAGATGCACATCTCGGAAATCGGCTTTTGCAGCGGTCACTCAGCGTCCGGGGTGTGGGTCAACGAGCGCGCCGAAACCTCGGTGAAGGGTTTGTACTCGGCCGGTGATATGGCCGCCGTGCCGCACAACTACATGCTTGGCGCGTTCACCTATGGCTGGTTCGCCGGCCACAACGCGGCGGAGTTTGTCGCCGGGCGCGAGTTTTCCGCTTTGAATGCCGAACAGATCGAGAAGGAAAAGACCCGGGTCTACGCACCGCTGGACCGCGAACACGGTCTGCCGCCGGCCCAGGTCGAGTACAAGCTGCGGCGCTTCGTCAACGACTACCTGCAACCGCCGAAAGTGACCAAGAAGATGGAAATCGGCCTGCAACGCTTCAGCGACATCGAACGCGATCTGAACGAGATGAAGGCCAACAACGCCCATGAACTGATGCGTGCCATGGAAGCCAGCGTGATTCGCGACTGCGCCGAAATGGCTGCCCGGGCCTCGCTGTTCCGCGCCGAAAGCCGCTGGGGCCTGTACCACTACCGCGTCGATCACCCGCAACGGGACGACCGCGAATGGTTCTGCCACTGCCACCTGAAGAAGGGCGAGGACGGGCGCATGACCAGTTTCAAGAAAGCCGTCGAGCCTTACATCATCCCGCTCGATGCCGAGGAAATGCAGGCTTACGACCGCTTGCGGGTCGGCGCCTGCGCCGCTTGATGCATCACTAGAGAGAGTCCGAACCATGGCCTATCAAGCCCAGGAAATCTTCTTCCGCTCCAACGCCCCCGTCACCGTGGACGAGGACAAATGCATCGCCGAAAAGGGCTGCACCGTGTGCGTCGACGTCTGCCCGATGGACCTGCTGGCGATCAACCCGGCCACGCAAAAGGCCTACATGGCGTTCGACGAATGCTGGTACTGCATGCCTTGCGAAAAGGACTGCCCGACCGGTGCTGTAAAAGTCGAAATCCCTTATTTATTGCGTTGACTACTAGGACGCCATCGCTGGCAAGCCAGCTCCCACAGTGGATCGAAGCCAGCCCAAAAATATGAGTACACCGAGAAACCTGTGGGAGCTGGCTTGCCAGCGATGAGGCCGCCCCAGACAACACAAAAGCCATCCGTAAACCCCGGACGCTGAATTGAAAAACACCCCTCGTTTCCCACCGCGCCCTGATCGCGGCGGAGACGAACATCCTATAAATGATTCGAGGGGATTCAACCATGTTGCGTGCAGCAATCGCCGGTCTGGTACTGGCTTCGTTCACCCTGTCGGCCTCGGCCGAAACCATCCGCATTGCCATCGGCACCCAGGACACCACCATCAACTGCGCTGCCGGCGGTCTGTTGATTCGCGAGCTGGGCCTGCTCGACAAATACCTGCCTCACGACGGCGCCTACAAGGACGCCAAATATGACGTGCAGTGGAAGAACTTCACCAGCGGCGCACCGCTGACCAACGAGATGGTCGCCGGCAAACTCGACTTCGGCGCCATGGCCGATTTCCCCGGTGCGTTCAATGGCGTGGCGTTTGAAACCGCCGGCAAGCACAGCCTGTTCATCAGCGTGCTATCGGGCAGCATCAAGGGCAGCGGCAACGGCATCGTGGTGCCGAGCGCGTCCGGCGTGCAGTCGCTGAGCGAACTCAAGGGCAAGACCATTTCCGTGCCCTTTGCCTCTACCGCCCACGGCATGTTGCTGCGCGCCGTGGCGGAGCAGGGCTGGGACCCGCTCAAGGATGTGAACATCATCGCCCAGCCGCCGGAGGTCGCGGGTTCTGCCTTGCAAGCCGGCAAGATCGACGCCCACGCCGACTTCGTACCGTTCGCCGAACTGTTCCCGAGCCGTGGCTTCGCCCGCAAGATCTACGACGGTGCCCAGGCCAATGCGCCGACCTTCCACGGTGCGCTGGTGGATCAGGCCTATGCGAAAAAGTACCCGGAAATTGTCGTCGCCTACCTGCGCGCCAGCATCGAGGCCAATCAACTGCTGGCCGCCGAACCGGAGAAATACAGCGAACTGATCGCCAAGGTCACCGGCGTCGATGCCGAGGTCAATTACCTGTTCCACGGCCCGCTCGGCGTGCAGACCCGCGACCTGAGCTGGAAGCCTGAATATCGCCAGGCCGTGGGCACGGCCATCGATACACTGAAGCTGCTGAAGAAGGCGGATCGTGGGCTCGACCTGAACACCTTTATCGACGATCAGTACATTCGTGCGGCGTTCAAGGCTTCGAATCTGGATTACACCGCGCAACTGGCCAACTACGCGCAGACGCCGTTGAAGTCGGTCGATGCGGCGACCGGGAAAGCGATTTCCGACTTCAGCCATGTCGCGGAAATCTGGGTGCGGGGTGAAGACAAGGTTCGGCGGTACGCCTCGGCTGAAGAGGCGTTCACCGCACTGGCCGGCCTGAAGTCGGAAGGCAAGAACATCCGGGCGGTGTATGCCCAGGCGAGTGACAGCGGGATCAAGTTGCTGGCGGAGCAGGCGTGGTTTGCCAGTGATGCGAAGGGGCGCCTCAGCGCGTTCCTGCTAAAAGGCCAGGCCCAGCAATTCGCCACGGCTCAGGGCGGCAAAGTCCTCGACTTCACCGATGCCACGACCCAGGCCGTGGCCAGTCGTTAACCCGATAACAACTCGGTCAACTGTGGGAGCGAGCTTGCTCGCGAAGGCGTCCGGTCAGACGGTGCAACTTTGCCTGACCTATCCGAATCGCGAGCAAGCTCGCTCCCACATAGAGTCGGGGTGAGAGGAATTGTTGTGTTCAGACCTTATCGACGCTGGCTCCCCAGAGCCGTCTCCCTATTACTCTGCCTGCTCTTCTGGCAACTAGCCGCCAGCCACCACTGGAACCTCGGCCTCGTCACTTTCGCCAACGTCCCGACCCCACTGGCCGTTATCGAAGCCGCACTCGGCCTCGGCGACTCCGGCAAGCTCATCCAGCACCTGAGCGCCAGCCTCGGCCGGGTCTTCGCCGGTTACCTCGCGGCACTAGTGATCGGCATCGCCCTGGGCCTGGCCATCGGTCGCTCGAAATGGGCCGAAGACCTGCTGCTGCCACCGCTGGAAGTGCTGCGCCCGATCCCCGCTGTGGCGTGGATTCCATTGGCGATCCTGATGTTCCCGTCGTCGGAGCTGTCGATGGTGTTCATCACCTTCACCGGCGCGTTGTTCCCGATCCTGCTCAACACCGTGCACGGCGTCGAAGGTGTCGACCCGCGCCTGATCGCGTCGGCCAAAAGCCTCGGGGCCGGGCGCGGGGCGATCCTGCTGGAAGTGATCCTGCCGGGCGCTGCGCCGAGCATCATCACCGGCCTCGCCATCGGCATGGGCACGTCGTGGTTCTGTCTGGTGACCGCCGAAATGATCTCCGGCCAGTTCGGCATCGGTTACTACACCTGGGAGTCCTACACCATCCAGAACTACGCCGACATCGTGGTCGGCATGTTGCTGATCGGCGTGTTGGGCATGGGCAGCAGCCTGCTGATCAAACGCCTGGGCGGGCTGTTCACGCCTTGGCACCGGCCACGAGGAAAAGCCTGATGAGCGTCATGCAAACCCCGGAAGGGCGGATCGATATCCGTCAGTTGTCCATCGTGCTCGGCGAAGGCCGGCAAGCCTTTGAAGCGGTGCAGGGCCTGGATTGCCAGATCGAGCCGGGCCAGTTCGTGTGCATTCTCGGCCCGTCCGGTTGCGGCAAGTCGACTTTGCTCGGCGCGCTGGCCGGGCATCTGCAACCCCATGGCGGGCAGTTGAAAGTCGACGGCACCGAAGTGTCTGGCCCGTCGCCACAGCGCGGCATGGTGTTCCAGCATCACACCTTGTTCCCGTGGCGCACGGTGCGCGACAACGTCGCCTTCGGCCTGAAGATGCGTGGCATCGGTAAAACCGAGCGCCATCGCGCTGCGGACGAAATTCTCAAACTGGTCGGCCTCGAAGGCTTCGCTGAACGCTGGCCCGATCAACTCTCCGGCGGCATGCAGCAACGGGTGGAAATCGCCCGGGTGCTGGTCAATCGCCCACGGCTGTTGCTGATGGACGAACCCTTCGGCGCACTGGACGCGCTGACCCGCCTGAACATGCAGGAACTGCTGCTGGACATCTGGACGCGGATTCGTACCACCGTGGTGTTCGTCACTCATGACATCGACGAAGCACTGTTCCTCGCCGATCGCTTGCTGGTGATGAGCGCACGGCCGGGGCGGATCATCGAAGACCTGCGCCTCGACTTTCCGCGCCCACGCACCACCGAACTGGTCACCAGCCACGCGTTCTCGTGCCTCAAGCGCCACTGCCTCGACCTGCTGCGCCACGACAACGACCGACCGCTGCCGCGCCTCAATCCGCTCGGCCTGCCTCCTGAAAACACCTTGCCGAGATTTGCCCTGTGACCTCATTTTTTGCTGTGACCGATAACGACGACATTCTCGCCCTGCAACCACGCCTGACCGCCGATGACGCCGGTGTACGGCGGATTGCCCTGATCGATCTGGCCGACCTCGAAGAGCCGGACGGTCTGCTCTGGCTGGTCGAGCGCCTGGCTGAAGACCCCGCCGAAGAAGTGCGTGCCGAAGCGGCGCGCCTGTTGGAAGCCTGGGAAGACGAGCCGGTGGTTGAAGCGCTGTGCCAGGCGCTGACGGATCCGTCGCCGGCGGTGCAAGCCGCAGCGGCGCAGAGCCTGAGCCTGCTCAAGACCGAAGCGGCGGGCAGGGTGATCATGCCGTGGACCAGCCATGCCGAAACCGGCGTGCGGATTGCCGCGTTCCGGGCCTTGCGTGAATTGCGTTTCCCCGGCGCTGCGCTGGCCGCGATTCAGGCGCTGAACGATGCCGATGCCAGCGTGCGCCGCGAAGCTGTGGGCGTGCTTGGCTGGCTCAAGCAACTCGACGCGTTGCCAGCCCTGGCCCGCCTGGCGAGTGATGACCCGGACACCGAAGTTCGCCGCGCCGCTACCGGCGCCCTGGGTTTGGCAAGTGACGCTGAAGTGCTGCCCGCCTTGCGTCAGGCTTTGCAGGACCAGGCCTGGCAAGTGCGCGAAGAAGCCGCAACCACCCTTGGCAAGGTCGGCCACACCGACGCGGGCCCGGCCCTGATCGAAGCCTTGGCCGACGATTACTGGCAGGTTCGCCTGCGCGCCACGCGCAGCCTCGGCCGTTTGCGTTACGTGCCGGCCCTCGACGCCCTGATCGATACCCTCGGCCATCGCATCAGCAACCTGCGCAAGGAAGCCGCGCTGGCCCTCGGCGAATTGAATGATCGTGGGGCGGTGGCGGCATTGCAGGCCGCGCAGGACGACGGCGACCCGGAAGTGCGCAAGGCCGTGCGGATTGCCTTGAGTCAGCTGCAATGAATCCGCTGTCGGTCGGCAATTCCCAAAGTGAACACCGGTTACGGCTGAGCTGGCCGGATGGCCGCGAACAGCTGCTCGACCATGCCGAACTGCGCCGCCAGTGCCCGTGCTCGCAATGCCGCGCGTTTCGCCTGCGGGGCACGCCACCGTTGGTTGACCCGCGAGTGCGGGTCATCGAATTGAACGCTCAGGGTTACGGCCTGCAACTGGTGTTCAGCGACGGTCATCAACGCGGGATTTACCCGTGGGCCTATCTGGCACAACTCAACCCCTTAGAGCATCGTTTACTCTGTGGGAGCTGGCTTGCCAGCGATGAGGCCGGCAAATCTGGCATCTATGTTGATTGAGCGGCCGCCATTGCTGGCAAGTCGAGTCGTCGCACCGCAGCTCCCACAGGGATCTTCGATGTCTGAATTATTGCGCGGCAGTCATCGGCGGCCGGCAGCCATGGAAAATATCCAGCCCCGGCTGATACAGCGACGTCCTGACCTCGAACAACCCGAGCACCGAATGGAACAGGTTGTCGTGGCTCAGATCCGGCTGGCTGCTTTTGCCTTGCAGGCAGCCACGGTCGATGCCGAGTTGCGCCAACGTGTTGTTGCCGAACCACATCACCATCGGCACATGGGTCTGGGCTTCCGGCGCCAGTGCATAGGGCGCGGCGTGCAGATAGAGGCCGTTCTCGCCCAGTGATTCGCCATGGTCGGACACGTACAGCATCGACGTATCGAGGTGGTCCTGATTGCGCTTGAGCAGCTCGATCACCTTGGCCAGGAAATGGTCGGTGTAGAGGATCGTGTTGTCGTAGACGTTGACCAGTTCGTCACGGCTGCAACTGCCCAGCTGGTTGGTGTGGCAGATCGGTTTGAAGCGCTCCATGTCCTTGGGGTAGCGTTCGTAGTATTCCGGGCCGTGGCTGCCATCGGCGTGCAGGACGATGATCGCGTTGCCCTTGAGGCTGTCGATGTAGCCTTGCAGGTCGGCCAGCAGCGCTTCGTCGAGGCAGTTGTTGCCGTCGCAGAACGGCCCCGGCTGGTCCTTCGCGATGTCGCGGTTCGGCACGCGCAGGCAGGTGCCTTTGCAGTCGCTGTTGTTGTCCAGCCACAGCACTTGCACGCCGGCCCGTTGCAGGATGTCCAGCAGGCCTTCGTAGGTTTTGCCTTTCTTGTCGCTGTAGTCCTCGCGCGGGAACATCGAGAACATGCACGGCACCGACACCGCCGTCGAAGTACCGCAGGAATGCACCTGGGTGAAGTTGAGGATGTCGAGTTTGCTCAGCTCGGGATTGGTCTCGCGCTCATAACCGTTGAGCGAGAAATGGTCGGCCCGGGCGGTTTCGCCGACCACGAACACCATCAGCGATTTCTTTTCGCGGCTGGCAGCCTTGGCGGTCATGACGGCATCTTCGCCGATGGTCTGCACCACGAAATGCTTTTTGATTCCCAGCCGCTGCTTGGTGTATTTGCTGATCGCGTAGATGTAGTTGGTCGGGTTGATGAAGTGGGTGAGCTTGTCTTCCTCGCGAAAGATCGGCGCGTAGGTCGAATAGAACGCGCCCACCGAAGCGCCGATCACCAGCACACAGGCCACGATCACCAGCACCTTGTTCAGCAAGCCCCGAAAGAACGGCCGATAAACCACCGGCCAGCGCCAGATCAGCACGGCCGGCAACACACCGAGCAACAGCACATAAGCCAGCAATTTGCCGCTGAACAGCGCGGTGGCTTCTCCCGGATTGGTTTCGAACACGTTCTGGATCATTACCGTGTCGATGGTGATCCCGTACTCGTTCATGAAATACGCCGCGCAGGCCGAGAGCAGGGCCACCAGCGTCAGCGCCGGTTTCAGCGTCCAGCGAAACGAGATCAACGTCAGCAGCAGGGTGATCGCCGCCCACAGAAACAGCCCGAAAGAGGCGAAAAACGCCACTTTGTGCGCGCCTTGCAGGGTGATCAGTGTCCCCAGCGCTTTCCAGGTCGCCAGGTTGTACAGCGCCACAAGTGCCAGGGAAAACAGCAGCACCAGGCGGGTTGGAGTGATGACTGGCAAGCGCAGTCCTTTGCCCAAAGCCATTTGAATCGTTCCTCTACAGATAGAAAACACATACGGATGTGCTCCTAACTATAGAAGAGGATTGGTAAAAATTTTGTAAACATCTTGTCACAAGTTTTTCAGCGATGGCTGGCGCAGACCAGGCTTTCAGTATCGATGCTGAACACTGCGCGATGAAGTCGGACCCAACTGACTGGCGGTGCTTGTCAGGAAAATCCCACAAGAGTACAAATGTACTCCATGACGACTCTGACTCCCCGCCGTACCGCCATCCTGACCTTCATCCGCGAACGCATCGCCGAACATGGTCAGCCCCCAAGCCTCGCTGAAATCAGCGAGGCTTTTGGTTTTGCCTCCCGCAGCGTGGCGCGCAAGCATGTGCTGGCGCTGACCGAAGCCGGGTTTATCGAGGTCAATCCGCATCAGGCCCGGGGCATTCGTTTGCTCGGGCAACCGGCGCGGCCGGAACTGCTCGAAGTCCCGGTGCTTGGCCGGGTGGCCGCCGGTGCGCCCATCGGCGCCGATGCCGACATCCACAATCGGCTGATGCTCGACCCCGCGCTGTTCTCCCGTACGCCCGACTACATGTTGCGGGTGCAGGGCGATTCGATGATCGAAGACGGGATTCTCGACGGCGATCTGGTCGGCGTACGCCGCAACCCCGAGGCGCTCAACGGCCAGATCGTGGTGGCGCGGCTCGACGGTGAGGTCACCATCAAACGCTTCGAGCGGGTCGGCGAAGAGGTTCGCCTGTTGCCGCGCAACCCGGCGTACCAGCCGATTGTCGTGCGGGCCGATCAGGACCTGGCCATCGAAGGGGTGTTCTGCGGTCTGGTGAGGCAAGGCTGATGGGTGCCGTCGTCGCGCTGGATACGCTGTTCAATGGCGGCCAGGTCTGGAAGGGCCGGCCTGCGCCACCGGCCGCCAGCCCGCAACCCACCGGGCACGCGGCGCTGGATGCCGCTTTGCCCAGTGGCGGCTGGCCGGAAGCGGCGTTGAGCGAAATCCTGCTGGCCGGGCCCGGTGTCGGCGAACTGCAACTGGTATGGCCGACGTTGGCGCGGCTGTCGGCGGCGGGCGAGCGCATCGTGCTGGTGGCGCCGCCGTTCGTGCCGTACCCGCAGGCCTGGGCCAATGCCGGGGTCGATCTGCGCCAGTTGTCGGTGATCCAGGCCAGCGAGCGCGAGGCCTTGTGGGCGGCGGAACAATGCCTGCGCTCGGGCAGTTGCGGCGCGGTGCTGTGCTGGCCGCACAAGGCCGATGACCGTGCCTTGCGCCGTTTGCAGGTGGCGGCGGAAACCGGCCAGACTCTGGCGTTCGCGTGGCGACCCTTGAGCGAAGCGGTCAACCCGTCGCCGGCCGCACTGCGGATTGCCATCGATGCACGACCCGCGCAATTGCGCGTGCTCAAGTGCCGGGGCGGACTGGCGCGCAGCGCACCGATTGACTTCGCTGTGGGGCATTGAGGTCGCCATGCGCTGGGTTTGCATTCTGTTCCCGCAATTGGCCCTCGACGCCGTGCTGCGTCAGCGCCCCGATCCCGCGCAACCGCTGGCGCTGCTCAGCGGCCCGGCCCAGCGCCGGGTGCTGCAAGCGGTCAACCCGGCGGCGCGGGCATTGGGTTTGCGGCCGGGGCAGTCGATGACCGCCGCGCAGGCCATGAGCAAAGGGTTTGCCACCGTCGATTACGATTCGGCCGAGGTCGAGCACTGGCAGCAGTTTCTCGCGGCCTGGGCCTATCGCTTCAGCGCCCAGGTCAGCGTGCATTACCCGCGCACTTTAGTGTTCGAGATCGAATCGAGCCTCGGGCTGTTTGGTTCCTGGGCGCAGTTCGAGGCGCGGTTGCGCACGGAGCTGACCGAGCTGGGCTTTCGTCACCGCATCGTCGCCGCACCCAACCCGGTGGCGGCGCGGGTGTTGGCCAACGCCTATGACGGTTTGGTGGTCCCCGACGGTGAGGCCCTGCGCCATCACCTCGGGCAATTACCGGTCGACCGCATCGGCCTTGAACCAAGCGTGGCCACAGCGCTGTCGCGCATGGGGCTGCGCAACCTCCATCAGGTGCAGAGCCTGCCGCGTCAGGCTCTGGCCCGGCGTTTCGAAGCGCCGATGCTCAAGCATCTGGACACGCTGTTCGGCGCCCGGCCGCTGGCGCTGGCGTTCTACCTGCCGCCGGATCGTTTCGACGTGCGGATCGAACTCAATTTCGACGTGCAGTCCCATCAGGCGCTGCTGTTCCCCTTGCGCCGCCTGACGTCCGATCTGGCGGCGTTTTTGTGCGGGCGCGACAGCGGCGTGCAGCGCTTCGATCTGCATCTGGAACATGCGGGGCTGCCGGACACGCTGATCAAGGTCGGCCTGCTCAGTGCCGAGCGCGATCCGGCGATGCTCTTTGAACTGGCCCGTGGCCGGCTGGAGCAGGTGCAGGTCGAAGCCCCTGTGCGCGGTTTTCGTCTGCGCGCCGAGGACTTGCCGAGTTTCGTGCCGCAGTTTCAGGAACTGTTCGACGACCGCCCGCAGCAGACCTTGCCCTGGGAGCAATTGCGCGAACGCCTGCGCGCACGGCTGGGCGATGATGCGGTGCAGGGCCTGCGCTTTCAGGCCGATCATCGCCCGGAGTGCGCATGGCAGAACGCCGACGACAAACAGCGCTGCCCTGCGTTGCCGGGCGTGCAGCGTCCGGGCTGGTTGTTGGGCGAGCCGCAGTCCGTGCCCGAGGGTTCGGCGCGCATCCTCATGGGGCCGGAACGCATCGAGTCCGGCTGGTGGGACGGCGACGATGTGCGCCGCGACTATTACCTGATCCAGAACCGCGCCGGCCAGCAAGGCTGGGCGTACCGGGCAGTGGGTGAGGGCGGTCCGTTGTGGCTGCAAGGCTGGTTTGCATGAGCGAGGGTTATGCCGAGCTGCACTGCCTGTCGAACTTCAGTTTCCAGCGCGGTGCGTCAAGTGCGCTGGAGCTGTTCCAGCGCGCGAAAAAGCACGGCTATCAGGCGCTGGCGATCACCGATGAATGCACCTTGGCCGGGATCGTCCGTGCCTGGCAGGCAGCGAGGTCCGTGGAGCTGCCGCTGATCATCGGCAGCGAGATCCGCATCGAGAACGGCCCGAAACTGGTGTTGCTGGTCGAGAACATCGAGGGTTATCAGGCGTTGTGCGGCTTGATCACCCAGGCTCGACGGCGCACGCAGAAAGGTCAGTATCAAATACTGCGCGAAGATTTCAGCGAGCCGCTGCCGGGGTTGCTGGTGCTGTGGGTGCCGGAGGCGGTCGATGACGTGGAAGGGGGCCGCTGGCTGAAACAGACCTTCGGCGAACGGCTGTGGCTGGCGGTGCAGCTGCATCGCGGGCAGAACGATCAGCAGCGGCTGGCCGCACTGCTGCGTCTGGCGGATGAGCTGCAGATTCCTGCGGTGGCCAGCGGTGATGTGCACATGCACGCCCGTGGCCGGCGGGCCTTGCAGGACACCATGACCGCGATCCGTCATCACGTCCCGGTGGCCGAAGCCGGGTTGCGCTTGCACCCCAACGGCGAGCGGCATTTGCGCAGCCTCGATGTGTTGCGCGAGTTGTATCCGCAGACCTTGCTGGACGAGTCCGTGACGTTGGCCCGCCGCTGCACCTTCGATCTGGGCGAGTTGCGTTATCAATACCCCAAAGAGCTGGTGCCCGAGGAACACAGCGCCAGTTCCTGGCTGCGCCACCTGACCGAACACGGCATCGCCTGGCGCTGGCCGAAAGGCGCACAACCCAAGGTGCTCAAGCAGATCGACGATGAGCTGGAGCTGATCGCCGAACTCGGCTACGAAAGCTACTTCCTCACCGTGCACGACGTAGTGCGCTTCGCCCGTGAGCAGAAAATTCTCTGCCAGGGCCGTGGCTCGGCAGCCAATTCGGCGGTGTGTTTTGCCCTGGGCATCACCGAAATCGACCCGGACCGCACCACGCTGCTGTTCGAGCGTTTCATGTCGAGGGAGCGCAACGAGCCGCCGGACATCGACGTGGATTTCGAACACGAACGCCGGGAAGAAGTCCTGCAATACGTGTTTCGTCGTTATGGCCGCCGTCGTGCGGCGCTGACGGCGGTGGTCAGCACCTACCACGCGGCCGGCGCTATCCGCGATGTGGCCAAGGCGCTGGGCTTGCCGCCAGACCAGATCAATGCGCTGGCCGACTGCTGCGGTCACTGGAGCGATGACACGCCGCCCGTGGAGCGCCTGCGTGAAGACGGTTTCGACCCGGACAGCCCGCTGCTGCACCGGGTGCTGAGCCTGACCGGGCAACTGATCGGCTTCCCCCGGCACCTGTCGCAGCACCCCGGCGGTTTCGTGATATCCGAGCAACCGCTGGACACGCTGGTGCCGGTGGAGAACGCCGCCATGGCCGACCGCACGATCATCCAGTGGGACAAGGACGACCTCGACGCCGTTGGATTGCTCAAGGTGGATATTCTCGCTCTCGGCATGCTCAGCGCGATCCGCCGCTGTTTCGACCTGCTGCGCCGTCATCGCCATCAGGACCTGAGTCTGGCCACGATCCCGCCTGAAGATCGCCCGACCTACGACATGATCAGCCGCGCCGACACCATCGGCGTATTCCAGATCGAGTCCCGGGCGCAGATGTCGATGCTGCCGCGCCTGCGCCCGCAAACCTTCTACGATCTGGTGATCGAAGTGGCCATCGTCCGGCCGGGGCCGATCCAGGGCGGGATGGTCCATCCGTACCTGCGCCGCCGGAACAAGGAAGAAGAGGAAACCTATCCGTCCCCGGAGCTGGAAGTGGTGCTCAAGCGCACCCTCGGCGTGCCGCTGTTTCAGGAGCAGGTGATGCAGATCGCCATTGTCGCCGCCGATTACAGCCCCGGCGAGGCCGATCAGTTGCGTCGCTCCATGGCCGCGTGGAAACGCCACGGCGGACTGGAGCCACACAAGGAGCGGCTGGCCGCCGGCATGAAGAAAAACGGCTACAGCCCGGAGTTCGCCGCGCAGATTTTCGAACAGATCAAGGGCTTCGGCAGTTACGGTTTCCCCGAGTCCCACGCCGCCAGTTTTGCCTTGCTGACCTATGCCAGTTGCTGGCTCAAGTGCCACGAACCGGCAGCGTTCGCCTGTGCGCTGATCAACAGCTGGCCGATGGGTTTCTACAGCCCGGATCAGATTCTTCAGGATGCACGCCGGCACCATTTGCAGATCCGCCCGGTGGACGTGCGCGCCAGTGACTGGGATTGCAGCCTGGAGCCAATCACCGGCGAGCAACCGGCAATCCGCATGGGCCTGCGGATGATCAAGGGCTTTCGCGAGGAAGATGCCCGGTGCATTGAAAGCGCTAGGGCGAGGGGGGCGTTTGCCGATGTCGCCGATCTGGGCGAACGCGCCGGGCTCGACAGTCGCGCCCAGGCATTGCTGGCGGATTCGGGGGCGCTGCGCGGCCTGGCCGGTCATCGCCATCGGGCGCGCTGGGAAGTGGCCGGGGTGCAGAAACAGCTCGGGTTGTTTGCCGGATTGCCGAGTCAGGAAGAGCCCGATGTGCTGCTGCCGACGCCGAGCGTCAGTGAAGACCTGTTCACCGACTACGCCACCCTCGGCACCACGCTGGGGCCGCATCCGCTGACGTTGTTGCGCGACGAGTTGCGGGCGCGGCGCTGTCGCAGTTCCCGGGAGTTGCTGGACGTCGAGCATGGCCGGCCGGTCAGCGTGGCGGGGCTGGTGACCGGGCGCCAGCGGCCGGGCACCGCCAGTGGCGTGACCTTCGTGACCCTGGAGGACGAGTTCGGCAACGTCAACGTGGTGGTCTGGCGCGATCTGGCCGAGCGTCAGCGTCAGGTGCTGGTGGGTTCGCAACTGCTCAAGGTCGATGGCCGCTGGGAGCGTGAAGGCGAAGTGCGGCATCTGATCGCCGGACGTCTGAGCGATCTGACTCCGCTGCTCAACGGTATCCGCGTACAGAGCCGCGACTTCCACTGACAACCCGAACTGATCGTTCCCGGGCTCTGCGTGGGAATGCCGCCATGGACGCAGAGCGTCACGGTATGCATTCCCACGCGGAGCGTGGGAACGATCAAACCTTCAGCGCTGTGGCCACAACCGCTCGCCACCCCCCGGTGCTTCCGTCCACGCCTGCAACGAGCGGGTCGGCAGATCGAAGTAATCCCGGGTCCGCGCATAACCATGGCCGCCCATGCGCCCGATCGCATCCAGCCCCAATTGATCGATGTACAGGGTTTTCGGGTCGATCAACTCGTCGCGCACATGCGCCATCAACACCTCGCCAAAAATGATCTCCCGGGACTGGCCGATGTTCAGCGCCATCATCCGCCGACACTCCAGTGCCACCGGTGCTTCGCCGATTCGCGGGCATTTGACCGAGGTGCCGGGGATGGCTGTCAGGCCGGCAGCGGTCAGTTCGTCAAAGCCCGGTGCAAACGGCACGGCGCAAACGTTCATGGCTTCCACCAAGGCGTCGCTGACGATGTTGACGGTGAATTCCTGATTCATCTGGATATTGCGCGTGGTGTCCTTCGGGCTCTGGTCGCCGTAGTTCTCCACGCCGAGCGCGAGAATGGGCGGGTCCGCCGACAGCGCATTGAAGAAGCTGAACGGCGCGGCGTTGACCCGGCCCTCAGCGTCGATGGTGGTGACCAGTGCAATCGGGCGTGGCACCACGCTGCCGATCAGAATCTTGTACTTTTCCCGTGGGCTCAGTTGGCTGAAATCGAAGCTGTGCATGGCAGAAATCTCTAGGAAAGTGGATCGATGGCGCTTAGTGGCGCCTCGGCGCTGTAGTCGTCGGCAAAGGGAATGGCTGGCTGGAACAGGGTCTTCCAGTCAGGCCGACCAAAGGCCCGGTCGCTATGGCTGCGCATCAGTTTTTCGTATTGGCGTTGGGCCTGACGTTGCAGGGAGGGGTAGTCGACGCCGTTGACCTGACCGTCGTGCATCACGCAACGACCGTCGATGTAACTGGCGATGCAGTCGTCGCCGCGTCCGGCCAGCAGCAGGTTTTTCAGTGGATCGAACAGCGGGCCCAGGTGCAGGCCGCGCAGGTTGAACACGGTGATATCGGCCTTGGCGCCGGGGGCCAGGCGACCGAGGTCGTCACGGCCCAACGCCTTGGCACCGCCGAGGGTGGCGGCGTTGTACAGATCGAGGCTGCTGGTCAGCGTGGGCCCGCCCTCCATCAAGCGGGCGATGTTCAGACCGTGGCGCATGTTTTCCAGAAGATCTGCCGGCCAGGTGTCGGTGCCAAGGGCGAAGTTGATGCCTTTGGCGCGATAACGGCCAAACGAATTCAGTGCCTCGCCGTCACGGGCGAACACCAGCGGGCAGTGCACCAGACTCGCGCCGCCGTCGATGACCCGTTGCAGATCGTCATCGCCAGAGGTGTAGATACCGTGGGGCAACAGGCTGCGTGGGGTGAGCAGGCCGAGTTGCTGCAACCAGCCCAGCGGCGAGGTGCCGCGCAACTGTTCGACCATCGCCACTTCACCCAACGCCTGACAGCAGTGCAGACGCATCGGCGCATTCAGCTCGCGGCTCAATGCTGAGGTGCGTTGCAGCAGCTTCGGGGTGCAGGTCTGGATGCGATCCGGCAGCAACGCACCGCGAATCAACCCGGCGTGCGCACCATCGAAATCCTTGAAAAACCGTTCGGCCGCGTCCAGCCCGGCCAGACCATGAGCCTCATCCCAGTGATGGCCGAGGTTGCCGTCGGCGCGCCAGTAACTCATGCCGCTCATGTAGCAGGGGCCGAGATAGGTGCGCAGACCCAGTTCACCCGCCACGTCGGCGACCGCCGAGAACTCGTCGTAGGTTTCCGCCCATTCGCGGTAATACATCGAGGTGATCGGCATCGCTGTGGTGATGCCGTTGCGGATCAACTGGGTGAAGGCGTAGCGGTATTTGAAGACTTCTTCTTCAGGGCTGAACGACTCACGCGGGCCGGCCTCCAGATACTCCGCCGACCACATGCGGCCCATGGCGCGTTCATCGCCGTTGTCCAGAGTCAGTACGGTGGAATCGAGATCGCCGAGGGCATCCAGGTCGATGAAACCGGGGCCGATCAGCGCATTGCCGTAATCGATCCACTGATCCACCGGCCCTTGATAACCGCGCCCGACAAACTCGATCCGCGAGCCGGCAAACACCACTTCACCGTCACGCCACAGCACATGCTGCGTGCCGTCGAAACCGACCACGCAACCGGCCTTCAGGCCGATCCGTCTCACAGACGGCTGCCCAGCAAACGACCGCCGCTGGCGATCAGTTCGCCGCCGCGATAGACCTGACGCACCGGCCGCGCGACCACCGCTTCACCGAGGGTTTCGACCGGCATCAGCAGAAAGTCCGCAGGCTTGCCGATGGCGAAGCCGTAATCCTCGATCCCCAATGCGCGCGCTCCGTTGACTGTTGCCGCTTCGAACGCCGCGGCCAGTTCATCGTCCTTGCCCAGGTCGAAACGGAACGCCAGCAGCATCGCCCGTTCCAGCATGTCGCCGTTGCCCATCGGCGACCACGCGTCACGGATGCCGTCGGAACCGAGGCACACGTTGACGCCGGTCTCACGCAGCGCCAGAAACGGCGGAACGGCGCAGTCGGCCGGCGCCGAGCTCATCAGCGAAATACCCAGCGTGGCGAGGCGTTCGGCGACCGGTTTGACCTGACTCCAAGGCAACATGCCGAGGCAATAGGCGTGGCTGATCATTACCCGGTTTTGCAGGCTGAAACGCTCGGTGTAGTCGGCGATCCGGGCGATCTGCCACAGGCCCAGTTCTCCTTTGTCGTGCAGGTGAATGTCGACGCCACGCTGGCATTCGCTGGCCAGTTTGAACACGAAATCCAGCTGCGCGATCGGGTCGTTGTCGATGCCGCATGGGTCGAGTCCGCCGACGTTTTCCACGCCCAGGGCCATGGCTTCACGCATCAGCTCGGCAGTGCCGGGGCGGCTGATCAGGCCGGTTTGCGGGAACACCACCAATTGCAGGTCGATCAGGTCGTTGTAGGTTTCGCGCAGTTGTTGCATGGCCTCGACGTGACGCAGGCCGAATTCCGGGTCGATGTCGACGTGGCAACGCATCGTCAGCGAACCCCGGGCGATGCAGTTTTCCAGCAGGGCGCCGGCGCGTTCGGCGATGGGCGCCTTGACCTCACGCAGGACGCGGCGCTCGTTGCTGATGTAATCCTTGAGTGTCGGGCCGGCGCTGTTCGGGCGCCAGGGCTGGCCGTACAGGGTCTTGTCGAGGTGGACGTGACTTTCCACCAGCGGGGCGGTGAGCAACTGGTTCTGGCCGTCGATGTCGGTGGCGGCCAGTGGGGTGCTGGAGGCCGGGCGGCGTTGGGTGAACTTGCCGTTTTCGATCAGCAGGTCTTCGGCGGGGGCGCCGTAGGGGCGGATGTTTCTGAGCCAGCGGGGGTGGGACATTTCATACCTCTGTTTCTATGTTGTCTGAGCGGGCCTCATCGCTGGCAAGCCAGCTCCCACAGGGATGCGGGTAGTACACAAAATCCAGAAACACTCTGAAATCCTGTGGGAGCTGGCTTGCCAGCGATGGCCGCGACGCGGTCTCAAGTCAGGCGATCAGCCCTTAAGCTTCGACCAAATCCGATCCTGCAGCTCCCGCGCCTTGTTGCTGCATTCCTTCTCCGGACGCAGGCGCGAGGCGTATTCCTCGGGCATGTTGATCGCGTCCATGACCTTCCATTTCGCATCCAGCAACTGATCGCTCTGAATGCCGTTGGCATAGGCGATCGCGTTGGACACGGCAGCGGCGTTTTCCGGTTTCATCATCCAGTCGATGAAGATCTTTGCGTTGCCCGGATGCGGCGCGCTTTTCGGTACGGCGAAGTTGTCCTGGAACATCGCCAGGCCTTCTTTCGGGTACACGTATTTGATCGTGCTCTTCTGCAAGGTGGCTCGCGCTGTAGAGCCGTTCCAGTTCTGCATCATGATCACTTCGCCCGAGGCCATGCGGTCGACGGTGTTGTCGGAGCTGTACATCTTCAAAAACGGTTTCTGCTTTTGCAGCAGCTCGAGGATGCGCTTGGCGTCCTGCGGGTTTTCCGTGCATTCGTCGACGTTCAGGTAATGGCTGGCGGCGTTGATCACGCTGCTGGAGGTGTCGAGGGCGGCGAGCTGGCCTTGCAGCTCCTTGCGCGGTTCGAAGAACTCTTTCCACGAATCGTCGAGCTTGCCGCCCGGCACCCGGGCGCTGTCATAGGAAAACCCGGTGGTGCCCCACAGGTACGGCGCCGAGAACTTGCGGCCCGGGTCGAAGCTCGGGTCGCGGAAGGGGCCTTTGACGTACTGGAAGTTATTCAGGGTCGGGGCATCGATTTCCAACAGCAGGTCCTGCTTGATCAGCGTCTGCATGATCGACTGCGACGGCACGATCACGTCATACGCCGCGCCGCCGGCCTGCAACTTGGCGAGCAGGGTTTCGTTGCTGTCGTAGCCGTCCATGGTGACCTTGATTCCGGTCTCCTTTTCGAACTTGGCCAGCAGCTCCACCGGGTAGTAATCGGTCCAGTTGTAGAAGAACAATACCTTGGGCTCGGCGGCGTGGGCGCTGAACGCGGTGAAACAACTCAGGGCCAGACCGGAAATAGCCAAACGCATGCTTTTGGTTTTCATGAACAGAGCGCTCCAGGTTTATTGTTGTTTGCCGCGTTGGCCGAGCCAGAAGGCCAGCACCACGAGCACGATGGAAATCACCAGCATCAGGGTCGAGATCGCGTTGATCTCGGGCGTTACGCCGGCCTTGATCGCCGAGAAGATGTACACCGGCAACGTGGTCGAACCGGGCCCTGCGACGAAGAAGGTCATGATGAAGTCGTCGAGGCTGACCACGAACGCCAGCACCGAACCGGACAACACCGCCGGCCACAGCAGCGGCAAGGTCACGCGGCGGAACACCTGCCACGGGTTGGCGTACAAATCGTTGGCCGCCTCCAGCAGACTTTTGTCCAGATCGTTGAGCCGTGCGCGGATCGGCAGGTAGGCAAACGGAATGCAGAAGCCGATGTGCGCGACGATCACCGTCATCAGCCCAAGCTTGATCCCCAGCGCCATGAACAGCAGCAGGGTAGCCACGGCGGTGACGATCTCCGGCAGGATCAGCGGCAGGTTGATCCCGCCTTCGACCATTTTCTGCCCGTAGAACGGCCGGTAGGTCGCCAGCGCGGCGAGCAGCGCAATCGCCGTAGCGCAGACCGTGGCGATGGTCGCGACGATGATCGAATTCAGCGCGGCGGTCTGAATCGACGGGTTGGCCAGGATTCGCCCGTACCAGGCGAACGAAAACTCCGTCCACACCGTCGCCGAGCGGTTGGCGTTGAAGCTGTAGGCGATCAACACCAGGATCGGCACGTACAGGTAGGCGAGGATCAGCAGGCTGATTTCCCGGGTCGCCGGGAGTTTTTTCAGGTGCAGAGAGATCATGCTTTCGCTCCCCGGTTCAGGGTTTTCGCCGCGCTGCGGCTGTAGAGGGCGTAGAGCACCAGCGACAACAGCAGAATCCCCAGCAACAGGAACGACAGCGAACTGCCCAGCGGCCAGTTGCGCGCGGTGCCGAATTGCTGCTGGATCAGGTTGCCGATCATCAGGGTCTTGCCGCCGCCGAGAATCGCCGGGGTGATGAAGGCGCCGAGGCTCGGCACGAACACCAGCAACGCACCGGCAATCACGCCGGGCATCGACAGCGGCAGGATGATCCGCCGCAGCGCATGCCAGCGGTTGGCGCCCAGGTCATAGGCGGCTTCCACCAGACGCCAGTCGAGTTTTTCCAGGGTCGAGTAGATCGGCAGAATCATGAACGGCAGGAAGCTGTAGACCAGGCCCACACTGACCGCGAAGTCGTTGTAGAGCAGGGTGATGCCGCCGGCGCTCGGGAACAGTGCGTTGAGGCTCTGGGCGACCCAGCCCTGTTCGCGCAGGATGATCAGCCACGCGTAGTTGCGGATCAGCAGGTTGGTCCAGAACGGAATGGTGATGAGCAATACCATCAGATTGCGTCGGCGTGGAGTCAGGCTCGACATCCACAGCGCCACCGGAAACCCGAACAGGAAGCACAACACCGTGGTGCCACCGGCCTGGAACACCGAGCGCAACAACGCCTGGGCGTAAACCCAGTTCAGTTCCAGTTCACCGTCGAAACCTTCCTGGAAAAACAGCTGCACATAACTCTGCAGTTGCCATTGCGCCTGCCAGTCGACGCCGCCGTAGGTGTTGCGCGGCAGCAGGCTGATGTAGCCCATGATCCCCAGCGGAATGGCGATCAGGGCGAGCAGGGTCAACACCACCGGGCTGAGCAGCAGCGCGCGGTTGAGGGAGGGGGAAGTGCTGCTGACGCTCATCTCAGGCCTCCATCAACAGGCAGGCCTGGGGCGGCAGGTGCACCGCCACGCGTTCGCCGACCGCACGACCACGATTCAGGCCTTCGTTGTTCTCGCGCAGCATGACTTTGATGTCGTTGTTCAAGCGGCACTGGTACAGGGTCGCGGTGCCGACGTACAGCACCGCTTCGATCACCCCGCGCAGATGATGCGGCTGGTCCGCCGCGACCAGTTGCGAACGCTCGGGACGAAACGCCAGCTGCACGCTGCTGCCCTGGACGCCCTGTGGCGGGCAGGGGATTTCCACCGGCATGCCGTTGGGCACGAAGATGTTTTCGTTGTGCTCGCCGCGCTTGAGCTGGCCGGGGAGGAAGTTGATGTCGCCGATGAACTGGGCGACGAACCGGTGCTGCGGACGTTCATAGATGTCGGTCGGGGTGCCGATCTGCAGGACCTTGCCGGCGGACATCACCGCAATCCGGTCGGACAGGGTCAGGGCTTCTTCCTGATCGTGGGTGACGAAGATGAAAGTGATCCCGGCTTCCTGCTGCACACGCTTGAGTTCGACCTGCATTTCCTTGCGCAGCTTCAGGTCCAGCGCCGACAGCGGTTCGTCGAGCAACAGCACTTTCGGCTTCGGCGCCAGGGCCCGGGCCAGAGCGACACGCTGTTGCTGGCCACCGGATAATTCCGCCGGTTTGCGCCCGGCCAGATGCTCCATCTGCACCAGCGCGAGCATTTCATCGACCCGTCCGGGAATCGTCTTGCGATCAAGACCCTGCATCTCGAGGCCGAAGGCGATATTCTGCGCGACACTCATGTGCGGAAACAGCGCGTAACTCTGGAACACTGTGTTGACCCGACGCTTGAACGGCGGCAGGTGATTGACCGTTTCGCCCGCCAGACGGATCTCGCCGTCGCTGACGTGTTCAAAACCGGCGATGGTGCGCAGCAGGGTGGTCTTGCCGCAGCCCGAGGGGCCGAGGAGGGTGAAGAATTCGTTGTCGGCGATGTGCACCGACACGTTGTCGAGGGCTGGTGCCAGGCCAGGATCATCAGAATACCGCTTGGATACGTTACGCACTTCAATGGCTATTGGTTGACCCATAATGGTGCAATCCTCTAATTATTGTATGCAATATCTGAATGCAATTTAGAAATACCCGGATTAATCTGCTGGCGCAACCCCCCATTTCCCTGACTGAGTCTTTCGTCAGGCAGCGTTGCCAGCATTGAAGGAGCTTTTGAATGACCGAGAAGAAAACGGAAACCACGGTCGACCGCGTCTACCAAGGGGTTTACGAGGCGATCAGCAAGCGTTCGCTGCGTCCGGGCATGAAACTGGGCGAGGCGTCGCTGGCGGAATTGTTCAATGTCAGCCGCACGTCGGTTCGTGCTGCGCTCAAACAACTGGAGGCCGATGGTCTGGTTACCACCGAGCCCAATAAAGGTGCGTCGGTGTCGCTGCCCAGCGATGAAGAGATCCGTTCGTTGTTCGAAACCCGGCGCCTGATCGAGATCGGTATCGTCACCGAACTGTGCCGGCGCAAGGACTCCGCCGCGATGCAGGACCTGCGCGATCACCTGCTGCTGGAAGACGAAGCCCACGCGGCCGGTGATCATGAACGGCTGATCCATTTGCTCGGCGAGTTCCACATCAAGCTGGCCCGCAGCCTGAACAACCCGGTGTTGCTCGACTGGTTCCAGAAGCTGATTTCCCGCGCCTCGCTGTACGCCGCCGCGCTGGACGACGACAGCCACGAAGCCTGCCGCGACGATGAGCACCTGCGCCTGATCGAGTACATCGAGGCCGGCAATCAGAGCGCGGCAATCGAGCTGACCTGCATACACCTGGACGGCATCCAGAAGGCGATTCTCGACGTCGCTGCGAAGCTCAAGACCGGCTACCATCCGCTCAAACACCTGATCGAAGTCTGAGCGTTGGCGGCCACTGAAATCGGCTATACCTCTAATGAAACCATCGCTGCCTGATGCGCTCGAAACAGACGGGCGCGGTGCTTGATCGCGCAGCGATTGAACTGGACTCACCACAAGGCGTTGAAGCAGCCGATGCAGTTTTTAACCGATAGCCATGGGTGTGATGGCTGGCAAGGCGAGATGGCCGGGCGAATCCGTGCGTTCGACTGGAGCGGTACGGATCTGGGCCCCCTCGAAACCTGGCCGGCCAGCCTGTGCAGCACGGTCCAACTGATGCTGGCCTCGCCGTTGCCGATGGTCATGCTCTGGGGGCACTCCGGTTACATGATCTACAACGACGCCTATTCACGGTTCGCTGGCGGGCGGCATCCGTACCTGCTCGGCTCACCGGTGGAGCTGGGCTGGCCGGAGGTCGCCGAGTTCAACCGGCATGTGGTGGACACCTGTCTGGCGGGTGGCACTCTGGAATATCGCAACAAGGTGCTGGTGCTGTTGCGCGATGGCGTGCCCGAGGACGTCTGGCTCGATTTGTATTACAGCCCGGTGGCCAACGATGCCGGGGTGCCCGCGGGCGTGATGGCGATGGTGGTGGAAACCACCGAACTGGTGCTGTCCGAACGCCTGCGTCAGGCCGCCGAAGACGCCTACCGCGCCGACAACGAGCGGGTGCGCCTGGCGCTGAATGCCGGGGCGTTGCTCGGGTCTTTCGTGTGGGATGTAAGAAACAACGTGCTGTCCGCCGACGAGCGATTCGCCCGCACGTTTTCCTTTCCGCCGGATCAGGACCTGACCAACCTGCCGCAGCACATTGCCGAGGCGCACATTCATCCCGATGACCGCAGCTGGGTGCAGGAATGTGTCGAGAACTCGGTCCGTACCGGCGAGCCGTACAACGCCGAATACCGCGTGATCCGCGCCGATGGCAGCTTCCTGTGGGTGCTGGCCAGCGGTGGCTGCGAGTTCGACGAGCAGGGCCAGCCGTTCCGTTTCCCCGGCGTGCTGATCGACATTCACGAGCGCAAGGCGGCCGAAGAGTCCTTGCTCAAGTTCACCCGCAACCTCGAACAGCGTGTCGCCGATGAGGTCGAGGCGCGCCTCAGTGCCGAAGAGCAATTGCGCCAGTCGCAGAAACTCGAAGCCATCGGCGGCCTCACGGGTGGTGTGGCCCATGACTTCAACAACCTGCTACAAGTGATCGCTGGCAACCTGCACCTGCTGGCACGGCACGAGCCCAACAACGCCAACGTCCAGCGTCGGGTCAACGCCTCGCTGGCGGCGGTGGAGCGTGGCGCCAAGCTGTCCTCGCAACTGCTCGCGTTTGCCCGTCGCCAGCCGCTGTCGCCGGCCGTGTGCAATCCCCGGCAGATCTTCGAAGGCGTCGGTGAGTTGCTGCAACGGGCGCTGGGCGAAACCATTCAGATCGACGTGCAATTGCCGCAGGAACCGTGGCACATCAACGTCGACCGTAATCAACTGGAAAACGCCATTCTCAATCTGGCGATCAATGCGCGGGATGCCATGAAGGGCGAGGGCACCATTGTGCTCGGCGCTTCCAACCTCTCACTGGATCGGGCGTTCTGTTCGGGCAAGGGCATCGTGCCGGGGGACTTTGTCCGGGTCTCGGTCAGTGACAGTGGCGTCGGCATTGCCCCGCACATGCTCGAGCAGGTGTTCGAACCGTTCTTCACCACCAAGGCCGACGGCCAGGGCACCGGCCTCGGTTTGAGCATGGTGTTCGGCTTCGTCAAACAGAGCGGCGGGCATGTCGAGATCGACAGCCAGGTGGGTGAGGGCACTCGGGTGCAGTTGTACTTCCCGCGCAGCCTGCGAGCGGTGGGGCAGGCGGCGCCCAGCGTGGAGAAACCCCTCACGGGCGGCCACGAGACGATCCTGGTGGTCGAGGACAACGAAGCGGTGCGCACTTCGGCGGTCGAGCTGTTGCGCGAAGAAGGCTACCGCGTGCTGATCGCCGGCAATGGCGACGCGGCCATGCAGATGTTGATGGAAGGCGCCCGGGTTGACCTGATCTTCACTGACGTGGTCATGCCCGGCCTGATCAAGAGCTCCGATCTGGCGGCGTGGGCCAAGGTGCAAATACCGCCGGTGGCGGTGCTGTTCACCTCCGGCCACACCCGCGACATCATCTCGCGCAACCACCAGCTCAGCCCCGACACTCATTTGCTCGGCAAGCCTTACGGCCCCGAAGCATTGCTGCAGATGATCCGCTCCGTGCTCAGTGCCTGAGCTTCGAATCCCCTGACCAAGGCTGGCCAATGACCTCCAAGCGCAGCTCAAATTCCGCCGCTGGCATGGTTCGTGTGCGTGGCGCCCGCGAACACAACCTGAAGAACGTTGATGTCGATATCCCCCGTGATGCGCTGGTGGTGTTCACCGGCGTGTCGGGTTCGGGAAAGTCGTCGCTGGCGTTTTCAACGCTGTATGCCGAAGCCCAGCGGCGCTACTTCGAATCGGTGGCGCCCTATGCGCGGCGGCTGATCGATCAGGTTGGCGTACCGGATGTCGATTCCATCGAAGGCTTGCCGCCGGCCGTGGCCCTGCAGCAACAGCGCGGCACGCCGAGCACGCGCTCATCGGTGGGCAGCGTGACGACGCTGTCGAGTCTGATCCGCATGCTGTACTCGCGCGCCGGCAGTTACCCGCCGGGTCAACCGATGCTGTATGCCGAGGATTTTTCACCGAACACGCCGCAAGGCGCCTGCCCGCAATGCCATGGACTGGGCCGGGTTTACGAGGTTACCGAAGCGTTGATGGTGCCCGATCCGGACCTGACCATCCGCCAGCGCGCCGTGGCGTCCTGGCCGCTGGCCTGGCAGGGGCAGAACCTGCGCGACATTCTGGTGACCATGGGCATCGACGTCGATATCCCGTGGCGCAAGCTGCCGAAAAAACAGCGTGACTGGATCCTCTTCACCGAAGAAACGCCGACCGTTCCGGTGTACGCCGGGCTGACGCCGGAAGAAACCCGCGTCGCCCTCAAGCGCAACATGGAGCCGAGTTATCAAGGCACGTTCACTGGCGCCCGACGCTATATCCTGCACACCTTCACCCATTCGCAAAGTGCGCTGATGAAGAAGCGCGTGTCGCAATTCATGATCGGCAGCCTGTGCCCGCTGTGCGATGGCAAGCGGCTCAAGCGCGAGGCGCTGTCGGTGACGTTTGCCGGGCATGACATCGGCGAATTGTCGCGGATGCCGCTGCTGCAAGTCGCCGAGGTCTTGAAACCGGTGGCGGACGCGAGCTGGCTGGAACACCCCGATGAAACCGGTGAAACCCTGACCCACCGCCAGACCCGCGAAGCCCGACAGCAGCGCGTGGCCCACGGCGCCAGCGGCCACGCCAACGCGCCGGACGTTCGCCATACGCCGAACCTGTCGCTGGAAAAACGCCTGGCCGCGCAGCGCATTGCCGAGGACTTGCTGGACCGGGTCAGCACCCTGACCGATCTCGGCCTCGGTTATCTGGCACTGGAGCGCAGTACGCCGACCCTGTCGTCCGGCGAGTTGCAACGCCTGCGGCTGGCTACCCAACTGGGCTCGCAATTGTTCGGCGTGATCTACGTGCTCGACGAACCCTCTGCCGGCCTGCACCCGGCTGACGGCGAGGCACTGTTCGAGGCCTTGCAGCGCCTCAAGGCTGACGGCAACAGCGTGTTTGTGGTCGAACACGATCTGGACACCATGCGCCGGGCCGACTGGCTGATCGACGTCGGCCCGGCAGCAGGCGAAAAGGGCGGGCAGATTCTCTACAGCGGCCCGCCGCCGGGGCTGGCGGCGATCGAGCACTCGCAGACCCGTGCCTATTTGTTCGCCGAACAGCAACGGCCGACCCGCGCCGCACGTAAACCGTCGGGCTGGCTGAAGCTCGACGGCGTCACCCGCAACAATCTCGATAACCTCAGCGCCGAATTTCCCCTGGGCTGTTTCACCTCGGTCACCGGGGTTTCCGGTTCGGGCAAATCGAGCCTTGTCAGTCAGGCACTCCTGGAACTGGTCGGCGCGCAGCTCGGGCGCAGCGTCAGTGATGCCGAGCCGGAAGAACTCAATCTGGAGGATGACACTCCGCTCGCCAGCACCGGCCAGGTCAGTGCCGGGCTGGAATCGATCAAGCGTCTGGTGCAGGTCGATCAGAAACCCATCGGCCGCACCCCGCGTTCGAATCTGGCGACTTACACAGGGCTGTTCGATAACGTGCGCAAATTGTTCGCCGCAACCTCCGAGGCGAAAACGGCGGGTTACGACGCCGGGCAGTTTTCCTTCAACGTCGCCAAGGGTCGCTGCCCGACTTGCGAGGGCGAGGGATTTGTCAGTGTCGAGTTGCTGTTCATGCCCAGCGTTTATGCGCCGTGCCCGACCTGCCATGGCGCGCGTTACAACCCCGAGACCCTGGCCATCCTCTGGCAGGGCTTGAGCATCGCGCAGGTGCTGCAACTGACGGTGGACGAAGCGGTGGCGGTGTTTGCCGAGCAACCGGGGATCCGCCGTTCGCTGGAGGTGCTGCGCGACATCGGTCTCGGTTACCTGCGTCTCGGGCAACCGGCAACCGAATTGTCCGGCGGCGAAGCCCAGCGGATCAAACTGGCCACCGAACTGCAACGCAATCAGCGCGGCGCGACGTTGTATGTGCTGGATGAACCGACCACCGGCCTTCACCCGCGCGACGTCGACCGCTTGCTGGCGCAACTGGATACGCTGGTGACGGCCGGGCACACGGTGATCGTGGTCGAGCATGAAATGCGCGTGGTGGCGCAGAGCGACTGGGTGATCGACATGGGTCCGGGCGCGGGGGATCAGGGCGGCAGGATCGTCGTGGCCGGTACGCCGCAGAAGGTGGCGGCGAGCAAGAAGAGCCGGACTGCGCCGTTTCTAGCCCGGGCCCTCAGCCGCTGAGTGCGTCGTTTGGGCCGGCCTCATCGCGGGCAAGCCCGCTCCCACAGAGTCTGATGTGTTCACGAATTTGTGTACGGCACAAAAAACGGTGGGAGCGGGCTTGCCCGCGATGGCGGTGTGTCAGGCACCGTCGAGGGTGCGACGTACCTTGTCCAGCAATTCGCTGATCTGGAATGGCTTGACCAGCATGTCCATGCCCGCACCGAGAAACACCTGGCGGTTGATCGCTGTTTCCGCGTAACCGGTCATGAACAGGATCGGCAAGGCTTCGCGCCAGCCCCGTGCAACGTCGGCCAGTTCGCGGCCGCTCATGCTTGGCAGGCCGACGTCGGTCAACAGCAGGTTGATCGACGGGTCGTTCTGCAAGCGCTCCAGCGCCGTTTCGATATCGCCGGCCTGGGTGCAGCGGTAGCCCGCGTCCTCCAGCACTTCAGTGACGAACAGCCGCACCGACGGCATGTCCTCGACAATCAGCACATGCTCGCCGGATCCCTGTGGATCGACCACTGGCGGCATCAGATCGACAGCGGTCGGATCGTTGGTGGCCGGCAGCATGATCGTCACTTCGGTGCCGCGTCGGGCCACGCTGCGGATGTGCGCATCGCCACCGGACTGACGAGCGAAACCGTAGATAGTCGACAGTCCCAGACCGGTGCCCTGGCCCAGCGGTTTGGTGGTGAAGAACGGGTCGAACACCTTGTCGATCACGTTGTGCTCGATGCCGGTGCCGTCATCGCGCACCGACAACGCCACATAGGATCCATCGGTAAGATTTGGATCGCCGTGAGAGTACGCCGCATAGGTGCTGACCCAGATATTGCCGCCCTGAGGCAACGCGTCCCGGGCATTGATCACCAGGTTGAGCACCGCGCTTTCCAGCTGGATCGGGTCGACCAGCGCAATCGCCGGTTTAGTGGTCAGCTCAAGCTTGAGGGCGATACGTTCGCCGATGGTGCGCATCAGCAACTCTTCGAGCGAACGCACGTGATCGTTGATGTCCACCGGGCGGGTGTCGAGCGGTTGCTGTCGGGCAAAGGCCAGCAGGCGATGGGTCAGTGAGGCCGCGCTCATCGCCGAGTTCAGGGCGGCTTCGGCGTAGAACTTGACTTTGTCCGTGCGGGCATCGGCAACGCGTTTCTGGATCAGTTCGAGGCTGGTGATGATCCCGGTCAGCAGGTTGTTGAAGTCATGGGCGATGCCGCCGGTGAGTTTGCCCAGCGCATCCATTTTCTGTACTTGCAGCAGTTGCGATTCGGCGCGGACCCGGTCGGCGACTTCCTTGGCCAGTTGCGTGGTGGTGTCGTCCAGCCGCGCCAGGTGCGAGCGCTCACGATGACGGTGTTCGGTAACGTCTTCGACGAACACCAGGCTCAGCCTCGGGGTGCGATAGGGTGAAATCTGCCACTCGGTCTCGCGGATCTCGCCCTGCACGCGCATATTCAGCGTGCCTTTCCAGCGCTCGCCGTCCTCCAGTCGCAGGCGCAGTTCGTCGAGGATCGCGCTCTGATCCTCGGCGAAGCATTCGCTGAGGGTCTGCGGGTCGCGGTTGTCCTGGATCAGTTGGGAGAAGGCGTGGTTGCACTCGTGGACTTTCAGGTCGGCGTCGAGCACCGCAATCGGCGCGGAGACGTTGACGAAAATCTCGCGGAAACGCGCCTCGCTTTCGCGCAACGCGTTCTCCGTGTCGCGCACCCGCAGCAGGGTGCGCAACGTCGCCAGCAGCACATCGGGATCGACCGGGTGAATCAGGTAGGCATCGGCCCCGGCATCGAGGCCGGTGATGATGTCGCCCGTCTGGATCGACGCCGCCGACACGTGGATCACCGGCAGCAAGGCGGTACCCGGCTCGGCACGCAGTTTGCGCACGATGTCGAAACCGCTCATGTCCGGCAGATTGACGTCGAGTATCAGCGCATCGAGCGCTTCGCTGGCGATCAGTGCCAGACCTTCGCCGCCCGTGCCGGCCTCCAGCACTTCGTAACCATGGCGCTCCAGCCGCCGGCGCAAGGCATAGCGAGTGGCGACGTTGTCATCGACGATCAACAGACGGATGTCATGTTTCATCGACGTTCTCCTGGGCAATCGCCAACGGAATAATCACGAAAAAGCTCGAGCCCACGCCCGGTGTACTCTCGACACCGACCTCACCGCCGAGCAGTTCGGCGAAACGCTTGCACAGCGACAGGCCGAGCCCGGTGCCGCGCAGGCGTTTTTGCAGCGGCGAGTCGACCTGTGAAAAGTCCTCGAACAGGGTGCCGTGCAATTCAGGGGCGATGCCGATACCGGTGTCGCTGACGGCGAAACGCACTTTGTCCTGACCTTCAAGGCGCGCCGAGACCCGGACTTCGCCACGGGTGGTGAATTTCAGCGAGTTGGAAATGAAGTTGCGCAGGATCTGCGCCAGCTTCTTGTCGTCGGTGAAGAGACGCGGCAGGCCCACCGGCTCTTCGAAAATCAGGTCCACAGCCGTGGCGTCGACAATTGGCCGGAACATCCCCCGCAGTGCGGCGAACAGATCGAACATGTCGAACCACGCCGGGGAAATGCTGATGCGTCCGGCCTCGATCTTCGCCAGATCGAGCAGGTCGTCGACCATGTCGCTGAGCTCACGGGCGGCGCTGCTGACGAACGCGACCTGCTTGTGTTGCTCGGGACTGAGCGGGCCGTCGAGTTCGTCGGCCAGCAGGCTGTTGATGCTCAGGATCGAACCCAACGGGGTGCGGAACTCGTGGCTCATGTACGACAGGAAGCGGCTTTTCAGATCGGACGCCTGGCGCAGCTGTTCGGCCTGGGTGTCGAGTTCGGCGTACAGGGCGAGCACGCCCTGATTGGTTTCGTCGAGCTCTTCGCGCAGCGCCGCGGTTTCGCTCTGCAACTGGGCGATCAGTGCGGCCTGCTCGGCGTTGTTCAAGGTCGGGGACTCAGTCATGGGCAGACTCCAGGGCAACGACCAGCACGGTTACATCGTCGCGCGCGCGACAGAAATCGCGGTGCAGAACGGTGGCAATCACGGCGGGATGGCGATGCACCAGACCGGGGTAATCCTGAAGGTTCCAGCGGGACTGCAAGCCGTCGCTATACATGATCAATAGATGTCCGTTCACGTGAGCATAGTCAAAGGGCTGGGCTTTTCGGTATTGGCCGCCGACGATTCCGGGGTGCGAGGCCAGTCCGCGGGATTTGTCGGCCGTGACAAGACTGGCGCCGATGTTGCCGACACCGGAATAGGTCAGGCTGTCGCGCTCGCCATGGAACTGCGCAAACGCCACCGCGCCGCCCCGGGTGCCGATCATTTCCCGGTGCAGGTCTTCCATCAGCAACACCGGGGCGGCGAATGGGGCCAGGGCGAAGGCTTTCTCACCGGCCCGTCCGGCGCGCTCGGCGTCTTCGCCATGGCCCAGACCGTCAACGATCAGGGCGCTGATGTCCGGCCCGTTGAACGCCAGATGCCAGACATCACCGCACGCGGGGTCGTTGTGCAATGAGTGCTGGCTGATGCCGAAACGCTGATCCGGCTGCCGGTCGCTGCGTGGATACAGCCGCGCCAGCAACACCGCGCCCCGAGCGTCGGCGTACACATCAAAGACTTCAGTCTGACGCGACACCGCACCGAGGCCGATCCCCTGCGTGCCACCCGTGGAAAAGCCGTCGGCCATGCACGCGTCGAGATCGAAGCCGCCGGCCCGGTCGACCGCCAGTATTTCAATACCGAAACCCTCGGCCCGCTTCAGCACCCGTAGATGCATTTCGCCGTGCGTCGCATGTTTGAGCACGTTGCTCGCCAGTTCCGTGGCCACCAGTGCGACACGTCCGGCATCGCGTTCATCGAAACCGTGCTGTTCGGCCAGCCGCTGCGCCGTGCGCCGGGCATGGCCGATCTGGCTGCTGTCCTCGATCACCAACACCTGGGTCAGGCTCCCGCTGATATTCATGTCCATCGGGTGATCGTTATGCGAGTGCCTTTGCCGGGCTCGGTGTCCAGTTCGAACTCGTCCACCAGTCGCTTGGCCCCGGTCAGGCCCAGGCCCAGACCGCTGCCGGAGGTCCAGCCATCGGTCATCGCCAGTTTGAGGTCGGGAATGCCGGGGCCTTCATCGCGAAAGGTCAGGCGCAGGCCGACCTTGTGGTTGTCGTCGAGGATCTGCCAGTCCATGTCGCCGCCACCGCCATAGACCATGGTGTTGCGCGCCAGCTCGCTGACGGCGGTCACCAGTTTGGTCAGGTCGATCAGGCGCATGCCGCATTCGGTGGCCAGTTTGCGCGCCAGTTGCCGGGCGAGCACCACGTCCTGCTCGATGTTGATCGGTTGTGTACCGCTGCTGCGCACGGTCATTGCTGGCGTACTCGTTCCTGCAACAGTTTCATGCCGCGCTCGACGTTCAGCGCGGTGCTGACGCCCGGCAGGTTCAGGCCGAGCTCGACCAGCGTGATCGCCACCGCCGGCTGCATGCCGACGAGCATGGTTTCGGCGTCCATGATTTTTGACAGACCGGAAATGGTGCCGATCATCCGGCCGATGAACGAATCGACCATGTCCAGCGCCGAGATGTCGATCAACACCCCACGGGCAGAGGTTTTGCTGATGCGCTCGGACAGGTCGTCCTGCAGGGTGAGGGCGAGCTGGTCATGCATGTCGACCTGGATGGTCACCAGCAGGAAGTCGCCCATCTGAAGAATCGGGATGCGTTCCATCGTTTAAACCGTCTTCGCGAGGGTGATGCCCAGGCGAGTCAGCGCCAGTTTCAAGGCATCGGCCAGATTGGCCTTGGTTACCACGCCTTGCAGGTCGAGGCCCAGGTGGACGATGGTCTGGGCGATCTGCGGTCGCACACCGCTGATGATGCAATCGGCGCCCATCAGGCGGATCGCGGTCACGGTTTTCAGCAGGTGCTGGGCCACGAGGGTGTCGACGGTCGGCACGCCGGTGATGTCGATGATGGCGATTTCCGAACCTGTGTCGACGATGCGTTGCAGCAGCGATTCCATCACCACCTGAGTACGCTGTGAGTCGAGGGTGCCGATCATCGGCAGGGCGAGGACGCCATCCCACAGCTTGACCACCGGGGTCGACAGTTCCAGCAGTTCTTCCTGCTGGCGCTTGATCACGGCTTCACGGGATTTCTGGAACGTGCGGATGGTGTGCAGGCCGAAGGCGTCGAGCAGTTCGGAAATTTCCCAGAGCTGTTCGGCGAGCAGGGCCGGTTGATCCTGGTAATGGTTTTGCAGCAGGGTGAACAACGGGCCCTTGAGCGAGAAAATGAAGCTGGCGGTCTGCTGTGAGTCCTGCCCGAGCAGGGCCCGGCTGTGGGAGAGTTTTTCGAGGAACTGGCGGATGCTTTCCCAGCCCGGCGCGGCGATGTTGGTGCCGTTGTCGTTTTCCAGTCCGCTGACCACCAGTTGCAGGAACTCGGTGGTCTGTTGCTGTATGTCGTGTTCTTTGAGGTTGCGGGTAGCGCCGCTGGCCTGCAGTCCGTTGATCCATTCGCCCAGCAGTTGTGCCTGTTTGTTTTTGATCGCATCGAGTGTGCTGTTCTGCAGTGCTGCCATGTGCGTCGTGCTCCATTGCGAATTGGGGCCGGTTCTTTGGAAAATGACCGGCGCGAAGTGAATGACCCTTGGCGTTCGAAATAGTTGTTCGATATTGCGAGGATATTTTTGATCTGCCGCAAGAAACGCACCGTTAACTCTAGTCGCCATGGCTGGCGACGCTGATCTTTTGCGAAAAACGGCGTGCCAAAAAAGAGGCCGCGTCCAATGGAGGCGGCCTCTTGAGATGTGTTGCGTTTATTTGCTCGGGTGCTTGGCCTGCAATTCCTTGGCGGCGGCCAGGTGTTTTTGCAGCCCCGGGAGCATTTTCTGGGCGAAACCCTTGAGCTCGGTGGCGCCCTTGACCTGATCGTCGGTCACGGTGTTGGCCTGTTTCTCGAACAGCTGGATGGCTTCTTCGTGGGCCTTGACCTGATTGTTGGCGTAGGCGGCGTCGAAGGACTCATCGCGCATGTCGAGGATTTTCTCTTTGGCCTGTTTGACCAGCGTGGTGGTGTCCGGTACTTCGATGTCGTTGGCCTTGGCGATCGTGGCCAGTTCATCGTTGGCCTTGCCGTGGTCGGTGATCATCATGTTGGCGAAGGCCTTGATGTCGGCCGACTGGCTTTTTTCCAGGGCAAGGCGACTGGTTTCGATCTCGGCGATGCCGCCGGCAGCGGCGTTGTCGACGAAGTCATTGTCAGTGGCGGCGAAGGCCGAGCCCATGCCGGTGCTCAATGCAACGGCCAGGAAAAGATGACGCAGTTTGAATCCGTCCATTGTTGCTTCTCCACGCAGGTTTTTGTGAGCGTTATTCAATGGAGGGACGAGCGCGGGCGAAGGTTTTATCGGGTTTGCGACAGGGCGACGAACGGGCACCGCTGGTCTGACAGGTGGTCGACAGAACCGGTCAACCGAGGCCATTCTGATAACTGGCCAGCGCAATCGGTCGTGTTGGCTGCCGATCAACTGACGGAGGTGTTCCATGCCGGTGACCCATGATTTGTTACAGGACTTGAAACTTACGAAGGAAGAGATCCAGCAACGACGCACCGCGGATCCACATCTGGATGCACTGATCAACAAGTATTCCCAGGCGGACGCCGAAGTCGTCAAGGCCGAGACGGCGACTTCGGATGCACCCAGCGACGACACACTGAAGAAACTCAAAGAGAAACGCTTGCAGGTCAAAGACAAGATCGTCGAGCAATTGCAGGCCCGATCCTGACCGTCAGTCGCGCCACCGGCCTCCGGTGGTGAAATGACTGGAACGACAGCCCCGACCGGCACCTCGAATGTTCAGAGTCTTCAAATAGCGACTCTCTGCGAGGTGCCTTATGAACAAGCCAAAATTCCCCAGTGAAGAGCAGGGCGCATTTGACCCGGTTCCGACGCATCCCGAGCCCAACAGCCCGGCGCACACCGTTCGTAATCCTGAAGAGGAGCGCAAGAGCGAGGAAGTGCCGGAGGACGAAGATCCCGACAAGTTCGATCGATCCAGTAACTGATAGTCCGCCATCGCTGGCAAGTCGAGTCGTCGCACCGCAGCTCCCACAGTGACCGTGTTGGTCGCGAAACCTGCAAACGACGAAAAACCCTGTGGGAGCTGGCTTGTCGGCCCGCCGCATCGCAGCGATGGCGTCAGCCAATTCATCACAAATCTCAAAGCCTCACTTCAAGGCCGCCTCCAACGGCAAGCGCGCCATGTGCGTGGCCTTCAGCGAGCCGAAATACAACCAGTTGCCATACTCGCGCACCGTGGTGATCGGCGAGTAATTGCCGCTGCTGGCATCCTGCAGATTGGCGATCACCTTGCCGTCCAGATCCAGCCCCAGCACGAACCCGCGTTTCTCCACCGGTTTGGGCAGCACGGTCATCGCCCGCACGATCATCTTGCGTACGAACGGGTGTTCAGCGGTGCGGTCGAGCAGCGGGTTGCGCGGCGTGTACAGCGCCACCCAGAAGCGATCCCGACCATTGAACGCAAGGTTGTCCGGCAGCCCCGGCAGGTTGTCGATGAACAGGTCGTGGGTGCCGGCCTTCGGCCCGGTCAGCCAATAACGGCTGATTCGATAGGCGCCGGTTTCGTTGACCAGTACGTAGGCGTCTTCCGGGCCGAGGGTCACGCCGTTGGCGAACTCCAGTTTGTCGAGCAGCACGACGGTCTTGCCGGTCTGGAAGTCATAGCGCAGCAGGCGTCCGTCACCGCCATGTTCAATGATCGCTTCGCCATCGCGACCGTAACCCCAGCGACTCGAAGCATCGCTGAAATAGGCGTAATGCCCGGACTTGTCGATGGCCACGTCATCGGTGAAGCCGAACGGCAGGCCATTGGCTTCGGTGGTCAACGCCACCAGCCGGCCCTGCGCGTCGAGAGACAGCAAACCCTTGACCCCGTCGGCGATCACCAGCAAACCGTTGGAATGCCGCGCCAATCCCAGCGGCCGGCCGCCGGTATCCGCCAGGATTTGGCGTTGCTGGCCGTCGAGGCTGGTGCGCAGCAGGCGTCCGTCATGCAGCCCGGTAATCAGAAAATCGTTTTCCAGCAGCAGCGCTTCCGGGCCTTCGATGTCACTCGGGCCGACTTGCGCCGCGCCCTTGAGTCGCTGGTTGTCAGCGTACGGGCCTTCGGTCAGCGAGGGCGCCTGTTGCGGCGTCCAGGCCACGGGCTCGACCTTGGTCGGCATCAACAGCAAAAAGGCCAGAAGTCCGACAATCAGCAGCAACACCAGAGAGCGCCATCTCACACGTGAGCTCCTGCAAGGGCCAGGTGCCGGGTCGCCATGTCGCGCAGGGCCAGCATCGAAGCCGCCGATTCGCGATCAATGCGCCGTTTGAGCAGCAGGTGGTTGGCAATGCGCAGACCGATGCCCTCGAACTGGTAATCGAGGGTACGCACGAACCGCGTGGCATCGTTGTGCGCCGAGCATTCATAGGTCAGCAGCAACGACAGACCCTGATCACCCTGGGCCCGGGCACACCAGCGCCGGCCGGGCAGGTACTCGGTGACTTCCCAGCGCAAATGCCCCTCGCGACCGCCGGCGTGGATGTCCTCGTCGAATCGCGCCCCGGCATGCAGCGCACCGCTGGGACCGTCAATCTTCAGCGAAGACGGGTGCCATTCAGGCCAGCGACTGACGGTGGCGGCGTAGGCGAGGACGGCGATCGGATCACCGGCGATGTCGACTGTGTGCTGCATGCGGGTCATGGGCGTTCTCGAATCGGTTGAAGGGGCGGTATCCGGCTCCCAGTAGAGGGTGCCGAACAGGTAGTCCATCAGCGGAAAAACGATGTTGAAATTTCGCTCCTGCATGCGCTCGCGACGGTGATGCAGCTCGTGCAGGCGGCGCATCTGGCGGATCCACGGCAGGCGGGTCAGCGGGTTCTGCGGCGGCAGATGCTCGCAGGCATGGAACACTTCATAGGTCAGGTAGCCGAACACCATGCAGCCGCCGAACAGCCCGGCGACGTTGGCGTTGATCTGCGCGAACAGCCACCACAGGGGCAAGGTGATCGCCAGGGTGTGCAGCACGATCAGCCAGGCCGGAAACAGGATCACCCGCCAGTCGCGGGCGCCGTCGTAAGTCATGTGGCCGGGGGTGAAGAAGCTGTGATGATCGCCCGCATGCCGGGCGTAGAACATTCGGGCGAAGCTTTTTTTATGGTGGCCGAGGTGGCGGTGCACCATGTACACGCCGAAATTGAAGAACAGCAGGGTCAGCGGCACGGTCAGCCATTCCAGCGGCCGCACCTGGTGCACGCTGCTCCAGAACGCGCCGATGGCCAGCGCGCCGAACAGCAGCACGAACGCGCCGTGCAGCCACGGGTTGTAGCGCGGATGGATCGCCGCACGGTAGCGGCTGCGAAATGCCTCGGTGGTCTGCCTCACTGCGGTCACCTGCGGATATTGTCATTATCCCGGCAGATTAGCCGATCCCGCCGTTTGTGCAGGGGCAACCTTCAGGTCACAACTGCCATGATCCGGTGTATGGCGGCCGTCAGCTCAACGGGTTCCAGCGCTGCGACCAGTCATCATCGGCCCTGATGACTTCGCGCAGCAGATCGAACGCCTGTTGCAGGATCGCCGAGTCGCGGTCGCGGGAATAGACGAGGTAGGTCGGATAGCCGAATTCCGGGGCTTTGGTGACCGGCTCCAGCGCGCCGCTTTCCAGATAAGTGCGCACGACCCGGGTCCGGAAATAGCCGCTGCCGCCGTTCTCCAGGATGTATTGCAGGGCCAGCGGGCCGAGGTTGAAGCTCAGAGCGGCCTTGGCCTTTTCCGGCAGGGCCGCGTCGTGCTGGCGGCGGAAGTCCGGGCCCCAGTCGATGTACACGTAAGGGGCAGGGCGGCCGGGCGTGGTGACCAGAATCAGTTTCTCTTCCAGCACCTGCTCGACCTGCAGCCCCGGCCAGTATTCCGGTTGATAGACCAGCGCCGCATCGAGCACCCCCAGTTCGAGCTGGCGCAGCAGGTTTTCGCCGTCGCGGATGTCCATGCGCAACGCATGGCCGGGGATTTTCTCCCGCAGCTCAGCAGCCCAGCTGAGCATCAGCGGGTTGCACAGGCTGACCTCGCCGCCGATGTGCAGCACGTTGTGATAGCCCTCGGGCAAGGGCAGGTCGCGGCGCGCCGCTTCCCAGGTCTGCACCAGTTGATTGGCGTAGACCACAAAGGCCTCGCCGTTGGCGGTCAGCCGCGCACCGGCACGGTTGCGCACGAACAGCGTGCTGCCCAACTGACTTTCGAGTTTCTGGACCCGGGCAGTGATCGCCGTTTGGGTGACGAACAGCTTTTCAGCCGCCGCGGCGAGGCTGCCGTGGCGGACGATTTCCAGAAAGGTGCGGGCGAGGTCGATGTCCATGGGCGGGCCGGTGGTTGAGGTGCGCGCATTGTACGGGCAGCCCCGGGACCGCGTCATTGTTCAGTCAGCCACTTCGACATCACGCACCCGCGCCCAATCCTCCACCAACCGCGCCGGCGTGCAGCAAGTCTTGCGCTTGTAGACGAAGTTGCGGCACTTCTCGGCGAACTGATTGCGGTTGTACAGCATGTCTTCCTGCATCTCTTGCAGCTCGGCCTCGCGGCATTGGCGGATCAGCACATGATCGACCCGCAGCTTGCGTTCGCGCACCGGCGCATACGTCGGATCGCTGAGCACGCTGTTGGCCCGTTGCAGCAGCCACAGCGAAAACTCGTCGGGGCAGCGCGGGCCGATTTCCTGGACCATGCCCAGTTGCAGCGCCTGCGCAGCGCTGACCGGCAGGCAGGCCTGGGTCAATTGTTCGGCCATGGCCGGGCCGATGGCGCGGGGCAGGCTGTAGGTCCAGTATTCCGAGCCGTACAGGCCCATGCTTTTGTAATGCGGATTGAGCACGATATCGGCGCGGGCGAACACAATGTCAGCCGCCAGTGCGAGCATCACACCGCCGGCGCCCGCATTGCCGGTGAGACCGCTGACCACCAGTTGCCGCGCGCTGAGCAATGCTTCGCACACATCATCGATGGCCTGGATATTGGCCCAGGCTTCGGCACCCGGATCCTCGGCGGCCTGAATCACGTTCAGGTGCACACCGTTGGAAAAACTGCCGCGTCCGCCCTTGATCAACAACACCTGGGTGTCGCGGGATTTTGCCCAGCGCAGCGCCTCGACCATGCGTCGGCATTGTTCGGTGCTCATGGCGCCGTTGTAGAACTCCAGCGTCAGCTCGCCGACCTGACCGGACTCGCGATAACGGATCGGTTGATACGCCTCGTCGCTGAACGGCGCGTTGGCAACCGACCAGTCCAGCACCGGCACGCCGGACAACTTTCCGGCCAGCACATGCCGCGCAGGACGCTTGAAGGTCTCTTCGCCCGGTTGCGGTTTGCGTCGCAGCGAGCCGATCCACAGGCTGTGATCACCGGTCGCTACGAGTACTGCGTCGTCGTGTACCGCGAGAATCTCGCCGGGGATGCCAGTGCGCTGATCGGGGTGCGCGTCGAACACGTAATACTGTCCACCGGCGAGGCTGGCGAGTACGCCGGGCTGGCCGTCCGCCGCGTCGATGCAGCGCTTGATGAAGCGCGAACAGTCGTGCCAGCTGAAGGTGCGGTCGTCCTGTTTCATGTTCGGTTGCAAGCGTCCACGCACTTTCGGATCGTTGTAATCCAGCGCCACCGGCACAAAGCCTTCGATGAATTTTTCCACCACTTCACGGATACAACGGATCGCCGCGTCGCTGACCCGGCCGTTGTACAGCTCGGATTTGCGCAGGCCTGTCGGCAGGTTGAATTCGCAAGTGGCCCAGACCGGACCAGCGTCCATTTCCTCCACCGCTTGCAGGGCGGTCACGCCCCAGGACGGCAGCTCGCGCATGATTGCCCAGTCCAGTGCGCTGGCACCGCGATCACCGACGATGCCGGGGTGAATGATGACAACCGGACGCTGCGGGTTGCTCCACAGTGCGTGGGGAACACGGTCCTTGAGAAACGGGCAGATCACCAGGTCGGCACCGCTGTTTTCGATTTGTTCGCACACGGCGGTTTCGTCGGTAAACAGCACCACGCTGGGTGAATGTCCGGCCTGACGCAGTTCCAGCCACGCGCGCTGGGTCAGGCCGTTGAATGCCGACGACAGAAGAATGATGTTGAGTGATCGCATGATTGCTCTTCCTTGAAAGGTCAGCCGCAGGCTCCCGGTGAGCCGTCCGTGGCTATCGATGGAGGCGCAAGGTTAGAGAGTGGCGTGGCGGGCGCCAGTGATCGAGATCAACGTTGTGTCAGCCAGTGTTGCCGTGGCGACGACAGGCCTTATTCTCAAAGGTTTGCTTGTCCTGATTTTTTATTACTTCAAATGTCTCAGGCGCTATTGCACAGTCGCACCCCTGATCAACGCCGGAAGATCCCGGCGTATCCATGGATTTTCGCAGCGGGTGGAGCCCGTTTTCAGGGAGTAAGGCATGGGGAGTCACAACCCGCATTACCAGGTCATCGGACAGATGTTCCAAAAGGACTACCGATGGTTGTGTGCCGCGGTCAGCCGAACCCTGGGCTGCCCGCACAGCGCACAGGACATTGCTTCGGAAACTTTTCTTCGGGTGTTGGCGCTGCCCGATCCGCTGGCGATTCGCGAACCCCGCGCGCTGTTGACCACGATTGCGCGGCGGCTGGTCTATGAAGGCTGGCGCCGGCAGGATCTGGAGCGCGCCTATCTGCAAAGCCTTGCCTTGGCGCCGGAGCCGGTGCATCCGTCTCCCGAGGAACGGGAGTTGGTGATCGAAACGCTGCTGGCGGTGGATCGCTTGCTTAACGGCTTGTCGGCCAAGGCCAAGGCTGCGTTTCTCTATCACCAGCTTGATGGCCTGACCTACAGCGAAATCGGCGAACGCCTCGGCGTGTCCACCAGCCGCGTGCAGCAATACATGGTCGAGGCGTTCAAACGTTGCTATCAGGCGATGCAGGCATGAGGTCGGACGAAACGCTGATCGACGAAGCCGCGCAATGGATGGCGCTGCTGCAATCGGGGGATGTCAGCTTGCAGGAGCGTGCTGCGTTCGACGCCTGGCGCACGGCAGATCCACGGCATCAGCAGATCATCGAGCAAATGGGGGGCGGTTTGAATCTGCTGCGCCATTCGAACCTGCGCGGACTGCCCCGTGAGAGTGTGCTGCACAGCCTGAATGCGCCGTCCAGTCGCCGACGGTTCCTCAGCGGCAGTTTGAGCGTACTCGGCATCGCCGTGTTAGCGGGCTTGCTCGGTCGACGTTATGGCTGGCTGCCCGAATCCGGCGAGTTGTCGACCGGTACTGGTGAACGACGTGAATTCACCCTCGAGGACGGCAGCGCCCTGACGTTGAACGCCCGCAGTCGTGTGGTGCCGCGTTTCGATAGCGTGGAACGCCTGCTGGACTTGCGCAGCGGAGAGCTGCTGATCGATGTCGCGAAGAATCTGGCCCGGCCATTTGTGGTCGAAACCGAACATGGGCGGATGCGTGCGCTCGGGACGAAATTTCTGGTGCAGCGCGGTGAGGATTCGACGCGGTTGGTGATGCTGCATTCGCAGGTCGAAGTGGTCACCGCCAGCGGTGCGCGGCAAGTGGTGGAGGCGGGTGAAAGCCTGCTGTTCGACGCTCGGGAAATCCTCGCGCTGGAACGCAGCAAAGGACAGGAAAGTGCCTGGGTGCAGGGACGGCTCGAGGTGCGCGATCGCCCCTTGAGCGAGGTCATCGACAGCCTGCGCAGTTACCGTCGCGGCATCTTGCATCTGAGCCCCGAGGTCGCCGGTCTGCGCCTCAGCGGCCTCTATCCGCTGGATGACAGCGACCGCACCCTGCAGCTGCTGGAGCGTTCGCTGCCGATCCGTGTCACCTGGCACAACCCGTACTGGGTCAGCATTGAAGCGCGGTTATAAATCCATAACTTCCCGGTCTATCCGCACCCCTATAAAAAGCGCCGGCCCACTGCTCATTCCCAGCAGACGCCTTCAACAGGGAAGCCCCTCGATGTTCTCATTCAAACAACAACAATTGTCCCGCCTGACGCTGGCCATCGTGCTGGCGACGGGCATTGTCCCGGCCGCCGTTCAGGCACAAGACGCCGCCACTCAGGTCTTTACCTTCGACATCGCCGCAGGGGCCCTCGACGAGGTGCTGCTGGACATCTCGCGCCAGACCGGCGTGCCGATCTCCTTCAGCCAGAATCTGGTTCAGGGCAAGCGCAGCAGTGCAGTGCGCGGCGCATTGGGTGGCCGTCAGGCGGTGGAGAAGGCCTTGCTCGGCAGCGGTCTGCAAGTCGAGCAGGGCACCCAGGGCCTGAGCATTCGCCCGGCCGATGCGCCAAGCACCGCGCCGCTCAAGGCGGCTGCCGTGGTGCCCGCCAGCAGCGCCGATTACCGCATGGAAAAAGTCACCGTCACCGGCTCGCGTATCGCCCGTGCCCAGAGCGATGGTGCGACCCCGGTCAACGTCATCACCCACGAAGAAATGGAAGCGCGCGGCTACAAAAACGTCTACGACGCCCTCGCCACGCAGACGCAAAACACCGGCATGACCCAGGGCGAAGACTACGGCAACACCTGGCAACCGGCGGCCAGCGCCCTCAACCTGCGCGGACTTGGCCCCAACCACACGCTGGTGCTGATCAACGGCCGGCGGGTCGCCGATTACCCGACACCGTACGATGGCAAGGTCAACTTCACCAACCTGGCGAATATTCCGTCGGCGATCATCGACCGCATCGAAGTGCTCAGCAGCGGCGCCTCGGCGATCTACGGGTCTGATGCGATTGCCGGGGTGGTGAACATCATCCTCAAGGACAAAATGAATGGCGTCGACGTCAACCTCAAGGGCGGCACCAGCGAGCGCGGCGGCGGCGACAACCAGCGCTTGCAGATCAGCGGCGGTGGCAGTTGGGGCGACTTCGACGGGTTGTTCGGACTCGAACTGACCAACCGCGATCCGATCTGGGCCGATGATCGCGGCTTCATGCAGAGCGGGCCGCTGGCGGATGTCGGCTACCGTCGCGACCTGACCAACAACCGCTATCTGGGGCCCGGCTGTGGCGCGTATCAGGGCACGTTCGACAACAAACTGTTCAACAACGGCGGGCGTTGCCGCACCGACCAGATCTACAACGATTACTGGACCGTGCAGACCCAAAAGGAAAACTACGACGGCTACACCCGTGGAACCTGGCATTTCAGCGACAGCGGTCAGGTCTTCGCCGACTTGATGTACGGCCTCGATCACATCCAGAACAACACCCGTGGTCCGACTTTCACCTCGCCGGATTTCATCAACCAGAACAGCGGCAATCTGGAGCGCTGGTATCGGCGCTTCGGTGAAGAGGAAATCGGCGGCCGCACCAGCAACAACAGCAAATGGCGCGATACCTCATGGACCGGCACCCTGGGTCTCTCGGACAAGATCGCCGACACCGGGTGGAACTATGAACTGGCGGCCAATCGGTCCGAGTACAAAAGCGTGCGCACCACGCGTTACACGCCGCTGTCGTCGATCCAGGATTTCTACCTCGGCCCGCAGTTGGGCACCCGTGGCGGTTACCCGGTGTTTGCGCCGGATGCCTCGCGCCTCGACCGGCCACTGACGCCCCAGGAGTGGGAGCAGTTTCGCGGCAACCTGACGCAGAGCAGCAAGTCGGTATCGACCAGTTACAACGCTTCGGTCAACGGTGAATTGTTTGATCTGCCGGCCGGCCCGGTGGGATTCGCCGGTGTGCTGGAGGCGGGCAAGCAGGAATATCGCATCGATCCCGATGACAGCCTCAATGACGGCAGCTTCTACGGCGTGACCCCGGCGCAAAGCTCCGGCGGCTCGCGCAAGCGTTACGCGGCGGGCGGCGAGTTCAGCATTCCGGTTACCGACACCGTATTGGCGACGGCAGCGGGGCGTTGGGACCAATACAAATTCAGCGGCCGTACCGAACAACAGAAAACCTACAACCTCGGCCTCGAATGGCGGCCGGTGAACAGCCTGCTGGTGCGCGGCAGCTACGGCACCAGTTTCCGCGCCCCGGACCTGAACTACATCTATCAGTCCGACAGCAACGGTTACTACCCGGCGCAGATCGACTATTACGGTTGCAGCCAGGGCGTGGAGGGCGCGTGTGATCGCGGGCGCGTCGATTACACCCAGAGCGGAACGGCGGATCTGGAATCCGAACGCGGCAAATCCTGGACATACGGTTTCGTCTGGTCGCCGTCGCGCAACTTTGATTTCTCCACGGACTTCTGGCGGGTGGAGATCGATGATCTGCTGACCACCGTCGACGAAAACCGTCTGTTGCAGCAAGAGAACGAATGTCGCAATGGCACCCAGGACATCAACTCGGCCAACTGCCAGTCGACCCTGGCACGCGTCGATCGCAACCCCGGCAATGCCGCCATCGATCCCAATCAGTTGCAGCGGGTGCGGGTGAACGCGATCAACGCCGCCAGCGAGCGAGTCAGCGGCCTGGACTTCAAGAGCAACATCCGCTGGGGCGCCGGGCAGTACGGCGCGTTCAGTTCGGCGCTGGGCTACACCCTGGTGCTGTCGCATTACTACAAGGAATCGGACGAAGCCCCGACCCAGGATTGGCGTACCTCGCGCACCAATTACGACTGGCGCAGCAAGGTCAATGCGAGCCTGACCTGGGATTACCAGAAGGCCACGGCAACGCTGATGGGGATTCGTTACGGTTCGGTCACCAACGGCGCGGGCGATGGGCGACTGTCGCCGTGGACGGTGTTCAACGCCAGTGCGCGGTACAAGCTCAACGACCGGGCGAGTGTCGGGCTGACCGTGAACAACGTACTTAACCAGGTCAAGCATGACGACTCGGCGGGGTGGCCGTATTACCCCACCGGCAACTACGACCCGTACGGGCGTCAGTGGTGGCTGGATGTGAGTTATCACTTCGGCAGTTGAGGACGAAATGACGCCCGGCAGCGTCCTACGGAAGTTGCCGGGCTTTGTGCGAAAACGGGGATATTTCCGACGACTTTTTAAGGTTGGTCGTCGGAAGCATGATCTATAGCATCGGCGATGACATTGAAGTCGTAAACGGCCCGATTACTCAGGCCTTTGATAATGGATGGATCATGCGAACTGCACACCTCGAATACGAAACACCTGCTTATTCCGCTCGCCATCAGTGGCGCGATGATCGTGCCAGGTGCCCCATGGAGGACGTCGCGTTGCCCAGCGCAAAAGTACCCCGGTTGGCGGGCTTGAAGAAGGTCGAGGGCAAACCTGTCGAATTGCTCGTGCATGGCAAGAATATCGGTGATGACGCCATGCTGATTGTTCACCTTACCGATGAAGGTTTCGAGCTGAGCGACGTCGTCGACATGCTTTCAACCTCCGAGCTTTACCAGCAAGGCGACGTGGTCAAACGCATCACTGGCAAGTCGGTCAGAACGGTACGACGGCTGCTGAAGGAAGGAAAACCGGTACGGCTTGACCCGCAGCAGAGTGTCATAGCCTACCAATATGCATTGGTGCTGGAGTTGGCCATTCGGGCTTTCGGGGGGCAACCACGGGCGGAGGACTGGATGCAAAAACCCTCTACCTATTTTTACGGTCATGTGCCGCTGGAATTGACGCTGCATCCATTGGGTTTTCAGATGGTGGAGCAGTATCTGAGTCAGCTTATCTACGGGGTTTACCCATGAACCCCTTGCCGTGGGACAAGCATTGGTATGCCTGGCGGCTGGATCCCGAGGTTTATGGAGGTACCTGGGACAGCGGGATTGGTTCAAAGCTGAGTGGCGGTCGCTGGAATATACCTGGACGACGCGTCGTCTACGCGTCAGTCGATCCGTCCTCGGCCATTCTGGAGGTGGCAGCCAACCACAGTTTTGATGCTCTAGATCGCGAGCCTTATGTGTTGACGTGTTTTGAGGTCATAAGCGACGCGAAGGTGAAAATCGTGCAGCCCGAAGAAGTGCCGAACCCTTACTGGCTGAGCCCTGCACGGCCGTCACCCAATCAGCGATTGTTCGCCGACGCTTTACTGGCCGAGCATCCGTTTGTGCTGATCCCGTCGGCGGCAACCCGGCATTCGTGGAACTTGCTGGTGAGCTGCGATTTGGCGGAGGGGCAGTTCAGGATGGTCTCCCAAGAACGTTTTGGGCTGGATACCCGGTTGCTCAAAGAAGCGGTTTTGACCTGATGAGTCGACTTGCCGGTTTTGCATAACCTCAGCACCCAACGGTCTAAATCGCGCCCTATAAATTCCCATCTGCCATCGCACATCCCTGCATAAACCAAAACGCAGGGATGGCTGTTCATGATTCGATTTTCACCCGTTAAATCCCCGTTGAGCCTGGCCTTGCTGCTGGCAATCAACACGTTGCCGGCCGTCGCCGCCGACAGCACGGCAACCGAGCCGACCACCCAGTTGCAACGGGTCGAAGTCACTGGCACCGCGATACGCCGGGTCGATGCCGAAACCGCCGTACCGGTCACCATCCTGAGGGTCGAGGAGTTGCAGAAGCAGGGCGTGACCACCACTGAAGAGCTGGTCAGCCGTATCTCGGCCAACCAGTCTTCGGTGGGCTCCGGGCGCTCGGTGGGGTCGAGCAGCGGCGGGGCGTCCTACGCCGACCTGCGAGGTATCGGCCCGAACAAAACGCTGGTGCTGCTCAACGGTCGACGCCTGAGCAACAACGCGACCAATGCGATCAACGGCTCGGGCGTCGATCTCAACACCATCCCGTTCGCCGCCATCGACCGGGTAGAAGTGCTACGCGATGGCGCCTCGGCGCTGTACGGTACAGATGCCATTGGCGGGGTGATCAACTTCATCACCAAGACCAGCCTCACCGAAGGCCAGATCAGCACAAACTACGACACGCCGACCCATTCCGGCGGCGGTGAAAGCCGCAACTTCAGCGGCAGCTGGGGTTTTGGTGATTTGCAGGACGATCGCTTCAACGTTTTCGGCGTGGTGAGCTACGACAAGCAGAACCGACTGGCCGCCGATGATCGTGGTTACACCTATAACTACCAGCCGGGGCGCGGCCTGGATTACACCTCCGGCACGGCATCGCCCGCCAACTGGAGCCAGGGCAGCAATGCCACCAACCCGTTGGCCGGTTCCGGTTGCAATGCACCGGGGCTGCTGTCACGCAACGGCATCTGCCGCCAGAGCCTGTGGAGTTATCTCGACCTGGTACCGGAAACCGAAAAGACCTCCGCCTTCGCCAAAGCCACCGGCAAGCTGTCGGACGATCACAACGTCAGCCTCGAATACTTCTGGGCGCGCAACGAAAACCGTACTCAGATCGGTCCCGGTACGTTGATGGGCAATCAGGTCAATCCCGGTACTGCGTTCTATCCGGGCAACGGCATTACGCCCGGGCCAAGCGGTTTTGCTCTGGACCCGACGCAACCGGTGGACGTGAACTGGCGCGAGACGGCTGTCGGTGCCCGCCAGCATGAGGACGACAACACTGGTCAGCGTTTGCTGTTGAGCTTCGACGGGACGCTGGTAGGTTGGGATTACAACCTCGGCGCTTCTTACAACCAGAACAAAGTGGTCAACACGATTCGCAGCGGTTACGTGAATGACCGAGCCGTCAGTCAAGGCATCGCCAACGGTTTGATCAACCCCTTCGGCCCGCAGACCGCTGCCGGTTCGGCCTTGCTGGCGGCCAACGGAGTGGATGGCGATTACGCGACGGCAGTGGGCCGGGTCAAGGCGATTGACGGGCGCATCAGCCGCGAGATCGGCGACTGGTTCGGTGCTGGTCCTTCGGCGCTGGCGCTGGGCGGTGAATACCGCAAGGAAGACTTTCATCAGGATTTCGCCGCGTTCGCCGGCGACGTGCAGAGCCTGGGCGTTGATCCCAATGGCAGCGTACAAGGAGATCGCAGCGTCTCGGCGCAGTACGCCGAGGTCAACGTGCCGGTGCTCGACAGCCTTGAACTGTCCGCCGCCGTGCGCCACGACAAATACAGCGATTTCGGCAGCACCACCAACCCGAAATACTCGTTCCGCTTCCAGCCGTTCAAGGAGCTGGTGGTGCGTGGCGCCTACAGCGAAGGCTTCCGTGCGCCGTCGCTTTATGAGTTGTACAACCCGACGTTCACCTCGTTCACCAATGCCAACTACAACGACCCGCGCCTGTGCGCCGGTGGCAACCCGAGCAACGGCGGCATTGCCAACCGCGACTGTGCCCAGCAGTTCAACCGTACCTCAGGCGGCAACACCGATTTGAGCCCGGAAACTGCGCGCAACGTCACCCTCGGTTTCGTTTATCAGCCGTTTGATCGCCTGACCACCGGGCTGGATTTCTGGTGGATCGACATCGCCAACCAGATCGCCGAATTCCCTGAATCGGCGGTGTTCGAAAACCCGGAGCTGTACCCGGAGCGTCTGATTCGCAAGCCTGATGGCTCCATCGATCACATCGTCACTGGCCTGGCCAACCTCGGCAAGATCAAGACCAACGGCGTCGACGTGAGCTTCGACTATCGCCTGCCGAGCATGCCGTACGGCGATTTCGGCATCGGTCTGCAAGGCACTTACGTCACCCGTTACGACTATCAGCAGCAGCTCAAGGGCGACTACATCGACAAGCTCGGCGATTTTCGCGGCGGCGACTTTGCTTCCGCCGGCGCCGTGGCCCGCTGGCGTCATAGCTTGACCGGCAGCTGGAACTACGGCCCGCTCGGCGCGAGCCTGACCAACCGCTACACCAGCGGTTACCACGACTCGGATCGCGAGACTCACGATTACGTCGGCTCGTACAACGTCTGGGACGTGGCCGGCACCTACACCTGGCGCAAGACCCTGGCAGTGACCCTCGGAGTGAAAAACCTGTTCGACCGCGAGCCGCCATTCAGCAACCAGACCTACACGTTCCAGAGCGGCTACGACCCGAAATACGGCGACCCGTTTGGCCGCACGCTGTACACGCGGGTCAATTACAAGTTCTGAGAATGATCGGTCAGGGCGGGTTTTAGTAACGCATCGTTCTAAACCCAGTTCTATAAAAAATGCCGGCCTGTTGCACATCACAGGTAGGCAGGAGGTGTGGTGACTGCTTTGGCCCCATCGCGAGCAAGCTCGCTCCCACAGGGGATTTGTGTTCGTCACGAAGCAATGTGGGAGCGAGCTTGCTCGCGAGGGGCCATTGGCGGCGCCCAATTATCAGGATCTTGCCGATGCTCTCCAGACTCATGCTTTTCAGCATCTTCATGTTGTCGAGCCCGCTCATTTTCGCGGCGCCACAACACGCCCTCACGGTCTACGGCGAAGCCCCGAAATACGCCCCGGACTTCCAGCATCTGGCCTACGCCAACCCCGACGCGCCCAAGGGGGGAATCTTGCGCCGCTCTTCGCTGGAGAGCGGCCCGTTCGATCACCTGATTCCCTACATCGACAAAGGCACCGGTGTCGCCGACATCGACGGCTGGCTCTATGCGCCGCTGGCCTATCGCAGCAAGGACGAGCCCTACAGCGTCTACGGTCTGGTCGCGCAACGGATGGAGCTGGACGCGGACCGGCGCTGGCTGCGCTTTTACCTCAACCCCAAGGCGCAGTTCGAGGACGGCACGCCAATCACCGCCGAAGACGTGCGCTACACCTTCGAACTGTTCACCACTCAAGGCAGCCTCAAGTATCGCCAGCAGTTTCGCGATGTCGCCGAGGTGCAGGTCGAGTCGCCGACCCAGGTGCGTTTCGTGTTCAAGAACAACGAGAGCCGGACCTTGCCGCTGGATCTGGCGACGTTGCCGGTGTTGCCTGAACATTGGTGGCGTACACGCAATTTCGCCGATGGCGCAGGCTTCGAGATTCCGCCGGGCAGTGGGCCGTACAAGGTTATCGCGGTAGACGCCGGGCGCAGCGTGAAATTCCAGCGGATCAAGGACTGGTGGGCCAGAGATCTGCCGATCACTCGTGGGCTTTATAACTTCGATCAGTTGAGCGTGGAGTTCTTTGCCGACACCGACGTGTCGCGACAAGTGCTCAAGGCCGGCGGCTTCGATTACAACCGCGAGTTCTCCGCCACCAGTTACACCATCGGTTATGCCGGCGCGGCACTGGAGCAGGGCAAGTTGCTGCACGAACACCTCGCACCCGGTGCTGCACAAGGCGCCCAGGGGTTTGCGTTCAACTTGCAGAAGCCGATGTTTCAGGATCGCCGGGTCCGGCAGGCGATTGCCATGCTCTGGGATTTCGAATGGAGCAACCGGCAGATGATGCGCAGCATGTACCTGCGCCAACGCAGCTTCTTTTCCCACAGTGCGTTGTCGGCCACCGAACTGCCGGATGCCGAAGAACTGAAAATCCTCGAACCGTGGCGCGGCAAGATTCCCGATGAAGTCTTCAGTCAGGTGTTCGAGGCGCCGCGCACCGACGGCAGCGGCAACATCCGCGCGCAGCAATTGCAGGCGCTGAAATTGCTGGAGGCTGCTGGTTGGAAACCCCGTGGCGATCAATTGGTGAATGCCGCCGGCGAGCCGTTGCAATTCACCTTCCTCAACGGCCAGAAGGGTTTCGAGCGCCTGCTGCTGCCATTCAAGCGCAACCTGTCGCAGATCGGCATCGGCTTCGATATTCGTCAGGTCGACACCGCGCAATACACCAACCGCGTGCGCAGCCGCGACTACGACATGATTGTCGTCGGTTACCCGGTGAGTCAGGCGCCGGGGCGCGAGCTGTTCAACTACTTCGGTTCCGACGGCGCCGACGATCCCGGCTCCAACAACTACATGGTGCTGCGCGATCCGGCGGTGGATGCGCTGCTCGAAGGCGTGGTCCAGGCCGACAATCGTGAGAGCCTTCTGCGCCACGCCCATGCGCTGGATCGGGTGTTGCAGTGGGGCTATTACTGGATTCCCAACTATTACCCGCCGGGGATTTCCACGGTGTGGTGGAACCGCTTCGGTCGCCCGGCAATTGCGCCGCTGTACGACGCCGGCCTCGACACCTGGTGGGAGATCAGCCCGACCGCGCTGACCTCGACGCAAATGCAGCAGCAAAAGGAGTACGCCCATGTGGGGTTATAGCCTGCGGCGTCTGCTGCTGATCGTGCCGACCTTGCTGGCAATTCTACTGGTGAACTTTGTGATCGTGCAGGCCGCGCCCGGTGGCCCGGTCGAACAGGCCATCGCCCGATTGCAGGGGATTGGTGTTGGTGCGGCGGTGGGGGCCAGCCATGTCGAGAGCATTGGCGGCGAGTCCCGCGCGACCCGTGGCCTGGACCCGAAACTGGTGGCCGAGATCGAGCGCCAGTACGGCTTCGATAAAAGCGCCGGCGAGCGCTTGTGGCTGATGCTCAAGCGCTACGCGCAACTGGATTTCGGCAAGAGTTTTTTCCGGGGGGCGTCGGTGACCGAACTGATCTGGCAGAAACTGCCGGTGACCCTGTCGCTGGGATTGTGGGCGACGCTGATCACTTATCTGGTATCGATTCCGCTGGGCATCCGCAAGGCGGTGCACAACGGCTCGGCGTTCGATGTCTGGAGCAGCGCGGCGATCATCATCGGCTATGCGATGCCGGGGTTTCTGTTTGCGCTGCTGCTGATCGTGGTGTTCGCCGGCGGTACGGCGCTGGACTGGTTTCCGGTGCGCGGGCTGGTCTCGGACAACTTCGCCGAGCTGTCGCTGTGGGGCAAGGTCGCCGATTATTTCTGGCACCTGGTGTTGCCGGTCAGCGCGCTGGTGATCGGCGGTTTCGCAACGTTGACGATCCTGACCAAGAACAGCTTTCTCAATGAAATCTCACGGCTGTACGTGGTCACCGCTCGCGCCAAGGGCCTGAGTGAACGCCAGGTGTTGTACGGGCATGTGTTTCGCAACGCGATGCTGCTGGTGGTGGCCGGTTTGCCTCAGGCATTGGTCACGGTGTTCTTCGGCGGTTCGTTACTGATCGAAGTGATCTTCTCCCTCGACGGTCTCGGCCGCCTGAGCTACGAAGCGGCGGTGTCGCGGGATTACCCGGTGGTGTTCGGTTCATTGTTCATCTTCACCCTGTTCGGGCTCTTGATAAAACTGCTGGGCGACCTGTGCTACACGCTGGTCGATCCGCGTATCGACTTCACCGCGAGGACTGCCTGATGCCGACGCTTTCTCCAATCGGACAGCGCCGTTGGGCGCGGTTCAAGGCTCATCGGCGCGGCTGGTGGTCGTTGTGGCTGTTTCTCGCGCTGTTCGGCCTGAGCCTGGGCGGTGAACTGGTCGCCAATGACAAGCCGTTGCTGGTGACCTGGCAGGGCGAGTGGTATTTCCCCGCGTTCAAGCGCTACACCGAGCAGGATTTCGGCGGCGAGCTGCCGTTCCAGCCCGACTACCGCAGCGCCCAGGTGCGTGAACTGATCGAGGGGCAGGGCGGGCGGATGTGGTTTGCGCCGATCCCGTTCGGCTTCGACACGGCCAACTACGACCTGACCGAACCGGCCCCGAGCCCGCCCACCGCTGAAAACTGGCTGGGCACCGACGATCAGGCGCGGGATGTGCTGGCGCGGGTGATATTCGGCACGCGAGTCTCGCTGTTATTCGCCCTGGCCTTGACGGCGGTGAGCGCATTGATCGGTATCGCTGCCGGCGCCTTGCAGGGTTATTACGGCGGCTGGGTCGACTTGCTCGGTCAGCGTTTGCTGGAAGTGTGGTCGGGGCTGCCGGTGCTTTATCTGCTGATCATTCTGTCGGGCTTCGTCGAGCCGAATTTCTGGTGGTTGTTGGGGATCATGGCACTGTTTTCCTGGCTGAGTCTGGTGGACGTGGTGCGCGCCGAGTTCCTGCGCAGCCGGGGGCTCGAGTACGTGAAAGCGGCGCGGGCGCTGGGTGTCGGCGATGCGCAGGTGATCGTGCGGCACATTCTGCCCAATGCCATGAGTGCAACGTTGACGTACCTGCCGTTCATTCTGACCGGGGCGATCGCTACGTTGTCGGCGCTGGATTTCCTCGGCTTCGGCATGCCCGCCGGCAGTGCTTCGCTGGGTGAGTTGATCGGTCAGGGCAAGAACAATCTGCAAGCTCCGTGGTTGGGGCTGACGGCATTTTTTGCCCTGGCGCTGATTCTTTCTCTACTCGTATTCATCGGCGAAGCCTGCCGTGATGCCTTCGACCCCAGGACTTGATATGCGTGAACATCTGATCGAAATACGCGACCTGCGGGTGGCGTTCAAAGGGCAGGAAGTGGTGCACGGCATCGACCTCGACATTCGCCCAGGGGAATGTCTGGCGCTGGTGGGCGAATCGGGTTCCGGCAAGTCGGTGACGGCCCACAGCATCCTGCAACTGCTGGACCCGAACATCACGCAGATCGACGGCAGCATCCGTTATGGTGGCGAAGAGTTGCTGGGTGTACACGAGCGCTATCTGCGGCAACTGCGCGGCAACCGCATCGCGATGATTTTTCAGGAGCCGATGAGTTCGCTGAACCCGTTGCACAGCATCGAACGACAACTCGGCGAAAGCCTGGCGCTGCACAAAGGCCTGGCGGGCGCGGCGGCACGTAAACGGATTCTGGAACTGTTGGAACTGGTGGGCATTCAACGACCGCGCGAGCGGCTGAAGGCCTATCCGCATCAACTCTCCGGCGGCCAGCGGCAACGGGTGATGATTGCCATGGCGCTGGCATGCGAACCGCAGTTGCTGATCGCCGATGAGCCGACCACGGCCCTCGACGTCACGGTACAGCGCAAGATTCTGTTGCTGCTCAAGGAACTGCAACAGCGATTGGGCATGGCGCTGCTGATCATCAGCCACGACTTGAATCTGGTGCGCACCATCGCCCAGCGGGTAGCGGTGATGCGCGCGGGCGAGATCGTCGAACAGGCAAGCTGCGAGCAATTGTTCCGCGCGCCGCAGCATCCCTACAGCATCGAATTGCTCAATGCTGAACCCGGCGGTGCGGCGCTGTGCCGTGATGCGGCGGAGGATTTGCTCGACGTTCGTGATCTGCATGTGCGTTTTCCGCTGGGCGGCGGGTGGCTGCGGGCCAGGTCGTATCTGCATGCGGTCAATGGCATCGATCTGAACCTGCAGCGGGGCAAGACTCTGGGCATCGTTGGCGAGTCCGGCTCGGGCAAGTCCACTCTGGGTCAGGCGATCCTGCGCCTGATCGACGCCGACGGCAGCGTCCGCTTCAAGGGCGAGGCGCTTGAGCAACTGAGCGGTAAACAATTGCGTCCGCTGCGCAAACGCCTGCAAGTGGTGTTTCAGGATCCGTTTGGCAGCCTCAGCCCGCGTATGTGCGTGGAGCAGATCATTGCCGAAGGTTTGCAGGTGCACAGCGACTTGAATGCGCAGGCGCGCGAACAGGCTGTGATCGACGTATTGAAGGAAGTCGGACTCGATCCGGCGACCCGCCATCGTTATCCCCACGAGTTTTCCGGCGGGCAACGGCAACGCATTGCCATCGCTCGGGCGCTGGTGCTCAAGCCGGATTTGATTCTGCTGGATGAGCCGACGTCGGCGCTGGACCGTACGGTGCAAAAACAGATCGTCGCGCTGTTGCGTCGATTGCAGGAGGAGCACGGGCTGACTTATCTGTTCATCAGTCATGACCTGGCGGTGGTGCGGGCGCTGGCCCACGATCTGATCGTGATGAAGGATGGCGAGGTGGTGGAACGTGGCGATACGGCCGGATTGTTCCGTTCGGCTCGGCACCCCTATACGCGGGAGCTGCTGGCGGCGTCGTTGGCCGGTGTGAACGCCTGAAACGACAAATCCCGCCACTGGGGCGGGATTTGTTTGCAGACTGGCTGCTGTCTTACGCCGGGAACAGCTCGGACAGTTTCATCGACAGCATCATGTCGCCTTCAACGCGCAGCTTGCCGCCCATGAAGGCCTGCATGCCGTCGGTTTCGCCGCTGACGATACCTTTCAGGGTTTCGCTGTCCAGCACCAGCGTGCAGTTGGCGTCGGCGTTTTCGCCTTCCTGGATGTCGCAGGTGCCGTCTTTGACGATCAGGGCGTAGTGCTTGTCTTCGTCGGTGATGTTGAAACCGAAGATCAGATCCAGACCGGCAGCGGCGGCTGGGTTGAACTTGGCTTGCATTGCTTTTACGGCATCAGCTACGGAGGTCATGGTTCGATCCTTTTTGGTTGATTGCAGCAGGGTCACAGTAATCCGGACTCAGCGAAACGTGATGAGTTCCGGGGCCTTCAGCAGTTGCAGGTGTGCATGACTGTTGAAGGAAGCCAGAGCCACCTCGCGACCGCGGAACTTCAGCTGGTTGAGCGAGGTGTTGACGATTTGCCAGTTCAGTTCAAAGGCCTGCCGGGCAGGCATTTGAGTGATGAGATGGAGCAGGGCGGTGATCGTGCCACCGGAGGTGAACACCGCAATTTTCTGGGTGTTGTCGGCCTGTTCGAGAATCCGCTGCAGCCCGGCCTGTACCCGTTCGACGAAACCCAGCCAGCTTTCCAGACCCGGTGTGTCATAGGTGCCGGCGAGCCAGCGTTCGATGATCAGGGCGAAGATGCGCTGGAACTCGCCACGGTTTTGCGCGGCGTTGCGCAGTATCTCCAGGGCTTCGGGCTCTTCCGGCAGCATGGCCGGAAGCAGGGCGCGGATCACGGCATCGGCATCGAATTCGTTGAAGGCCGAATCGATTTCCAGGGCCGGAACCGGCAGGCCGACAGCGGAAAATTGCTCAAGCGCGCTGTTGGCCGTGTGTTGCTGACGGCGCAGATCGCCCGACAGACAGCGATCGAAGCTGATTCCGAGTTCGGCGAGGTGGCGGCCGAGGATTTCTGCCTGGCGTACACCGGTCGGCGACAGGACGTCATAGTCGTCTGCACCAAAGGAGGCCTGGCCATGTCGAATCAAGTAGATGCTGCCCACGTCCGCGTCATCCCGGTACGTTGAAGGTTGTGGCGAGGTTATGGGGATGACGGTGAGCTGTCAATGAAAAAACATACGCTTGTTTGAAATGCCCGTTCCAGCCTTGTTGCCAGAGGTTTCACGGCTGGCCGCGGGGCTGGTGCATGGGTATGCTGGAGCCAATTCCCGCGCGTGTTTCACAACCGCGCATCGTTTGAAGGAGTCACTGTGGAGTTTTTCACTGAATACGCCAGTTTTCTGGCCAAGACCGTGACGCTGGTCATCGCCATTCTGGTGGTGCTGGCGAGTTTCGCTGCGTTGCGCAGCAAGGGCCGGCGTAAATCCGCCGGCCAGTTGCAGGTCAGCAAGCTCAACGATTTCTATAAAGGCCTGCGTGAGCGCCTGGAGCAGACCCTGCTCGATAAGGATCAGCTCAAGGCATTGCGCAAGGGCCAGGCCAAATCCGAAAAGAAACAGAAGAAGAAACCCGAAGCCAAACCGCGGGTGTTCGTGCTGGACTTCGACGGCGATATCAAGGCCTCGGCCACCGAAAGTCTGCGTCACGAAATTACCGCGCTGCTGACCCTGGCCACACCGAAGGACGAAGTGGTCCTGCGGCTGGAAAGCGGCGGCGGCATGGTGCACAGCTACGGGCTTGCCTCGTCGCAACTGGCGCGCGTTCGTGAAGCCGGCGTGCCGTTGACCGTGTGTATCGACAAGGTCGCGGCCAGCGGCGGCTACATGATGGCGTGTATCGGTGAGAAGATCATCAGCGCACCGTTCGCGATTCTCGGCTCCATCGGCGTGGTGGCACAGTTGCCCAACGTCAACCGCCTGCTGAAAAAGCATGACATCGATTTTGAAGTGCTGACTGCCGGCGAGTACAAACGCACACTGACTGTATTCGGTGAAAACACCGAGAAGGGCCGGGAGAAATTCCAGGAAGATCTGGACATCACCCACCAGCTGTTCAAGAACTTCGTTGCGCGTTATCGGCCACAGCTGGCGATCGACGAAGTTGCCACCGGAGAAGTCTGGCTCGGCATCGCCGCACTGGAAAAGCAACTGGTCGATGAACTCAAGACCAGCGACGAATACCTGGCCGAGCGCGCCAAACAGTCCGAGGTCTATCACCTGCATTACGCTGAACGCAAAAGCCTGCAGGAGCGTATCGGCATGGCGGCCAGCGGTTCCGTGGATCGCGTATTGCTGAGCTGGTGGAGCCGCTTGACCCAGCAGCGCTTCTGGTAAATACGTGCATCACGTTCGTGAGTTTCCGCTCCACGAGCGTGATGCATTTTCATCAGCGGACAGTGCGGTATATAGATATTTTAAAGTTTAATAATGTTGCTGTTTTAGTAGAGGATTTATCAACTAATCGCGCTGTATTGAGCCGTGTTTCGACTTTATTCTGATACTCCATTTCAGAAAGAAGTTGCTAAACATGGATGTTGAAAAAAGTAAGTCGATTCCACCTGTCATGACGCCGGCTCAACAAGGTGTCTTTTTTGAACTGTATAAAAAACAGATACCTTCCTGGCTGCTTGAGTCTTCGGAGTCTGCTCGTAATGATCTCTATGAAAGTTTAAAAGCCAGTTTCAAATCGCGTCATTCCGCGCTGGAACAATTGCGCACACTGAAATCCCCCCAGAGTTTTTGTACGCCACTGTTGGCCAAGGCGATGGCTGAGAAGCTGGGTGAGCCTTTTGAAGTTGATGGTGCAGTTTTTCAGCATGTGCGATCCACATCGAGCCTGCTTGGCCTGCGCAAGAAGCTCGTACTGCCGCTTGAGCGGGATCTGCTGACGGCAGCTTGCGAGAACTTTGAGCTGTCGGAAACCCAGGCCGGTAATTATCACGAGCGGTCTCTGTTATACATTCCGAAGCGGGTAACCGGGCGCGCCAATCAGGTGTTGGCGATGCAGCCCCACGAGTTTGCAAGGCTATGTCGCTATCTGGATCTTGGTAAGCAATATCAAAAGCATGTTGAATCTTTTTTTGGTAACAAAGATCAGTTCGCAAGTTTGCAGGAAACAGCTGTAGCGTGTTCAAAAGATCAATTTGATGTGGATCGGAATATGGCCTGTCTGCGTGGCCATATAAGCTTCGATGTCAGCCAGATGCTAAAGTCGGTGCGAGACCAGGCATCGTCGATCAAACTCGGCAACAACACACTCGGATATCAAAGTCTCGAGATGCTCGGAGTGTCGCTGAGAGGGCCGATGTTCATCGGCCCGGTCAGTGAACATGCGGATGACGATTATCGTTGCGTGGTCTATATCCCCGGCGATCCCGATCACCCCTTGAAAGAATACGTGTCGTTCCAGAAGTTCGAAGTCGAGTTGAGCGGTCGCTTGCGTGATCCCGAATTTCGCAACTTTTTCCTGCGCTTCATTTCGATGAAGGATCGCTCGCTGTTCCTCACCGGTCTGGATGTGCGGCTCTTGAACGCCCGACCGAATCCACTCCCGGTCTCTACGATCTATCTGCCGTTGTCAGGCATCGATCTTGAGGGTGATGCAAAACAGGATCTGTTTCTGGCGATCTTTCGGCACCGCGCGGCGCAGGTCAGGGCCGACACTCGTTTGCTGGTGGTGCCCACCGACGACGAAGACGAAAAAACCCGCTTGGCGCGACTGGATACCTATAAGGCCATTGGGCTCAATACTGCTCTGTTCTTTCTTTCCTTCGTCCCGCTTCTGGGACAGGTCATGTGTGCCGTCGCCGGCGTGCAGTTGCTCGGCGAGATTTATGAAGGGTTCGACAGTTGGGCCCATGGCGATCAGGAGCATGCCGCTGACTGTCTGTTCGATACCCTGGAAAACCTGATTCTCATGGCGGGTTTTGCCGCCGGCGGTGTTGCCGCAGGCAAGGCTTATAGAGCGGTGCGCTCGTCGAGTTTCATTCAGGGCCTGCGGCGTGTTCCGGTGGACGCGCTTTCGCATCGATTGTGGAATCCGGACATGAGCGTTTACCGCCAGCAGGAGTCATTGCCGAGCAGTCTTTCGGCCGATGCGCAAGGGCTCGTCTGGCGTGGAAGTGATGGTTATCTGCCGCTGGGACCTGACGCGTACGCGGTACGTCCATTGAGCGGTACCAGTTTGTGGGAGGTGCGCCCCTATCCGTTGCCCAAACGCTATTGCCCCTTGCTTGAGACCAATGGGGCGGGCGCCTGGCGACACGATTCCGAGTTGCCTCAAGAATGGAGCACGCTGATGCTGTTTCGTCGTCTGGGATTTCATGAGACGAAGATTCCGGATAGTCGTGCCCTGCAAATCATCGCGGCCAGCAATATAGACGAGACCGCCATGCGCCAGCTGTTTGTCGAACGCGGCAAGACAATGGCGACGCTGACGGATACGGTCAGACGTTTTCGTGCGGATACCGAAGTCACGGTGTTCATCGAGCAGATGGCCGTCCCTGCCTCTGCGCCACAGGCCGATGCCGATCTGCAGCTGTACTTACTGACCATGGCAGGGCGCTGGCCGCGGGACCTGGCGATTGTCGTGACGGATATCACCGCTAACGAAGTGGCGCGCTATGGCGGAACCAAAGGCGCACGCGAGGTGCAAGTCCATGAAGACCTGCTGAGCAGGGGGCAGTTTTACTCGCCGCTGCTGGCAGCGCTGAAAGAGAGTGAGCGTTCTCACTTGCTGGGTTCGACCACCGTGGAACAGAAAAATCAGGGCGCGCTGCTGGGCAAACACATTGCCGGGTTGGCGCCTCGCATGCGCATGACGTTGATGAACCGGTTGTTTCAGCGCGCCGATGTCTGCGAGTTGTCCAGGGCAGAGCCGATCATTAAAGCGTTCCCAGGGCTGTCGGCCAGTGTCGCCGACGAGTTGGCGCAGCATGCCGATGCGCATGAATGGGAGCAGCTTGATGCTGACACCGTACCGCTGCGTCTGGCGGAAGAAGCACGGCGCTATCAGCAGATCCAGCGCATGAACCGGGCAAACGAAAGCTTGTACCTGGACGCAGCGAGTGGACGTGACGCGGATATGCTGGTGCTGGATACATTGACGCACTTGCCCGGCTGGCCCGGCGATGTGTTTGTCGAAATTCTGGATTGGGGGGTGCAAAACGATCAACGGGCGACTGTCGGCCCCGGCGGTGCTGTACATCAGGTGTTGCTCGAAGCGTATCCCGATCGTTATCAAGGCCTGGACTCCAGCAACACTGTTGTTTCCAGTCAGCCGGAACGTACCCGGGCGAATTTCTTTCAGTCATTGTCGCAAAGCCTCCCGGCACACGCGCGCAAAGCCATTGGCGTCGATACGGATCTGGACGGCACGGGCTTGAGAGAAAAGATAACCGCGTTGGCACTGCAGCGCCGGGAGGCATTTGCAAAAGTGCTGGGGATCGAGGCTTCGCGTACCGACTATCGATCGCCCATGGGGCTGGCAGATCGACAGGTCGAACAAGCAGCAGTGGACTCAGAGCCGGTTCAAGGTCCGGTGCCGAAAAGATCGCCAGTGCTGCTGCGCCGGGCTCTTGAACTGTATCCCTCACCCTCGGTGCAGATTGATCGATTTGTTTCGTCACTGAGCATTGACGAAGTGTTGGCCATCAGAACCCTTGAGGACATGCGAGAGGAATACAGGACGATCCTGGAGACGCTGGAGCGCTGGGTGCAGCGCGATACCTGGTACCACGATAGCGAAGGCCGGAGACTCAAAGTGTCGTCCCGCAGTAAAAACCGGGCGGCGCGGGCCATTCTGCGGGCGTGGCGCAAGGAAACCCGGATGCCCGGACATTCCGTTGAAAGTCTTTACAGCCTGACCTTCGACGCGGTGCCACTGGGTGACCTTCCTGTGATCATCGGTGACTTCGCCCATGTGACGGTGCTGCGCATGAATGGCGTGGGTGCCAGTGCCGGTTTAAATGCCTTTCTGCGCAACTTCCCCCGTCTGCGAGTGCTGGATCTTTCTGGCAACGATTTGACGCGCATTCCTCAGGCGATTGCGGACATGCCGGGGCTCACGGGGCTGGATCTGAGTAACAACCAGATTCGCCTGAACGAACACTCTGCGCAGGAGCTGGGCAGCAAAGCGCATCTGCGTTCACTGGACCTGAGCCTGAACAAGGCGTTGGGGCAGGCACCTGTGGTCGGTGCGATGCGCAACTTGCGCCATCTGGATTTACACGACACAGGCCTCGCTCGGTGGCCGTTGGACATCGACGGGCTTACCCAGCTGGAAACCCTGGATCTGCGCAACAACAGAATCGAGGAGGTCCCGGCGTCGGTGTACAAGTCGCGTGCAGTGCTCAATCGTGGCACTCATATCGATGGCAACCCTCTGTCGGCGACCAGCCTCCAGGCAATCGGCGATTATCAGCGGGCGCAAGGTATCAGCCTGGGCGTGATCACCCCCGACTACCTCACCACGGCGAGGCCGGCGGCTGACGTGCAAGGTGCCGGTTGGGTCAGTGGTTTGTCATCGGTGCAGGTTGCGCGAGCCCAGGAGGTCTTGTTATCGCTGTCGGCTGATCCGGACTCCAGGGCATTTTTCGACATGCTCATGCAATTGCGCGGGACGGCTGACTATTCCCGCGCCCGCACTAAACTTGCCCAGCGGGTCTGGGATGTGCTGGAGGCCGCGTGTGAAGACGAGCGGCTGCGTCGTGTGCTCTTTCGCATGGCCAGAGAAGGGCGCGTGAGTGCCGCCAATGCGTCCTTGTTGTTCAGCGAGCTCGAAGTCAGGGTTCTGTGTTTTCGGGCCGCGGCGGTGGCGCGCACCGGTAACCAGACGCTTGAGGGGGATCTTGTTCGTCTGTTGCGCGGACTGTTTCGATTGCAGGAGCTGGAGAAACAGGTCGTGCGGGAAACCGCGCGTCGCGCACGGACAGAATCGTTGAGCCTGCAACAGACGCGGGATATCAACCTGATTTACCGGGTACGGCTGGCGGGACGTCTGGAATTGCCTGCGCAGCCCACTGAACTGAATGTGCCGCTGTATGCCGGCGTCACCGACGAGCAGATCGACAGGGCTTATCGGGAAGTGGTCAAGGCCGAAAATTCTTCGCGATTGTCCGACTCGTTCAGTCGGCAGGAATTCTGGGCCGAGTATTTGTCGACGAGTCGTCAGGATGCTTTCGCAGCAATACGGGATCGCAGCGCACGGGCTTTTTCCCTGCTGGAGTCGCAGATCAATCTGTCTCGTGAAGCTGCCGCACACCAGATGGCGACAATCTTCGACAACTTCAGAAATGAAAGCCTGGAATTGCGCAAACAGTTGACCCATGCGGCACTGGTACGTCATCCAGGGCTGCAGTTGCCGGTTACGACAGGGCCCAACAGATTAGGAACGGGAGCGGTCTGAGCAGAGGCTCCGAACCCTTTGACAAGGGCTCGGAGCACAAACGGTCAGCGGCGACGGAACAGCGGCAGCGGTTCGTCAGTGGCGGCCTGATAGGTCACCGAGAAATCCTTGAGGCTTTCAAGGGCGTCGTAAGGGTCTTTGTCTGCGCGCAGGGCGAAGGCATCGAAACCGCAACGGCGCATGTAGAACAGTTGGTCGCGCAGCACGTCGCCAATCGCCCGCAATTCACCTTTGAAACCGTAACGGTCACGCAGCAGGCGGGCGTTGGAGTAGTTGCGGCCGTCGGTGAATGCCGGGAAGTTCAGGGCAATCACCTGGAACTCATTCACGTCGTCACCGATTTCCTCGGCTTCTTCGTCGGCATCCAGCCACACACCCAGACCGCCATCGCGGGCCTTGAGCATGCGGCTGTGTTCACGCCACAGTTGCAGCGGGACGATCAGGTCGTCGCAGTTGCTGATTTCGTCGATGTTGAAATCCTTGGGCAGCAGGTGCCAGGTTTCGTCGACGACCTCGTTGTTCTTAATGATTCGCTGCATAGACGCGTTCCTTGAAGAGGTCGATGCCAATACGCTGGTAGGTGTCGATGAAACGCTCGTCTTCGGTGCGCTGTTCCACGTACACGTCGATCAGCTTGGAGATCACGTCCGGCATGTCGTCCTGGGCAAAGGACGGGCCGAGGATCTTGCCCAGGCTGGCGTCACGGCTGGCGCTGCCGCCGAGGGAGACCTGGTAGAACTCCTCACCTTTCTTGTCCACGCCGAGGATGCCGATGTGGCCGACGTGGTGGTGACCGCAGGCGTTCATGCAACCGGAGATGTTCAGGTCCAGTTCACCGATGTCGAACAGGTAGTCCAGGTCGTCGAAACGGCGCTGGATCGATTCGGCGATCGGGATCGACTTGGCGTTGGCCAGGGAGCAGAAATCGCCGCCAGGGCAGCAGATGATGTCGGTCAGCAGGCCGATGTTCGGCGTGGCGAAGCCACCTTCACGCAGCTCGCCCCACAGGGTGAACAGCTGGCTCTGCTCGACGTCGGCCAGAATGATGTTCTGCTCGTGGGAGGTGCGCAGTTGACCGAAGCTGTAGCGGTCGGCCAGGTCGGCGACGGCGTCGAGCTGCTTGTCGGTGATGTCGCCCGGCGCAACGCCGGTCGGTTTCAGGGACAGGGTCACGGCCACATAGCCCGGCTTCTTGTGCGCCAGGGTATTGCGGGTGCGCCAGCGGGCGAAGCCCGGATGTTCTTTGTCGAGAGCGGCCAGTTCAGCGTCCTGACTGCTCAGTGCCTTGTAGTCCGGGTCGACGAAGTGCTTGGCGACGCGATGCACTTCGGCTTCGGTCAGCGTAGTCTGACCGCCGCGCAGGTGTTCCATCTCGGCATCGACTTTCTGGGCGAAGACTTCTGGAGTCAGCGCCTTGACGAGGATCTTGATCCGCGCCTTGTATTTGTTGTCACGACGGCCGTAGCGGTTGTAGACCCGCAGGATGGCGTCGAGGTAGCTCAACAGGTCTTGCCATGGCAGGAATTCGTTGATGAACGCGCCGACCACCGGGGTACGACCCAGACCACCGCCGACCAGCACGCGGAAGCCGAGTTCGCCAGCAGCGTTGTGCACAGGCTCAAGACCGATGTCGTGGACTTCGATGGCCGCACGGTCGGAGGTCGAACCGTTGACGGCGATCTTGAACTTGCGCGGCAGGTAGGCGAATTCCGGGTGGAAGGTCGTCCACTGACGCACGATCTCGCACCACGGACGCGGGTCGATCAGCTCATCGAACGCAACACCGGCGAACTGGTCGGTGGTGACGTTGCGCAGGCAGTTGCCGCTGGTCTGGATCGCGTGCATCTGCACGGTGGCCAGCTCGGCGAGAATGTCCGGGATGTCTTCCAGCGCCGGCCAGTTGAACTGCACGTTCTGGCGGGTACTGATATGGGCGTAGCCCTTGTCGTAGTCGCGGGCAATTTTGGCCATCATGCGCATCTGACGCGAGGTCAACTGGCCGTAAGGCACCGCCACGCGCAACATCGGCGCGAAACGCTGGATGTACAGGCCATTTTGCAGGCGCAGGGGGCGGAATTCTTCTTCGCTCAGCTCACCTGCCAGATAGCGTCGGGTCTGATCACGGAACTGCTTGACGCGGTCCTCGATGATCCGCTGATCGTACTCGTCGTATACGTACATATAAGTCCTGTTCTCAGGCTTTGGGCTACTCGGAAAACGCTGCGTTTTCGCTTGCTGGAGTCCGATGGTGCCTCTGCAATTACGCGCGCACGGCCGCGCACTCCCTAATGGAGCCGGGGCAATATACCCGTTTGCAGTTATGCGCAAAAGTGATGTTTGAGTATATGGAAAGAACCAAATCGCCTAACGAGAATCACTGTCAACTAACCCACATTTGTCGTGCGGACAATCATCGTCTTAACTGTGGTCGAGTCTTTCTGCAATCACCGATAAAACCGACAAGAGGCGATGCAATGAGCAACCCAACCAAGGCAAGGAAAAGCGATAGCAGCGTCGATGCATGGGCCATTCTGTTTCTGATCATTCTGGTTGTAGGAACAGCGGTGTTCTGGGTCAGCCATCAGTAAAACGACTCGTCCGGGCCCCGCTTGCGACGATTGTCGGACAAAAGGCGGGATCAAGCGCCAAAGGCCAGGCGATCAATGGCTATAATGCGCGGCCATTTTTCCTTGGGCCCGGATGATTCATGTTCAAGCTTCTCCACCTCAGCCTGCTGCTGTTCGGCGCGGTTTTCGGAACCTGCGCGCGTGCAGAATCGGTGCTGTTTCTGAATCCGGGCTCGACGCAGGAAGCATTCTGGGTCAGTTACTCGCAATTCATGCAGGCTGCCGCCCGTGATCTGGGTATCGACCTGCGCATCCTCTATGCCCAGCGCCAACCGGAACTGACCCTGGCCCAGGCGCGACTGGCCCTGCAGGGGCCGGAGCGACCGGACTATCTGGTGTTCGTCAACGAACAGTACGTGGCGCCGCAGATTCTGCGCATGGCCAATGGCAGTGGCGTGAAGCTCTTTATGGTCAATTCGGCGCTGACGTCCAACCAGCAGGCCCTGGTGGCACAGCGAGCGGATCGCATCGGCAGCCTGGTGCCCAACGACGAAGAGGGCGGCTACCTGATGATGAAGGAGTTGATTCGTCTGCATCCGGCTGTGGCCCCCGGCGAAAGTATCGATCTGCTGGCGTTTTCCGGCCTGAAGATCACACCCTCGGCGCAGCTGCGCGAAAAGGGCATGCAGCGGGCGCTGGCCGAGCATCCTCAGGTGCGACTGCGGCAACTGGTCTACGGCGGCTGGACGCAACAGCGGGCCTACGAACAGGCGAAGCAATTGTTGGTCCGGTACCCCAAAGTGTCATTGGTGTGGGCCGCCAACGATGAAATGGCCTTCGGTGCGATGCGCGCCGCGTCCGAGGTCGGCAAGGTGCCGGGCAAGGACGTGCTGTTCAGCGCGGTCAACACCTCGCCCGAGGCCTTGCAAGCCATGGTTGACGGTCGCCTGAGCGCATTGCTCGGCGGGCATTTCACCCTCGGTGGCTGGGCGCTGGTCGAGTTGCACGATCACGCGCAAGGCGTCGATCTGAATCAGTATGGCGGTCGTGACCGGCAAATTCCGCTGTTGCAACTGATCGACAAAGAACATGCTCGCCGAATGCTGGCCATGGGCGCTTCACCGGACTACGGCGTGCACTTTCGCAAACTCTCGGCGAAAGGCCGTCCGGTTTCGTATCGCTATCCGTTCAATCTGCAGACACTGATGCGCTGAGCGGATCAGACCCCCGCCAGGTGCACCACCAGTTGCACAATGCCGAACAGCGTCAGGGCGAATACCGCCGTGAACGCGATGCCCAGAAAGATGAAATGGCTGGGCTTGCCGTGGGTGAAGTCTCTTGCCCGGTTCTTGCCGCTCTGCACCCCGAACGCCGCCGCCATGACGCTGTGCAGCATCTGCCAGAAGGTCGGTGGCTTGTTGTCGACTGGATCGTCCATAAATCCCTCGTCTGCCGTGTGTGTCAGACAAGCATAGTCAACGCCTTTGAAGCCGCAGAAATAACTGTGGGAGCGAGCTTGCTCGCGAAGGGGGCGTTTCAGTCAACATCAATGTCGAATAATCGTCCGCCTTCGCGAGCAAGCTCGCTCCCACAGGGTATCGCGCGAAGCTGACTTAGTTGTCGTAACCCAGGTTCGGCGCCAGCCAGCGCTCGGTCAGGCTCAGTTCCTGACCTTTGCGCGAGGTGTAGCTCTGCACCTGATCCTTGTCGACCTTGCCCACGGCGAAGTACTGCGCCTGCGGATGCGCGAAGTACCAGCCGCTGACCGCTGCCGCCGGAAACATCGCGTAATGCTCGGTGAGGAACACGCCGCTGCGGCCAGCACGCATTTCCTGGGCTTCAGGGTCGAGCAGGGCGAACAGGGTGGCCTTCTCGGTGTGATCCGGGCACGCCGGGTAGCCCGGGGCAGGGCGGATGCCCGAGTATTGCTCTTTGATCAGCGCTTCGTTGTCGAGTACTTCGTCCTTGGCATAACCCCAGTGCTCTTTACGTACCTGCTGGTGCAGCCACTCGGCGCAGGCTTCGGCCAGACGGTCGGCCAATGCCTTGACCATGATCGAGTTGTAGTCGTCGCCAGCGTCCTGATAGGCCTTGGCCACTTCTTCGGCGCCGATCCCGGCGGTGGTGATGAAACCACCGACATAGTCGGTCACTTCGCTGTCCTTCGGCGCGACGAAGTCGGCCAGGGAGAAGTTCGGCTTGCCGTCGGTCTTGATGATCTGCTGACGCAGGTGATGCAGGCGCGCCATCGGCTTGCCATCATCGCCATACAGCTCGATATCGTCGTCGTGCACCTGATTGGCCGGCCAGAAACCAAACACCGCACGGGCGCTGATCAGTTTCTCGTCGATCAGTTTGGTCAGCATCTCGCGGGCGTCCTTGTACAGCGAGGTCGCCGCCTCACCGACCACTTCGTCTTCGAGGATGCGCGGGAACTTGCCGGCCAGGTCCCAGGAGATGAAGAACGGTGTCCAGTCGATGTACTCGGCCAGTACGTTGAGGTCGATGTTGTCCAGCACGCGAGTGCCGGTGAACGTCGGTTTGACCGGGTTGTAAGTGGCCCAGTCGAACTGCGGCTTCTTCGCGATCGACGCGGCGTAGCTCAGGCGTTCGGTGCGGGCGCTACGGTTGGCGGTGCGCTCGCGGACGTCGATGTACTCTTCGCGGGTCTTCTCGACGAAACCGGCTTTCAATTCCTTGGACAGCAACTGCGTCGCCACGCCCACGGCGCGGGAGGCGTCGGTCACGTAGACCACCGCGTCGTTGCTGTACTTGGGTTCGATCTTCACCGCCGTGTGTGCCTTGGAAGTGGTCGCGCCGCCGATCATCAACGGCAGGTGGAAGTCCTGTCGCTGCATTTCGCGGGCCACGTGGACCATTTCATCCAGCGACGGAGTGATCAGGCCGGACAGGCCGATGATGTCGCACTTCTGCTCCTTGGCCACCTGCAGAATTTTCTCGGCCGGCACCATCACGCCGAGATCGACGATGTCGTAGCCGTTACAACCCAGCACCACGCCGACGATGTTCTTGCCGATGTCGTGTACGTCGCCTTTTACCGTGGCCATGAGGATCTTGCCCTTGGCTTCCGGCTTGTCGCCTTTTTCCAGTTCGATGAACGGGATCAGGTGGGCCACGGCCTGCTTCATCACGCGGGCGGATTTCACCACCTGCGGCAGGAACATTTTGCCGGCGCCGAACAGGTCGCCGACGATGTTCATGCCGGACATCAGCGGGCCTTCGATCACTTCGATCGGGCGGGCGAAGGACTGACGGGATTCTTCGGTGTCTTCGACGATGTGGGTGGTGATGCCCTTGACCAGCGCATGCTCCAGACGCTTGTTGACGTCCCAGCTGCGCCATTCTTCGGTCTCGGCTTCCTTGACGCTGCCGTCGCCCTTGTACTTGTCGGCGATGGCGAGGAGGGCGTCGGTGCCTTCCGGCGTGCGGTTGAGGATCACGTCTTCAACAGCGTCGCGCAGTTCCTGCGGGATCTGGTCGTAGATCTCCAACTGACCGGCGTTGACGATGCCCATGGTCAGGCCGGCGCGGATCGCGTACAGCAGGAACACTGAGTGGATCGCCTCGCGCACCGGGTTGTTGCCGCGGAACGAGAACGACACGTTGGACACGCCGCCGGAGCTCAGGGCATAGGGCAGTTCGTCACGGATGTAGGCACAGGCGTTGATGAAGTCCACAGCGTAGTTGTTGTGTTCTTCGATGCCGGTGGCCACGGCGAAGATGTTCGGGTCGAAGATGATGTCTTCCGGCGGGAAGCCGACTTCGTTGACCAGAATGTCGTAGGAGCGTTTGCAGATTTCTTTCTTGCGCGCTTCGGTATCGGCCTGGCCGACTTCGTCGAACGCCATCACCACCACGGCGGCGCCGTAGCGCTTGCACAGTTTGGCGTGATGGATGAACTGCTCGACGCCTTCTTTCATGCTGATCGAGTTGACGATGCCCTTGCCCTGAATGCACTTGAGGCCGGCTTCGATCACTTCCCACTTCGAGGAGTCGATCATGATCGGTACGCGGGAGATGTCCGGCTCGCCGGCAATCAGATTGAGGAAGGTCACCATGGCCTTCTTCGAATCAAGCATCCCTTCGTCCATGTTGATGTCGATTACCTGGGCGCCGGCCTCGACCTGCTGCAGGGCGACTTCCAGGGCTTCGGTGTAGTTGTCTTCACGGATCAGACGGGCGAATTTCGCGGAGCCGGTGATGTTGGTCCGCTCGCCGACGTTGACGAACAGCGAGCTGCGATCGATGGTGAACGGTTCCAGGCCCGACAGGCGGCAGGCCTTGGGAATGTCCGGAATCTGCCGTGGCGCATAGCCGGCGACGGCTTTGGCGATGGCTTCGATGTGGCCCGGCGTGGTGCCGCAGCAACCGCCGACGATGTTGAGGAAACCGCTCTGGGCGAATTCTTCGATGACCTTGGCGGTGTCCACCGGCAGTTCGTCGTACTCGCCGAATTCGTTCGGCAGGCCGGCGTTCGGGTGCGCCGAAACGTGGGTGCTGGCCTTGTCCGACAGCTCTTCCAGGTACGGGCGCAGTTCACGAGCACCGAGGGCGCAGTTCAGGCCGACCGAAATCGGTTTGGCGTGGGCCACCGAGTTCCAGAACGCTTCGGTGGTCTGGCCCGACAGGGTACGGCCGGAGGCGTCGGTGATGGTGCCGGAAATCATGATCGGCAACTCGAAGCCCAGTTCTTCGAACACGCCTTGCACGGCGAAGATCGCGGCTTTGGCGTTGAGGGTATCGAAGATGGTTTCGATCAGGATCAGGTCGGCGCCGCCCTCGATCAGGCCTTGGGTGGCCTCGGTGTAGTTTTCCACCAGCTCATCGAAGGTGACGTTGCGATAGCCCGGGTTGTTGACGTCCGGCGACAGCGAGCAAGTGCGGCTGGTCGGGCCAAGCACGCCGGCGACGAAGCGCGGCTTGTCCGGGTTCTCGGCAGTCTTGGCGTCAGCGACCTTGCGCGCCAGTCGTGCGCCTTCTACGTTGAGTTCGTAGGCCAGTTCTTCCATGCCGTAGTCGGCCATGGAAATGCGGGTGGCGTTGAAGGTGTTGGTTTCCAGGATGTCGGCACCGGCATCCAGGTAGGCTTTTTCGATACCGCCGATCACGTCGGGACGGGTAATGACCAACAGGTCGTTGTTACCCTTGACGTCGCTCGGCCAGTCGGCAAAACGCTTGCCGCGATAATCCTGCTCTTCGAGCTTGTAGCTCTGGATCATCGTGCCCATACCGCCATCGAGTATCAGGATGCGCTCTTTGAGGGCTTGCTTGAGAGCTTGAAGGCGGACGCTGCGATCGGACATTGGGACTACTCGAAAAAGACCATGACGAAGGGCCGGGATCATAACAAACCTGTGCGGTTTTAGAGCATGTGGCGCTTTTGCATGAATATCGCTCATGTTGGCACGGGCGTCATAACGGTAGAATCGCGGCGTTTTTATTCAGGATCAGGATCAGGGACATGTCGTACCGCGTCATCAGCATTGCATTGCTGTTTTTAAGCTTTGGCGCGGCGGCGCAGGGTCCCGCTATTTCTTCTTCTATTTCCTACACCCGAGACATCCAGCCGATCTTCACCGAGAAGTGCGTGGCCTGCCATGCCTGCTACGACTCCGCCTGTCAGTTGAACCTCGGCAGCGGCGAAGGCGCCGCCCGCGGCGCGAGCAAGATGCCGGTCTACGATGGCGAACGCACTCAGGCGGCACCGACCACGCGGCTGTTCTACGACGCCTTCGGCAAACGTGCCTGGCAGCAGAAAGACTTCTATTCGGTGCTCGACGCTCAAGGCAGTCAGGCCGCGCTGATGGCGCGCATGCTGGAGCTGGGACACAAAACGCCGCTGACACCCAACGCCAAACTGCCGGAAGACATCGTGCTGGGCCTCAACCGCGAGAACCTGTGCGCGATGCCCGCCGAATTCGACGGCTATGCCGGCGCCCATCCGAAAGAGGGCATGCCGCTGGCGGTGACCGGTCTGACCGATCAGCAATACCAGACATTGCAGCGCTGGCTGGCGTCCGGCGCACCTATCGACGAGCAAGGCCTGGCGCCGAGCACCAAGGAAGCGCTGCAGATCGTCCAGTGGGAAAACCTGCTCAACCAGCCCGGCGCGCGGGAAAGTCTGGTCGGACGCTGGCTGTACGAGCACTGGTTCCTGGCGCACATCTATTTCAAGGACGGCGAGCCGGGGCATTACTTCCAGTGGGTGCGTTCGCGCACGCCGACCGGTCAGCCGATCGATCTGATCGCCACGCGTCGCCCGAACGACGATCCGGGCACTCAGGTCTACTACCGCCTGTGGCCGGTGCAGGGCGTGATCGTGCACAAGACCCACATCACTTATCCGCTGAGCGCGGCGAAGATGGCGCGGGTCAAAAGCCTGTTCTACAACGGCCACTGGCAGGTCAATGCCTTGCCGGGTTACGGGCCGCAGAGCCGGGCCAACCCGTTCGCGACCTTCGAGGCAATCCCGGCGCAGGCGCGTTATCAGTTCATGCTCGATAACGCCGAATACTTCGTGCGCACCTTCATTCGCGGCCCGGTTTGCCGTGGGCAGATCGCGACCGACGTGATCCGTGACAACTTCTGGGCGCTGTTCCAGGCGCCGGAGCACGACCTGTACATCACCGACCCGAACTATCGCGGCCAGGCCACGCCGTTGCTGGCCATGCCGGGGCAGAACGACGATGTCGGCAGTGTCCTGAGCCTGTGGCACAACTACCGCAACAAGCGAAACAAATACGAAGCCCTGCGCCGTGACAGCTATGCCGACCTGCCTGCACCGAGCTGGTCGACCCTGTGGGCCGGCAACGACAACGCCTTGCTGAGCATCTTCCGTCACTTCGACAGCGCTTCGGTGACCAAAGGCCTGATCGGCGAAGTGCCGCAGACCATGTGGCTGTTCGACTATCCGCTGCTGGAGCGCACCTATTACCAGTTGGCGGTGAATTTCGATGTGTTCGGCAACGTCTCGCATCAGGCGCAAACGCGCTTGTATTTCGACCTGATCCGCAACGGCGCCGAACAGAACTTCCTGCGCCTGATGCCTGCCGACTCCCGCGAGGGCTACCTCGACGATTGGTATCAGAGCAGCGGCCAGTTCAAGATGTGGCTCGATTACGAAGCCATCGACGACGACAAACCCACCGCGCTGAAACTCGACGAAAAAGACCCGAAACGCGATTTCGCCCTGCAGTTGCTGGCGCGCTACGGCGACCTCAACGCGCGTCCGGATCCGATCAACCGCTGCGAAGACGCCTATTGTTCGCGCCCGAACATCGACCCGGCCCTGCAAAACGCCGAACAGGCGTTGAGCCGCCTGACTTCGCGCCCGGCAGCGGGCCTGAAAGTGATCGATCAATTGCCGGAAGCGACGATGCTGCGGGTCGAAACCCGTAGCGGCAAACGCGAGGTCTACAGCCTGCTGCGCAACCGTGCCCACAGCAACGTGGCGTTCCTGCTAGGTGAATCGCTGCGCTATCAACCGGGGCTGGATACGCTGACGATCTACCCGGGTGTGCTCAGCAGTTACCCGAACTTCATGTTCAACATCCCGGCGGATCAGGTGCCGGCGTTTGTCGACGCCATGGAAAGTGCAAGGGACGCGGCGCAGTTCGAGAAAATCGTCGAACGCTGGGGTATCCGCCGCAGTCATCCGCAGTTCTGGTTCTACTTCCACGACTTGAGCCAGTACATCCACGAAACCGATCCGGTGGAAGAGGGCGTGCTGGATATGAACCGGTACGAGAATCTTTGATCGACCTCTGAGGTTGTCCTACTGTCACAACTCATGGAAGCACCGCCAATCCTCTTTGGAAGAGGTGATCGAGATGTTGTGACCAGGAGCGACCTCAATGCTGATCTCGGTGCAAGCCTTGCGTGCACTGGCCGCCTGGATGGTGGTGGGTCATCACGTCATGCAGATTTTCTTCGATTTCGAGCCCGGCGGGCCGATCGGGCGGGTGTTTGTCGATCAGGGCGCGGCCGGCGTGGATGTGTTTTTCGTCATCAGTGGTCTGGTGATGTTCCTGTCCACCGCGGATAAAGAACTGACGCCGGGGCGTTTCATGGCCTTGCGGCTGATGAGAATTGCTCCGGCCTACTGGTTCTATACGGTCGTGATGGTTCTGTTGCTGCTGGCCGTGCCAGAGGCGTTCCCCGACGAGCGCTTCGGCTGGCCGAATTTCCTTTTGTCGTTGCTGTTTATCGCCAGCGACAACCCCGGTGGTTTTGGTATCTACCCCACGCTGAACGTGGGCTGGACACTGAATTTCGAGATGTTGTTTTACTTGCTGTTCGCGGTAGCGCTGATTTTTCCCTTGAAACTGCGGATTGCCGTGGTGGCGATTCTGCTGTTTCTGGTCTGCAACGTGCTGACCGGGCTGGGCTGGATCAGCGAATTTTACCGATCGGACCTGGTGGTTGAGTTCTTGCTGGGGATGGGCGTCGGCATGCTCTATCGCCGTGGCTGGATCAGGCCGGGGCTATGGGGGCCGATATTTGCAATGGTGGCGGCGCTGGCGGCAATCCATGTCTGGATCGGTGAATATCAGGCGCTGGCGTGGGGCGTGCCGGCCGCCGTTCTGGTCATGTCGGCCCTATCACTGGAGCGATTCGCCCGCCGCAGTCGATTGCTGAAACTGATGGGTGACTGTTCGTACTCGGTGTACTTGATCCACACGCTTATTCTGATGCTCGGGCATTATCTGGCGCAGCGCTATTCGCTCAGTCCGTACGTCGTCATTACGGTCTGTTTGATCTTGATTGGTGCGGGCAGTCTGGCCAGCTACAAATGGATCGAAAAGGCCGGATACCGGCACTTGCAGCGCTCGAGCGACCGTCCGTCACCAGCCTGAATAACGGGATTTTATTCCGACAAAAATACTGGGACTTTGTGCCGCGCGCCGATTGGCGTAAACTCCGCCTCAAGCCTGCGAGGAGTCTCCATGACCGCTATTACCATTACCGACGCCGCCCATGATTACCTGGCTGATCTGCTTTCCAAGCAGAACACCCCGGGCATCGGCATCCGCGTCTTCATCACCCAGCCTGGCACCCAGTACGCCGAAACCTGCATTGCCTATTGCAAGCCGGGCGAAGAGAAACCTGAAGACACAGCGCTGGGGCTGAAAAGCTTCACCGCTTACATCGACTCGTTCAGCGAAGCGTTTCTCGATGATGCCGTCGTCGACTACGCTACCGACCGCATGGGCGGCCAGTTGACCATCAAGGCGCCAAACGCCAAAGTCCCGATGGTCAACGCCGACAGCCCGGTCAACGAGCGTATCAACTACTACCTGCAAACCGAAATCAACCCGGGGCTGGCCAGCCACGGCGGTCAGGTCAGCCTGATCGATGTGGTTGAAGACGGCATTGCCGTGTTGCAGTTCGGCGGCGGCTGCCAGGGCTGCGGCCAGGCGGACGTGACCCTGAAGGAAGGCATTGAGCGCACCTTGCTTGAGCGCATTCCGGAGCTCAAGGGCGTTCGCGACGTGACCGACCACACGCAGAAAGAAAACGCCTACTACTAAGGTGTTCGCTGCGGCATGAAAAACGGCGCCCCGTGAGCGCCGTTTTTTTATGCCGGAAATTTTGGGACTTTGATCGTTCCCACGCTCCGCGTGGGAATGCAGCCCGGGACGCTGCGCGTCCCATTCACGGTCTATACAGGTGCGCATGCCCCGCGCGATACAGCGATGACTCACTAAAGTGATCGCTACCCAACACCCGCCCAACCAGAATCAACGCCGTACGCCGAAACCCCTTGGCCGCCACCTTCGCGGCAATATCCTCCAGCGTCCCCGTCACCCAGTCCTGATCCGGCCACGTCGCCCGGTGAATCACCGCGATCGGGCAATCCGCGCCGTAATGCGGCAGCAGTTCAGCCAGAATCTTTTCCAGATGATTGACGCCCAGATGAATCGCCATGGTCGCCCCATGCTGCGCAAGACTGCCGAGCTCTTCGCCAACCGGCATCGCGGTCTTGTCCGCATAACGGGTCAAAATCACGCTCTGCGAAATGTCCGGCAGGGTCAGTTCGGCACCCAGTAAAGCAGCGCAAGCGGCAGTGGCGGTTACGCCGGGAATGATCTCGAACGAAATATCCAGCTCACGCAAATAACGAATCTGCTCGCCAATGGCGCCGTACAGGCTCGGATCGCCCGAATGTACGCGCGCGACGTCCTGGCCCTTGGCGTGGGCGGTCTTGATCAGCTCGACGATCTGCTCCAGGTGCAGTTCGGCGCTGTTGACCACGGTTTCAGCGCAATGACCTTCCAGCACTGCCGTCGGCACCAGCGAGCCTGCATAGATGATCACCGGGCAACTGCGGATCAGCCGCTGGCCTTTGACAGTGATCAATTCCGGGTCGCCGGGGCCGGCGCCGATGAAGTAAACGGTCATCGTTGGATCCTGTAGAAAAGGGGCAGGGCGGAGCTTCACAAGCCCTTCAGATGAAGAATGCTCATGATCGAAAGCGGGGATTATCGGGAATTTACGCAGCGCCGGCCAATGCCAGTGTCGCCTGGGCGTACTTTTGCCGGGAAATCAGCAGTTTTGCCGGGCCACTGATCAACTGTTCGGCGAGTGCCAGAGCGGCACTTTCTGCTACGCCGTAGCAGCCGGTGCGTTCGAAGGCGATCTGTGAATGGTGACTCAAGCGTTGCTGATAACTGGCCAGTTCTTCGCTGCTGAAATACAACAAGGGCAGCGCCAGTTGGGCGGCGAGCTCCTGCAAACCGGGTTCATCACGCTTGAGGTCGATGCTGGCCAGCGCCTTGACCTTCTCAAGATCAATCCGATGCGCCTGTAACGCCTGATCGAGCAATGCGCGCAGCGTGCTGGCCGGGCAGCCGCGCTGGCAGCCCAGGCCGACCACGAAGGTCGGCGCTGCGCTGTCATCGGTCATGCGTGGTACTGACCTTCGCTTTTGCGGCGGAACAACCAGGCGCTGATCAGGCCCAGGGCCAGCCAGAACGCCACGTTGGTCAGCTGCGAAGCGATTTTGAACTGGGCTTCGAGGGCTTCCGGGGCAAGCATCGAATGCACTTGCGGTTGTGGCGCGCCGATCACATGCGGCACGGCAAGGATTGCCACGCCGAGGATCTTCATCAGCCAGTTACGGCTGAACGCGATCAAGGCCAGGCCGACAGCGGTGGAGGCGGCGGTGCCGATCCACCACATCTGCCGCGAGGCCAGATCCGCGGCGGCAGTGCCTGGCAGTTCAGGCGGCAGGCCCATGGTCGGCGCGAGCACGAAGGTCGCATAACCGGCCAGACCCCAGAGCAGGCCCTGAGAGGTTTTGGTCGGCGCACGCAGGGTGTACAGACCCGCCAGCATCAGGGCAAAACCCACGGCAACCACCAGATTGCCACCGGTGGTGGAAACCACGCGTTGCCAGCCGTCTTCCGGCTCCCAGGCTTCGGCATCGTGGGTGTGGGCGGCGGTGCCGGCGGCGTGTTCGTGAACTTCGGCAACCGGCTCGGCTTTCTCGAAGGTTTCGGCCTGCAGAATCAGCGGCGACACCCAGAAGCTTTGCAGCAACGTCAGGAGCAGGGCGGCCAGAAGGCCGGTGAAACCTGCGGTCTGCGCAATACGCTTGATCATGTCGTCAGGTCTCAGTGGCAAGGGAACGCGGCGCTGTGGCGGGTATCGTGCGCGGCGTTGTGCACCGCTTCGATGTGCGAGAAACCGGCGAAATACACAAGGCACGCACCGAGGATCGACGCGCAGACGGCGGCGGTCAGGCGTTGGCTCAGGGTGGTGGTGCTGGAGATCTTGTCCGAATTGCTGCCGGTGCTGCTGATGATCGACATGGCGCTTCCCTCTGGAGTGTCAGCGGGTGAATAGAGCGCATGAAAACCCCTGCGGCCGGGCACGCAGAGGTTCGAACAGCGCCCGCCCACCGCGGGTTTGTTATGTTCAGTGGCGCAAGGATACGCACTGTGTGTTGCGGGCCGGTCTCCGGGCTCACGAGGGGTGGCTGTCTGCCGACCTGCAAGCGTCACCTTCCCATGCCCGAGGGCACAGTGGATCTGACGCTTCGCTCGCTTACCGTTGCGGGGGCAGCACCGGACTGACATGGCTTTAGAGTAAAGCACATGATTCACCGGTTTCCCGTTTCACCCTGTGAAGGGCACCCGTAACAAGTTGTGTAGGAGACCATGAGGGGGAATTTGAGTCAATTGGGATTGGGATTGGGATTGGGATTGGGATTGGGATTGGGGGCTGATCCGTTGCTGCGGTAACGGCTTCTTAGGGTTCCGCCCTGACGGCCATCCCTTTCAAGGTCTTAGGTAAAATCCCCTGAAGTTTCTATCAGGGATACCCGAACGATGTGGGCCGATGTTTTAGCGCGTTTCGAGAAAAAAGCACCTGCCAGCGTTATGGCCAAATTGGCGCTGGAGCAAGCTATTGCCCCTGAGTGGGTCGATCAGGTCTTCGAAGAGCATCGGCAACGGCAGTATTCTCGTGAGCTACTGTTCTCGACCATCATCAAGCTGATGTCCCTTGTTTCATTGGGCTTGAAGCCATCCCTGCACGCTGCGGCGCGGCAACTGGAAGATCTTCCTGTCAGCCTGGCGGCCCTCTACGACAAGATCAGTCGTACCGAGCCAGCTCTGTTGCGCGCCCTGGTCACGGGCTGTGCACAGCGCCTGGCTCCAACGATCAGGGAGTTGGGTTGCACGGCGATGCTGCCGGGTTGGCAGGTTCGGGTGGTGGACGGTAATCACTTGGCATCCACTGAGAAACGACTCGGGGCTTTACGCCACGAGCGAGGCGCCGCTCGGCCCGGTTTTTCGGTGGTTGTCTACGATCCCGACCTGGATCAGGTCATCGACCTGCAGGCGTGTGAGGATGCCTACGCAAGCGAGCGTGTTTGCGTGTTGCCTCTCTTGGCCGATGCCGAGTCGGGCCAAGTGTGGCTGGCTGATCGACTCTATTGCACGCTCCCGGTTATGGAGGCTTGCGAACAGGTCAAAACCTCCTTTGTCATTCGCCAACAAGCCAAGCATCCACGCTTGATTCAGGAGGGGCAGTGGCAAGAACCAGTGCCTGTGAGTACGGGCACTGTGCGTGAGCAGATTATTCAGGTCAGAGGCGGTTACCAGTGTCGGCGTGTCGAACTGACGCTTCACTCGCCAACGGACTCGGGTGACAGCAGCTTGATGTTCTGGAGCAATCTGCCTGACAGCGTCAGCGCGCAGCAGATCGCGGAACTCTATCGCCGCCGCTGGAGCATTGAAGGCATGTTCCAGCGACTGGAAGCAATCCTGGAAAGTGAAATCGAAACCCTTGGTAGCCCAAAGGCTGCCCTGCTCGGGTTTGCTACTGCGGTTTTGGCCTACAACGTCCTGGCCGTACTCAAGCGAAGCGTCGAGCAAGCCCATCAGGCTTCCCAGCCTGAGGGCTGGGAAGCCTCAACCTATCACTTGGCGGTTCAGGTCCGCAGTGGCTATGAAGGTCTGCAAATTGCGCTGCCCTCGGAATGCTTTCCCGTCGTACCTCTGGAAAAACTGGCCCAGCGCTTGTTGGAACTGGCCAGAAACATCCAGCCAAAACAAGTTGCCAAAAGTCCCCGGGGCCCCAAGGTGCCCAAACCCAAAACATGGGTGCAAGGCGCTGCGGTGCATGCGCATGTTTCAACGGACCGGGTAATCAAGGCCGCCAAAACGAAAAGACCTTGAAAGGGATGGCCCTGACGGCGGGTCACTTTTTCCAAACGCCGAAAAAGTAACCAAAAAGGCTGCACCCTGACGTACGGCCCCTCGCTGAGGCTCGGGGTTCCTTCGCTCCGGGATTGATCCGGGGGCATCGCCTACGGTTTGCTTCTCTGCACCTCCTCTCGATGTGTTTGGCTTCGCCAAACGGTCGCTGCGCTCCCACCCCCGGATCAATCCCTCCACTCAGCCTGCCGACGGGCCCTGCGATCAAAAGCGGTACTCGAGCTAACGCTCATCGTTTTGAGTGGGGGGGGCGGGGCGTGTTCGGCTTTGGTTTTGTGGTGGGCTTACCCCTCACCCCAGCCCTCTCCCCGAGGAGAGGGAGCCGATTTCTGTGCTTTTCAAAGTCTGAGTTCAACGCGGTATCGCAAGTCGGCGCAACTCTCCCAATCAACTCGGTCGGTTCCCTCTCCCTACGGGCGGTCCGACGTTTCGGGAGGGCTAGGGTGAGGGGCTCTTGATCTGGCCTTTGCTCTGGCTCTGGCTCTGGCTTTTGATTTTTTGCCCCTTCGGCAGGCCGAGCGGAGGTGTTCATCAGGGGGTAGGCGCGCAGCGCCGTGCGGCGAAGCCGCATACATCGAGAGGAGGTGCAGCGAAGCAAACCGTAGGCGATGCCCCCTGATGGACACCGTAGCGAGGGAACACTGAGCCTAAGCGAAGTGCCGTACGCCGGGGCGTAGACTTTTTGGTTACTTTTGGCTGGGCCGGCATTCCGGGCGTTTGTCAAAAGTGACCCGCCGTCAGGGCGGAACCCTAGGAAGCCGTTACCGCAGCAACGGATATGCTCACAAAACCCAAAACCAAAAAACAACGGCCATTGACCCATCACGAACCCATGCGTAGCCTTGCGCTTTCGAGGTTCTTCGGCCCACGCCGAAGCTAAGAAGGGAACGCGGTCCAAGCCGCGGCTGCCCCCGCAACTGTGAACGGTGCTGTTCGCTGCCACGCCACTGCCAACTCAATCCAGAGCCAGCGGGAAGGCGCAGCGAATACCGGGCCAAGGCCCGAACACCGTCAGCCAGGAGACCTGCCTCGTCACAGATTCTCACTTTCAACCGGGCGGGGTGATCCGGTGGCGAACTCTCCAGGCACGCACTTGCGTGCCGGTCTCGTCCCGTATGCCCGCCACCTTGCCAAAGGGCATCCGATGAAAACACTGGCCAAACTCCCCGTCACCATCGTCACCGGCTTCCTCGGCTCGGGCAAAACCACCTTGCTGCGGCACATGCTCGACAACGCGCAAGGCCGCCGCATCGCGGTGATCGTCAACGAGTTCGGCGAGCTGGGCATCGACGGTGAAATCCTCAAGCAATGCACCATCGGCTGTACCGAAGAAGAAGCCACCGGTCGTGTCTACGAACTGGCCAACGGCTGCCTGTGCTGCACGGTTCAGGAAGAGTTCTTCCCGGTGATGCGCGAACTGGTGGCCCGTCGCGGCGACCTCGACCACATCCTGATCGAAACCTCGGGCCTGGCCCTGCCAAAACCACTGGTGCAAGCCTTCCAGTGGCCGGAAATCCGCAGCGCCTGCACCGTTGACGCCGTGATCACCGTGGTCGACAGCCCGGCCGTGGCCGCCGGCACTTTCGCCGCGTTCCCGGATCAGGTCGATGCCCAGCGCAAACTCGACCCGAACCTGGACCACGAATCGCCGCTGCACGAGCTGTTCGCCGACCAACTGGCCAGCGCCGACCTGGTGATCCTCAACAAGGCCGACCAGACCAGCCCTGAAGACCTCGCTCGCGTGCGCCTGGAAGTCGCCGAAGAGCTGCCGCCGGCGGTGAAAATCATCGAAGCCAGCAACGGTCGTCTGCCGCTGGACGTGCTGATTGGTCTGGGTGCCGGTTCCGAAGAACACATCGACAGCCGCCACAGCCATCACGATCACCACCACGGTGAAGGCGATGACGATCACGACGACCACGATCACGACGCTTTCGACTCGATCTCCATCGAACTGCCACAAGCCGACGAAAGCCTGTTGCTCGACGCACTGACGCAACTGGTGGTGCAGCACGGCATTCTGCGGGTCAAAGGTTTCGCGGCAATCCCGAACAAGCCGATGCGTCTGCTGATCCAGGGCGTGGGCACGCGTTTCGACAAACACTTCGACCGTCAGTGGGGCGCCGATGAAGCGCGTGTGACGCGTCTGGTGTTGATCGGTCAGGAACTGGATGCCGCCCAGCTCGAAGCGCAACTGCGCGCCGCGCTCAGCGTTTAAGCCATGCACCTGCTCAGGACCCAGCCCGGCGGTTTCGTGTCGGATGACAACATTGCCGACCTTGGACAAACCCCCGCCGAGCTGGTGATCCTGTGCAGCGGCGATTCCAGCCTCGCGCTGCTCGCCGAAGCCGCGCAGCAACTGCCCGAGGATTACCCGAGCGTGCGGCTGGCCAACCCGATGCAGGTGCAGAACCATGCGTCGGTCGATCTGTACGTCGATGAAGTGCTGCGCCATGCCAAGGTCATTCTGATCTCGTTGCACGGCGGCATCGCTTATTGGCGTTATGGCGTCGAGCGGCTGGTCGAGTTGTCCGAACGTGGCGTGCAGGTGATTCTGGTACCGGGCGATGACCGGCCCGACCCGGAGCTCAGCGACCTCAGCACCGTCGGCGCCGAAGATCGCGACCGGCTCTGGCAGTTTCTGCGTCAGGGCGGCATGGGCAATGCGCTGGACTTTTTCCGCTGTCTGGCCAATCGCTGGCTGGCACGGGATTACGTGTGGGGCGAGCCGCAGACGCTGCCGCGCACGGCGATTTACCACCCGAACAAAAACACCGCCGCACTGAGTGACTGGCAAGCCGATTGGCTGCCCGGTCAACCGGTGTCGGCGGTGTTGTTTTATCGCTCGCATTTGCAAGCGGCGAACACGGCGTTTATCGACGTGTTCTGCCAACGGCTTCAGGCTGCCGGACTCAATCCGTTGCCGATCGCCGTGGCCAGTTTGAAAGAGCCCGGCTGCCTGTCGGTGGTCGAGGACTGGCTGGATGAAGTCGAGGCCTCGGTGATCTTGAACACCACCGGTTTCGCCCAGTCCAGCCCGGAGGCGCCGCATCTGCGGCCGTTCCGTCGCAATATTCCGGTGATCCAGGCGATCTGCGCCCAGGACAACGAGCCCGGTTGGCGCGAAAGCGAGCAGGGCCTCGGTCCGCGGGATCTGGCGATGCACATCGCCTTGCCGGAGCTCGACGGTCGGATCATCAGTCGGCCGATCAGTTTCAAGGATCTGGCCTGGCGCAGTGAGCGCAGTCAGTCCGATGTCGTGTGTTATCGGGCGCAGCCTGAACGTATGGATTTTGTGGCTGAACTGGCGCGACGCTGGGTCGAACTGGCGCGGGTGCCGAACGCTGAAAAACGTATCGCGCTGATCCTCGCCAATTACCCGACCCGGGACGGACGCATCGGCAACGGCGTGGGACTCGACACGCCGGCTGCCGCGCTGAATATCCTCCGGGCGTTGCAGGCTGAAGGTTATCCGTTGCCGGCCGAATTGCCGGACAGCGGCTCCGAGCTGATCCGGCAACTGCTCGGCGGCGTCAGCAACGATCTCGATACGCTCGACCAGCGCCCGTGCCAGCAAAGCCTGGCGATGAACGATTACCTGAAGATGTTCAACGCGCTGCCCGAAGCCAATCGCACGGCGGTGCTGGAACGTTGGGGGTCACCGCAAAACGATCCGATGTGCCGTGACGGGCGGATGATGATCGCCGGCCTGCGGTTTGGCCTGACCTTCGTCGGCATTCAACCGGCGCGGGGTTATCAGGTCGATCCGAGCGCGGTGTATCACGACCCGGACCTGGTGCCGCCGCACGCGTACCTCGCGTTCTATTTCTGGCTGCGCCAGATCTACGGGGCTCATGGCGTTATCCACGTCGGCAAGCACGGCAATCTCGAATGGCTGCCGGGCAAAGGTGTGGGCCTTTCGGAGAACTGCTGGCCGGACGCGCTGCTCGGGCCGCTGCCGAACATCTATCCGTTTATCGTCAACGACCCGGGCGAGGGCGCTCAGGCCAAACGTCGCACCCAGGCGGTGATCATCGACCACTTGATGCCGCCGCTGACCCGTGCCGAAACCTACGGGCCGTTGCGCAATCTGGAACTGTTGGCGGACGAGTATTACGAAGCTCAGTTGCTCGATCCGCGTCGCGCCCGTGAATTGCAGCGGGACATTCTGCAACTGGTGCGTGACACGCAGATTGATCGTGAATTGCAGCTGGACGAAGGCCTCGACAGCGACGCCGATGCGGCGATCTGGCTGCCGCGTCTGGACACTTATCTGTGTGATCTGAAGGAATCGCAGATCCGCGATGGTCTGCACATTTTTGGCGAGTCGCCGACCGGGCGTTTACGCATCGACACCTTGCTGGCGTTGCTGCGGATTCCGCGTGGCGACGGCAAAGGGGCGCAGTCGAGTCTGTTGCGGGCGTTGGCCAAGGCGTTTGAATTGGGATTCGATCCGCTGGATTGCGCATTGGCTGATCCTTGGACTGGCCCGCGTCCATCGGAGTTGCTGTCGGTCAGCGACGAGGTCTGGCGCACGGCGGGAGATACCCGTGAACGCCTTGAGCTGTTCGCGGCTCAATCGATCTCGCACGCCGTGGGTGATTCCTGTGGGAGCGAGCTTGCTCGCGAAGGCGGTATGTCAGTACCAAAAATGTCGACTGACACGACGCCTTCGCGAGCAAGCTCGCTCCCACAGGGTCCTCACTGGTCTGAGGTAAGTGCCATCCTTGTTCACCTGCGTGAGGTCATCGCCCCACGCCTCGACGCCTGCGGCCCAGCGGAAATGCACGGCTTGCTCGACGCGTTGAGTGGCCGATTCGTCCCGGCCGGCCCGAGCGGCGCGCCAAGTCGCGGGCGCCTCGATGTACTGCCAACCGGGCGCAATTTCTATTCGGTAGACGTGCGCAACCTGCCGACCACCACGGCCTGGCGGATTGGCTTCCAGTCCGCGACCCTGATTCTCGAGCGACACTTGCAGGACCACGGCGACCATCTGCGCCAGCTCGGCCTTTCGGTCTGGGGCACCGCGACCATGCGCACCGGCGGCGATGACATCGCCCAGGCCATGGCGCTGATGGGCGTGCGTCCGGTGTGGGCCACTGGCAGTCAGCGGGTCGATGATTTCGAGATTCTGCCGCTGAGCCTGCTCGATCGGCCTCGGGTCGATGTCACGCTGCGGGTCTCCGGGTTTTTCCGCGATGCGTTCGCCAACCTGATTCGCCTGTTCGACGCCGCCGTACAAGCCGTGGCAGAACTGGACGAGCCGGACGATCTCAACCCGCTGGCCGCCAAAGTGCGTGCCGAACGTGAGGCGCTGCGCCAGTCCGGTCTGGATGAAGACGCTGCCCGGCGTCAGGCTGGCTGGCGAATTTTCGGTGCCAAACCCGGTGCTTATGGCGCGGGCGTACAGGGCGCCATCGACGGTCGCCTGTGGCAAACCCGCGAGGATCTGGCCGAGGTTTACCTGAACTGGGGCGCCTACGCTTATGGCGGTTCCGACGAAGGCACCGCCGCCCGCGAGCAATTCGTCCAGCGCCTGAGCCAGGTGCAGGCCGTGCTGCAAAACCAGGACAACCGCGAGCATGACCTGCTCGATTCCAACGACTATTACCAGTTCCAGGGCGGCATGCTCGCCGCCGTGGAAAGCCTGCGCGGTGAAGCGGCGGCCAGTTATCACGGCGATCACAGTCAACCGGACTTGCCGAAGATCCGCACCCTGAAAGAAGAGCTGAACCGGGTGATCCGTTCCCGGGCGGCGAATCCGAAATGGATCGACGGGATCAAGCGCCACGGCTATAAAGGCGCGTTCGAACTGGCGGCGACGGTCGATAACCTGTTTGCCTTCGACGCCACCACGCAACTGATCGACGATCACCAGTACGCGTTGCTGGCCGATGCGTATCTGCTGGACCCGGCGACCCGCGACTTCGTGCGCGAGCATAATCCCCACGCGCTGCGCGACATGACCGAACGCATGCTCGAAGCGCAGCAGCGCGGGATGTGGCAGGAACCGGGCGCCTATAAAGAGGCCCTGGAAAACCTGCTGCTGGACACAGAAGAAGAGAGCTGAGACTGAACATGACCGACACCCCGCATTTCCCGCTCTCCGCCGTGGTCGGCGCCGATGATTTGAAACTGGCGCTGTACCTGACGGCCATCGACCCGAAGATCGGCGGCGTGCTGATCGAAGGCCCGCGCGGCATGGCCAAATCGACGCTGGCCCGGGGTCTGGCGGATCTGTTGGCCAGCGGTCAGTTCGTCACCTTGCCATTGGGTGCGACTGAAGAACGCCTGGTCGGTACGCTGGATCTGGACGCGGCGTTGAGCGACGGTCGTGCGCAGTTTTCTCCCGGTGTGTTGGCCAAGGCTGACGGCGGCGTGCTGTACGTCGATGAAGTGAATCTGTTGCCGGATCATCTGGTGGATCTGCTATTGGACGTCGCGGCCAGTGGCACCAACCTGATCGAGCGGGACGGCATCTCCCATCGGCATTCTGCAAAGTTTGTTCTGATCGGCACGATGAACCCGGAAGAGGGGGAATTGCGTCCGCAGTTGCTTGATCGCTTTGGCCTCAACGTCGCGCTTGGCGGTCATACGGCACCGACCGAACGTGGGCAGATCATTCGTCGCCGGCTGGATTTCGACAGCGATCCGCAGGCGTTTTGTGCGCAGTGGGAAACCGAGCAGCAAGCCCTGCGCGAGCGCTGCGAGAACGCCCGCAAGGTTTTACCGGGTATTCCGCTGGATGACGCGGCGCTGGCGCAAATCACCGAGCGCTGCTTCAAGGCAGGCGTCGACGGCTTGCGCGCCGATCTGGTCTGGCTGCGTGCGGCGCGGGCGCATGCCGCGTGGCGGGGGGCCGAGGCCATCGCCGAGCAAGACATTGATGCTGTGGCTGAGTTTGCCTTGCGTCATCGTCGTCGCGAACAGCCTTCATCCAGTACGCAGCCACCGGCGCAATCGCCGTCCGGCACTAACGCCGAACCGAGTGAAGGGCAGGGCCAGTGGGGCGAAATGCCGGCCCCAGCCCTCGCTACTGGCGCACGCCGCGAAGTGCCGACCTGGCCGCCACACCTACAAAAAAAGCCTTAGGCATTCGCCCCCGATCCGACGCGGGGGCGAATGCCAGACCCCGCGCCGGACGCCTCGATAACGGCCGCCAGGGCAAGCGTCACGCCGCACGCAGTGGCTCGGTGAACTGGCCGGGAACCTTGCTCAATGGCCGCCCGAAAACCCGGGCGGATCTGCTGTTTCAACTGCGCACCCGCACGCCCCATGAACTGTGGCTGGTGATCGTCGATGCCTCGGCCTCGACCCGTCGCCATCAAGCCTTGAGCGATGCCAAAGGCGTGCTTGCGCAACTGTTCGACGACGCTTACCGGCAACGCGCACGGCTTGCATTGTTGACCGCTAGCGGCGCGGTGCCGAAATGGCAGGTGCAAGGGCTGAAGGCCTCCAGCGGATTGCGCGCGTGGCTCGATGGATTGGGCGCGGGAGGCGGCACGCCTCTGTTGGCAGCGCTGACAGAAGCCGGGCATTGGCTGGCGGTGCGGCGCAAGCGTTTCTCCGCGGAGCAACAACGGTTGCTGGTGATCACCGATGGCCGTTTGAAAGACTGTCCGGAACTGCCAGCGCTGGCGTGTCCGGGCCTGTTGATCGATATCGAGCGCGGGCCGATCCGGCTGGGCCGCGCGAAACAATTGGCGACAGCACTGGACGCCGATTACCGACATATCGACGAGTTGTTGTCGGTCTGAGGGCTATGCTGCAGTAAGGCCCAATCACAGGGAGTGAATCATGCGCGTACTGGTCGCCAATCCGCAGGACGATTTTCGCGTCAAGGCCTACGCCGGCACCAACGGCGTGCTGCTCGCCATGGACCTCGCCGAATCCCGCCGCAAAGGCCTGCTGGGGTTTGCCATCGAGAAGCAGCAAGGCGACAAACCGTGGCTGTTCCTGTTCAACAGCCTGACCTTTCCCGGCAAGGTTCACACCTTCGCGCAGTTCCACGCCACGCCGAGCGACAAGGCACCGCTGCAGAAATTTCGCTGGGCCGATTACGCGGTCAATCCGGGCATGACGATTCACTATCGCGTGCACCTGGCCTATGGCACGCCGGATGCGCCGCAACTGGGTGAAGCGCTGGAGCTGACAATCCGCTCCGACGACGGCCATCCTGCCAACCAGGGCGTGACCTTCAACCGCGCCGTGGCCGCGAGCCAGGCGTTTCAGCGCAAATTCCCCGATCTCGACGCACAGATCAGTGCCAACAAGAACATGCCCATCGAAGCCTGGCCCGACGCAGCGCGTCAGTGGCTGGAGAACGGTCTGCTCGGGCGCCTGCAAGGGTTTATCGAACGTGCCTTGGACAGTCGGTGGGCGCTGGACATCGCAATCTATGAATACCAGTTGCAAGCCATCATCGACACGGTGAACGCGGCGTTCGATCGCGGTGTTCAAGTGCGCGTGCTGTATCACGCCCGGCCCGACGACGAAGACACCACGATCAACGAAGCCAGCCTTGCGAAACTGCCGGCGACCAGCAAACGGGGGCGGGTCACTCACAACATTTTCCATAACAAGTTCATCGTCCTCAGCCACCTCGACGGAGGCGGTGAGCGCCAGCCGCAAGCGGTGCTTTGCGGCAGTACCAACTTCACCGCCAACGGCGTGTACCGCCAGGCCAACGTGGTGCATGTGCTGGACGATTCGGCGGTCAGCGCGAGTTACCTGAAAACCTTCGAGCAGATCTGGGCCGAGCCGGCGGACGTCGGCGCCACCCGCGACTGGATCACCCAACACAACCCGATGAACCCGGCGCAGCCGTTGTTCGCCGGGTTTTCACCGCGCACCGGCGGCGCTGATCTGCGGGAGTTCGTCGATATCATCGAGGGGGCGAAAAAAGACCTGCTGTTCGTCACCGCATTCGCCTTGCCCGACGCGATTCTCAACGCGTTGCTCGGCCAGCCCCACGACGACATCCTGCGCTACGGCCTGCAAAACACGGTCAGCCGCATCACCGGGTTTCACGCTGACCGGACTGCCGAGTTCGCCGCCACTGCGTTGCTCAACACCGGGCTTGAGGGCTGGCTGCGGGAGAACATGAAAGGTCAGAAAGGCAACCTGCTGGTGCATACCAAAGCGGTGGTCACCGACTTCACCAGCGACAGCCCGACCATCATCAGCGGCAGCCACAACCTCAGCACCTCGGCCAGCAACGGCAATGACGAGAACTACCTGATCATTCGCGGCGATACCGATCTGGCGGACCGCTATGGCCTGGAATTGCTGCGGTTCTACGAGCATTACCGTTTTCGCTATTTCGCGAAAAAACTGGCGTTGAAGCAGGTGCAGCCGTTGGCGGCGGATGACAGCTGGACCAACGACTACTACGTCGAGGACGACCTGCGTCAGCTATCTCGCCTGCGGTTTGCCGGGCGTTAGACGTCCATCGCCTGACGGTACTGGCGGGTCCGGCGGCTGAGGTACAACCGGTCGCGGATCAGCGCCCAGAGTGCCGACACCTCGGGTTTGGGCTGGCGGCCACGGCTCAGGCGGGCCATCTGGAAGCGCACCACGGCCATGTTTGCCAGTGCGGCCAGCGGTTTGCGTTTCCAGCGGATCGGCGGCAGCTGCGGCTCGCTGTTGCGGCCTTCGCGCCAGTGTTTGACCAGGCTTGGCTCGATGGCCAGCGCCGTGGCGATGCCGGCCATGGCGATGCCGCTGTCGAGCACTTGTTCGACCACGGGCAAGCGGCGGATTCCGCCGGTGACCATCACCGGCATGCGCGCGACGCTGGCAAGTTCCGTGGCCATTTCCAGAAAGAACGCCTCACGAGCAAGGGTGCGTCCGTCACGCGCTTCACCTTGCATCGCCGGGGCTTCGTAGCTGCCGCCTGACAATTCCAGCAGGTCGATCGGCTGCTCGTTGAGCCATTCGATCACTTGGCGCGCGTCGTCGGTGTCGAATCCGCCACGCTGGAAGTCCGCCGAATTGAGTTTCACCGCCACGCAAAACTGCGGCGACACGGCCTGGCGGATGGCCTCGATCACCGACAGCAGCAGGCGTGCGCGGTTTTCCAGCGAACCACCCCAGCGGTCGGTGCGGCGATTGGTCAGCGGCGAGAGAAACTGGCTCAGCAGATAGCCGTGCGCGGCATGGATCTGCACGCCGGTGAATCCGGCTTTCTCGGCAAGCGCGGCGCTTTTGGCGAAACGTTGAATGACTTCTTCGATATCGTCCTCGGTCATTGGCTTGGGCTCGGCGAACAGTTTCGAGAACGAACCCATTTCCAGTGCCACCGCCGACGGTGCCAGCGCTTGCTGGCCCATGTTGGCGAAGGTCTGGCGGCCGGGATGGTTGAGCTGTACCCAGGCCTGCGCACCGCCGCTAAGAGCGATTTCGGCCCATTGGCGGAAGCGCTCCAGATGCCGCTCGTCTTCGAGCACCACGCCACCGGGCCCGGCCATGGCGCGGCGGTCGATCATCACGTTACCGGTCAACAGCAATCCGGCACCGCCGTCGGCCCAGGCCTGATACAAGCGGAACAGTTCGCGCGAAGGTGCCTGGTCACCGTCCGCGAGGTTTTCTTCCATGGCGGCTTTGGCGATACGGTTGCCGACGGTCTGACCGTTGGGCAGATTCAAAATCTGGAAGGGCGACATGGCTTGACTCCTCATCATTGATGGAGAGAGGCTAAGCTTAAAGTTAACTTTAATGTCAAGCAGGCAAATTGAGACTGAAATGAAAATCGGTGAATTGGCGCAGCAGAGCGGGTTGAGCGCTTCGAGTATTCGTTTCTATGAGGCCCAGGGACTGATTCCCAAAGTGGAGCGGCAGGGCAATGGTTACCGGCGCTATCCGCCACAAGTGCTGCAGACCCTGAATATCATCCGCAGTGCCCAGCAGGCCGGGTTCTCTCTGGAAGAACTCAAGCAGCTGTTGCCGGCCGCCGGAACCGGTGAATTCAAGCACGATGAACTGGTGGCAGGCCTCACGCGCAAGGTCGAGCAGATCGAAGTCATGCAGCAGCATCTGGCCCAGAGCAAGGCGCGGTTGCTGGAGGTGATCGAGAACATTCAATCCAAGCCCGAAGGCATGAGTTGCGGTGCCAATGCGGACCGTGTGTTGTCGACGCTTTACCCGTAAAAGTCCGGAGATGTGTGCGGCGTACAGATTTTGAAATGATTTCCAGCTGTAGGAAAAGTCATCAGAGCCTGTACGCTTCAAGGCCTTTTTTCATTCAGGATTTGCATGAACACCCTCTCGGAGCCTCCCAGTTCTATTCAAAGAACCCCGTTCCCCTCGCGCCACCGCGCGGTCTTGACGCACTCGCAACATCCAGTCTTCCGACTACCGACTATCGTTGATGGCGCAGCCTTCGAGCTTTCGCGCCGCACTTTGCCGTGTCCGGCAGCCTGAATTCACTGACGAGAGATAGAGACAGATTATGGAATGGTTAGCGGATCCCACGGCATGGCTGGGCTTGTTGACACTGATCGTGCTGGAACTGGTACTGGGTATCGACAACCTGGTGTTCATCGCGATCCTGGCGGACAAACTGCCGCCGCATCAGCGCGACCGCGCACGCATCATCGGCTTGAGCCTGGCGCTGATCATGCGTCTTGGCCTGCTGGCGAGCATTTCCTGGCTGGTCACCCTCACGCAGCCGTTGTTCGAAGTGTTCGGCAAGAGCTTCTCCGGCCGTGACCTGATCATGCTGTTCGGTGGTGTGTTCCTGTTGTTCAAAGCGACCATGGAACTGCACGAACGGCTGGAAGGCCATATTGGCGAGCGCTCCACCAACACCGCTTATGCGCTGTTCTGGCCGATCGTGGCGCAGATCGTCGTGCTCGACGCGGTGTTCTCCCTGGACGCGGTGATTACTGCCGTTGGCATGGTCGATGAACTGGCGGTGATGATGATCGCGGTGGTCGTGTCCATCGGTGTGATGATCGTTGCCAGCAAGCCGCTGACCCGCTTCGTCAACGCCCACCCTACGGTGATCATGCTGTGTCTGGGCTTCCTGATGATGATCGGTTTTGCCTTGACGGCCGAAGGCCTGGGCTTCCACATCCCGAAAGGTTATCTGTACGCCGCGATTGGTTTCTCGATCCTGATCGAGATCTTCAACCAGATCGCCCGCGCCCGTCGCAAGCGCTCGATGCAGGGCTTGCGCCCGATGCGTGAGCGTACGGCCCACGCGGTGATGCGTCTGTTGGGTGGTCGCAAACTGGCGGTGGAAGAAGTCGGCGAGGAAATTTCCGACCTGCTGGATAACGGTGAAGCGCCGAGTGCGGAGCTGTTCGACCGTCGCGAGCGAGTGATGATCAGCGGCGTGCTGCAATTGGCCGAGCGACCGATCCGCGCCTTGATGACGGTGCGCGCCGATGTCGATCACATTGATCTGGCCGACGACGCCGAGGCTATTCGTACGCGATTGATGCATTCGTCCTACTCGCGCTTGCCGCTGATTCGTAACGGCGCGGTCGATGAGCCGCTGGGCTTCGTGCACAAGAAGGAATTGCTCAAGGAGTATCTGGCCGGCAACGAGCCGAACCTTGAACACCTGGCGCGCAAGACCGTCAATCTGCTGGACAGCTATTCGATCCTCAACGCACTGGAACAAATGCGTGCGGCCTCGACCCACATTGCCTTTGTGGTCAATGAATTCGGTGATTTTGTCGGTGTGCTGACCATGACCGACATTCTCGAATCGATTGCCGGTGAACTGCCCGATGCTAGCGAAATCGCCGGCCCGGACGTGGTCGAAGAGCAGGGCGGGTTTATCGTCAACGGTGCGCTGAACCTGACCCGCATCCGCGAGCACACCGGTTTTCGCGCCGAGCCGACCGAGGATTACCAGACCCTGGCCGGGCTGGTGATGAGCCTGCTGGATCGCCTGCCGATGAAGGGCGATCGACTGGAACATGAAGGTTGGGGCATGACCGTGATGGCGGTCGAAGAGCGTCGCGTGACGCGGGTGCTGCTGGTGCGTGAGGCCTGACGGACTCACTGATGAAAAGTGTACCGGTCCTTGCCGGTATGCTTTGACTCGTACAACGCTTCGTCAGCCTTGATCAGGGCCTGGTTTAGGGTGTCGCCATCTTCGACCCGGGCCAGACCGATGCTGATGGTCACCGGATGCCGGGTCGGTTGCTCACGCACCACCCGGCACAATTCCCCGGCCAGCGCCTCGACATCCTCGCGGCGCACACCGGCCAGATAGATCGCAAACTCCTCACCGCCCAATCGTGCGTATTCGAAGCGTGACATCACTGTTTTGATGTCCGCCGCGATGCGCTTGAGCACCTCATCGCCGATGTCGTGGCCGTACACATCATTCACTTTCTTGAAGTTGTCGATGTCGATCATCGCCAGGTAATGGTCATGCTCGCGCGGCATGGCTTGCAGGGTTTTTCCGGCGCGGGTCATGAACGAGCGGCGGTTGGGGATTTCGGTAAGCGTGTCGTTGTAGGCCTGATCCAGCAACAGCTTGGACATGATGTAGTTGTAGAGCTTGGCCTCGCGCAGCTTCAAAAACGTATAGATCGTCAACCCGCAGAGAAACACGGTGTAAGCGATGGTCATCACGCCTTTGAGTTCGAACAGCCCGACTTCGGTACCAAAAAACGGATTGAGCACCAGCCAGATCACCCCTTGCGAGGTGTAGAACGACCAGCGGCTGATGGGCAGAACCGAAATGCTGTAAAGCATGCTCGAGGCGCCCAGCACCAGCCACGCGGGTTGAAAACTCGCGGGCAGGCCGTCGATCAGCAGTCGCACGCCAAGGGTCATGGCGACGATGAACAGGATGTTCAGGATGTCGAAATGGGCGGCCTTTCGCGTGAACAGCAGAATGACCGCCTGAATCGAAAACACCGTCAGAAACACCATCGATCGCCAGGTAAAACCTTGCCCGCCCAGGAAACTGACGATCAGATCGAAGACAATCCAGACACTGATGCTCGCCAGATAAATCAGCAGGCAGAACCTGTGCAGCCGCTCGAATTCATGCTGGATGAACTCGCTCCACAGTTCGGCAGGCGCGGTCTTCTTAAGGACTTCGTCTTCAATGGTTTTGTACATTGCTGCCCGGATGCCTGCGTTGGTTATCGAGGATTACCGAGCCCCACGGTCGATAGCGCAGGGAAAACACCGCGTTCTGATGGCAGCCGGTCGAGGTCGCATCCGGGTTGGCCGGTTCGGCACGGAATGGCTCGCCCTCGCGGCTGACCTGTCGGAAGGCCTCGCGCACGATCCCCACGGAGCAGGGCAGTGCACTGGCGTAACCGTTGCGCACCAGTGGTGACAAACGACCGGTGCCTGCGCCGTCCTGCCACCAGACCTGCGCACCGGCCGCCGTCAATTCGCCCAGCCATTGACCGTTGACCGCCGGAGCCAGCTTGCCGGCGCTGAAGGCGCTGACATGCAGCGGCGCATCCAGCTTCGCGGCGAAGTCCTTCAACTGGCGCTGAAGCGTGGCCCGTCGATCTGCTGCCAGAAAGTGCAGGTCATCCAGTTCCAGCGGCATATACCACCCGCTGACCGGCAGCTTCCAGTCCTGGCGCAGCTTCTGCTGCTGAGCCAGTGACTGACCCAGTTGTGCCTGCCAGTAAGCGCCGAGGCCGGCGCTGTCCAGTTCATCGATGCGCTTGTAGTAGGCCGGGTCCATCGCCAGGCCGAGCACCAGTTGCAGACCTTGTCGTTGAGCGAGTTTCAGGCTGTTGGCGAGCCAGCCATTGGCGCCGCCGAAGTCCGAGTCGCCATAAGCCGTCCACTGCACGATCACGGTACGCGTGCCTTGTTTCGCGGTGTCTTGCCAGACTTTCTGCCACTGTGCCTGGGTCAGGCCGGCATCGACATTCAGCGGCTGATAGAACACTCGCTCATCGGCCCTGGCGACAGTGGCACTCATCAGCAGGCACAAACACAACATCCATCGAGCCATCAGAAATTCCACTCCACGCCCAGCAGCACACCGTTGCCGCCTTCATACAGATTGCCGCCCAGCGACTGTTGATATTCGGTGCGAACCGTCAGTTTCGAACGGTAGGCGTTGTAGCGATCCTCGTCGTACCACCATTGCCAGCGCAGACCGACACCGGTGCGCAGGTCCTGGCGCCAGTCGTTGCTCGGGTCCTGGCTGGCAAATTCGAGGAAGCCGTAAGGCATGATCGTCTGGGCTCCGCTGAACGGCAGTTTCCAGGCGTGACCTTGCTGGAAGCGCGACAACCATTGGTGATCGCCGGCCTTGGTCCACCATGCGGCATCGAGGTACAGGAAGCGCTCGTCCCAATCGTTTTCATCGACCCGCCAGTCGTTGCGGTACTTGCCCTGATCGAGGAACGAAGCGGTGGCGCGCAACAGGTAGTCGGTGCTGGTACGACCGAAGCGATCGTAATCGTGACCCTGATCCCAGACTTTCACCGGGCTGAACAACTGTCCCAGGCGCATGCCGCCACTACCATCGTCGCTGACTCCGGTTTGTTTGTAGATTTCGGCATACAGGTTGACGTTGGCCGTGCCCCACGGCTTGTAGCGCAGGCCTACGCCGGTGGCGAAGGATTCCCCATAGCTGGAGCGACCTTGACCACCGAACAGCAGTCGGCCGTAAACCGAGAGCGTACTGCCGGCCCGACTTGGTTCTTCGCCCAGCGCGTGATCCCACATCGCGACCTGAACGTTCTGTGAGCGGGCCACTCGGTTGCTGCCTTCGCTGTCATCCGGGCGCAGGAAGTCGTTGGTCGAAACCCCGGCCGGTGACCAGGTGCTGGCCACGGTGAAACTGTCACGCCGGGACAAGGTTTCATGGGCACGGCGCTGGCGATACCGCCGGGCTTCCATGCTGCCGTCTTCGTCATCGGCCGCCACCGGGTTCTGCTCCAGTTCGATCACCCGGCGCAGTTCCTTGCGCGCGGAGGCGCTGTCTTCGACTTCGTCGTAGCGCCAGGCCAGGGTTTCGCCGAGACGGTAATCCTCGGGGAAATCCCGGGTCGCCTGTTGCAGATACGGAATCGCCGTGGCGCGCTCTTCGCGGGTTTCGGCACCGGCCAGACGCATACCGTAGTCGGCGCGATAACGCGGGTTATTCGGCTCGCGACGTACCGCTTCGGCCAGCCAAGCGGTGCTTTGTGGCAAGTCCCCGGCCTTTTGCGCAGTGACCGATGCGGCGTAGAAGTGCCCGGCATCCGGTGTCTGTTGCAGGGCCTGACGCTGTCGTTGCAGTGCCTGGGCATGATCACCCCGTGCGTCGGCGATGGCTGCGCCGAGGGCCCATTCATTGGCGCCGCGAGTGGTGCTCTGTTGCCAATAGGTTTCGGCGGTCTGGCTGTCGCCGACATTCAGCGCGCTGCGGCTGGCTGTCAGACGCGCGTTGTCGCTGAGTTCGGCGGTCGGGAAGCTGTGCCAGATGGCCAGTGCGCCGGCAGAATCACCGGCCGCTTCCAGGGCATAGGCCAGCGGCAGGCGACTACCGCGATCACCGAGTTTTTCAGCCTGCTGGTAATAGACGACGGCTTCGCCCGGGCGATCAGGCATGGCGCAGCGACCGAGCGCGCGGTAATCGCCAGCTGCTTGCGGGTGGCTGCCGATGGCTTGCTGCACGGCATCGCACTGGCCGGTCTCCGCGAGTTGCGCGAGCAGTTGGCCGCGCGTGGCGCCGTCCACCCGGTTGAGCAGCAGCGCCATACGCCGCTGTTGCTCGGGTGTCGTGGATGGCGCTGCGGCATACAAGCCGGCCAGACGCTGCAACGCCGTCGACGGCAGACGCCCGCCGTGACGATCGAATGCAGATTCCAGCAACTGCTGGGCATGCGCACGATCACCCGCATTCACCGCCAGATAGGTAGCCTGATTCAGCGAGGACAGGTTGTCGGTCTGCCGGTAATGCAGTTCCCACAGAGTTTCCGCTTCGATCATTCGACCCATGCGCTGCGTCAGTTCCGCACGGCGCTTGACGATATCGGGTGTCTGTTTCTGCCCGGCCAGCCAGGCGTTGACCTCGGCACTGCGACCTTGCTCCTGCCAGATGTCGAGCACCTGCGTTTGCCGTCGGCTGTCCCAGGGTTCTGGTAGACGGGTACTTTGCAACAGGTCCGTGGCTTGCAGGCGCTGGGCGAGTACCAGCCAGGTCTGTGGATCGTCCGACGGAGTACAGCTGTGCAGTTGCTTGAGTGCAGCTTCCGGATCCTGGCGTGACAGCCATTCGGCGGTTTCCAGGCAAGGACGTTGCAGATCGTTGCTCAGTCGCTGCACGGTAGGCACGTCTTCGGTCTTGCGCGCCAGTTCCCACAGACGCTGACGTTGCGCTGGATCGGCGAGGTCGCTGGCCGGGAGTGACTGCATCCAGCGTTGAGCCTGTTGCTCGTGACCCATGGCGATGGCGCGGTCGACCATCGCCAGGCGAACGTTGCGCGCGGTCTCGGGACTCGGTGCCTGTTGCAGCAGTTGCTGCAGCGGCTTTTCATCGAGACGCTGCACGTAGGCGTTGGCCAGACGTTGCCAGCCTTCGGCGTCCAGCTGTTTGCGTGCGGCCAGCGGCGCCAGTTGGTCGATGGTGCCGCTCCAGTCACGCAATTGCTCCGACCAGTTGGCGCGGGCCAGGCGCAGGATATTGTCGTCGCCCTTGGGCGCCAGTTGCGCCAGCCAGTCGTGGGCCTTTGCCGCGCCACCGAACTTGGCCAGACTCAGACTGTATGCCTGCCACAGGCGCACGCGGTCATTCAGGCTGCTGGTGGCCATCCAGCTTTCCACTTGCGTGCTGGTCGGCGGATCCTGTTCGATCCAGGTCAGGCGCAGGTCGAGCAGGGCGTCGCTGTCGTCCGGCAAGGCTTGCAGCGCTTCCTTGTAACGACGTTGCTTGGCCAGGGATTCCACCAACAGTGCACGGGCCTCGTCGTTTTTCGGGACTTTTTCCAGCAAGTGGCGCATCAGTCGTTCGACTTCTTTCCAGTTGCCCTTTTTCGCCTCGCGATAGCTGCGGTCCATGTAGGGATAGCTGCGGAACTGTTCAAACTCGCTCAGCGGCGCAGCTTGCAGAGGAAACGCGGTGCTCAGGCCCAGCAGCAGGCTGCCCATCAGCAAGGTTTGACGATGCACAGGCTTCATGCGACCTCCCGGACAATGCGGTAGGCGGCTTGCTGTTCGCTGGCCTGGTCGGCCAGGGCCTGTTCCAGTACTTCCTGGGTAATCATGCCCCGGGAAATCAGATGTTCGCCGAGTGACCTGTTCTCGGCATCGAAGTCGATCAGCGCCTGATTGAACAGAGTGGGCGGCACCATGCCGCGTACCTGCAACAGATTGCCCAGCAGCACCTGATGGCGGCTGACCCGTTCCAGCAGGGCTTCATCGTCCTGATGGCGCTCAAGCACTTCGAGCATATGACGCACTTCCTCATTCTGGCGGGGGCTGGCGTACCAGTAACGAATCCCCAATGTGACGCGGCCCTGGGGTGCGAGACGGCTGCGCACCGGGCGTTTCAATTGACGGCTGATGGCGCCCAGCGAGACCTGGCTGACCGGGCCTTCGGAGGCCAGGATCAGGGTGTCGCCTTCTTCGGCCACCGGCAAAATGCCGTAGTGGGAGGCGACCCGGCGTGGCACGGCGTCGATCAGACGTTTGTCGAGCTTGAACGGATTGAGTGGCGCCCATTCCAGATCCAGCTGTTCGGCCAGGGTTTGAACCAGCTGAGTGCTGTCGATGTACTCTCGCAGCAACAGTTCGCGGCCCAGGCGCCGGCGCACGGGACTGGTGATCGCCGCTTCCAGTTGCTCTTCGGTCAGCAGACCTTTTTCCACCAGGCGATGGCCGAGCGGGGTGCGCTGTGCCTTGGTCAGTGCCGGGAATTCGTGAGTGGTCTTGTCCCAGGCCACACGGCGCGAATCGCCCATTTCCATCACCTGACGCAAGGCACGCAGGTTGGCGAAGAAGTTGACGAAGTTGCTCCACATCATTCGTGGGGCTGACAGCAGACCTTCGACCAGACCGTAATAACGGGTGACAAACCAGCCGCGCTGGAACAGACGATTGAGCAGCATCAGGCCGTTGAGCCACAGCAGCACCGAGAGCAACGAACTGTCGGCCAGGATCGAGGGGTAGCGCCACGAGTCCGGGGAAATGATCGTCACCGCCCACATCGCCAGCAGCACCAGGAACAGCAGGTTGACCAGAAAACTCAGCAGGTAGGCGATCAGCCCGCGACGGTCGCGCCACAGGAAATAATTGAGCAGACCCTTGCGGCTCCAGCCGAGGTTCTTGGTGCCCTGGAACACAATGCCGACAATCCACCGGGACTTCTGCCGGATCGCATGTTGCAGGTCGCGGGGAAAGTGTTCGCGCACGCAGATGACCTGGGAGAACTCACGGTTCATGCCGAACACCCAGGGTTGCTCCAGCGCCAGTTTCGGATCGCTGACCGAATAACGGGCGAAGATGCATTTCATGCCTTTCTGCTTGAGGCGGAAGCCGATGTCGTAGTCCTCGGTGAGACTCTGCACATCGAAAGCAATGCCATCACCGTCTTCGAGCAAGGCGCTGATGGCCTTGCGGCTGAAACAGGTGCCGACGCCGGCGCTGGGCACCTGCCCGGTGAGGGCTTCACGGACGATGACGTCCTTGCCATGATTTTCGGCAAACTCATCGACGTAGTGCCCGGCGGTGAAACCTTTCCACTCCGGCGCGTAGGGGTAGACCGGAATCTGGATCAGATCCTTGTTCGGCAACAGGTAGTTGTAGAGGCGCAATTCCATCGGCGAAATCACGTCTTCGGCGTCGTGCAGGATGAACCCGGCGAACTGGATTTTCGCCTCGCTCTCGAAGCGCAGGATCGCGTCGATGATGTTGTTCAGGCAGTCAGCCTTGCTGGTCGGGCCGGGGCGGGCGCAGACCACTTTGTGCACGTTGGGGTAGTGCTGGCAGACCGCGTCGACATCGGCCTGGGTCTCGGCGTCGTTGGGGTAGGTGCCAACGAAAATCTGATAGTTCTCGTAGTCGATGGTCGAGGCGGCCAGACGCGCCATTTCACCGACAACGCCGACTTCGTTCCACGCCGGCACCATGATTGCCAGCGGCTTCTCGGGTATCGAATACAGGCGTTCTTCGTCGGCACGCTTGAATTTCTCGTAGATCCGCCAGCGCCGGATGAACTTGCGGCTCCAGTACACGAGGTCGATGAACAGGTCATCAAGACCGAGGATGAACATCAGCAGGGCGAGGGCAATCGCCACATATTTGAGACCGAACAGCACATACGCAAAGAAATCGACCCAACCCAGACTCATACCCCTTTACCCGCCGCCAAGCGTGCGCTCAGCCAGGCGTGGAGGCGGGTGGCGATCAGTTCGCTGGCGTGACCGTCGCCGTAGGGGAAGTGCACGCGGCTCATGCGCGCGTAGGTGTCCGGGTCATCCAGCAGTTGTCGGGCTTCCTTGACGATGCGCGCCTTGTCGGTGCCCACCAGCAGCATGGTGCCGCTCTCCAGTACCGAAGGTCGCTCGGTGACGTCGCGCAGTACCAGCAGGGGTTTGCCGATCGCCGGAGCTTCCTCCTGGACGCCACCGGAGTCGGTCAGGATGAAGTGCGCGCGGCCCATCAGCCAGACGAAGTTCGGATAGTCCTGCGGTGGCACCAGATAGATGTTCGGTTTGTCGGCCAGCATGCCGTACACGACCTCCTGTACCAGCGGGTTGAGGTGCACCGGATAGACGAATTGCACGTCCGGGTATTGCTCGGCCAGTTCGGCCAGGGCCTGGCAGATATTGCGGAAACCGTCGCCGAAATTTTCCCGTCGATGGCTGGTGACCAGAATCATCCGGCGCTGGTCATCCAGCGCCGCCAGGGGCGAATCGGCAGGTGGATGCCAATCGATATCCTGCTGGTGCTTGCGCATCCACAGCAAGGCATCGATCACGGTGTTGCCGGTGATTTCAATGTTGTCTTCGGGTACGCCTTCGCGCAGCAGATTGGCGGCGGACTTGGAGGTCGGCGGGAAATGCAGGTCGGTAATCACGCCGGTCAGGCGTCGATTCGCCTCCTCGGGCCAGGGCGCGCGCAGGTTGCCGGTACGCAAACCGGCTTCGACATGACCGATGGGCAACTGGCGATTGAAGGCGGCGAGGGCGGCGATGAAGCTGGTGGTGGTGTCGCCGTGGACCAGCACGATGTCCGGCTTGACCCGCTCGTAGGCCTGATCGAGTTGTGCGAGCAGATGTTGCGACAAGCCGTTGATGGACTGGCCCTGGGTCATGACTTGCAGGTCTTCGTCGACCGTCAGTTCGAACGCGTCCAGCACCTGAGTGAGCATTTCGCGATGCTGGCCGGTGGAGCAGATGTTGAGTGTGATGTCGGGCCACTGACGAAGAACCCGAGCCAGCGGGGCCATTTTGATGGCCTCCGGGCGAGTACCGAAAACCATCATGACATTAAAGGACATTGACCCCTCCTGGGACGAAGCAAGGCTGCAGCCCGAGGGCCGGCAGCACTTATCTCTTTCTGAGAAATAAAGAAAAGCAGCCGGATGGGAGCTTGTCCAATCCGGCTTCGAGGCTAGTTGTTACAGATCAATTGGAACGAAGGTGCCATTACCTGATGGCTCTTAGGTGGCACTTTCAGGAAAAGTTCCATCGTTTTGCGCGGGGGATGGTGCATAGGGTGCGGAGGGTGTGGCGAAGCCAGTTCAGGTCATGGGTCGACTTGCGCGGTGCAGAGCAGTGTCTGGTTTTGCCGAGGAATTGGGTGAAGTCTTGCAAGAGGGATTCTTCCGAACCGATGCCTTTCAGTTTTTTTTGCAGTACACCTTCCTTGTAGAACAACACTGTCGGGGTTCCTGTGACATCCGGATGCCGGCACGACTGTGCGGTATCGAGCATGAAGATATCCATCCAGGGCCGGAAAGGTTTGGCGATATCGAGGAAAACCGGACCTGCGAAAACGCAGGCACCGCAGTGCTCGTTGAAGAAATACAGAACGACAAGGCGCCTGGCTTTCAAGACCTTCCGGTACGTCGGGGGCAACGCTGAATATCGAGTCGGTGTCGTCATTGGAGCCTCCTGAGCAATGAATCTGGAAGGCCTTTGACGTTAAAGCAGGGCAAAACGGCGGTCTACTGTCAGAAATTACAGGTAGGTCCTACAAAGGATGATTTCGTCCTACTTTGATGCGAGAGCATTCCCTCAGAAGACTCAGATCCGCGGAGGCCAGGCAGCTGGTATCGTTTTTCAGACCTTAATCAAAGGAGCTCCTGATGGGCAGCGATGCAAGTTTGAAAGCAGTTTCCGTAGCAAAAGGATTGAAGTCAGATGCGTCCTGGAGTGCTATTTTCAGCACTCTGAAAAGCACTCCGAAGCAAACCTTCATGACTCACAGTGTCCTTTCCCAAGTCGTAGCAAGCATTTCCGAACTGAAAAAAAATCCCATGGGAACTGTCGCAGCAGGCGGCGGTGATTCAGTCGCAATTCTCAACCGCAATGAGCCGGCCTTTTATTGCGTCCCGGCAAAAACCTATGAAGCGCTGATGAATCGTCTTGAGGATCTGGAGCTGATTGCTCTTTGCAAGGAACGGGAAAATGATCCGACCATAAAGGTCGCGATAGATGACCTTATTGCCTGCATCTGCTCCGGCATCTCTTACGGTAACAATGGGCACTGCCCCTGAATCGATCACCCGTGCACCGACTGGGAACCTGCTACCCGCATTGTTGTAGCCAACGGTAGCGCACGCTCCGCTCTCTCGCTGTTTCTCTATTTTTTTCCTTTTTACGTATCTCTTTGATTCCTGAGAATTTTCAAACGGGTGCAGATTCCCCCCGAATCCTGTGGCACACTTTCTGCTGTCTATTCCGTAGTAACAAACCGTGTTCCGGTATAGCGGAATAAACAACTTCCTGGAGTGCTTGCCATGCATCGCCGACCTTCCTTGTTCAAAGCGTGTGTTTTTGTTCTCGCGGCTTCGTCCGCTGTCACGGGTATGGCCCAGGCGGCCGACAGCAAGCTCGACAGCGTGCTGGCCCGTGGAAAACTGATTGTGGGCACCGGCAGCACCAACGCGCCGTGGCACTTCCAGGGCGCGGACGGCAAGTTGCAGGGTTTTGATATCGACATCGCCCGGATGGTGGCCAAAGGTCTGTTCAACGATCCGAGCAAGGTCGAGTTTGTAGTGCAGTCGTCCGATGCACGAATTCCCAATCTGCTGACCGACAAGGTCGACATGAGCTGCCAGTTCATCACCGTCACCGCCAGCCGTGCGCAGCAAGTGGCGTTCACCCTGCCGTACTACCGCGAAGGTGTCGGCCTGCTGCTGCCGAACAACAGCAAATACAAGGAAATCGAAGACCTGCAGGCCGGTGGTGACGGTGTGACCGTGGCCGTGCTGCAGAACGTGTACGCCGAAGAGCTGGTGCATCAGGCGCTGCCCAAGGCCAAGGTCGATCAGTACGACAGCGTCGACCTGATGTACCAGGCGGTGAACTCCGGCCGGGCCGATGCTGCCGCCACCGACCAGTCTTCGGTCAAATACCTGATGGTGCAGAACCCTGGCCGCTACCGCAGCCCGACGTACGCCTGGAGCCCGCAGACCTACGCCTGCGCGGTCAAACGCGGCGATCAGGACTGGCTGAACTTCGTCAACACCACCCTGCACGAAGCCATGACGGGCGTGGAGTTCCCGACCTACGCCGCCTCGTTCAAGCAATGGTTCGGCGTCGATCTGCCATCGCCTGCCATCGGTTTCCCTGTCGAATTCAAATGATCCCGTGAGAGTGGGGCGCCCTGACGCGCCCCGCTCAAGGTACTGCCGACCATGAACTATCAGTTGAACTTTGCCGCCGTGTGGCGCGATTTCGACACCTTGCTGGCGGGGCTCGGTCTGGGCCTCGAACTGGCGCTGGTGTCGATTGCCATCGGCTGCGTGATCGGCCTGCTGATGGCGTTTGCCTTGTTGTCGAAGCATCGCGCCTTGCGGGTGCTGGCATCGGTGTATGTGACGGTGATCCGTAACACGCCGATCCTGGTGTTGATTCTGTTGATCTACTTTGCGTTGCCGAGCCTGGGGATCCGGCTGGACAAGATCCCGTCGTTCATCATCACCCTGTCGCTGTATGCCGGGGCGTACCTGACCGAAGTGTTCCGCGGCGGTTTGTTGAGCATTCCCAAGGGCCAGCGCGAAGCGGGGCTGGCCATCGGTCTCGGCGAGTGGCAGGTGAAGGCCTATGTCACCGTGCCGGTGATGTTGCGCAACGTGCTGCCGGCGTTGTCGAACAACTTCATTTCGCTGTTCAAGGACACCTCGCTGGCCGCCGCGATCGCGGTGCCGGAGCTGACCTATTACGCGCGCAAGATCAACGTCGAGAGCTACCGGGTGATCGAAACCTGGCTGGTGACCACGGCGTTGTATGTCGCGGCCTGTTACCTCATTGCCATGCTGCTGCGTTACCTCGAGCAGCGTCTGGCGATCCGCCGATAGGAGGCTGCGATGTACGAATCCCCCAGTTGGTTGCATGAGTTGTGGATTGCTCGCGAAGCCTTGTGGCAAGGCTTTCTGACCAGCGTGCAGGTGTCGGCGCTGGCGATTCTGTTCGGCACGGTCATCGGCGTATTTGCCGGTCTGGTGCTGACCTACGGCAAGTTCTGGATGCGCGCGCCGTTCCGCCTTTATGTCGACCTGATTCGCGGCACGCCGGTGTTTGTGCTGGTGCTGGCCTGCTTCTATATGGCGCCGGCGCTCGGCTGGCAGATCAGCGCGTTTCAGGCCGGTGCGCTCGGGCTGACGCTGTTTTGCGGCTCCCACGTCGCCGAGATTGTGCGCGGTGCATTGCAGGCGTTGCCACGCGGGCAGTTGGAAGCCGGCAAGGCCATCGGTCTGACGTTCTATCAGTCCCTCGGCTACGTGCTGCTGCCTCAGGCACTGCGGCAGATCCTGCCGACCTGGGTCAACTCGTCCACGGAAATCGTCAAGGCTTCGACCTTGCTGTCGGTGATCGGCGTGGCCGAGTTGTTGCTCAGCACCCAGCAGATCATCGCCCGGACGTTCATGACCCTGGAGTTTTATCTGTTCGCCGGTTTTCTGTTCTTCGTCATCAACTACGGCATCGAATTACTCGGCCGGCACATTGAAAAGCGGGTGGCCCTGCCATGACTCAAGCTCAAGTTTCCAACGTCCAGAACGCTCAGCCCCTGCTGGACATCCGTGGCCTGCACAAACAGTACGGCGCGGTCGAAGTGCTCAAGGGTGTCGACCTGAGCATGCAGCGCGGCAACGTGGTGACATTGATCGGCTCCAGCGGCTCGGGCAAGACCACGCTGTTGCGCTGCGTGAACATGCTGGAGGAGTTCCAGGGCGGGCAGATCCTGCTCGACGGCGAATCCATTGGCTATGACGAACTCAACGGCAAACGCGTGCGCCACCCGGAAAAAGTCATTGCCCGTCATCGTGCGATGACCGGCATGGCGTTCCAGCAATTCAACCTGTTCCCGCATCTCACCGCGTTGCAGAACGTCACGCTCGGCTTGCTGAAAGTCAAAAAGATGCACAAGGACGAAGCCGTGGTCCTGGCCGAGAAATGGCTGGAGCGGGTCGGCCTGCTGGAGCGGCGCAATCACTTTCCCGGTCAGTTGTCCGGCGGTCAGCAACAGCGCGTGGCGATTGCCCGGGCGATTGCGATGAATCCGAGCCTGATGTTGTTCGACGAAGTCACCTCGGCCCTCGACCCTGAACTGGTCGGCGAAGTACTCAACGTGATCAAGGGCCTGGCCGAGGACGGCATGACCATGTTGCTGGTGACTCACGAAATGCGTTTTGCCTTCGAGGTTTCGGACAAGATCGTTTTCATGAATCAGGGACGCATCGAAGAGCAGGGGCCTCCCAAGGAACTGTTCGAGCGTCCTCAATCGCCGCGGCTGGCGGAATTTCTCAAAAGCACGCGGTTCTGACTTTTCACTTTTTCAATCAGGAGAAACACCCATGAGCATTACTCGTTACGGCACCGGCAGCACCGCCGCTGGCGGTCAGCCTCGTCCATTCGCCCGCGCCGTTGAAGCCGATGGCTGGCTGCACGTTTCCGGGCAGGTGCCGGCGGTGGATGGCGAGATCATTGTGGGCGGCATCGTCGAGCAGACGCACCAGACCATGAAAAACCTGATCGCGATTCTCGAAGAGGCCGGTTATAGCCTGGAAGACGTGGTACGTGCTGGCGTATGGCTGGACGATCCACGGGATTTCAGCAGTTTCAACAAGGTCTTCGGCGAGTACTTCAAGCCTGAACACGCACCGGCCCGGGCCTGTGTGCAGGCGAGCATGATGGTCGACTGCAAGGTCGAGATCGACTGCATTGCGTACAAGAAGAAGGCTTGAGCATTGGCCGCTCCCGCGTAGAGCGTGGGAGCGATTTTTCGCGATAAACTCCCGGCACTTTGAATGGGAACCACTGAAATGACCGAAGACACCATCAAGCGCCGGGCACGCGGTCTGGACCGGGCGTTCGATATCCTCGATTTCCTCAAGGAAATCGGCCAGCCCCTGCGTCCGAACGACATCGCCAACGGCATCGGCAGCCCGAAATCCACGGTCTATGAACTGGTGGCCTCGTTGCTCGAGCGGCGGATTCTGGAGCCGGTGGGCAAGGACGGTCACGTTTACCTCGGTCGTCAGCTGTACTTCCTCGGCCAGGCTCATTTGCGCCACTTCGACCTCAGTCGCGAAGCCGATCATGCGTTGCAGGAGATCGTCAGCCAGACCCGGGAAACCGCGCAGATGTGCCTGCTCAACGGGCGCAAATACACGGTGGCGCTGATGAAGGAGGGCGAACGGCATTTCCGTATTTCTTCCGATATCGGCGAAAACGCGCCGATCCCTTGGACCGCCTCCGGACGCTTGCTGCTGGCGCACTTGAGCGACCAGCAAATCAGCGACCTGATCGACCCCGACGACTTCATTCTGCCGGGTGGCGAACGCCTGCCGATGGAGACGTTTCTGGCGGAAATCCGTCAGGCCGGCATCGACGGTTTCTTCTCCTTCGACAGTGTCGCCGACACCTTCACCCATTGCTTCGCCGCCCCGGTCAAAGACCCTCAAGGCGTTGCCATCTGCACCCTGTGCATCGTCGCCCCGCGCGCCGATGCCAAGACCCATTACAACGACTATCGCCGGGTCTTGATCGAGAGCGCCAACAGCCTCGCCCGGCGAATCAACGAATAACCGCGCCCGCCAGCGGGCGCGACTGTGAGGAGTTCGACCATGACGACTGCCAACAACACTGCTGCCGTGGAAAAGGGCGATGCCGCCCTCGGCGCGCAACTGGTGCGTGACATCAGCCTGCCGGCGCTGGTGCTGCACCGCGAAGCGCTGGAACACAACATCCGCTGGATGCAGAAATTCGTCAGTGACAGCGGCGCCGAACTCGCGCCCCACGGCAAGACCAGCATGACCCCGGCGCTGTTTCGTCGTCAGCTCGACGCCGGCGCGTGGGGCATCACCCTGGCCAGTGCCACTCAAACCCGCGCCGCTTACGCTCACGGCGTGCGCCGGGTGTTGATGGCCAACCAATTGGTCGGCACGCCGAACATGGCGTTGATCGCCGATCTGCTGGCGGCCGACTCGGGCTTCGATTTCTATTGCATGGTCGATCACCCGGACAACGTCGCCGACCTGGGCGCTTACTTCGCATCGCGCGGTGTACGCCTGAACGTGATGATCGAGTACGGCGTGGTCGGCGGTCGTTGCGGTTGCCGCAGCGAGCAGGAAGTCATCGAACTGGCCAAGGCCATCGGCGCACAACCGGCGCTGGCCCTGACCGGCATCGAAGGCTACGAGGGTGTGATCCATGGCGATCACGCCGTCAGCGGTATCCGTGAATTCGCCGCCTCGCTGGTGCGTCTGGCGGTGCAGTTGCAGGACAGCGGCGCGTTCGCCATTGCCAAGCCGATCATCACCGCGTCGGGTTCGGCCTGGTATGACTTGATTGCTGAGTCGTTCGAAGCGCAGAACGCCGGCGGGCGCTTCCTCAGCGTGCTGCGCCCTGGCAGTTATGTCGCTCACGACCATGGCATCTATAAAGAGGCGCAGTGCTGCGTACTCGACCGTCGCAGCGACCTGCACGAAGGCCTGCACCCGGCGCTGGAAGTCTGGGCCCACGTGCAGTCGATGCCGGAGCCGGGGTTTGCCGTGATTGCCCTGGGCAAGCGTGACGTGGCATTCGATGCCGGGATGCCGGTTCCGTTGCTGCGTTACAAGGCCGGTGTGCTGCCGGCGGTGGGCGACGATGTCGGCGCCTGCAAGGTGACGGCGGTGATGGATCAGCACGCGTTCATGACCGTGGCGCCAGGCGTGGAATTGCGCGTCGGCGACATCATTTCCTTTGGCACTTCGCACCCATGCCTGACCTTCGACAAGTGGCGCGTGGGGCTGCTGGTGGACGAGCAGCTGTCGGTGATCGAAACCATGGAAACCTGTTTCTGATGAACACGCTCAGTCCATTGGGTCCGAACACCCCGCGCATTGCCCTGATCGGCGAATGCATGATCGAACTCCAGCAACGTGCCGATGGCAGTCTGCAACAGAGTTTTGGCGGTGACACGCTGAACACGGCGGTCTATCTGTCCCGCGCCATGGGCGACAAGGCGCAGGTCGATTACGTCACCGCGCTGGGGGACGACAGCTTCAGTGACGCCATGTGCCGCAGCTGGGCCGATGAAAACGTTGGTCTGGATCTGGTTCAGCGCTTGCCCGGTCGCCTTCCCGGTCTGTATTGCATCCAGACCGATGCGGCCGGTGAGCGCCGCTTCCTTTACTGGCGCAACGAAGCTGCCGTTCGCGACTGCTTCACCACGCCGGCGGCCGCGCCAATTCTGGCGGCGCTACCGGATTACGACGTGCTGTATTTCAGCGGTATCACGCTGGCGGTACTCGGCGCGCAGGGGCGGGAAAAGCTGATCGAGACCTTGATCGAAGCCCGCCAGCGTGATGCGCGAATCGTCTTCGACAACAACTATCGGCCACGTCTGTGGGCCTCGGTGGAAGAAGCGCGGGCTGCGTATCGCAGCGTGTTGCCCCATGTCGATCTGGCGTTGCTGACAGTGGACGACGAGCAGGCGCTGTTCCATTTCGAGGACTGTGAGGCGGTGTTTGAAGCGTACGCGCAGATCGGCACGCCGGAAGTGGTGCTCAAGCGTGGCGCCGAAGCCTGTCTGATCCGTTGCGACGGGGAAGCGTTTGAAGTCCCGGCGCAGAAGGTCGAGAAGGTGGTGGACACCACGGCGGCGGGGGATTCGTTCAGTGCGGCGTATCTGGCGAGTCGTTTGTCGGGCGCAAGCCCTGCGCAGGCCGCAGATGCGGGGCATCGTCTGGCCAGTCAGGTGATTCAAGTGCCTGGAGCGTTGATTCCGAGATAAGTGGCGGATGGCCGATTGCTGCGCAATCGGTTCGCGAGCAAGCTCGCTCCCACAAAAGAACCGTGAACGACACACAATCACTGTGGGAGCGACGGTGCGACGATTCGACTTGCTCGCGATTGGCCCTGAAGCCAATCACTCAGTCGCGGTAAAACACCTGCACCAGGTGATAACCGAACTTGCTCTTGATCGGCCCGTGCACCGTGCGCAACGGCTTCTTGAAGATCACCGCATCGATCACGCCGACCATCTGCCCCGGCCGTACTTCACCCAGATCACCGCCGCGCTTGCCGGACGGGCAGGTCGAAAATTTCTTCGCCAGCACATCAAACGCTTCACCGTTGGCGATGCGTTGTTTGAGTTTTTCAGCCTCTTCGGCGGTTTTCACCAGAATGTGGCGGGCTTGGGCTTTCATCGTGCAATACCTGTAGCGGGGTGACGGCGGGTCGCGGATTATGCCTCAAGTCACGGATTCTGGCTGATCATCGTGCGGATCTTGCCGGCCAGCTGTTCGATGGAAAACGGCTTGGCGACCATGTCCATGCCGTCTTCGAGGAAGCCCTGGCGTTCGGCGGCTTTCTGTGCGTAACCGGTCATGAACAATACTTTGAGCCCAGGATGATGCTGGCGGGCGATCTCCGCCATTTGCCGGCCGTTCATGCCCGGAAGGCCGACGTCGGTCACCAGCAGGTCAACTCGCAGGTCAGATTCCAGCAACGGCAGGGCCCCTTTGGCGTCTTCGGCTTCATGGGCGCGATAACCCAATTCCTTGAGCAGGTCCATGACCAGCATGCGCACCGCCGGATCGTCCTCGACCACCACCACGGTTTCGCCAGTGGCAACAGCGTGGGTCTCGGTAACCGCTTCGATGACCGGCCGCTCCGGTTCCAGTGCATATAAACGAGGCAAGTACAGGCGCACGCAAGTGCCCTGGCCGGGCAGGCTGTCGAGGCTGACGTGCCCGCCCGATTGCTGGGCAAAACCATAAATCATCGACAACCCGAGCCCGGTGCCTTGGCCGATTGGTTTGGTGGTAAAGAACGGATCGAACGCCTTCGAACGCACCGATGGCGTCATGCCGGTACCGTTGTCGCTGACCGCGAGCATCAGGTAATCACCGGCCTTGACCAGTTCGAGCGTGGTGATGTCGTTACCGTCGAGGTAGACGTTGGCGGTTTCAATCAACAATTCGCCGCCGTCGGGCATGGCATCGCGAGCGTTGATCACCAGGTTGAGTAGAGCGTTTTCCAGTTGACTGACGTCAGTGCTGACCGGCCATACGTTGTCGGCGAGATGCAATTTGAGTTCGATCGGATCGCCTTTGGTGCGGCGGATCAGGTCTTCCAGAGACCGGATCAGTTCGTTGACGTCGAGGGTCTTGCGATCCAGCGACTGGCGACGGGAGAACGCCAGCAGACGGTGGGTCAACGCCGCCGCGCGGTTGGCCGAGGACACTGCCGCGTCGGTGAACCGGCCGATTTCATCGGCGCGGCCACTGGCGATGTAGCGCTGCATCAGATCGAGGCTGCCGATGATTCCGGTGAGCATGTTGTTGAAGTCATGGGCGATGCCGCCAGTGAGCTGGCCGACCGCTTCCATTTTCTGCGCATGGCGCAACGCATCTTCGGCGCGCTCGCGCTCGAACATTTCATTCTGCAAACGCTGGTTGGCCTGGGCCAGTTGTTCGGTGCGCGCACCCACGCGCTCCTCGAGGGTTTCATTGAGGTTGCGCAGGGCTTCTTCGGTTTTTTTACGTTCGGTCTCGTCGATCACAAAGATGTAGAAACCGTTCACCGCACCGTCCGCGCCGTGACGCGGCAGGTAGTTCATCAAGGCGTGCCGCTGACTGCCGTCGCGGTGTGGCGTGTAGAGGCTGAATGAGCAGGGGCGGCCGGCCAGGGCTTCGGCGATGTATGGCGCCCGCAGGAAATAGGCCTCTTCGCCGATCACCTCGCGGATCGTGCGACCGTACAGCTCTTGGGGCGTGAGTCCGTACCAGTCGAGGTACGCGGCATTGTTCAGGCGAAAGCGTTCTTCGTGATCGACATAGCTGATCAGGATCGGCATGGCGTTGATGATCAGTTGCAGCTCGGTCTGGCTTTGGCGTAGCGCCTGTTCGGTGTGCTTGCGCTCGGTCAAGTCCAGGGCGGCGCCGAGAAAGCGCATCGGCCGGCCATGATGATCCTTGTAGCAACGTCCGCGGGCGAACACCCATCGCACCTCGCCGTTGGCTTGCAGTAACCGGTATTCCTCGGCGTACTCGGTGCCGTGGGTGATGCAATGCTTGATGCTGCGGGCAATCAGCGCACGGTCTTCCGGGTGCACGCCATGCAGGTATTCGCTGATGGGCAGTTGACCGGCCATACCCGGATCGATCCCGTGCAATTGGGCGAAATGCGCATCGGCGATGAAGCGGTCTTCGCCGATGTCCCAATCCCAGGTCCCCACCGCATCGGTGGCCGCCAGCGCCAGTTGCAGACGTTCCTCGCTTTCGCGCTGGGCCTTGAGGCTGTCTTCGGAACGTTGCTGTAGCTCCAGGGCGATGCGCCGGCGTTCGTTGGTTTCGATTGCAGTGACCAGAATACCGGCTACCTGCGCGCTTTCATCACGGATCGGACTGTAGGTCAAATCGAGCCAGAAGTCGGACTCCTTGCCATCCCGTTGCAGGGTAAAGCGCCGTTCGCTGTAGGTTCGCACCTGTCCCTGTAGGACGGCGCTGTAAATCGGGTCGGTGAAATCTCGAAGTTCCGGCCATATCTGGTGCGCCGGCTGTCCGAAAGCGTGAGGATGCTTGCTGCCGGCCAGCAGAGCGAAGCCGTCGTTGTAGATCTGGGTCAGTTGCGGACCCCATAACAGCAGCATCGGCATCGGCGAGTGAATCACGATGTCCACCGCGGTGCGCAGGCTCTGTGGCCAGGTGCCGGCAGTGCCCAGCGGGCTGCGGCCCCAGTCGGTTCGGGCAATCAATGCCTGGGCGTCGTTGGTGTTCGGTACAGCGTTCATCACATCAATCCTGGGCGGCGGTCGGTGAGGCGGCGTCTACTATCCTAGTGCGGTAGACGCTGTAAGACCCGTCGCGTCACGACGCACGGTCTTAAGTTCATTGAAAGCTTCGCGGGTGTTTTTGGCCATGGAAATCGACGCACTGCTCAAACAACTGGCGAGCCGTCACGGTTCGGATCTGTTCCTTTCCACCGGTGCGCCACCCAGTGCGCGGTTCGACGGGGTGCTGACACCCTTGAGCGAGCAGCCGTTCAAACCCGGTGAGGTGGCCAGTGTCGCCACCTCCCTGATGGACGCCGAGCAGCGCCGGGAGTTCGAACGGGATCTGGAAATGAACCTGGCGATCTCCCGTACTGGTATCGGTCGCTTCCGGGTCAACATCTTCAAGCAGCGCAACGACGTGTCGATCGTGATCCGCAACGTCAAGCTCGACATTCCTCGATTCGAAGACCTCAAACTACCGCCAGTGCTGCTTGAAACGGTGATGCTCAAGCAGGGGCTGATCCTGTTCGTCGGCGCCACCGACTCCGGGAAGTCTACCTCGCTGGCGGCGTTGATCGATCATCGCAATCGTCACAGCAGCGGGCACATCATCACTGTTGAAGACCCGATCGAGTATATCCACCGGCACAAAAAGTCGATCATCAACCAGCGAGAGGTCGGGGTCGACACCCGCACGTTCCATGCGGCACTGAAAAACACGCTGCGTCAGGCGCCGGATGTATTGCTGATTGGCGAGATCCGCGATCGGGAGACGATGGAGCACGCCTTGGCATTCGCCGAAACCGGGCATCTGGTGCTGTCGACGTTACATGCCAATAACGCCAATCAGGCGCTGGATCGCATTATCAACTTCTTCCCCGAAGAACGGCGGCCGCAATTACTGCACTCGCTGGGCAACCATCTCAAGGCATTTGTTTCCCAACGACTGGTGCGCACGCTCGATGGGCAACGCAGGGCAGCGGTGGAAGTCATGCTGGGATCTCCGATCATTGGTGATCTTATTCGGCGCAATCAATTGGGTGAGCTCAAATCCATCATGGAAAAGTCATCCGAACTTGGGATGCAAACATTTGATGCTGCACTCTATAAGTTAGTAGTGGAACGAGTAATTAATGAAGGCGAGGCTTTGAAATATGCTGATTCCGCTAATGACTTAAGGTTGAAGCTGAAACTTAATCTTGAATCCGACACTGCAAAATCCCCGTTATCAGGTGATTGGGGGTTGGTCGAATAAGGGTTTAAGGAGAATGGCCTGTGTTTTTTTTGTTGATGAGTAGGGTGGTGCGCAACTTTATCTAATATTTTGCCGCTTGATGGATTTTTCCTCGCAAGTAAAGTGCCGGCTCCGTTTAATAAATAGACTGTATTGGAGTGGTTCTTTATGAAAGTTAGAGGTGATGTCAGTCAGGTTGCAGTACGTGATGTGCGTAATTTTATTTCAAGTGGTAAGTTTGATGATGTTGAGCGTGCAAGTGTCGTGGCTTTGATTGAAGTGCTTGTCTCCAATCGCCTAGATCATGATGTTATCGATCTGGAAAATTCATTTTTCTTTATGAAAGAAGGCTCGTCACTTCATACCGTGTGGCAGTCTGTTATTCACATTTTGAAGGCGTTCGTCGAGTCGGAAGCCTTCCAGGAAAAACTGAAGGAGATAGAGGCTCTCGATCATAAGCACGTGTCCGTTACCGCTGGCGGTCGTATGAATGTTGTGACAAAGAATGGAGTTCTGGATATCGCACCAGAACTTCAAGCGGACCCGCTTGATGCTCCTCGCCTGCAAGCATTGGTTGACGCAGCACAGGCAACAGGTGGCGAACTGAAATTCACGCAGTCCGTCAGTGTCGCCCAATGGTTGCGTTTTCACGATATGAAGTTGCCAGGCCGGGTCGGGAGCGCTCACAAGCTTTTGTCCTTTCTCCGGTGGAGCGGATCAGATCCCGATAAGCTCGGCAACTACTGGGAGCACATTCGCGGTCATGATGATAATTCGGTTGTTTTAACTTCTACACAATTTAAAGAGATACGGGCGCTCAAGAGCACACTATCCCCTGGTCGTGAAAAGTTGCTTGGCATGTTGTACAAGAATGTCAAGCTGCCGGATTCCGAAGATCTCGGTTGGGAAAATGCGAACGAAGTCTTGTCGAAATTGGTCACGCACCCTTCGGCGCAAGCGTTGGCAAGAAAGTACGTCGAAGCCCTCGGCTGTTATGGTTCAAACTCAAGCGGCACGCTTGAGCCGGTTGATTTGTCGCAACTGCTGATTACCGTAATTCTGCTTGACCTCTTTCCCAGTATCGGCAGTGAGCAGTCGCGAAATTACATCGGTCCATTCGATATCTACCAGGCTTCGGACTCCGTGGACAAACCAATGAATCTTGTCCGCAACCAGCTTGAACAGTATCTGGTGGCCAATCGAATGGTCTCCGCCAAATTGGTGCCTCTGGCGTCGCATCTATTATTGGCCGACCTTGCTCCTGGCTTTCTGGTCAAGGCCATTCCCGCCGATCTTACAGTGGGGTCTCTCGCTTGGGTCACCTTTTCTCAGGCTGTGGCTTTCGTGGAAACGAAGTCCAAAGGGGCTACTCGTTACATGACTTATGATCAGGTCATGGCGTTTTCGGATATGGATGAACTTAGTGACTCCATGGGCCTGTTGCAGAGCCTGACGGCTATCGATCCAATCATCGATTGGGCATTGATCAACGAAGTCATTAGCCACGAAGAGCTGGAAGACTCGGCAAAGAATGCCAGCGAACGAGCCTTGTCAGCCTACGAGGTTTATGTGAACACCCTGATCCAAAGTACCAATGTGTGGGGCGAAAAGCCGCCGAGCCGAAAGGCTATTGCCCTGGAAGCTCTCAAGGCTGCTGCGCCTGGATGTGACTTTCTTGAGAAGCCATTGCTGAGGCCACATTCGGATCAGTTCAATACGGGCCCGAAGATTTCGATGCTGGACCTGCACATCGAAGACGAACTTCGAAAACAACACTGGGACTGGGGGAAAGACAAAAGTCTCTATTCCGTTTATCCGCAACTGACCCGGATGTTGCCCAATCAACTGATATTCGAGAGCGCGGCGCGAGAGCATCATCAAAAACTGCACAAGGCCCTGTCGACCAATATCAAATTGGCCCTGGCGCGTTTGCCAGAGGATGAGCGCAAGGTTTACGAAATCCACGACATTTCATTTTTCACAGTCCGCCCACCCGTGGGTACGCTTGATTATCCGTCAGCCCATAGTACGGGCCTTGTCGGTGTGAACAACAAGAAACCGATACGGATGGAAACTCAGGCGCAAAGAGATGAGGCGACCGGCCGGTTCGCAGTCATCCTGTATGTTGCCTACGGTGACAACCAGTACCTCTGTCACGAGATGTTCAACTTGCAAGGTGAATTGACAAGAAATGACGAGCTGGGCGAACTGATTCGGAAAGTCGGGCACAAAAAATTTGCTTCCAGAGTGGATTTTTTCGGTCGCCTTGACGAGAAAGTGCCTTCGGCCCATACCCTGAATTACGCGCCTGTTGATCTGGAAAGCTACACTCACGGCTCCACCCCGAGGAAAAACAGGACAAGTGTCGCGGTTATTGAAAAACTGGGTACCCTGGGGGCACCGAGTCAGGAAGAAGAACCGAGAAGTGGCATCTATCAAAACTTCATGAGTCTACGACTCAATGAGATCGCGCAGTTCATAGTCACTCACCGCCCTTTGGCGACGGTCGAGGAGTATACGGAGGCGGTGACCGAACTGACTGCTCGCGAGCAGGCACGGGCGAAGACCGACGAAGTAATTACTTATATCGTCGACTTGGTCGTACCGTTCAAAAAGTGTATTGAAGATATTGCGTCGGGAGACAAGAACAAGCTGGTAGATGGTCTTTACGGCTGCACCATGGATGCAATCAGCTTGCTCTTTACCGCACTGGGTACAACTACCAAATTGCTGAATATCGCTGCCAGAACTGTATCGACCCTATCGAAGCTGACCAGTCTAGGAAAGTACGGATTAAAGTTGGTGGTATCGACATTAAATCCGCTCGATGGACTTCCGACGGCAGGTTTCCGACTGTCGAAGACCCTCTTGAAAAGAGGATTGCGTTTGAGCCAGGACGGCGCAAGGCTTGTCGAACGTGCGGCGTTCCAGCTACGCAGGTTGACGGGCAAGGCTTCTTCTGTCGACTTGCTCAAGTTGGACAGCGTACCTCAGCTCGGTGCAGGGCAATGGCGTCCACGCCGCGACTCTGCCAATGCCGTGGATGTATGTGCTATCGCCCGTGACCGTCAATGGTACGCCGTCAGTCGATTGGGCAGGCCGTGGGGCAAACCGCTCGACTTCCAGTGGAAACAGCCATTCTCTGTTCCAGACGCCATCCATGAACTGCCGTCGAGTTACATCAATCATGTCATTGAGAAAAGCATCGAGATTGCCAATCGCAAGATCGATAACGCGATCGTTGTCTTGACGCAACCGTCGCTCAAGCTCAAAACCGATCCGGCGATTGGTATGTTTTTGGGAACGACACCTCAGCTCCGGGATGATTTGCTCGCGTTTTTGAAAGTCGTAAAGACTGACTTCAATGGCTATTCGGCGAGCAATGTCGTGCTCGATCCTTTGAAGGACCACTCGATAACGTTGAACGTCAAGGACCTGGATTTCAACCAGTGGAAGCGTGCTGCCTTGAGTCGCAAGGCTGATTACAAGTTCCTGGCGATCAACCCTAAAAATCTTAATAGTCGATCGGGTTTTGCGGGCCGGGTTTATGGAGAGATTGCTGACGATTTGATCCACGAGATGTTGCGCGTTGCATCCGCCAGAAAAGATGTTGTGATTGCGACGACGTCGGCGGATGAACATAAAGGTCTGAATGTAACCCCTCTGTTGAATCTCGCCTCAGGCCATTTAAAGGCTTCGACGTCAGAGACAATGTTAGCCAACGCGATCGACAATGCTGACTCCTGTGCGCTGGCAACAGCTCTGCTCAGTCAGGTGGTAACGGATTATGAAGGCTTCTCGGCAAATGTCAGTCTGATGAGAAGTGCGATCTCCGGCAGTGATGACAAAGGTATTGAAACCGAGGTGTGGCTGAATCTGAACACCAGATGAGGAGAGCCGATGGCCTGGCCAATCCGGGTTGTCGATGCTGAACTGTGCTTTCTGATATCAGTCCGCCAACTCTGGCCGATCCCGAAACTGTTCCAGCGCTTCGGGATTGGCCAGCGCATCGGTGTTCTTGACGGGCAGGCCGTGCACGACATTGCGCACGGCCAGCTCCACCACTTTGCCGCTGATCGTGCGTGGAATGTCGGTGACTGCGACGATTTTTGCCGGTACATGCCGAGGCGTGGTGTTGGCGCGGATCACCTGACGAATCTGCTGTTGCAGCGTGTCATCCAGCGCTACGCCTTCCTTGAGGCGTACGAACAGCACCACCCGCACGTCGTCCTGCCACTGTTGGCCGATGGCGACGCTGTCCAGCACTTGCGGGACTTTCTCCACCTGACGGTAGATCTCCGCCGTACCGATGCGCACGCCGCCGGGGTTGAGCACGGCGTCGGAGCGGCCGTGAATCAGCATTCCGCCGTGAGGCAGTTGTTCGGCGTAGTCACCCTGGGCCCAGACGCCGGGGAACTGGCTGAAATAGGATTTGCGCAGCTTCTCGCCATCCGGATCGTTCCAGAGTCCGATGGGCATCGCCGGGAATGGTCGAGTGCATACCAACTCACCTTTTTTGCCGATCACCGGTTGCCCGGCGTCATTCCACACTTCCACCGCCATGGCCAGGCTCTTGCCCATGATCTCGCCCCGGCGGACCGCCGACATCGGGTTGCCGTTGACGAAGCAGGACACGATGTCCGTACCGCCGGACATCGAGGACAGGCACACGTCCGGTTTGAAGTCGCGATAGACGAAGTCATAACTCTGCGGCGACAGCGCGGAGCCGGTGCAAAGCAGGGTTTTCAGGTGGCTCAAGTCGTAGCTTTCGCACGGTTTGATGCCGCTGCTTTCCAGGGTCGCGAGGAATTTCGGGCTGGTGCCGAACACGCTGACCTGCTCGTCGTCGAGCAGCTCCAGCAACCGCTCATTGTCCGGATAAAACGGTGAGCCGTCATACAGCACCACCGCGCTGCCGACCGCCAGTGCCGAGACCAGCCAGTTCCACATCATCCAGCCGCAGGTGGTGTAGTAGAACAACCGGTCGCCGGGGCCCAGGTCGACATGCAGCCCGTGCTCCTTGGCGTGTTGCAGCAACACGCCGCCGGTGCTGTGAACGATGCACTTCGGCACGCCGGTGGTGCCGCTGGAATACAGCACGTACAGCGGATGATCGAACGGCACCGGGACGAACTGCGGCTCATCGCCGGGTTCGTAGAAATCGTCCCACAACGTGACGTTGGCGGATGTCCGGTAATCCGTCGCATGGGCGTGAGGTCGTGCGTAGGGCACGATGATCAGCTGTTGCAGTGAAGGCAGCTGTTCGAGGATTTCGTTGATCTTGACGGTCTGGTCGATCTCTTTGCCGGCGTAACGGTAACCGGCGCAGGTGATCAGCACTTTCGGTTCGATCTGGCCGAAGCGGTCGATCACGCCGTGGGTGCCGAAGTCCGGCGATGAGCACGACCAGATCGCCCCGAGGCTGGTGGTCGCGAGCATCGCCACCAGGGTTTGCCAGGTGTTGGGCATGCACGCTGCGACCCGGTCGCCGAGCACGACGCCGGCCGCTTGCAGGCTGGCCTGGAACCCGGCGACTTGCTGGGCCAGCTCGGCCCAGGTCAACAGTTCACGCTGACCGTTTTCGCCGATAGCGATCACGGCGATGGCATCGTCGCGGCGACTCAGCAGGTGTTCGGCGAAATTTAACGTGGCGCCGGGAAACCATTCGGCCCCCGGCATTTTCAGGCCTCCACGCAAAACGGCGTCCGGTTGGGTGTGAAAGCTGATGCTGAAGAAATCCACGATCGCCTGCCAGAACGCTTCGCGCTGATCGATGGACCATTGGTGCAGGGCCGGATAGTCGTCGAGCTTCAGGTAATGGCGTTGATTGATGAAACGCCGAAAGCCGTCCATGCGGGACCGGGCAATGCGTTTGGCATCGGGCTGCCAGAGAATGTCGGACATGGTTTGCCTCTTATTGTTTGTCAGAAGGCTCCCACGACAGCGTGGGAGCGATCAGTTGCAAGCTTACTGCGCCAGCCACCCGCCATCGATATTCCACGCGGCACCACGCACCTGACTGCCGGCTTCGCTGCACAGAAACAGCACCAGTTCACCCAGATGCGCAGGGGTAACGAATTCCAGCGACGGCTGCTTCTCGGCCAGCAGGTCATGCTGCGCCTGCTGCGGGTCGACACCTTTGGCTGCGCGATCGTCGATCTGCTTCTGCACCAGCGGCGTCAGCACCCAGCCCGGGCAGATAGCGTTGCAGGTGACGTTGCTGGCGGCGGTTTCCAGGCCGACCACTTTGGTCAGGCCGATCACGCCATGCTTGGCCGCTACATACGCGGACTTGCCGGTTGAACCGACCAGACCGTGCACCGAGGCGATGTTGACGATCCGCCCCCAGCCTTTGGCGCGCATGCCCGGCAGGCTCAGGCGAGTGCTGTGAAACACCGACGACAGGTTGATCGCGATGATCGAATCCCAGCGCTCCACCGGAAACTCTTCCACCGCCGCGACGTGCTGGATACCGGCGTTGTTGACCAGAATGTCCACGCCGCCGAACTCGCGCTCGGCGTAGGCGACCATGTCGGCAATCTGCGCCGGGTCGCTGACATCAGCGGGGTGATGGCCGACCTTGCCGCCGAACTGCTCGACTTCGGCGATCACCTTCGACGCATCGCCAAAACCGTTGAGGATCAGATTGGCGCCAGCCTTGGCCAGCGTCAGGGCGATGCCCAGCCCGATGCCGCTGGTGGAACCGGTAACCAGTGCGGTCTTGCCAGAAAGAGTCGTCATCAATACCTCACACAATGCCAGTGGCGTAGAAAGTGCCGATCACCACGAAAACCGCCAGGGTCTTGATCAGCGTAATACAGAAAATGTCCTTGTAGGCCTCACGGTGAGTCAGGCCGGTGACGGCGAGCAGGGTGATCACGGCGCCGTTATGCGGCAGGGTGTCCATGCCGCCGCTGGCCATCGCGGCCACCCGGTGCAGCACCTCCAGCGGAATGTTGGCAGCGTGGGCGGCGCTGATGAATTGCTCGGACATCGCTGCAAGCGCGATGCTCATGCCGCCCGAAGCGGAACCGGTGATACCGGCCAGCAGGGTCACGGTGATCGCTTCATTGACCAGCGGATTGGGAATGCTTTTGAGCCAGTCTGCCAGCACCAGAAAACCCGGCAGCGAGGCGATGACCGCGCCGAAACCGTATTCCGACGCGGTGTTCATCGCTGCCAGCAATGCACCGCTGACGGCACTTTTGCTGCCTTCAGCGAGCTTGCTTTTGATCGCTTTAAAACCGAATGCCAGCACCATCAGGATGCCGACCAACAGGGCTGCCTGCACCGCCCAGATCGCGGTCAGTTTGGCGATTTCGGTGGTAACCGGCGCGGCCATGCCCGGCAGCGCGAGGCTGTGGGTCTTGCCATACCACTGCGGAATCCACTGGGTGAACAGCAGGTTCATGATGCCCACCGCCAACAGTGGCGACAGGGCGATCCACGGGTTTGGCAGTTTCAGGTCTTCGGCGGTTTCCGGTTCGTTGCGCAATTCGGTGCCGTAGCCTTCGCCCGCACGCTGCGCCTTGTTGCGTTGGCGCTGCAGGAACAGCATGCCGGCGCAGAACACGAAAATCGTGCCGATCACACCCAGCCATGGCGCCGCCCACGCGGTGGTGTTGAAGAAGGTGCTGGGGATGATGTTCTGGATTTGCGGCGTCCCGGGCAGGGCGTCCATGGTGAACGAGAAGGCGCCGAGGGCGATGGTTGCGGGAATCAGGCGCTTGGGGATGTTGCTCTGGCGGAACATTTCCGCAGCAAACGGGTAGACCGCGAACACCACCACGAACAGCGAAACGCCGCCGTAGGTGAGCAGGGCGCAGACCAGCACGATCACCAGCATCGCCTGGCGGGTGCCGAGCAGACGAATCGCTGCGGCAACAATCGAGCGGGAGAACCCCGACAACTCGATCAGCTTGCCGAACACCGCGCCAAGCAGGAACACCGGAAAATAAAGTTTGATGAATCCGACCATCTTCTCCATGAACACCCCGGTAAAGGCTGGGGCGACGGCGGACGGGTCAGTGAGCAGGACGGCGCCGAGGGCGGCGATCGGGGCAAAAAGGATAACGCTGTAGCCACGGTAGGCCGCGAGCATCAGCAGCGCGAGGGCTGCCAAGGCGATGATCACACTCATGGTGTGCTCCTTCGATTGTTATTTTTGTGGGTGGAACGGGTGTGGGAAGGGCTATAGCGAGATTTGTGCCAGATGGTTAAGTTATTGAAATAAAAGGAATTAATTTGATTTTTTGTGATGCTTTTCGAGATTTAGTCTCTGTTTTGAGACTTCTCTGACAGGAAGGGCGCTTTCGCGGGCAAGCCCGCTCCCACAGTTGAGCGCATTTCCCTGTGGGAGCGGGCTTGCCCGCGAAGCTTTTGTGTTGTCTTGATTTGGAGAATTTAGTCTCTTTATTGAGACTCTACGATCCCGAGCGCAATCATCTTCTTGTAAAGCGTCGAGCGCCCGAGCCCAAGCCGCTCAGCTGCCTCGATCACCTTGCCCCCGCATTGCGCGAGGGTGGATTGAATCAACTGTCGGTCAAACCGCTCGCGGGCCCGACTGAAGGTCTCGTTGGTTACCGGCTCTGACAGAGGCGTCAGCGTTCGCTCAACCGGTGTAAACGTGCCAATCGCGGCACGAATGTCATCCGCCGTCAGCATCAAGTCATCACTGAGCAATGCCGCTCGCTCCAGCACATTACGCAACTCGCGGATGTTTCCCGGCCAGGCATGCTGACCCAGCAACTCCAGAGCTTCGCGGTTCAACTCGTGTTGACTGCGCAGCTCCTCAAGAATCGCTTCGCTGAGCGCCGGGAGATCGTCCAGTCGTTCACGCAGCGGCGGCACCTGAATCGGCAGCACGTTGAGGCGGTAATACAAGTCGGCACGGAACTCGCCACGCTTGATCGCCGCCTCCAGATCCGTCGACGTCGCAGCAATCACCCGCACATCGCTCTGGATCACGTCGTTGGAGCCTACAGGCTCGAATTCCTTTTCCTGCAACACCCGCAGCAATTTGCTTTGCAACGGCAGTGGCATATCGCCGATCTCGTCGAGAAACAGCGTCCCGCCCTGGGCAATCCGCAACTTGCCGGTGCGACCCTTGCGATCGGCTCCGGTGAAAGCGCCGGGCGCGGTGCCGAAGAACTCGGCTTCGAGCAGCGCCTCGGGAATCGCTGCGCTGTTGATGCTGACAAAGGCCTTGTGCGCTCGAGGCGAAGCACCGTGGATGGCCTGCGCCAACAACTCCTTGCCGCTGCCGGTCTCGCCCAGCAAAAGAACCGGTGACTCGGCGCTGGCGCTGCGGCGGGCACGGCGTTTGACTTCCAGGCTGGCAGCGCTGGTGCCGATGAAGTGGGCGAAGTTGTACTTGGTCTGCCGGGCGCGCAGCAGCGAACGGGTCGAGGCCAGTTCTTCCTGCATGCTCAGGTAGCGCTTGAGCATCGGCGACAGCGTGCGCAGTTCATCGAACAGGGCAAAACCGATGGCGCCGATGACCGATCCGGCGTCGTCATGGATCGGCAGGCGCATGACCACCAGCGGTTCTTTCGGCGTGTCCTGCATGTCCAGCAGAATCGGCCGCCCGGTGCGCACCACCTCGCGCAGCAGACTGCCGGGAATCACGCTTTCGCAGGGTTTGCCAATGGCCCCGGCGGCGGAGTCGAGCCCGAAGCGTCGGGCGTAGCGTTCGTTCATCCAGACGATGTTCGCGTCCCGATCGACAATCACCGTGCCTTCACTGGATTGCTCGATGATCTCGAACAACGAGCGGATCGCCAGCGTGCGAACCCGTTGGTAATCCTTGAGGCTTTCGGTGGTGTTCATCTGACTGATCCTGAATGTGTGCCGCTTGGCCTGGCCCTATCGCTGGCAAGCCAGCTCCCACAGGGCTTTTGGTCGTTCACAAATGCCGTGTACACCCGATAAACCTGTGGGAGCTGGCTTGCCAGCGATAGCCGCAACGCGGTTCAAAGGCATGCGCTGATTATGCCTATCCCGGATGCGCCGCGGCCAACAGCTCTTTGGTATAGGGATGCTGCGGTGAGTCGAAAACGTCGTGGCTGGCGCCGCGTTCGACTACCTTGCCGTCCTTGATCACGATCATGTCGTGGGCGAGGGCGCGCACCACCGCGAGGTCGTGACTGATGAACAAATAGGTCAGGCCGTGTTTTTCCTGAAGCTGGCGGAGCAGGGCGACCACCTGTTTCTGCACGGTGCGATCCAGTGCCGACGTCGGCTCGTCGAGCAGAATCAGCGCCGGTTTGAGCACCAGTGCCCTGGCAATGGCAATGCGCTGACGCTGCCCGCCGGAGAACTCATGGGGATAGCGATGACGGCTTTCGGGGTCGAGCCCGACTTCCTTGAGCGCGCGGATCACCTGATCGTCGCACTCGGCGGCGGTGGACTGGCAATGCACCTCCAGCCCTTCACTGATGATCTGCGCCACCGACATGCGCGGGCTGAGGCTGCCGAACGGGTCCTGGAACACCACCTGCATCTGCCGGCGCCACGGCCGCATCTGTTTCTGGTCGAGGCCGTCGAGTGCCGCGCCCTGGAAGCGAATGCTGCCCTTGGAGTCGAGCAGGCGCAGGATTGCCTGACCGAGGGTCGACTTGCCCGAGCCGGACTCACCAACGATGCCCAACGTTTTACCGCGCTGTATGCTCAGGCTGATGCCGTCCACCGCGCGCAGGTATTGCTTGCGCTGGAAAAGCCCGCTGCCGACCGTAAAGTCGACTCGCAAATTCTCAACTTCCAGCACGTTCTCGCGTTCGTCCCGGGGCAGCGCTTCGCCTTCCGGTTCGGCGTTGAGCAACACGCAGCTGTAAGGGTGTTTCGGTTCGGTGAACAGGGTTTCGCACGGCGCCTGCTCGACGATCTCCCCGGCCTTCATCACGCACACCCGTTGGGCGATGCTGCGCACCAGATTGAGGTCGTGGCTGATCAGCAGCAGCGACATGCCGAGGCGCCGTTGCAGGGACTTGAGCAGCAACAGGATCTTGCGCTGTACGGTGACATCCAGGGCAGTGGTCGGCTCGTCGGCGATCAGCAGTTCAGGTTCGCAAGCCAGGGCCATGGCAATCATCACCCGTTGGCGCTGGCCGCCGGACAGCTGATGCGGATAAGCCTTCAGCCGTTCTTTCGGTTTCTGGATGCCCACCAGCTCAAGCAGTTCGATGATGCGAGCCTGAGCTTCTTTGCCGCCGAGGCCACGGTGCAGCAACAGGGTTTCGCCAATCTGCTTTTCAATCGTGTGCAACGGATTGAGTGAGGTCATCGGCTCCTGGAAGATCATGGCGATGCGGTTGCCTCGCAGGTCGCGCAGGGTCTTGGGATCGGCGCCGACCAGTTCCTGTCCACGATAACGAATGCTGCCGGTGGTCCGGGCATCGCATTCGGGGAGCAGTTGCAGGATCGAATGAGCCGTTACCGACTTGCCCGAGCCCGACTCGCCGACCAGTGCCAGGCATTCGCCGGGGCGGATGTCCAGGCACAGATTGCTAACCACGGTCTGGCCATGGAAGGCGACGCTCAGATCACGGATTTCGATCAGGTTGTCAGTCATATCAAGGATCCGTTCATGAGCGCGGGTCGAAGGCATCGCGCAATGCTTCGCCGATGAATACCAACAGGGAAAGAATCAGCGCCAGAGTGAAAAACGCGGTCAATCCGAGCCACGGCGCTTGCAGGTTCTGTTTGCCTTGACCGATCAACTCGCCCAGTGACGCGCTGCCGGCGGGCATGCCGAAACCGAGAAAATCCAGTGCGGTCAGGGTGGAAATCGCCCCGGTCAGAATAAAGGGCAGGTAGCTCAGGGTCGCGTTCATCGCGTTGGGCAGGATGTGCCGGAGAATCACTTTGCGATCGCTCAAGCCCAGGGCCCGGGCAGCCTTGACGTGCTCGAGGTTGCGCCCGCGCAGAAACTCGGCACGTACCACGTCCACCAGCGCCAGCCAGGAAAACAGCGCCATGATCCCCAGCAGCCACCAGAAGTTCGGCTCGACGAATCCCGAGAGGATGATCAACAGGTAAAGCACCGGCAATCCTGACCAGACCTCCAGCAACCGCTGACCGAGCAGATCGACCCAGCCCCCGTAATACCCCTGCAGGGCGCCGGCTGCGATGCCGATCAGGGCGCTGACGAAGGTCAGCATCAGGGCGAACAGGATCGACACCCGGGCGCCGAAGATCACCCGAGCCAGTACATCGCGCGCCTGGTCGTCGGTGCCCAGCCAGTTGACCGAAGTCGGCGGGCTCGGCGCCGGTTTGTTGAGGTCGTAATTCGGGGTGTCGTCACTGAACGGAATCGGCGGAAACAGCAGCCAGCCACCGTCCTTGCGGATCAGCTTCTGCACGTAGTCGCTGCGGTAATCGGCCTGGAACGGCAGTTGCCCGCCAAACTCCTGTTCGGTGTGGCGCTTGAACACCGGGAAATACCATTGGCCCTGATAACTGACGACCAATGGCTTGTCGTTGGCGATCAGTTCGCCGCCAAGGCTGAGCAGGAACAGGCCGATGAACAGCCATAGTGACCACCAGCCCCGGCGGTTTTTCTTGAAGCGTTCGAAACGGCGACGGCCCAGAGGCGAGAGCTTGAACATCAGGCATTCCTCGCGGCGAAGTCGATGCGCGGGTCGACCAGGGTGTAGCACAGGTCGCCGATCAGTTTTATCAGTAGGCCGAACAGGGTGAAGATGAACAGCGAGCCAAACACCACCGGATAGTCACGGGATACGGCCGCTTCGTAACTCATGCGCCCAAGACCGTCGAGGGAGAAGATCACTTCGATCAGCAACGAACCGGCGAAGAACACGCTGATGAACGCCTGGGGAATGCCCGACACCACCAGCAGCATTGCGTTGCGGAACACATGCCCATACAGCACCCGGTTTTCGCTCAGGCCTTTGGCGCGCGCGGTGACCACGTACTGGCGGGTGATTTCATTGAGGAACGAGTTCTTGGTGAGGATGGTCAGGGTCGCGAAACCGCCGATCACCAGCGCCGTGACCGGCAGCACAAGGTGCCAGAAGTAGTCGGTGATCTTGCCCAGGGTCGACAGGGATTCGAAGTTGTCGGACACCAGCCCGCGCACCGGAAACCAGTTCAGCGACGTGCCGCCGGCGAACACCACGATCAGGAACATCGCGAACAGAAATGCCGGCATGGCGTAGCCGATGATGATCGCCGTGCTGCTCCAGATATCGAAATGACTGCCGTGGTGCACGGCTTTGCGGATGCCCAGCGGGATCGACACCAGGTAAGTGATCAGCGTCGCCCACAGTCCGAGGGAAATGGTCACCGGCATTTTCTGCAGGATCAGGTCGGTGACCGTGGCGCCGCGGAAGAAGCTCTTGCCGAAATCCAGTAGCGCGTAGTTCTTGAGCATCAGCCACAGGCGTTCATGGGCCGGCTTGTCGAAGCCGTACTGTTTTTCGATGTCCTTGATCAACTGTGGATCGAGGCCGCGACTGGCGCGGGAGGTGCCGCTCATGGTCTCGCTTGCGCCGCCGCCGACACTGGCGCCGCCGATCCCCTGCAAGTGGGCGATGGCCTGTTCCACCGGACCACCCGGCGCGGCCTGGATGATCACGAAGTTGACCAGCAGAATGATCACCAGCGTCGGGATGATCAGCAGCAGACGCCGCAGTATGTAAGCCCACATCAGTGCGGCCCTCCGGGTCTGCCACGGCTGATTTTCTCGGCCGTCATCTGCTGGTTGGTCAGCGGCGTGCTGCTGATTTCCCACCAGCTCTCGATCGCTTCGTCATTGCTCGCCTGCACGGTGGGAATGCCGAAACGGTTCCACCACACGGTGGACGTGCCCGGCGGGTAATAGTTGGGAATCCAGTAGTAGTTCCATTGCAGCACCCGATCCAGCGCATGGGCATAACGCAGCATGTCGGCCTGGGTCGAGGCGCGGATCAGACCGTTGATCAAGGTGTCGACCGCCGGGTTCTTCAGCACCATGTAATTGTTGGCGCCGGGATCGTTGGCCGAAGCCGAACCGAAGTAGTTCAACAGCTCGCCGCCGGGGGAGGTGGTGACCGGGTAACCGGTGACAATCATGTCGTAGTCACGACTCATCAGGCGATTGACGTACTGCGAGGAATCGATGCGGCGGATGTCGAGGTTGATGCCGATCTGTTTCAGGGTGCGTTTGTAGGGCAGCAGCAGACGGTCCATGCCGTTCTGGCTGACCAGGAAGGTAAAGCTCAGCGGCTCGCCACGGTCGTTGACCAACTGGTCGCCATCGGGTTTCCAGCCCGCTTGTTCCAGCAGCTCCAGCGCTTGCAGTTGTTTGTCACGGATAATGCCGCTGCCATCGGTCTTCGGTGCTTCGAAGACCTGGGTGAACACTTCGTCGGGAATCTGTCCGCGCAAGGGTTCGAGAATCTTCAGCTCGGCGGCGTCCGGCAACTGGCGGGCGGCCAGATCACTGTTGGAAAAGTAACTCTGCTGGCGGATGTACATATTGCGCATCATCTGCCGGTTGCTCCATTCGAAGTCCCAGAGCATGGCCAGTGCCTGACGAACACGGCGATCCTGGAACATCGGCTTTTGCAGGTTGAACACGAAACCCTGGGCCGACTGCGGCGCTTCGGTGGCCAGATGAGCCTTTTGCAGGCGACCGTCGCTCAGGGCAGGGCTGTCATAACCGATGGAATAGCCGGTGGCGGAGAATTCACGGTTGTAGTCGTAGGCGCCGCCGCGCAGGACCTGGCGGGCGACGTCGGTGTCGCCGAAGTACTCGATACTGAAGTGATCGAAGTTGTACAGGCCACGGCTGACCGGCAGGTCCTTGCCCCACCAGTCGGGGTTGCGTTCAAAGGTGATGCTGCGCCCGGAATCGACCTTGCCGACCCGATACGGGCCGCTGCCCAGCGGCGGTTCATAGCCGCCACCACCGGCGAAGTCCCGGGTCTTCCACCAATGCTCGGGAAATACCGGCAGGGTCGCGATGTCCAGTGGCAGGGTGCGGTTTTCGTTGCTCTTGAAGTCGAAACGCACGGTGAGCGGGGCTTCGACTTCGACGCCTTTGACGTCGGCAAACTGGGTGCGATAACGCAGGCTGCCCTGGGTCATCAGCAAGTCATAGGTGTAGCGCACGTCTTCGGCGGTGATCGGCTTGCCATCGGCGAAGCGGGCCTTGGGATTGATGAAGAAGCGCAAGGACAGGCCATCATCCGAGCGTTCCATTTTCTGCGCCACCAGGCCATATACGGTGTAGGGCTCGTCGAGCGAGCGCTGGGCGAGCGGGGAGTACAGCAGGCCGTCGATCTGGCTGACGCCGATGCCTTTGTCGATATAGGGAAGAACATGGTCGAAGTGGCCGATTTCGACGGCGGAGCGGCGCATCGTCCCGCCTTTGGGCGCCCGGACGTTGGTGTAATCGAAGTGACTGAAGCCGGGCGGGTACTTTGCCGGTTCGCCATAGACGGTCATCGCATGCTGCGGTGCGGCGTCCACACCGGTGATCCCCAGCAGCAGGGTCACGGCAGTGAACATCAATGTCGGGAAAGCCAGTCGCATTGTCAGCCTTAAAGCCGGGTAATCGATAAGCGCAATTTGTACGCGAGCGGCGCGCCGTTCGCCAGCGGTGTGGTGTAACCAAAACAAAACGGCCCGCCATCAGGCGGGCCGTTGCACAGCAGGTCGGGCTGAAAATCAGTCCTGACGGCTGGTGACTTCCAGCAGGTGGTAGCCGAACTGGGTCTTCACCGGGCCTTGCACGACGTTGATCGGCGCGCTGAATACCACGGTGTCGAATTCCTTGACCATCTGGCCAGGACCGAACGAACCCAGATCGCCGCCCTGACGGCTGGACGGGCAGGTGGAGTTGGCCTTGGCCACTTCGGCGAAATCGGCGCCACCTTCAATCTGGGCTTTGAGTTCGTTGCACTTGGCTTCGCTGGAAACCAGGATGTGGCGGGCAGTGGCTTTAGCCATGGGGAAACTCTCCAATCAAATCAGTAAAGGGGGGAGCCTACCGGATTCAGTGGCCGATTTCTCGGCAAAGTTCCGTTCGCTCGTCTGATGCGCCATCTACAGATTAGCGGCTTGAAGGCGCAAGGCATGCTCGACATAGAGACTTATCGAGTCGTTCACCATGGCATGTTGTCCGGTGGCCCGCCGCAGCGTTTGCAAATGGTCGAGGGGGTAGTCGGAGCGGATCACGGTACCCAGGTGAGAACTGAAGCGACCGACAAACCCGTCGTTCTGGGCGAGCTCTGTAACGAAGTACTCCGACAGGGCGCTGCAGATCTCCTGTACCGGGCCGAGTGACGGCTCCTCGAGTTCCGGTACAACACCGCTCCAGGAGTAATAGCGAACACCATTCACCCACTCGGCACCGTGACCGCCCCAGGCCGTGGGCAGACCCTGCGGATACTTGTCATTGAAGTTGCCAACCCCTTCTGTCGTCAGGGCAGCCAGCGCAGCCAGTGCGTTGTGCGGCAATGTTGCATGCCCGCTGAGCTGGGAGAGGAAGTCGGCAAACCGTGTTGCCACGTTCTGTGCCACGACCTCCGGCAGTCTTCCAGGTATCAGCGCCTTGCGCAGGAAGTCCGCCAGTTCCGAACCGTGGTTTGGTCCGCTGACAGACGTAACGGACGCAACGTTGTGTGGGGCTAGCGCAGCAGCATAGCGTGCCGCGAGTGCGCCTTGACTGTGACCGATCAGGTTGACTTTGGTCGCGCCTGTGCCTCTCAACACAGAGTGGATTTGCGAGAGCAGTTGCTCCCCGCGTATTTCATTGTCATGGATGGCCGACAGATGAGGCACAAACACCTGCGCGCCGACGGCCTTGAGCGCCTGCTTGACGTCGTGGAACAGTTCGAACGGGCCAATGCGCTCGAATCCGAACAGGCCATGCACCAAAAGAATAGGATGGTTGGTTGTCGCATTTAGTAGCATTTTTCGTCCTTGATCGCAGATGATCGTCGATGTTTTCTGCGTGCCACTCTAAAACAGTCGTGCGCCTTGGGATGCCTGAAGAATCGCCATCATGTGTTGGAAACTGGATCAATGCGTGTGTGAATTTTCACTGCTGGATGAAATCCACTTCGGAACATTTAGACAGCTTCCGCCTCAGTGAAAGTATTTTTTCCTTTTTTGCCTACTTCCTTTAGTGCGTTTAGCCATGACTTGAACAGCGCGGAGCTGACATCGGATTGATGGTGAAGCGTTTTAAATAGAGGCTCTTCGACGCAGAGCTCAGGCGACGTGTCAATTCCAGGGAATGGAGAGGCGACTGATGAATGATGTACAAGCAACGGTCTTGCAAGAAAAGGACATATGGAAGGAGGATCACAGCGTTCAGTCGTTCGGACTCTGTCGGGAGTGTGCAGGGGATTTGCTGTTACCGGCGCCCACGCTGGACTCAATTGTTGGCGCTGTCGTTGATCCGTCATTGAGCAGGGTTGTTATAAGGATTGCGCCCTGGCCTGGAATGGCATGCGGGGACAGGGTTGTGCTGAGCTGGCATGGTCTCGATATAGAAGGATTGTCGTATCGGCACGACATTGCGAGATCCGTCAGTGAGCGTCAGTTGGGCAAGGATATGGTTCTGATCGTGCGGGATGTTCACATCGCTGCGCTGGACGGGGGCACGCTGGAAGTCTTCTGGACACTGAGCAGCGTCACCAGGTCGGCGCCTGCAACGTCATCGCGCATACAGCTGGATGTCGGAGACGTCCGCTACAGTCTGTTGCCCGTCCTCGTGGAGGATGTCGTCGGGGGCACTCTTGATCCGGCTCGCGTACCCGAGGGAACGACTGCCATCCTTCAGCCCTATGCCGGGATGAGTTCAGGCGACCGGGTGGAGTTGATCTGGCAGGGGCCTTCGCCGGAGGCATCGTTTCGCGACATCCTGATCGTAGAATCCTTTGCTGTCGGTCAGCCCCTTGTGTTCGGTGTCGCTCCCGAATTCATCCTCCCGCATCTGGGCGGCGAGGTGGTGGTCCGCTACCGTGTCGAGCAGAAAAGCGGAGCCGTTCGCGAGTCAGGCGTTACGCAAATCGGTATTGCTCCGTTGGTACGAGGCGAGCTGCCGGCCCCTCGGGTGCTTGAAGCGAATGAGGGTGTGCTTGAGGTGCAGGATGCCACCGATGGCATCAGCGTGATGATCAGTGATGCGCGGGTGGAGGAAGGCGAGCTGGTTTATCTCAAGTGTGACGGCGAGTCATTCTTCCATAGGGACGACCGAGAAATCATCGGAGGGATGGCCATGCAGCCTTTGGTCTTTATCGTGCCTTACCGGTTCTGGCGCGAGCATGTGAACACGGTTGTACGGTTGTCCTACTCGGTCGAGCGGCTGGATGATGTCAGTCAGGAATCCGGGGTGACCTTGGTGCGCGTTCAGGCTTGACCCACCGTTGTGAACGTAGCCGCCCTCCGGTTGAAACTCCGCGGAGGGCGGTGTTCATGATCAGGCCGAAGTCTGTTCCCGCATACGGTGTGCGGCGTCCAGCAGTAATTGTCTCGTGGCCTCGAACCCGAGGCAGCCATCGGTAACCGAAACGCCGTAACGAAGGGACTCGCTCAGGGGTTGGCATCCTTCGAACAGGTGCGATTCAAGCATCATGCCGATCAGAGAACGGTCGCCCTGCAAGCGCTGCTCCAGTACATGATTGAACACGTCGGGCTGGCGAAGCGGGTCCTTGCCGCTGTTGGCGTGGCTGCAGTCGACCATTATACGGCTCGGGATTTTCAGTCGGTTCAATTCGCTGTTGATCCTGGAAACGCTTTCACGGTCGTAGTTCGGCCCCTGATGTCCGCCCCGCAACACCAGATGCGTATCCGGATTGCCGAGTGTCGGGATGATTGCCGGATGGCCTTGGCTATCTACGCCGAAATGGCGATGGGGATGAGCTGCCGAGCGCATCGCATCGACGGCAATGGCGACACCGCCATCGGTTCCATTCTTGAAGCCGACCGGCATGCCGAGACCGCTGGCCATTTCACGATGGATCTGTGATTCAGTGGTACGGGCGCCAATGGCGACCCAGCTCAGCAGATCGTCGAAGTATCCGGCTGCCATGGGCTGCAGCAGTTCAGTGGCAACCGGCAGTCCGAGGCGGATCATTTCCAGCATCAGTTCGCGCGATAGCGCCAGGCCCGCAGCCATGTCGTCGCTACCGTCGAGATGAGGGTCGTATGCCAGGCCTTTCCAGCCGACGGTGGTGCGAGGTTTTTCTACGTAGGCGCGCATGACAAGCAACATGCTCTCACGGACTTCGCTGGCCAGTTGTGCGAGTTTTTCGGCGTACTCAAGCGCGGATTTGGGGTCGTGTATCGAGCAGGGGCCGACGATCACCAAGAGACGCTGGTCTTCACCATTGAGAATCGCGCGGACCGCCTGGCGGTGGGCAACGATTTGATTGCTCAGGGCATTGCTGAGCGGCAGTTGCTGCTTGAGCTGCAGCGAACTTGGCAGACGCAGGGTCAGTGCTTCGTTGGCAGAGTTCAAGGTGGACAGTGGAAGAGCAGAAACGGACGAGTTCATTTTCGGTATTCCTGGGCGGACGGCGGGGGCTTCCCGCACACTCGGCCCTACTGGGGTGTTCGACAATTGGCCGGATTGGCTACGTGTGTTGGCTTGCCACCTTTGGGTGACCGATCGGAGGCGGCAGGCTGTCCCGAGCGGGGGCTGGTAAATCGCCAGGCGGAAAAACTGTCGTAACGGTAATAAGTGGCGTAGTTCATCTGATGAATCCTCAAAGTGTCTGGTGTGTTGCTGAAAAAGTTCGGGCCTGAAAAAACAAAACCCCCGGTCGGGAGGCCGACCGGGGGTTGAGAAATCTCTGGTGGGCGACCCGTTCAAATGGGCGCCGTGTGGGTATCAGGCGCGCCAGTGGCTAAACCAATACCCAAAATAGAAGCTTGCTGGAGCAGCGCAGACACCGTTCGCCCGGGCAGCCGCACCCGAGCGCGAGGCGCTGGCGGTACGAAGCTGTGAGAGGGTGTTGAACATGAGCTGTCTCCAATGAATGCGCCGAGCTTACTAGAGGCTGCTGCGCGTCAGCAATCAGAAATTGCTATCGGAGGCACAAGAGGGACTCTATGGGTTGAGCGCCCGCCAAGGTGTGACACACTCCATTCTCTGAACTTGTGCTCAAGGACGGGCCTGAATTTGAAAAAGATAGAGGCAGGAATGAGTTTTGAGTTACGCCAGGCAACATCCGCCGACCTGTCGTTTGTGCGAGAGCTGACTTGCCGAAACATGCTCCGCTACTACATTCACTATGACCTGCTGTGGCAGGACGAGGCATTTGATGTCGCCTGGGCCGGGCGCGAAAACTGGTTGATCCTTAGTGAAGGCGAATTGATGGGGTATTTCAGTCTGAGTCGTGATGCTCGGGCCCTGTATATCCGCGAATTGCAGATCGTCGAAAGCGCTCAATGCCAGGGCGCGGGATCCTGGGCGATCGATCAGGTTATTGCCATGGCTCGGCTGGAGCGTCGCCCGGCGTTGCGCCTGACGGTGTTCAGGAACAATCCGGCGCAAAACCTGTATCGAAGAAAAGGAATGTTTGTGCAGGGCGAGGACGAGTGTTTCCTGCGAATGCAGCTTGATTTCAGTACACCTGTGCTCTGAAACCCACGGCTGGCAAGCCCTCGATGAAGAATTGAAACTTTTTATATGTCGCTTGCCGCTAGGTCTGTCCGGCACTTTTTGCTAAGGTGTCCGGCATCCCAATAAGACCATATCGCGAGGTGTCTGCTTGATTAGGGTGCTAGTGGTCGACGACCATGATCTCGTTCGTACAGGCATTACACGGATGCTGGCCGATATCGATGGCTTGCAGGTGGTAGGCCAGGCCGAGTCCGGGGAAGAATCCCTCATCAAGGCTCGTGAGTTGAAGCCCGACGTAGTGCTGATGGACGTCAAGATGCCGGGCATCGGCGGCCTCGAAGCCACGCGCAAACTGTTGCGAAGTCATCCCGACATCAAAGTGGTCGCGGTCACCGTGTGTGAGGAGGATCCGTTTCCTACACGGTTGTTGCAGGCCGGTGCGGCGGGGTATCTGACCAAGGGTGCAGGATTGCCGGAAATGGTTCAGGCCATTCGCCTGGTGTTCGCCGGCCAGCGCTACATCAGCCCGCAAATTGCCCAGCAACTGGCAATCAAGTCGTTCCAGCCCACCAACGATTCACCGTTCGATGCGTTGTCGGAACGGGAAATCCAGATTGCGCTGATGATTGTCGGCTGTCAGAAGGTGCAGATCATTTCCGACAAGTTATGCCTGTCGCCGAAAACCGTGAATACCTACCGTTACCGGATTTTCGAGAAGCTTTCGATCAGCAGCGATGTCGAACTGACGCTTCTGGCGGTTCGGCACGGCATGGTTGATGCCAGCCTCTGACCATGACTGAAACATTCGATTCGGGCGCTTTTTTATCGACCGTCAGCGGGCGCCCTGGCGTGTATCGCATGTTCGACAGCGATGCGCGTCTGCTGTACGTCGGCAAGGCCAAGAACCTCAAGAAACGCCTGGCCAGTTATTTTCGCAAGACGGGGCTGGCGCCGAAAACCGCGGCACTGGTCGGGCGTATCGCCCAGGTCGAAACCACCATCACGTCCAACGAGACAGAGGCATTGCTGCTAGAGCAAACCCTGATCAAGGAGTGGCGGCCGCCTTACAACATCCTGTTGCGCGACGATAAATCCTACCCCTATGTCTTTCTGTCTGACGGACAGTTTCCGCGCCTGAGCATTCATCGTGGGGCCAAGAAGGCCAAGGGCAAATATTTCGGTCCTTATCCGAGTGCCGGAGCGATCCGCGAAAGCCTCAGCCTTCTGCAAAAGACGTTCTTCGTGCGTCAGTGTGAGGACAGTTACTACAAGAACCGGACCCGGCCGTGCCTGCAATATCAGATCAAGCGCTGCAAGGCGCCTTGTGTCGGGCTGGTCGAACCTGAGGTTTACGCCGAGGATGTGCGTCACTCGGTGATGTTCCTCGAAGGACGCAGCCATGCGTTGACTAATGAGCTGTCGACGGCGATGGAGGAGGCTGCGATCAATCTGGAATTTGAACGTGCCGCCGAACTGCGTGACCAGATTGCGTTGCTGCGTCGGGTACAGGATCAGCAAAGCATGGAAGGCGGAACGGGTGATATCGATGTGATCGCCGCGTTCGTGAACCCGGGTGGTGCCTGCGTCCACCTGATCAGCGTGCGGGGAGGGCGGGTGCTTGGCAGCAAGAATTTCTTCCCTCAGGTTGGAATTGAGGAAGAGGTTGCCGAGGTCATGGCAGCGTTTCTGGGGCAATATTTTATCAGCAGCCCGGAGCGCGACCTGCCGAGCGAACTGATCGTAAACGTCGTGCACGAAGACTTTCCTGCGCTGATCGAGGCCATTCAGTCGTTGCGCGGGCGTGAGTTGACCATCAGTCATCGGGTGCGTGGAACGCGGGCGCGCTGGCAGCAACTGGCCGTGACCAACGCGGAACAGGCGCTGGGTGCAAGGCTGGCGAACCGTCAACACGTGGCCGCACGCTTCGAAGCGCTGGCAGAAGTCTTGAATCTTGACGAGCCACCCCAACGCCTGGAGTGCTACGACATCAGTCACTCCAGCGGTGAAGCAACGGTTGCTTCCTGCGTGGTGTTCGGTCCGGAAGGGGCGATCAAATCGGATTATCGCCGCTACAACATCGAAGGCGTAACGGCCGGCGATGATTATGCCGCCATGCATCAGGCCCTGACTCGACGCTTCAGCAAACTGAAGGACGGAGAGGGCAAGTTGCCGGATATTCTGCTGGTGGACGGAGGCAAGGGGCAGTTGTCGATGGCGCGTGATGTGCTCAACGAACTGGCTGTGTCGGATCTGATTCTGCTGGGGGTCGCGAAGGGGGCCACGCGCAAGGCCGGATTCGAGACTTTGTATCTGAATGATGCAGCAAACGAGTTCACCTTGCGGGGGGATTCGCCGGCGCTGCATCTGATCCAGCAGATTCGTGACGAGGCCCACCGCTTTGCAATCACGGGCCACCGCGCGCGGCGCGGCAAGACTCGCCGCACGTCGACGCTGGAAGGCGTTGCGGGCGTTGGGCCGACCCGTCGTCGGGACTTGTTGAAACATTTTGGTGGATTGCAGGAGCTGTCTCGTGCAAGCATCGAAGAGATCGCCAAAGCACCGGGGATCAGCAAAAAGCTAGCAGAGTCGATTTATGCAAACCTGCATAGTGAGTAGAATGCCCATTCACCTCGTAGCCAGTTGTGCCGATGAATATCCCTAATCTGATTACCGTTCTCCGCGTCCTGCTCATTCCGATCTTTATCCTGCTGTTCTATCTGCCTTACCAGTGGAGCTATCTGGCCTCAAGTTCGGTATTCGCCTTTGCGGCGGCGACTGACTGGCTGGATGGCTATCTCGCGCGACGCCTGGAGCAAAGCACGCCGTTTGGTGCGTTTCTGGATCCTGTCGCTGACAAGCTGATGGTGGCTGTTGCCCTGGTGTTGCTGGTGCAAGAGCATGGCAACCTTTGGCTCACACTGCCGGCCGCTGTGATCATCGGTCGCGAGATCGTTGTCTCGGCGCTGCGAGAGTGGATGGCCGAACTCGGTGCACGGGCTCATGTGGCCGTGTCGAATCTGGGCAAGTGGAAAACTGCTGCGCAAATGCTTGCACTGGTAATCCTCCTGGCCAACCCCAAGGTTTTCAGTTTCTGGGTTTTCATCGGTTACTCGTTGCTGATGGTGTCGGCAGGTCTGACCCTGTGGTCGATGGTTCAATACCTTCGCGCTGCCTGGCCACATCTGAAGACCGATGTTGAAAAGAAATAAAACTTTTTTGAATCAAAGGGTTGACGGGACATCTGGAATCTATAGAATGCGCCACACCAAGCGGGAATAGCTCAGTTGGTAGAGCACGACCTTGCCAAGGTCGGGGTCGCGAGTTCGAGTCTCGTTTCCCGCTCCAATTTGTACAACGTTTGTTGTTGCGCTACTGACAGCAAATGTTTTGAGGCCGAGTAGCAAAATGGTTATGCAGCGGATTGCAAATCCGCCTACGCCGGTTCGATTCCGACCTCGGCCTCCACTATAAACAAGCTCCGTAGATCCATGATTTACGGAGCTTTTTTATTTACGTTGCACTGAAAGATTTAGTCTTTGAAACTGCAACTGCAAACTTGCTTCACCGGGATGTGATGTATATATTTCCCCTCTGCCGCCGACGTGCAGTTCCTGTCAGGACTGTGAATCGTCATCAGAGCCAAGCAACACCGCGCTACCGCCCGAATGGCGAAACTGGTAGACGCATGGGACTTAAAATCCCCCGCTCGTAAGGGCGTGCCGGTTCGATTCCGGCTTCGGGCACCATTTCTGATTCTCAGGTCTTCTCAAGACTTATCAAAAAGCCCCAATGGCATAGACCTGTAGGGGCTTTTTCTTTTTCAGCACTTATCAAGCATTCTCACCACTTCTCATATTTTTTGTACATCATTCAGTCCTTCCCCAGTTCGACTGCAATGGTGATGTACTAATGCCTCTCACTGATACCGCTGTGCGCCAGGCCAAGCCGGCCGAAAAGAGCTTCACTCTGACTGACGCCAGTTGTCTATCCCTGTTCGTTGCCCCAAACGGCACGAAGTCTTGGCACTTCAGGTTTTCATGACACGGCAGCCAGCCGCGCATGTCCCTGGGTACCTATCCAGAAAGACGCCGCCGGGGGATACCTGGTCGATGCGGTGGTATTCGCCGTGGTTGAGGCGGGCGGTGTCGCTGGGGCTGCGGGTCCGCATCGCGACCTTGTAAACCTCATCATCCGGCAGGAGCAGTGTTGGCCGGTCGGATAGCCAGTCAGCGATGCTTGTCATCTCCAAACGTTCCTCCGCGTACCAGCCGCACAGGATGATCGTTCGGGCGTTCCACGGATGATCGTGCAAGTCACGATCGGCGTCCGGCCGCAGGATGTGGTGGATCCGGAACGGCCACGGGCACCACCACGGCGCCGGCTTGTGCGTCTCCCGGCTGTACGGGTTGAACAGCCACCAGCGGCCCATGTACATCTCGGTGCCGTCGGCGGACATGATGTGCTGGTACGGGGTGAGCTTGGCGCGGGCGATGAGCCAGGCGGCGATGGCCGCGCGAGCCAGGAGCCTGGCGACCAGGCGCCAGAAGAAGTTGATCATGCTGCCTCCGTGAGTAGTTGGCGGAAGACATGAAGGGCACCGGCATGCTCGCGCACCGCTTTCATTCCGGCCTCGTCGTAACCCCAGATATTGCTGTCGCTGAATCGCTCCGGGCCGAGGTATCCCGGGTGCAGTGGTTCTCCCGTGCAGATGTAGTCCCGAAACTTTTTGACCAGACCTTCAGCGTCCCGCCATGGTTGAACCCGTGCCACCGCCCGCCCCAAACCGTTTCATGGGTGAAGATTCGCTTACCTGTGTATTCGTCGACGATCCAAACCTTTCCGCGATGATCGACTTCCATGCTGGCATAACGGCCCGTGACATCGTCGTAGAAGAACCGGCGACCGTGGCTGGCAATGATCAGGATTACTTTGTTGACCTGCTCGCAACGCTGGCGCTTGAGGGTGAGCTTGTTTTCTTTGGGCATGTGGAGTCCTATGCCGGGGCATGCCCGGGCGGTGGAGGGTGTCAATGGGGGAAAGATTGAAAGTTTTAGTTGTGCCAGCGCTTGGCACAGTTTTCCTCAGGCGATCGAGCAGTGCAGTCATTGGAGAATGTCGCCTTACCCAATAGCTGTGGAGCGACTTCGCATGAAACGCCTGATTGCCGATCTGATGTACCAAATGTTTGTCGATTTCCTCAGCCAGATTCTGTTACGTCTGGCCGATTGGCTGTCGTCGTTCCCGTGGTTGTGACTACGCTGCTGCTGCCTGCCGCTCGACAACTCGCCATGGGTCGTTCGCCCGGGCCAGTGCGGCCATCGGCGGCGGGCTGACGCTGTTGCCGCACAGGTGCACCTGCTAAGTCTTGGTGAACGGCTTGCCGTCTCCACGGTTTCCGTCCACGACTGCGACGGATCAATGAACGTGCCCCGCACAGTGTTGATTGCCGAGTCGTTGGTCGGCTCGCGCTTTCAACACTGGTGACTTTCGCGGTCGGGACTTCAAAGGGAAGCCAGGATTTCGCGGTGCCTGGTGTCGGCCCCGGGAATGGAACCGCCATCGTGGTTCCGACTGGGGCATACAGCGCTTCTCAGATGCAATTTGAAACCGAGATGCTTGATGGTGTTGCCCGCGTCTACAACCACACGCGCACCTACGCTGCCAGTTTCACATCATCCGGTACCATGCGGCTGATCGTGATGAGGTGGAACTGATGGGATATGGCGTTCAATTCACCAATAACAGCAACGTCGTCACCCTCGATTCCGAGTTCGCTCGATAGATGGTGATCTCTGCCGGAAGGTTTGCACCGACGGAGGAGGGTGGGCTCGGCTCGACGACCTATTTCGCACGGCCTGTAACTTCGCAAGAGCCGCCACTGGTGTTTGTGCGTCCGGATACGGTCAATGCGGTTGCCGGCCTATGCCAGATGCGACTAATCGGATCGGCGGGTAACTGGACCGGGTTCTATGTTCGGGCTTACAGCGCGAACACGGCTCAACCTAATGGACGATATTTCGTGGCTGCGTTCGCTGCGCAGGCCGTTGCCCAGTACGGAATGCGTTTGTGGGATGGCGCCGGGAAACTTCTTTTTGACTCGGGCACACCCAATGCCACTTTCACCAGGGCTTTCCAGAACGGGAGCTGCGTCACATATGACCTCGACCCACAAGGGCTGACCCGCATCTATTACTCGGTTCCGTTCGACTTCCCACAAAACGAATTCATGCTGCTGAATACGTTCGGCATGCCAATGACTTCAGGCAGCGGGATTCCTCGCAACCTCTACTGCTGGTGGGATTTTCCCAACAGCAAGCTCTACGCAATTACTGTTGCTGCATCAAATTCGTTCGCTTTTTTCCTTCCGGCAGTTTTCGCAAAACAAGCTGCTTAGCCCCTTTTATAGGATGCAACTATGCCCTGGTACAAAACCGGGACGGTTTCTGTCGTCCAAAATTCCAATGCGGTAATCGGTTCTGGGACCGCATTCATTGCCAATTCGCGCGTCGGCGATGCCTTCCGAGGTCCAGACGGTGGCTGGTATGAGGTCACCAACATCGCCAGCGACACGGCGATGTCGATCTCGCGCAATTATCAGGGTGCAACCAATTCCTCCGGCACGTATGCGCTGGCGCCGATGCAGGGCTACGTCAAGGATTCTGCGGATGCTCTGCGGGCGCTGGTCAATCAGTTCGGCGCGCAGCTTGCTGCCCTGACAAACACGGACGGCCTGTCGGAAGGAACGATCAACAAGTACTTCACCGACGCGAGAGTGCGCGCGGCTCTGCTGACGGGACTGGTGGTTTCGGACGTCGCTGCGGTTTCCGCGGCTGACTCAGTGCTTGCTGCGGTTGGAAAGCTTCAGGCTCAAGCCACGCGAATCTCGAACGGCTACATCGAAGGGCTTCGGCCGATCTGGGGCAGTTCAGGATCTGTCAGCGTGTCACCGGGTGCTGCGCACGTGCCAGGACTGAACCGGGTGTTGCTGGTTCCAAGTCAGCTGACCTACTCGTTCACGCCGGGAACGCTGATCGCTAACACCTTCTACCTACTACCTGTACATCTTCGATAACGCAGGCACACCGACACTGGAAATGAACACCACCGCGCCTGCCGTGTATGCCAACGGCACAGCCCGGCAGAAAACCGGCGATGGCTCTCGACGCTTCGTTGCCACTGTGCCGTTACACCACGCGGACGCCAATCGAAAACGGCCAAATCAACTACCTCAACACATCGAGCGGCGGCAACACGTTTATTGACGTCCTCGGTTACAGCCTGGAGCGATAGGGATGAACGGATACGCAATCACAGACATCGGCTGGCGCAGCGTAAAAGTGGGCGAGACCCTTTCCGAGGGTGAAGCGTTCGTTGAGGTGATTCCTCAGTGGCTGACCGAAAAGTCTGAGCGCGATGAAATGGCGCGGCAGCAATCCCAGCAACTCGCGGCGCTGATGGCTATTGCGAGCCAGACGATCCAACCCTTGCAGGACGACTTCGAAGTCGGGGCGATCACAGAGGAAGACTCCGATCGGCTGCGAAACTGGAAGATTTATCGAAGCGCGCTGAGCAAGACCCCATCCCGACCTGGTTGGCCGGAAACACCGGACTGGGCTTTGCCCCCTAATAACACCAATTCGAAAAATATTATTTCGAGCTAATTGATGGAAGATTACTAAGGTGGTAGGGTGCGTCGATTTGCTAGGAGCGTTATGTCTGGACGATTTGAAGGGGCGGATGGGATTAGGGGGCTTGCTTGCCTGATTGTTATCTGTATTCATGCGAGCGCCTACTTTTTTCCGTCTACAGGCACACTCTTAGCGGGCACAGGCAAGATAGGGGTGTGGTTGTTTTTTGTACTGAGCGCTTTTCTTTTAACTTCTAAGTTTATGAAGTCAGGGTTTGGCCTGAAATCGACTATCAGTTATGCTGTGGGACGGATTCTTAGGATTCTACCCTTGTTTTATCTTGTCGTGCTTATTTACTATTCTAAAGGTTGGATTGGATTAGAGACTAGATTTGACATTGTTCGTGCAATTACCTTTGAGTCAGGATATGGACATTTATGGACTATACCCGCCGAGTTTAAATTTTATTTTATCCTCCCTCTATTTGCTTATCTGGTAATTGAGATTTATAACAGGTTCGGCCTTTACTTAGCTACGCTTGGTTGCGCGCTTTTAGTGGTTGCTCAACAGTCGATTTGGCCGTATTGGCTGACTCCCGAGAATTCGGTTGAAACGCGCTGGTACTTATCCAGCTTCACCTTCGGAATAGTTTGCGCGATCATCCATCATTCCTTTCGGGATAAATTGGATGATCAGAAGGCAGATATCATCGGTTTGTCGATAATTGTTATAATTGTTATGACGTTTCCATATTTCAGAAACATTATTTTTGGCATGCCGATAGATAAATGGTTAATGAACAAATATTTGTTGTTCTCCCCTTTATGGATGCTGTTTATCCTTGTTCTAGCTGACGGGAAAGGACGTTTGGGTGGCTTGCTGAAAAATATCGTTTTTAGAAAGATTGGTGAGTGGAGTTATTCAATTTATTTGATTCATATTATGATTTACGCACTAGTCACGCAGGGTCGGCCGACGAGTTTTTTGTTAATGGTTGTCGGGATTATTGGTTCCGTTTTAGCTGGGGCGGTGCTTTTTTACTGCTTCGAAGGCCCAATGGAGAATTTGAGACACAAGATTCAATCGCGAATTTTTAGAACCTGAGAGTGATCATAAAAAATAAACCCGCCATGTGCGGGTTTTTTTTCGTCTGGAGGAAAGCTATGGCTACAACCGAAAGAGACCGCGACATCCTTGCTCGAACGCTGTGGGGCGAGGCTCGCGGCGAAAGCCTGGCTGGAAAAATTGCCCTGGCTTGGACCATCCGTAACCGGGTGTTTGATGGCAAGGCCAATTCATGGTGGTGGTGGTGGTGGTGGTGGTGGTGGTGGGAGGGCTACGCCGGCGTGTGCCAGAAGCCGTATCAGTTCAGCTGCTGGAACAAGAACGATCCGAATGCCCGTTTCTGAGTGGTGCGCGAGATATCCCGTTCCGCGAGCTGGCGCAGTGTCGGATCGCTGCTGACCAGGTGATCGACGGCAATGTGTCGGATCCGACCGGCGGCGCCACGCACTACTACGCGCTGAGCATGAAAACTCCGCCGGCTTGGGCTGCGAAGGCAAAGCAGACGCTCAAGCTTGGAGGCCACGTCTTTTTCAGGGAAGTGCCGTGATGATCGTGCCGTGGAAGGTCGTCGGCGCGGTGGCGCTGGTGCTGGGCGGATTCGGCATCGCTTGGCAGGTCCAGGACTGGCGGTACGGCAAGCAACAGGCCGAGCAGGGCAAGCGGCTGGCGCTCGAGCAGCGGCTGGCGGCCAGTGACAAAACCCACTTCGAGAAAATGACCAATGCTCAAAAAAACCAGGCTCTTCTGCGCGATCGCCTTGCCACTTCTGATCTGCGGCTGTCAGTCCTCCTCGATGCAGGTTCAACCGGTGGCTGTTCAGTGCCTGCCACCGCCGGCGCCGGCAGCGTGGATCATGCAGCCGTACGCGCCCGACTTGACCCAGCGCATGCTCAAAGAATTATCGCCATCACCGACGAAGGCGACCGGGGACTGATTGCGCTGCAGGCGTGCCAGGATTACGTCCGGTCTGTTTCACGCTGTTGGGGGAAGTGGTCTTTGAACGGGCTGTCACCCTTCAGAATCCTGATCTGGGTAGTCAGCTCGCTGATTTCTCTGCCTTTCGCCATCAACTCCCAGTTTCTTTTGGTTTCAATATCCGTGGCTCTTCGCTTCGCGTCGGCCACCACTGACTTCACCGCCGCCAGTTGAGTTCGGAGCTGATCGCGGTCCGATGCCGCAGCGGCGTGCAGCTCAACCAGCTTGAATATGCGCTCCCGCTCTTCACGGAGCTGTCGATTCAATTCCTCAAACTCATTTTCGTAGAGCCTGAGCTGCTGCCAGCAGGTTTCGAGCGGCGTCGGGCAGCCTAGCCAGTCGTCTGTGTTTTCGATGTCGGAGGGATCCACGGGAGCGCCTTGCTTGATGCTGTTTGGATATACAGTAATCGAGGAGTGCTGGGTGGGAGCGCGAGGCGACGAGCTGTAACATCAGGTGATACAGTGATGATCAGCAAAGGGCGCATATCAGGGCAGCGATTAATTAGTACACGGATCAGTACATCGAAATTGGTGTTTCTGTGCAGGGGTCAATAAATATTGATGTTTTGCAGGCTAATTAGGTTCCGGCTTCGGGCACCATCTTCTGTTTCACTGGCTTGCGCTGAGTTCCGCGAGACCCAATCAATAGGCCGCCTAGTGCGGCCTTTTTGTTGAGCCGAGTTTCGCATTCCTTAGCGGTGATTCGCGCTTTTTTGAGCACATTCTCCAGCGCTTCCCCAGTTCGACTGGCGTGGTGATTTACTGATGTCGCTGACTGGTAACGCTGTCTTCAAGTCCGCACTCGTTTTAGGGTAATAGCAAGCATGGTCGAAGAAATGACTCCAGGCATGAGGAATATGCATGTGGCTTCTGGTATTTCGCGAACATAGAAGGCGACCATCAACCCCCAGACCATGGTCACCACAGCGCCAAACGCCAGTAGTCGAGTGTGTCGAAGATTGGGTGAGGTTGCCATTGATAGCGCGTAGATTTTCCAAGCCGAACCGATGCTGAAAATCGAGATGAAACAGACACCAATGGATCCTGCCACGACGAAGGGAGTGGTAGGAGGAATAAATATGGCGGGGACAAAGATGCCAATCATGCCCGCTGTGAAAAGCAAAGTAATCGGGAGTAGGCCGACAAGTGCTCCGATTGTCAGCCCGATGCGCAGTTTTGTTAGGTTTGCCATGTTCCTTGCCTTGAGCGTCGTGGCGCCAATCACGTGGCCACCGCCATTCAGTCATCGCCACAAGCATTGAGCGAGACAGACCAGAGTAGGTGTGCCGCAGGCGAGTACGGCACCTCCAGGTTATTTATCGGCGAAGGTGATTTTTGCACTTACCACCATCTGCCCATCCACTGTGATTCGGCAGAAGCTCTCTGGTGAAGACTTATTGGCATCAGCCTTGAAGGGGTCGCATTGAAGTCGCCCAGTTTTATCTCCGAGCGGAATATCCATACCTTTTGTGGTCTCGCCGAAACCTGCTTTAAAGAGGCGGTGATAAGCGGGGCCAGCCATGATCAGTGGCTCGCCTTCATTCAGCAATCCAGAGTTCGGGGTCGCGCACAGCATGCCGAACACCCGCTCACCGCCGATGATGTTGGCATCTGAATAGCAGACTCTTTGCCCTTGCTTGGTGACAATTTCGGAGGGGCCTTTATTGGTCCAGGTTTCCTTTGGAGCAGTGGCGCATCCGAAAAGAGTGGTAGCAGCCAGTAGGCCGATAGCAGCATGGCGAAGAGGAGCAAAAGGCATAGGTTGAGCGTCCTTACTAGTGAAAATGCGTCCATCAATAACGGCAACACGCCACTATTTCAAGTTCAGGATGATCCATGGGCAAACTTTGCCCTCCACGGGCAATGGATTGAAGGTCATTGCGACGTCTCAGCTATGATTCAAGTGCAGCAGTCAGCGCGGTGGCGCATATGCTTAACGAAACGGATACCGTGGGGCATACCTTCAAGCGGGCTTTTTTCCGCGTCGACGGTGTGACGATGTACTTTTTTTGGGCTGTATGGCTTGGGCTTATGATCTGGGCGCTGTTTGATCCGGATCGGTTAAGACTCGCCCCTTGGGTTTTTTTCCTGATCGGACTGTTGAATCCCTTTCTCTACATCCTGCTGGGACTTATGCGTTCACCTGGCTTGTTGACGGCGCTGATCCTCATTTTTTTCAACGTTAAATTCCTCCTGATCTACTTCTGAATCTGAAGAGGGTGGGAGCTACTGCTTCTTTCTTGGTCAATCCAACAAAGGACAATGATGATGAAGAGATTGCTACTGAGCGTTTTGCTTTTGTCTTCCGCCGTTGCTCAAGCCGGCATCCCGCTGTTGAACGCAACATGTCCTGGAAATATCGAGGTCCACGCGGACAAAGGTGGCCCGATCTATATCAATGGGAAAGAAGGGAAGCTGAAGAAATTCAACGATAACGCCTTCGAAGCCAAAGGCAGCGGCGTGACCATCTCGCTCACGATCATGCCTGACGGCTCACCCGATGTTTCGTACACGGGCAAGAACAAAGCCAATGGAGTTTGCCAAGTAAAGGAAACGAAGTAAGTCGACTACTCCATTAACCGGGCTCTAATCACCAGAGCGTTTAGCGAACAGCAAAAAGGGCCGATTCAATCGGCCCATTTTTTGTTCAGACAAATGCTTGCCCGGTAAACCCTCTAGGCAAGCGCTGAAGTCCTGCCATCGCGGTCAATCGCTCGATCCATTCCGAACGCCAGTCGGACGCCGTGTGCGCAGCTCTGGAGTGGCGAGCCGCGCGCCGCGCGGCATTGCGCTGATCTTTGCGTGCATCCTTGTATGCGTCGGTATTGCGGCAACTACGGCATTTCACTCGATTGAGTTCGCTGCTGGAGGAGAGGTTGTTGCCCTTGTGCCCACAGGCCAGGTGACCGTCGATTTTGAAATGAATGACCATAAGACGCCTCCTTGGTGACGTGTAAAGGTATTGACCTCTCACGACCAAAGGGGTTCTTTCACGCAGCAGGCGAATCGACGAATTATCTGAATCGTGGCAATGGCCGATCGATGGGTTTGAGCGAAGACAAGGTACTGCGAATCAGCGGAGTGTCCTTGTCGATATCGTTCAACCGGTCGCGGATGCGCAGGGCGGTCGGGTGTCCGCCTTGATGATCGACCCAGTCGGCGATCTCTTTGCACGCTGCCGCGAGACGCGCCTCCCGAGCCTCGAGCAAGGTAAGGAGAGTGGTGATGGACTCTTTTTCGGACATGGAACACCTCCGTTCATTAATCCGCTCGGTGGCAGCAAAAAGCCCGCAAGCGCGAGCTCTCTGCCGTTGGGGCGCTGCTCCTTCAGCTGGTTTGAGTATAGACCCGTAAATGACAGCTATCAGCCCGAAGACTCGGGGGCGGTCACTCGCGAGCTGGCGGCGTTGAGCCTATGACATTCCTTGCGGGCGTCTTCTTCCCGGTCGTAGCCATCGCCGATGAAACCGCCGGTTCGCGTGTCGCAGATGCGATACCAGCCCAGGGCTTCGGCGGGCTCATGGAGCGCTTCTCCGGCGCGCCGGCCGTGGATGACGATCTTGTTGCAGCGCTTCACGACGAATATGTCTTCCATGGCGTCACCGCGGCTGATTCGTACCAGATCAACTATAGAAGCCCTGACCAATCGTGCAAAAAATACACAGGTCAGTTCGTCGGGTGCAGTTGCCAGCCTGATGGGAGCCAGCGCAGGTGGTGGGTCGGATTCAGTGCTGAGAGGAAGTCCTGATCGTGGGAAACGGCGACAATGGCGCCAAGAAATGCCTGCACCGCCCGTTCGAATGCTTCCACCGACGGCAGATCCAGATGATTGGTAGGCTCATCCAACAGCAACAGCTGCGCAGGATCCGCTCGCCACAAGGCCAGTGCCAGCGCCGCTTTCAGGCGCTCGCCACCGCTCAACGAAACACAGGGGGCGGTCGCGCGGCTCGCATCCAGCTGCAAGTGGGCGAGATAGCTGCGCAGGGTGCCTTCGGTCAGCGCAGCCCCTTGCATCATCAGCTGTTCGGTGATGGAACGCTGATCGTCCAGTTGCGCCAGTTGCTGATCAAGGAATGCGAAGGGCACGTGAGTCGTGGCGGCTCCATCGACGGGTGACAGTTCCCCGGCGAGCACTTTCAACAGGGTTGATTTGCCACAGCCGTTGGGCCCGCTGACAGCGATCCGCATCGGGCCGTGGATCGTAAGGCTCAGTGCGCCGTTTGGCAGCCAGGGCAGCCGAGCGTCGATCAGCGTGCAGATCTGACGGTTGTTCGGCACGGCGCTCCCGGGCAAATTGATCAACACGCTGTCCTCGGGTTGCACCTTGGCGTAAGCCTCGCGTACCTGGGCATCGAGCTCTGACTTGCGGGCCTGATGACCCTGACGGACATGCCCCATGATTTCCCGGGCGGCGCCCTTGATCGCCACGTATTCGAAACTGGCAATGTTGGCGGTTTCGGCGTTGCGTCGAGAGTTGGCAGCGTGGCGCTGTATCGTGTCGTGTTCGCGCCGTAGCCGATTCCGCTCGCGCTGGCGTTCGCTTCTGGCGTGGTCGAGACGTGCTTGCGCCGCGGCTTGATGGATTCGCTGATGCTCGCGGAATGCCGAGTAATTGCCACCGAATTCAATTGCACCCGACGCGCTCAATTCGACGATCCGCTGCATCCGGTCGAGCAGTTGCCGATCATGGCTCACGACGATCAAACCAGTTTGCCAGCGCTCCAGCGAGTTCATCAGCCATTGCCGTCCCGATGCGTCCAGATGGTTCGTCGGCTCATCGAGGACCAGCAGAGGAGCCTGACTCATAAACGCGCCAATCAGGGCGATGCGCGCTTGCTGGCCGCCACTGAGGTTGCCGGTGTGATCGGTGAAGGCAACTTCTGTCAGCCCGGCGTCATCGAGCATGCGCCGCAGACGCTGCGCCAGATCCCATTGTTCGCCAATGAGGTCGAAATCCTTGACTGATCCGCAGCCCCGGTTCATTCGCTCCAGCGCCTGAAGAATCGCGACGCTGCCGGTGGACTCGGCGACCGTCTCGCCGGGTGTCGCGACAAAGGTTTGTGCCACGTAGGTCGTCGCCACGGCGCGCGTCACGCTGCCGTTGGTAGGTTGCCAATGTCCGGCGATCAGGCGCGCCAGCACGCTTTTGCCAACGCCGTTGCGCCCGACAATGGCGGTCGGGGTGTGATCGAATTTCAGATTGAGTGCAGTGAAGATCGTCTCGCCATTGGCGAACTGAAAACCCAGTTGATTCACGGAGACGAGAGCAGGCGTACGCGAGACGTGAGTCATCGGCACCTCCAAAAAATGTCGTGAACACTGACAAGCGCCATGAAGGGCGTGTCGCGATTACATTTTTGAAGGCTTAGTTGTTCACTTCTGCGGTCGTCCTGGGGATGTGGGAGGGCGTAGCCTAGTCGAGACGGTCGAAGGCTTCAAGGCGTGTCTGCCTTCTCGAGCATTCGCTCAAGGAACAGCGCCAGCGCGACTTCTTCCTTGCGCAGGCCCTTGCGGATGCGCGGTTTCGGCAGCTCGGCCAGAGCCCCGAGCATGAAATGCTCGACCACCGCCGGGTGGATGTAGCACTTGCGACAGACTGCCGGCGTATTGCCCAGTTGGCGGGCGACGCCCTTCACCATCTCGACCACATGCCGTTTGGCCTCGGTCTCGGACTCCCATTGCAATTCCCGCAGGACCGCCAATGCCAGGGCGCTGCCGGCCCAGGTCCGGTAATCCTTGGCGGTGAAATCCGCGCCGGTCAGGGTTTGCAGGTAGGTGTTGACGTCAGAGGAGCTGACGGTGTGCCGCTCGCCATTTTCATCCAGATACTGAAACAGGTTTTGCCCCGGAATTTCCAGGCAGCGCTTGATGATTCGCGCCAGTCGCCGGTCCTTCACCGTGATCTGATGTTCGATACCGCTTTTGCCACGAAACTGGAACAGGATCGCGCTGCCGTTGACTTCGACATGCCGGCTGCGCAGCGTTGTCAGGCCGTAGGAGCGATTGTCCCGCGCGTATTGCGTGTTACCGACGCGGATCAGCGTGGCGTCGAGCAGCGTGATGACCGTGGCCATGACTTTGTCTCGGCTGAAGCCCGGCGATGCCAGCAGCGCTTCCAGCTGTTTACGCAGCTTGGGCAGCGCCAGACCGAATTCTCGCAAACGCGAATATTTGTCCGCGTCGCGCACTTCACGCCATCGTGTGTGATAGCGATATTGCTTGCGTCCACGGGCATCGCGGCCGGTGGCTTGCAGGTGGCCGCGCGGGTCGGCGCAGATCCACACGTCGACATAGGCCGGCGGAACGGCCAGTGCGTTGATGCGTTTGATCTCGTCGGGATCGGTGATGCGCTGGCCTGCGGGATCGAAGTAGGCGAATTTTCCGCGCAGTTTTTTGCGGGTGATACCGGGCTGCGTGTCATCGACGTAATGCAGATCCGAAGGCAACACCTCGGTGAGCGCAGTATCGGGCATGGCGGACTTCCTTCGCGGCAAATCAGGCTGTTAAAGCCATTGACCGCACGCCATGACGGTCGTGCCCGCGGATTTACGCCAATACCGCGACAGCCTTGATCTGGGCCCACAACGGCTGACCTGGATGCACGCCAAGCTGATCCCGTGAATAGCGAGTGATGCGCGCCAGCAACGGTGTCCCGCCGGCATCGAGGCGAATGAGCACGTGCGCGGCGTTATCGGCCGGCTGTTCGCTGACGACCGTGACCGGCAGGCGATTGAGGATGCTGCTGAACTCGCTGTTTTGCAGGGTCAGGCTGATGTCACGCGCATGAACCTTGCAACGCAGTCTCTGGCCCGTTGTCATCGGCGCGTGGGTCACGCGAATGCTCAGTGATGAGTCCGGCAGTTGCAGGGTGAGCAATTGATAGTCGGCATCGTAGCCGCTGACCTGGCCTTCGATGATCACACCGGCGTCGTTGTCCATGGCCAGCGGCAGGTCGAGCCGCGCCAGGGTTTCGCCAATCGGGCCGCTGGCCAGCGCTTTGCCGTCGCTGAGCAGCACCAGGTGATCGGCGAGCCTGGCCACTTCGTCCTGCGCGTGGCTGACATACAGCACCGGGATTTCCAGTTCGTCGTGCAGGCGTTGCAGGTAGGGCAGGATTTCGCTTTTGCGCTGGCTGTCCAGGGCTGCCAAAGGCTCATCCATCAGCAGCAATTTAGGGCTGGTCAACAGCGCACGGGCGATGCCGACACGCTGGCGCTCGCCGCCGGACAAGTGTTGCGGGTGACGATCAAGCAAGTGGCCGATGCCCAGCAGTTCGGTGGCTTGGGTCATGTCGACCCGGCGCTGCGCCTTGGCAATGCGCTTGAGGCCGAATTGCAGATTGGCCAGCACCGACAGGTGCGGAAACAGGCTGGCTTCCTGAAAGACATAACCGAGCGCGCGTTTGTGCGGCGGCACGAAAATGCCTTTTTCGCTGTCCTGCCAGACCTCGTCATTGATGCGGATAAAGGCCTGCGGCGCGCGTTCGAGCCCGGCGATGCAGCGCAGGCACGTGGTCTTGCCCGAGCCGGACTGACCGAACAGCGCTGTCACACCGCGACCGGGCATCTGCAGGTCAACATCGAGGCTGAAGCCCGACCAGCCCAGTTTCAGACGTGCATCAATCATCGATCAGCTCCAGCCCGCGCGGGTCTTGCGGCTGGAATACAGCGCCAGCAACACCAGAAACGAAAACACCAGCATCGCCCCGGCCAGCCAGTGCGCTTGCGCGTACTCCATGGCTTCGACGTGGTCGTAGATTTGTACGGAAACCACCCGGGTCTTGTCGGGAATATTCCCGCCGATCATCAGCACTACACCGAATTCGCCGACGGTGTGGGCGAAACCGAGGATTGCTGCAGTGATGAAACCGGGACGAGCCAGAGGCAGGATCACGCTGAAGAAGGTATCCCAGGGATTGGCGCGCAATGTCGCGGCCACTTCCAGTGGACGAGTGCCGATCGCGGAGAAGGCGTTTTGCAAAGGCTGCACCACGAACGGCATGGAATAGAGCACCGAGCCAATCACCAGGCCGGTGAAGCTGAACGTCAAAGTGCCGAGCCCCAGCCATTGGGTGAAATGGCCAATGAAGCCGTTGGGGCCGAGCGCGAGCAGCAGATAAAAACCGATGACCGTCGGTGGCAGCACCAACGGCAATGCGACAATCGCGCCGACGGGGCCGCGCAGCCAGGAACGGCTGCGCGACAACCACAGGGCAATCGGAGTGCCGACGACCAGCAGGATCGCGGTGGTCAGGGACGCCAGTTTCAGGGTCAGCCAGATCGCCGCGAAATCGGCACTCGTCAGCGACATTTACAGCTGGTAACCGTAGGACTTGATGACCGCAGCGGCTTTCGGGCCTTTGAGGTAATCAACCAGCGCCTTGGCAGCGGCGTTGTCTTTGCCTTTGTTCAGGATGACGGCGTCCTGTTTGATCGGGTCGTGCATGCTTGCCGGAACGATCCACGCCGAGCCGCTGCTGACCTTGCCGTCCTTGTAGATCTGCGACAGGGCGACGAAGCCCAGCTCGGCGTTGCCGGTGGACACGAACTGATAGGCCTGGGTGATGTTCTGGCCTTCGACGATCTTGGCTTTGGTGGCCTCAGTCAGTTTCAGTTTCTCCAGCACCTGAGTGGCGGCCAGACCGTAAGGTGCGGCTTTCGGGTTGGCGATGGACAGGTGCTGGTACTCGTTTTTCTTCAGGACGTCGCCTTTGGCATCGACGTAACCTTCCTTGGCCGACCACAGCGCCAGGGTGCCGATGGCGTAGGTGAAGCGCGAACCCTTGACGGTGTCGCCTTCTTTTTCGAGTTTTTCAGGGGTGGTGTCGTCTGCCGACAGGAACACTTCGAACGGCGCGCCGTTTTTGATCTGGGTGTAGAACTGGCCTGTGGCGCCGTAGGCAGCGACCAGTTTATGCCCGGTGTCCTTTTCGAAATCGGCGGCAATCGCCTGGATCGGTGCGGTGAAGTTGGCCGCGACTGCGACTTGCACTTCGTCGGCCTGCGCGGCGCCGATGGCGAATACCGCGAGCAGGGCAGGGGCAAAACGTGAGGCACGATTGATCATGTAACGGCTCCGTGGGTGGCAAGTGCAGTGGGCAGTTGTTATTGGAAGGAAGACTGCGCCGATGCGAGGGGGTGAAACGCTATATAGCGAAATATATAGCGAAATGCCGCCAAACGGGAAGCACTGCTTTTGAACCGGGCGAGCGCGCCACGCTCCTCGCCCGTTCGGGTCCATCATCGCGTCAGTTTTGCCAGTGCGCCTTCCGCCAGTTGCCGGGTCAGTTCAGCGGTGCCGAGGTCTTTGCCGAGCGTGAACGCCTGGCCGGCCCACAAGTTGCTGAACTCCGCTTCACCCTTGGCGCGCAAAGGCATCAAGGCACCGCCCGCCAGCGGGAATGCCGGGGCCTTGTCCGACATCGGGCCCAGTTCGCGCATCACCCGATTGAGAATCCCCCGCGCCGGGCGTCCGGTGAACAGATTGGTCACCGCTGTCTCGCTTTCCTTGGCAGTACGCAAGGCCTTGTGGTGCGACGCACTGACTTTCGCTTCCGGGGTAAACAGATACGCCGTGCCGACCTGAACCGCCGAAGCTCCGAGCATCAAAGCTGCCGCTACACCGCGCGCATCGGCAATCGCACCGGCAGCGATCACCGGCACACTCACGGCGTCGACCACTTGCGGCACCAGCGCAAACGTACCGACCTGACTGCTCAGGTCTGCGCTGAGAAACATCCCGCGATGGCCGCCAGCCTCGTAACCCATGGCGATGATCGCGTCGCACCCGTTCTGCTCCAGCCAGATCGCTTCGTCGACGGTAGTCGCCGACGAGATGATTTTCGCACCGGTGGCCTTGACCCGATCCAGCAAGGATTTTTCCGGCAGACCGAAGTGGAAACTCACCACTTCAGGGCGAAACTCTTCCAGCACTTCGCAGGCGGCCGCATCGAAGGGCGCGCGGTTGGACACCGGCGTCGGCGCATTGAAATCGACACCCAGTTCGCGATAGTAGGGTTCCAGCAGGCTTTTCCAGTCACGGGCCTTTTGCTCATCAGGAGCGGGAGGTTGATGGCAGAAAAAATTGACGTTGAACGGCTTGTTCGTGCCCTGGCGGATGGTCTCCAGTTCTTCGCGCAGTTGCTCGACGGTCAGCATTGCGGCCGGCATCGAACCCAGGCCACCGGCGTTGCACGCTGCGATGACCATGGATGAGTTAGTGGCACCGGCCATGGGGCCCTGGATGATTGGCAGTTCGATGCCGAACAGGTCAAGAATGCGGGTATCAGGCCATTGGCTCATGGATTGGCTTCTCCGACGACAAAACAGGGCAGGGACGATAGCAGCCGGTTTTTTAACGCAAAGCCACCCCTATGACCAGCACAGATTTGTAGCTTGAACAGCCGGCGCTGGCTCGGCGTTCGGGCCCGATTGGCTAAAGGTCGAGTGGGGCAAAATGTTGCAGTGTGCTATTCCAATCCCTCGACATCCTGAATTCCACCCGTGAGAGGCAGTCATGTTCAAAGGCATTTTGATCGACAAAGACGACAGTGGTTATCGCGCCGACCTGCAAGAGATCAGTGACGAGCAGTTGCCGGAGGGCGACGTGACGGTTCGCGTCGCGTACAGCACGCTGAACTTCAAGGACGGCCTGGCGATCACCGGCAGCAGCCCGGTGGTGCGCAAGTTTCCGATGGTGCCGGGGATCGATCTGGCGGGCACCGTCGAAGTCAGCTCGCATCCGGACTACAAGGCTGGCGATTCGGTGCTGCTCAATGGCTGGGGCGTCGGTGAAAGCCACTGGGGCGGCTTGGCGCAAAAGGCGCGATTGAACGGTGACTGGCTGATTCCGCTGCCCGAGGCATTCACCGCCGCGCAAGCCATGGCCATTGGCACGGCGGGTTATACGGCGATGCTGTGCGTCATGGCGCTGGAGCGTAACGGCGTGACACCGCAACAGGGCGAAGTGCTGGTGACCGGCGCCAACGGTGGCGTCGGCAGTTTTGCCATCGCATTGCTGAGCAAGCTGGGCTACCGCGTGGTCGCTTCGACCGGTCGGGTGTCGGAGCACGAATATCTGAAACAACTGGGTGCCGGCGAAATCATTGATCGCGCCACTCTGTCCGAACCCGGAAAACCGCTGGCCAAGGAGCGCTGGGCGGGTGTTATCGATTCGGTCGGCAGCCACACGCTGGCCAATGCCTGCGCCAGCACTCGGGCCGAAGGCACGGTGGCCGCGTGCGGTCTGGCTCAGGGCATGGATTTCCCGGCGTCGGTGGCGCCGTTCATTCTGCGCGGCGTGACGCTGGCCGGGATCAACAGCGTGACTCAGCCCAAGGCCCGTCGCATCGAGGCCTGGGATCGTCTGGCGAAGGATCTGGATTTCGCCCTGTTGCCGCTGATCAGCCATGAAATCGGCCTCGGCGAAGTCCTCGAAGCGGCCCCGAAGTTGCTCGCCGGACAGTTGCGCGGGCGGGTTGTGGTCGACGTCAATCGCTGACACATTAGCGCCATCGCGGCCCGCCCGGGCCGCACTTCGAGCTAATGGAGTGGCGTTTTCGATGGACTTACAACAGCAATACGTCGATTCATTCACGGTTTCCGGTCTGCGCGTACGCACCACCAACACCGCCGAGCACAAACCGGAAACTGCGAAGATCGGTCCGATGTGGGGACAGTTTTTTGCCAAGGGGCTGGCCGAGGTGATTCCCGGCAAATTGAGCGAGTCGTCAGTCTATGGCGTGTACTCGGCTTACGAGTCGGATGCCAGCGGAGCCTTCGATGTCACCGCCGGGGTGGCGGTGAGCGAACCATCGTCAGATTTCGCGACGATCCGGATCGAAAGCGGCAACTATCTGGTGTTCGAAGGTCGCGGCGCGCTGCCTGGCGCGGTCATCGAGACCTGGGGCCGTATCTGGCAGTACTTTGAAGCCAATCCGCAGGTCGAGCGTCGATTTGCCACCGACTTCGAGGCCTATACCGGCCCCGAATCGGTGGCGATTTACATTGGCCTGCGTTAAGTCTGCGTTTCGCGCAACAACAGCTCGCGCTTGCGTTCCACACCCCAACGGTAGCCGCTGAGGTTGCCGTCGCTACGCACCACGCGGTGGCACGGAATGGCCACCGCGAGGCTGTTGGCGCCGCAAGCCTGGGCCACTGCGCGCACGGCTTTTGGCGAGCCGATACGCAAGGCGATGTCCGCGTAGCTGGCGGTGCTGCCGACCGGTATTTCGCGCAGCGCCTGCCACACCCGTTCCTGAAACGCCGTGCCGCGCACATCCAGCGGTAACTCGAGGCCGATGGCAGGCGCTTCGATGAAGCCGACGACGCGAGCGATCAGCTGTTCGAACTCGGCATCGGCGCCGATCAGGTTGGCCCGGCGAAACTGGTCCTGCAGGTCGCACACCAATCGGTGCGGATCGTCCCCCAGCAGAATCGCGCAGATCCCGCGCTCGCTCTGCGCCACCAGAATGGCCCCGAGCGAGCACTGGCCGACGGCGAAGCGGATGTCATTGTTTTGCCCGGCCGCCCGGAAGTCGCCGGGTTTCATGCCCAGTACCTGATCGGCCGCCTCGTAGAAACGGCTGTTGGAATTGAAGCCGGCGTCATATAGCGCGTCGGTCACCGAGCCGCCGTCTGCCAGGCGCTGACGAACCCGGCGCGAGCGATGCGCGGCGGCGTAGCCTTTCGGCGTCAGCCCCGTTGCTGCTTTGAACACTCGATGAAAATGAAAGGCGCTCAGGCCGGCGGTTTCGGCAAGATCGTTGAGCGCCGGCAGGCTGTCCGACGCTTCGATCTGGCGACAGGCTGCCGCGACGGTCGCAGCATGTTGCGCGGCGACTTCGGTCTGATCCTTGCCCGCCCGTTTGCTGGGCCGATAGCCCGCTGCCTCGGCGTCCTCGGCGGTGTCGAAGAACTCGACGTTCTGCGGTTTCGGCAAGCGCGCCAGGCTGCTGGGGCGGCAATAGATGCCGGTGGTTTTCACGGCATAGACAAACTGACCGTCCGCCCGAGGGTCGCGTGCGACGACAGCGGCCCAGCGTGGATCGTCTTCAGTGTTCAGCGAGGTGGAAAGCGTTTTCATGATGGAGAGTCCGTTGACCTGTTGAATTTCAGGTTAACCAGTGCCACCGGCCGGAACACTCCGACCCTTGCGGTCAAACTTTGCAGGATTATCCAGCGGTGCGAAACGTCAGGTTGAAGCGCTGTTCGCCCAGGCGCGGATGCCGGCCAGGCTTGATCGGCAGGATGCCGTGGTAGCGCAGTCGGTCGACACCGCCCCAGATCACCATGTCGCCGTGCAGCAGCGAGATTTTCTGGCTCTTGTCGCCGCGCGCGAAACCGCCGAACAGGAATGTTGCGGGCAGGCCCAATGACAGCGAAACGATCGGGGCTTCGTAGGCATTTTCGTCTTTGTCCTGATGCAACGACATCTTCGCGCCTGGGACATAACGATTGATCAGGCAGGAATCCGGCACGAAGTCGGCAAATCCGGCGCGTTTCGCTGCTGCCTGGGCCAACTCGCGAAAAACTTCGGGCATGGCCGGCCAGGGCCGATGGTTAACGGGGTCTTCGGATGAATAGCGGTAGCCGCTCCGATCGGTGATCCAGCCCAGTGCGCCGCAACTGCTGGTGGCCACCGACATGCTGAAGCCCCCGGGCGTCATCATGTGCCGCAGCGGGGCGCAGGCGATGATCGATTCCAGGGCCGGCAACAATTGCTCGATTTGCGGCAGGGCAAAGCCGCGCAACACCCAGGATTGCTCGCCAATCTGTTCGGCGCGCCGGGGCTGCTCGGATTCTGTGTCGGCGAATAGATCGAAGGTGGTTTGCATGATCGTCAGGTCGCGTCGTGGAAGATGATGCCCAGAGTATGCCGCTTTCCGCTGTGCAGCCGGCTGACGCCGTGGCGCATGGTCACCCGATAGTCGCCGCGCACGCCTTTGACCGGGCGTTGGTTGACGGCAAAGATCAGCGCGTCGCCTTTTCTCAAATCCATCACCAACGGACGCGACTGCATTCTTGGGCGTTGTTCAGTCAGGACGAACTCACCGCCGGTGAAATCTTCGCCAGGTTCTGACAGAAGAATCGCCACTTGCAACGGAAAGACATGTTCACCGTACAGGTCCTGATGCAGACAGTTGTAGTCCTGCGGGCCGTATTGCAGCAACAGCGGTGTAGGTCGCAGTTGACCGGCGGCGTGGCAGCGCTCGAGAAACTCGCGGTGTTGCTCTGGAAAGCGCGCTGGCAGGCCCATTCGTTCATGCCAGCGGTTGGCCAGAGGCACGAGTCGCGGGTATAACGCGCTGCGCAGGCGTTCAACCACGGATGGAAGCGGATAGCGCAGGTATTTGTATTCCCCGCGCCCGAAACCGTGGCGGGCCATGATCACCTGGGACCGGAACGGTTCGCTGTGCGGGTAAAGTGCACTCAACCGATCGCAGGTGTCCGGGCGCAGTAGCGTGCGGATGACGGCACAGCCGTCCTGATCCAGTTGCTGCTCCAGGGCGTTCCAGTCCAGCGCATCGAGCGGGGAGGCGGGTGAGGGTGAGGGTGAGGGTGACATGCTGATTCCTTGGCTTACATTCAGGTATCAGTCTGGGCCGTCCACCCGGCCGCAACACTCCGCCGCTTGCGGTCGAATTTCGTCCGGGTCTTACAGGGCCTTGCTGACGCTGATGTCGCTGATCACATCGTCGCTCTGGCCGTGCAGGGCATTCAGCGCTGCCTTGGCTTCTTCCTGGGTGCCGTTTTCCAGTTGGGCGAACTCGAAGCGGCGTTCACCGTTGAGTTTGTACTTGATCACGTATTTGGTCGTTTGGGCCACGTTGATGCTTACCTGTCTGCGTTGGCGGAACTGCTCAGCTGAGTTTGGAGCTCGAGCGGCGAATGATCTTGATCGAATGCGTCAGGGTCGGCTTGCGGGTCACGCTGATCGCGCGGCGGTTGACGGTGTCGATAGTGATGTTCCAGAAACCGGTGCTAGGCGCGGTGATACGGGCCGGGAACGTGTCGAAAGCACCGCCGTGATAGGTATGGCGGCCGCCATTCTTGAAGCTGCGGAAGTTGGCGTCGTTCATCAAGCGGATGTTGCAGGTTTGCGAGCATTGAATGACGACGATGTCGTCTTCGTTGAGGTGCTCGCGCTGGTGAATGAATTTCATGGGCGCCTCCAGAAGGGCTTTTTCTACAAAATCAAAACGATAGCATTGTCGATTGGCGCAGTTTATCAGCCCGGACGGGTTATTATCCGGCCGTCGGGCACCGCTTTGACAATTAAAAACAGATATTCACGATTCGATGTGGGTTAAATGCAGTGAGCCTCGGAGAAAAACGGCATTCGTGCTGTCGGAGGGTCTTTATTGGAGATTTTGTATGAAGTGGGGTGTGGTGATTCTGCCGTTGGCATTGGCAATGGGTGGTTGCGCAAGCGTTTCGGAAATCAATGAAACGCTGCCGACCATGAGCGTCATTTCCGGCAAGAAACCCCATGAGTATGCTCAATGCCTGGCCGAAAAGCTGTCCGACAGCCGGGGTGCGTTGCAGGTAGAGCGGCACAAGGATGAAGTTCGGGTCATCGTTCCGGGCAAGCTGGGATCGGGTCCTGCTGCGGTGTTCGACATCGAGGATCGCTCCGGCGGCAGCAGTATCAAGCTGCATGAGCGGATGTCCAATGTGCCGCTGCGACCGTGGGACGTGCGCAAAGCCGCCACCGCCTGTATTTCCGGCTGATAGACTGTCGTCAGTCAGCATTGATGCCGTCACAGCGTTGCTGTGGCGGCATTGTCATTTCTGGAGCAGTGAATGAAGAGAGAACAGGTGCGGGAGCGACACAAGGAAGGGCTCATTGCCGCTACCCATGTGATCCAGAATCCGGCGAATCCGGGGGAGTGGATCGTGTTTTTCAAGAAAAGCGCCGGTCGCAGCTACTTCCTGGTCGACGATAACGACGAAGTCGAATCCTTTAGCCGAGTCGACGACCTGATTGAAGTCGTACGCGGGTTGGGGATCAAATTCGCCGAAATTCACATGTAAGTCTATTTGCAGACCACCACTACGCTGCGGTTTTTGTAGTTGCCGACATCGACGCCCAGCGTCTTGTCGCTTTCCTTGGGCGCTGGTGTACCGTCGGTCCCGACGATGCGATAACCGGTGCCGGCGCAGGACGCGTCAGCTTTTTCATAGCAGCTGGCCCAGGAATTGGCTTCACCGGAGCAGTCGATGCTCAACCCCTGTTCGCCGTTGTTCAGATAGGTTGGCTGCGAGGTGGCGCAACCGGCCAGGGTCGCGAACGCAATCAGGGGCAGAAAGCTGATGAGGGGGCGGTTGGTCATGGCAATGTTCATCTTCGAGGAGGAGGGGGCTAGACGCTATGACAGCGCCGGCATGAAAAGGTTATAGCGATTGGCCACGTCTTTGTGAGCAGTCCAAAAAAAAGCCCTGCGCGAGGGCAGGGCCGGGGTTCGTCGTTGCCGATCAGTCTTGATCCTTGCCGCGACGCTTCGGTGCAGGAGGCGTGTAATCGAGCACCGCGGCTACTTCAATCGCCATCGCTTCAGTGGGCAATGGCCCGGACACATCTTCGCCGTTGGCGGCGGTGATATGCCACTGCCCATCTTTCGCCTTGTCGACGGTGTACCCGTTGATGATTTTTGCTGCGGACATCTATCTGCCTCGTTGGCCGGTTCAAAGGCGCCATGATAGCGGGAAACGGGCGATCGGGCGCAGGTCGATGCGCTGTTTCGGCATCTTTGGTCTACGCTGAATGCGCAACCCCTGTGTGCGGATTGAACTATCCACCAGATTATTTCTCTATGTTGACACCGGTTAGCCAGCGCGGGGCATTGTAAGGTGTACGCCGCCTGATTAGACTGCGCCGAAACTCGTACACACAGCCCTTTCAAGGACTTATATGATCAAGAAATGCTTGTTCCCAGCAGCCGGTTACGGTACTCGCTTCCTTCCAGCGACTAAGGCCATGCCCAAAGAAATGCTGCCGGTGGTAAACAAGCCACTGATCCAGTACGGCGTCGAAGAAGCCCTGGATGCTGGTCTGACTGAGATCTCCATCGTGACCGGCCGTGGCAAGCGTGCCCTGGAAGACCACTTCGACATCAGCTATGAGCTGGAAAACCAGATCAAAGGCACCGACAAGGAAAAATACCTGGTCGGCATCCGCAAGCTGCTGGACGAGTGCTCGTTCTCCTACACCCGTCAGACCGAAATGAAAGGCCTGGGTCACGCGATCCTGACCGGTCGCCCATTGATCGGTGATGAACCGTTTGCTGTGGTGCTGGCGGACGACCTGTGCGTCAACCTCGAAGGCGACGGCGTACTGACCCAGATGGTCAAACTGTACAAGCAGTTCCGCTGCTCGATCATTGCCATTCAGGAAGTCGATCCGCAGGAAACCAGCAAGTACGGCGTCATCGCTGGCGAAATGATCCGCGACGACATCTACCGCGTTCACAGCATGGTTGAGAAGCCAAAGCCGGAAGACGCGCCGTCGAACCTGGCGATCATCGGCCGCTACATCCTGACCCCGGACATCTTCGACCTGATCGAACAGACCGAGCCAGGCAAGGGCGGTGAAATCCAGATCACCGACGCCCTGATGAAACAAGCCCAGAATGGCTGCGTGATGGCCTACAAGTTCAAGGGCAAGCGTTTCGACTGCGGTGGTGCTGAAGGCTACATCGAAGCAACCAACTTCTGCTTCGAAAACTTCTACAAGACTGGCAAGGCTTACTGATAAAGCCTGACTGTCTGAAGGTACGTCACACGGTCTGAATAGTGTGACGCTAAAAACAAACGCCCCGACATGTTCGGGGCGTTTGCGTTTCTGGGGAGAAATAGCGCATCTCGATTCGATTCGCGATGCAATGTGAAACAAATGTTCGATTGTCAGCCAGCATATTCGCTGCTGAACTGACTCGTCTTCGCCAGGGAGGTGCGGAGGAAAGCGTTTCATGATCGTCGAAGGACGGTTGTGAAATTTATTCTCCAGCAATAAGGAGTGTTGCTTGTGGCGTCAGAGAATATGGCTACCGCACGAAGATCAAGTGCCCGTCGCTGGTCAGGGCTGGCGGTGCTCATGTTGCCAGTGCTGCTGGTGACCGTTGATAACACCGTATTGGGTTTCGCGTTACCCAAAATCGCCGAAGCCTTGCGTCCAACTGCCAGCCAGCAGCTGTGGATGATCGATGCCTATTCGTTGGTTCTCGCAGGACTGCTGGTTTCGATGGGTAGCCTGGGTGATCGGGTGGGGCACCGTAAGTTGCTGCTTATCGGCTCGTTCGGGTTTGTGGTGGTCTCGGTGCTGACCGCATATTCCGCAACATCGATGCAGCTGATTATCGGGCGGGCTTGCATGGGGGTTTTCGGTGCGATGTTGATGCCCTCCACGCTGGCATTGATACGTTCGGTGTTTGAGGATCGAGAAGAGCGCAGAGTGGCAGTAGCGATCTGGGCAACCACGCTGACTGTCGGCTCGGCATTAGGGCCTTTGGTGGGAGGGGTGTTGCTGCAGTTCTTTGATTGGGGCGCGATTTTTCTGTTGGCGGTTCCCGTCCTGATTCCATTGTTAGTACTGGGGCCGCTATTGCTCCCTGAATCAGAGCGTGATGCGTCGGGTCCGCTGGACCCGATCAGCATCCTTCAGTCGATGGCCGCACTGGGTTGTATCGTTTACAGCATCAAGCATGGCGCCAGTGAGGGCATTGACGGGGTTGTGTTTGGCACGTTTCTGGTAGGTGCACTGGCAGGCTGGATATTCGTACGTCGCCAGTTGCGTCTTCCTGTACCCCTGATGGACATGACCCTGTTCAGCAATGGCACTTTCAGCGGGTCAGTCCTTATCAATTTGATGAGTCTTGCGTTTCTTGTCGGCTTCGTTTTCTTCACGACTCAGTTTTTGCAGATTGTTCTGCAAATGGCGCCCTTGAGTGCGAGTCTTGCATTGGTGCCGGGGCAAATCATGGCGATTATGGTTGGAATGGCGGTCGTCCCAGTCGCGCAGCGTATGCCGGTGCATGTACTGATACCGATTCTGGTGGCCTTCACCGGTGCGGCCTTTTTGCTGGTGGCCAGCATGGGCAGCAGTCTTGCGGTATTGGTAGTGGCGTTCGCGTTGCTCAACATCGGAGTGGGGGCGATCGCTACGGTTTCCAATGATGTGATTTTGTCGGCAGCGCCCCCAGCGAAGGCAGGGGCGGCATCCGCCATCAGTGAAACAGCCTATGAAGTGGGCGTGGTGCTGGGTACTACTCTGCTTGGCGGCCTGGTGACGGCTCACTACCGAGCAGACCTGCAGCTTCCAGCGTTTTTGAGCGATGTTCAGACGATGCTGGCAAGTGAAACGCTGGCTGGCGCTCATCATGTTGCGACGGGGTTGGCGGGGGATCAAGCGCAACAGTTGATGCAGCAGGCGGGAAGTGCATTTGAAGGCGGAATTACATTGGCATCGTGGCTCGCTTTCGGCCTGGCGCTGATAGCAATTCTGATTGCCAGGCGTACGTTGCGCTTGCCAAAGGTTCTGCCGGCAGAATGTCATTAATCAAATGCTAACCGTAGAACCTCCCGGTATTGCCCGTCCTCGTGCAGTAGAGACTTGCTCAATAAGCGTCTGCGGGTATGCTGATCGCCTGCCGAGGAGATAGAAATGGCCTACGATTTTGACCTTTATGTGATTGGTGCCGGTTCCGGCGGTGTGCGGGCTGCACGTTTTGCTGCCGGGTTCGGTGCGAAAGTGGCCGTGGCCGAGAGCCGTTATCTGGGCGGTACCTGCGTCAACGTCGGTTGCGTACCGAAAAAACTGTTGGTGTACGGCGCCCACTTTGCCGAAGACTTCGAACAGTCCTCGGGTTTTGGCTGGAGCCTGGGTGAGGCGGATTTCGATTGGGCGACGCTGATTGCCAACAAGGATCGCGAGATCAATCGCCTGAACGGCATTTATCGCAATCTGCTGGTCAACAGCGGTGTGACGCTGCATGAAGCCCACGCGAAAATCGTTGGTCCGCACGAAGTTGAGGTCAACGGCGAGCGCTACACCGCGAAGAATATTCTGATCGCCACCGGTGGCTGGCCGCAGATCCCCGAGATTCCGGGGCATGAGCATGCGATCAGCTCGAACCAGGCGTTCTTCCTCAAAGAATTGCCCAAGCGTGTACTGGTCGTCGGTGGCGGTTACATCGCCGTCGAATTTGCCGGGATTTTCCATGGGCTGGGCGCCAACACGACGTTGCTGTATCGCGGGGATCTGTTCTTGCGCGGTTTCGACGGTTCGGTGCGTAACCACTTGAAGGAAGAACTGACCAAGCGCGGTCTGGATCTGCAATTCAATGCCGACATTGCCCGTATCGACAAGCAATCGGATGGCAGCCTGAAGGCCACCCTCAAGGACGGCCGCGTACTGGAAGCGGATTGCGTGTTCTACGCCACTGGTCGGCGTCCGATGCTGGACAATCTGGGTCTGGAAAACACCGATGTGCAGCTCGACGACAAAGGCTTCATCAAAGTCGATGAGCAATACCAGACCACCGAGCCGTCAATCCTGGCGCTGGGCGATGTCATCGGGCGTGTGCAGTTGACGCCGGTGGCGCTGGCTGAAGGCATGGCGGTGGCGCGACGTCTGTTCAAGCCTGAGCAATATCGTCCAGTGGATTACAAGATGATCCCGACGGCCGTGTTCAGCCTGCCTAATATCGGCACCGTCGGCCTGACCGAAGAAGAAGCGCGGGAAGCGGGTCACGACGTCGTGATCTACGAAAGCCGCTTCCGGCCGATGAAGCTGACCCTGACTGACTGCCAGGAGCGTACGCTGATGAAACTGGTGGTCGATGGCAAGTCCGACAAGGTGCTGGGCTGTCACATGGTCGGCCCGGATGCCGGCGAGATCGTGCAGGGTCTGGCAATTGCGTTGAAGGCTGGCGCCACCAAACGTGACTTCGACGACACCATCGGGGTGCACCCGACGGCGGCCGAAGAATTTGTCACGATGCGTACGCCGGTCGGCGCTTAAGTCTTTTTCGATTCTGCTGCGTCTGGCGCTGCCGCAACGGTGGTAGCCAGGCGCAGGCTGTCTTGCGCCTTGGTCAATTCCTTCTCCAATGACTGATTGAGCTGCGATTGCTCGTCGACGTTCTGCTTGAGCGTCTGGCTTTCCAGCAGGGCCACGCGCAGGCGTTCCTGGAGGAGGGTGCGCTCGCTGTCGACGCGATTGGCTTGCTCCAGCAGTTGATCCTGACGCTGATTGCTGTGCTTGAGCTGATCCTGCATCAGGCTCAGTTCGCGCACGGTGCCGCGATTTTCGGTCAGCAGGCGTTCGTTGTCGCGGTGCAGTTGGGTGATTTCGTCCTGACGTACCAGTGCGCTTTGCTGCGCCTGACGAAGCTCCATCTGCAATTGCTGAACCTGAGTTTCGTGACGGCTCTGTTCCTGCTCGCGCTGTTCCTTGATGGCGTTGCGGTAGTGTTCAAGCGCATCGCGGGCGTGCAGGTGCTTTTCTTCCAGCGAGCGGATCTGCTCGTCCTTGTCTTGCAAGCGCAATTCAAAATCGGCCAGCGCCTGATTCAGCCCGGCGTTGCGGGTTTGTTCGGTCTGCAGCATCGAGCGGGTATCGCTCAGGGCTTCGGATTCCTTGGCCAGCGCGGCAGTCTGGATGTCGTGCTTCTTCTCCAGTTGCGCATGATCCTGACGAAGCTGATTCAGCTCGTCCTCCAGCGTCTGGCGCTGTTGTTCGTACTGCTCGCGCGCCTGGTCAATCGGTTCTTGCGCCTGTTCTTTCAGGCGTTGGGCAAGGCGCGTGACGAGAGCGAGGAGTTCGTCATCGATGGGTTCTGCCGAAGCATCGGCCGGTTCGCTGCCGTCATCCAGCTCTTTCAGGTAGCGATGAATCGTGGTTTTTGAACCCGTATTGCCCAGCTCAATGCGTACTGCATCGATGCTGGGGTGTTCGCCACGGGCGAGGATCGCTGTGCGCGCGATCTGGACTACTGCTTTGTTAACGCCGCCACGGGCCATATCTGCTCCTACCATTTCGTACTGTGGTACATGCCACCAAAGTGCGAAGTGTACCATGTTGAAAATAAAGTGAAACAAGCATCGATAAATGGGCGGGATATACTGGTATTACCCCATGTGAAACCCATAAAATCCGTTTCTGCACGAACCCTCAGTACGCCACGAGAGAATCAGCCCATGAGCGATATTGATCGCTACCTGCAAGCCGCCACCCGCGACAACACCCGCCGCAGTTATCGCGCGGCTATCGAGCACTTCGAATCTGCGTGGGGAGGGTTTCTGCCGGCGACAGCGGACAGCATCGCGCGGTATCTGGTGGCGCATGCCGGCGTGTTGTCGGTCAACACGCTGAAGTTGCGTCTGTCGGCGCTGGCGCAGTGGCACAACAGTCAGGGCTTCGCCGATCCCACCAAGTCGCCGGTGGTGCGCAAAGTGTTCAAGGGCATTCGTGCGCTGCATCCCGCGCAGGAAAAGCAGGCCGAGCCATTGCAACTGCGCGATCTTGAACAGACCGTCGCCTGGCTGGAGCAGGAAATGAAAGACGCCCGTGAACAACAAGACAGGCCGCTGCTTTTAAGAGCTTGCCGCGACCGGGCATTGATTCTGCTGGGCTTCTGGCGCGGCTTTCGCAGTGATGAACTGTGTCGGGTGCAGATCGAGCATGTTCAGGCCCACGCTGGCAGCGGCATCACCCTGTACCTTCCGCGCAGCAAGGGTGATCGGGAAAACCTCGGACAGACTTATCAGGCCCCGGCGCTGCTGAAGCTGTGCCCGGTGCAGGCTTATATCGAATGGATCACCGAGGCAGCACTGGTGCGAGGCCCGGTGTTCCGCGCCGTCGACCGCTGGGGCAATCTGAGCGAAGAGGGTTTGCACGCCAACAGCGTGATTCCGTTGTTGCGTCAGGCCCTGGAGCGAGCCGGTATCTCCGCCGAGCGCTACACCAGCCATTCCCTGCGTCGCGGCTTCGCAACATGGGCCCATCAAAGCGGCTGGGATCTCAAATCGTTGATGAGTTACGTGGGCTGGAAGGATATGAAGTCCGCCATGCGCTATGTTGAAGCGAGCCCCTTTCACGGGATGGCCCGGATTACGGATAAGCCGCTGTCGCCGTAGATATCGTTTTCTTCTATTAATACCCTCAGCTAATAGCGAAAACAAATCAGCAGCATCAGGTTTGCCAATGAGCCATCCGTCGAGTGACTGGGTAGGATTCCCCCATCGAATTCACAACCCTGACGGAGAGTCATCAATGCCTATCATCAACAGCCAAGTAAAACCGTTCAAAGCTACCGCGTTCAAAAACGGCGACTTCGTACAAGTCTCGGACGCTGACCTGAAAGGCAAATGGTCCGTAGTGTTCTTCTACCCGGCCGACTTCACTTTCGTTTGCCCAACCGAGCTCGAAGACCTGGCTGACAACTACGCCGCCTTCCAGAAACTGGGCGTAGAGATCTACAGCGTTTCGACCGACACCCACTTTGCCCACGCTGCCTGGCACAACACTTCGCCAGCCATCGGCAAAATCGAATACACCATGATCGGCGACCCGACCCACGTTATCTCCCGCAACTTCGACGTGTTGATCGAAGAAGCTGGTCTGGCAGACCGTGGCACCTTCGTGATCAATCCTGAAGGCCAGATCAAAATCGTTGAACTGAACGATGGCGGCGTTGGCCGTGACGCTTCCGAGCTGCTGCGCAAAATCAAGGCTGCTCAGTACGTCGCTGCTCACCCAGGCGAAGTTTGCCCGGCCAAATGGAAAGAAGGCGAGGCCACTCTGGCTCCGTCCCTGGACCTGGTCGGCAAGATCTAAGTCTGTGACACGCAATGCAGGGCGGAACTCCGCACCTACTTAAGTAAGCTGCACCGCCCAATAGAAAAGCCCGGGCGAGATTCGCTCGGGCTTTTTTTCGCCTCAAATAAAGTCAGGAGATCGCCCGTATGTTGGACGCCAATCTTAAAGCCCAGTTGAAATCGTACCTGGAACGGGTCACCCAGCCGATCGAGATCGTTGCCTCACTCGACGACGGTGCGAAATCCCGTGAAATGCTCGACCTGCTGAAAGACGTTGCCAGTCTTTCGCACCAGATTACCTTGATCGACAGCGGCGACGATGCACGCAAACCATCGTTCTCGATCAACCGCCCCGGTGCCGACATCAGCCTGCGTTTCGCCGGCATCCCGATGGGCCATGAATTCACTTCGCTGGTGCTGGCCCTGCTGCAAGTCGGCGGCCACCCTTCGAAGGCCAGTGTCGAAGTGATCGAACAGATCCGCTCGCTCAAAGGCGAGTTCAACTTCGAGACTTACTTCTCGCTGTCCTGCCAGAACTGCCCGGACGTCGTTCAGGCGCTGAACCTGATGGCCGTGCTGAACCCGAACATCCGCCATGTCGCCATCGACGGCGCGCTTTTCCAGGACGAAGTCAACGATCGCAAGATCATGGCTGTGCCAAGCATTTACCTGAACGGCGAAAACTTCGGCCAGGGCCGCATGGGCCTGGAAGAAATCCTCGCCAAACTCGACACCGGCGCCATCGAGCGTCAGGCCGAGAAAATCAGCGCCAAGCAAGCCTTTGATGTGCTGGTAGTCGGCGGTGGCCCGGCCGGTGCTTCGGCGGCGATCTACGCCGCACGTAAAGGCATTCGCACCGGTGTTGCGGCCGAGCGCTTCGGCGGTCAGGTGCTGGACACCATGGCCATCGAAAACTTCATTTCCGTGCAGGAAACCGAAGGCCCGAAACTGGCGACCGCGCTGGAAGAGCACGTCAAGCAGTACGACGTCGACATCATGAACCTGCAGCGCGCCGACAAGCTGATCCCTGGCAAGAATGGCGAGCTGCATGAAGTTCACTTTGCCAGCGGCGCGACCCTGAAGGCCAGGAGTGTGATTCTGGCGACCGGCGCGCGGTGGCGTGAAATGAACGTGCCGGGCGAGCAGGAATACCGTAACAAAGGCGTGGCGTACTGCCCGCACTGCGACGGTCCGCTGTTCAAAGGCAAGCGTGTGGCAGTGATTGGCGGCGGTAACTCCGGCGTCGAGGCGGCCATCGACCTGGCCGGTATCGTCTCCCACGTGACCCTGCTGGAGTTCGACGTTCAGTTGCGCGCCGATGCCGTATTGCAACGCAAGCTGCACAGCCTGCCGAACGTCACCGTGATCACCAGTGCGCTGACCACCGAAGTCACCGGCGACGGTCAGAAAGTCAACGGCCTGCGCTACAAGGAAAGCACTACTGACGAGCTGCGCACTGTCGAGCTGGAAGGGATCTTCGTGCAGATCGGTCTGCTGCCCAACACTGATTGGCTCAAAGGCACCATCGAGCTGTCGCCGCGTGGCGAGATTATCGTCGACAACCGTGGTGAAACTTCGATCCCCGGCATCTTCGCCGCCGGCGACGTGACCACTGTGCCGTACAAGCAGATCGTGATTGCAGTGGGCGAGGGCGCCAAAGCTTCCCTCAGCGCGTTCGATCACCTGATCCGCACTTCGGCTCCGGCGTAATTCCCGGGCCTGAAACAGAAAAACCCCATCATCGCTGATGGGGTTTTTTCTTTGCGGGGTGCTTTCTACCCAGGTTCAGCTTTAAAGCGGCGCCGGTTGAATGATCTCGACCCAGTAGCCATCCGGATCCTTGATGAACGCCAGGCTCTTCATGCGGCCATCGGTCAGGCGCTTCTGGAAATCGCAGCCGAGCTCTTCAAAGCGTGCGCAAGCGGCAACGATGTCCGGCACCGAAATGCAGATATGGCCGAAACCGCGCGGGTCGGTGTTGCCGTTGTGATAGGCGAAATCCGCGTCGTTCTCGGTGCCATGGTTGTGGGTCAGTTCCAGAATGCCGGGAATCGACTTCATCCACTCGGTGCGTGCAGCGGCGTCGGCCGGGATCTGCGATTTGTCGACCAGGGCGAGGAAGTACAGGCTGAATTCCGCTTCCGGGAAATCACGCTTCTCTACCAGCGAGAAACCCAGTACGCGGGTGTAGAAGTCCAGCGACTGGGTGATGTCTTTGACGCGCAGCATGGTGTGGTTGAACACGAAGTTGCGGGTTGCGCTGTCCGGGGTGGCGGTGACGCCAGGGAAGGTGTTCAGTTCGTGCAGGCTCATGGGCCCTCCGTAACAAATTGGGGCGAGTGAATGGGCGCAATGATACGCATGCCTGGCAGCATCGCCAAACCGAAAGCGCGGGCTTGCCCTGCGAGCGGGCGGGCCTCAGACTTTACGGCTCAATCCGCGAGTGCCTCTGGTAATGATCCGACCGTTCAAATCGCTGTTCGTTTTCCTGGGTTTTTCCCTGCTGGCGCTGCCGGCCTTCGCCGATGCGCCGAGCATCACCTGGCCCGCCGGCTGGGAAGTCGAAGCGCTGCCCGAAACATCCCCTGAAGTCTCCCGTCAGCGCGCAGTGAAGACTGACGCCGATGGCAATCAGGTCATGGTGATGGAGTTGACGATGACTCGCGTGGAAAGTGGTCATCAGGTCAACTTGCAGGGCGTGTTGCTGGAGATGCGCAAGTCGGTGCAGAAGGACTTTTTCCAGAGCGGTTATCAGAGTGTCTGCAACAAGGTTCACGCGAGTACGCTGGGCTCGCTGACCGCGCTTGAGACCACTTGTACGGTGACTGAAAACGGTCGTCACGTGTTGTCGCAAACATTGGTTGCAGCGGTCGAGGCGGATAAGGCTTACGTACTTTCGTATGCCGGGCAGGCAGAGGTTTATAAGGCGAGCGGCGACGACATAATGGCTGCACGAAACAGCCTGAAATTTTAGTCATCTGTTCGTGACCAGTGTGGTGTTAGATACCGGAACTGATTAAACACAAAGTTAATCTCCGGCTAACGGAGCAACATTCGGAAGCATAGTTTCAGCGCGAGAGCGGTTTGAGATTCAACTTTCCCGCCAGAAAAATCGTTGCATTTGTTAAATATTGTCCAAAAAAAAGCCCTGCATATGCAGGGCTTTCATGTTTGCGAGGGATTAACCGCGCAACCAGGAATCAACGGTGGCTGCACCGTATTGTTCCTTCCAGGCTTTCAGGCCACGGTGGTTGCCACCCTTGGTCTCGATCAGCTCGCCGGTGTGCGGGTTCTGATAGACCTTGACCACGCGAGCGCGGCGGGTTTTAGGTGCGGCGGTCGATTGCAGACCGGATTTTGCCGGGTTCGGATCGAGAATGGCGATGATGTCTTTCAGGCCTTTGCCATAGGTTTTCATCAGCCCCTGGAGCTTTTCTTCGAATTCGATTTCTTTCTTGAGCCCGGCATCGTTCTTCAGCGATTCCAGCTGCTTGAGCTGTTCCTGAAGGGCCTTTTCAGCTGCACGAAATTCAGCGAGTCTGGACAATATCTTTACTCCAATAGTGTGTTTGGCTGATACCAACCGCAAACAAAGCTATAAGCCAAGAGCCTTGAAGCGACTCGGTGATAATGGCTCACCTGCGTATCTTGCTACAGGTAAGAAAAATTGTAGTAGTTAATGCGACAAGAGTAAATCCTGACTTTTTCTTCATGTAACAACAACGTTGTTTTGTATCAATTTGGTGCGCGCTGTCGGCGTGTCAGGATTTATCCAGACAAGTTAATGATGACTTAATGCTTCGATGAAGTCGGCCGCCGGCATCGGCTTGCCGAAAAGGTAACCCTGCAGAAAGTTGACATGATGGGCGGCCAGATAATCGCACTGGGCCTGTGTTTCCACACCTTCGGCCACAATCCCCAGATCCAGTTTGGTGGAGAGCTCGATGATGCTGTCCAGGATGTGTCGGGACAGGGCATCTTTATCGATCATGGCAACGAATGTCTGGTCGATCTTGAGGAAGTCGACATTGAAAGTTCTCAAGTACCCAAGGCTTGAATGGCCGGTGCCAAAGTCGTCAATTGCGATCTTCACGCCCATTGCGCGCAGCTGCGTGAACAATTGATGAGTGATGTCGGACGGCTCGATCAGCTCGCGTTCGGTCAACTCCAGGACCAGGCTGATGCTGCCCGGCCGGAAAGCTGACAAAAATTCACGACAGTCCTCAACCAGTTCCAGATCGTGGCAGTGGCTGGCGGTGATGTTGATGCCAATGTGGAAAGGCGCGGTGAAGGTCGATGACAGCGGCCCCAGCACGATAGCCGTCTGCTGCATCAAGGCGCGGGTCATCGGCACGATCAGCCCGGAGTGTTCGGCAAAGGGTATGAACAGATCCGGACGCACCAGCCCCTCCTTGGGATGGTTCCAGCGCATCAGCACTTCCGTGCCCGACCAGCGCTTGCTGTCGCCGTGCACCACCGGTTGGAAGTAGGGAATGAATTCTCCCGCCTCCAGTGCCCGAAGCATTTCGTGGCTGGGCGACGTGGAGCGCTTCTGCACGATGTAGCCGATCGCTCCCGATACCGCACCGAAGAACATCAGCAGGCTGAACAGCGGTGGATATTCGTCTTTCATGTAGCGCCAGGTTTCGCCTTCCGCAAAAGCGGCGCTGACCGTGAACGCATAGTGCGATGAGTGCAAGGTACTTTGTGCAACCGGCAACGCAGGCAGGGCGCCTTGATGCACTTTGCCGTCGGCCGAGAGCCAGTTGTTGCCGACTTGCAGCAACAACAATGTGTGCCGGCCGATCAGGCGCAGGATGTTGCTCAGGTGATAGCCGTCCAGCGTGGTCAGTGCGCCACCGCGCCCTTCGCTCAGGCGATACACCAGGAGTGCGGTATTGGGTGTCACCGGGTTGCCGTTCATGAGCCATAACTTGCCTTGGGCGTAATCGCCTGGATTGACGGCTTCCTTGAAGTCGCCGAACAGCGAGCTGCAATAGAGATTGTCGTCCCACACCAGATTGGTCGAGCGCACGAACGGTCGGCGGGTGACTTGCTCACGCAAGGCCAGTTTGACGGTCTCGCAAGTCTGGCCTGCCAGCGGCAGTAGCTCCCGGGCAGCCTGGGCGGTGTTGTCGAGCATCAGTTCGAATTGACGCAGGGCCTCCTCGGCGGTGTGTTGCGAACTCTGCTGGAGGGCGCGTTCGGCCTGCATGTAAAGAATCACGCTGCCGAGCGCGATCGGTAGCAGGCCGCACAGCAATGTCACGATAATCCGGGTGCTGCGCTTGCGGCGGGGCCTGACGGTCAGTGGCATGGGCGCATCCTGTCGCAGTGGAATGGAACTCTCGATAGCAGGCGAAGCGTGCGCGCAAAGCCCAAGGTCTGAGCCCATGATAGATGGCCAGTGACGCTTGCGCCGCTCAGCGGTAATCCAGCCGTGTCGCCAGCTGAATGAATGCCAGTGTGGCGGGCGATGCCTGGCGCTGGTCCAGCACCGCGAGGCCGACTTGCCGACTTACTGCGGGCGACAGTGGTCGTTTGATGTAGCGCGGGTCGGGATCGAAGGGCAACGAACTTTCAGCCACCACGGTCATCGCATCGCCCCGGCCAACGGTGTCGAGGGTGCTGAGCAGTTGCGAGCAGCGGAAGCGGATGTTCGGGCTCAGCCGGGCGGCGTTGAACAGGCGCGAAACCAGCTCCGATGAACCGGCCTCGGTCAGCACGAACGGGTCTTTGCACAAGTCTTTAAGAGTCACTGATTCGCGCACCGCCAACGGGTGACCTAGCGGGAGCAGGGCAACCATCTGATCTTCGATCAGGGCAAAGGTGTCGAAGCGCTCCTCGGGCAGCACCGCAAATCCGATATCGATCCGCCGCTCCTCCAGCCACTGAATCACCTGCCGGTCCGGGCCTTCATCGATGTGCACTTCGATCCCCGGATGTGCCTCGCGATACTGCTGAAGGATCCTCGGCAACAATTTGATCGAGGACGTCGGCCCGAACGAGCCGATGCGCAAGGTTCCGCGCTTCATGCCGCGAGCATCCGCTGCCTCCTGACGCAACGTGTTGGCCAGCCCGAGCATCGCCCGTGCCCGGAGCAGCAGTTGCTCGCCGATGTCGCTCAGTTCCACTTGGGATTGATGTCGGCGCAGCAGTTCGACGCCCAATTCCTGTTCCAGCGACTTCAAGGCGTGGGACACCGCTGACTGGGAAATCCCCAGGCGATGGGCGGCGAGGGTGAAGCCGCGCAATTCGGCCACGAGCGAGAAGATTTCGAGTTGGGTCAGGGTCATGAGTAAAGACTCATTTTACGATGATGAGGAATCAATCGAATGATACGTCATCCGTCAGTCTCATCGTTGGGAGCGTTATGAGTTGTCATGAACCTGTTCGTCCGGCCGCCTCGGACATGCGCGTCTATTTGAACCTGGCCCTGGTCACCATGATTTGGGGCGGAACGTGGGTGGCCGGGCGGTTTCTGGCCGGCAGCCTGAGCCCGGTCTTTGCCGCCAGCCTGCGGTTTCTGCTGGCCAGCGTGGCGTTGCTGGTGTTTCTAAGGCTCGCCCGAATCCCGTTGGTGCGGCCCAATGCCGGGCAATGGTTGCAACTGGTGCTGCTGGGGTTCTTCGGGATTTTTTTCTACAACCTGTGTTTCTTTTATGGGTTGCAATACATCAACGCTTCCCGGGCCTCGTTGATCGTTGCACTGAACCCGGCGGTGATCGGTCTGGCGTCCTGGCTGCTGTTCAAGGAGCAGCTGAGCCGGTTGAAGGTGATCGGGATTGCGATCTGCATCGGTGGGGCGGGTGTGGTGATCGTCAGTCGCAACCCGCAGCTGTTGAGCGAAACACGGGACGCGTGGATTGGCGACCTGCTGATCCTCGGTTGTGTGCTGAGCTGGGGCGTCTATTCGCTGTTCTCCCGCAGCCTCAACCAGAGCATAGGCCCGGTGCAGACCGTGACCTTCTCGATTCTGCTGGGCACCCTGATGTTGTGGGCGCTGGCCCTGAGCCATGGCGAAGTGGACGCTGAAGCGCTGGCTGCGCTTGGCACACGCCAATGGCTGAGCCTGGCCTATCTGGGCGTGCTCGGCTCGGCGCTGGCCTATATCGGTTACTACGATGGCATCCGCAAAATCGGCGCCATGCGCTCGGGCGTGTTCATTGCACTCAACCCGCTGACCGCCGTGCTGGCCGGCGCCATCCTGCTGGGCGAGCAACTGACGCTGGCCATGTGCCTGGGCGGCGTGCTGATTCTGACGGGCATCTGGCTGTGCAACAAACCCCTTGCACCGGGACGAAAAAAGCGGATTTTATAGAGAGGGCAGACAACCCTATTTACGCTGTGTAGAATCGGGTTACGCATACAATAATAATCGTCTTCTGGCAGCAGAAGCCTCGCCCGCAAGAGCCTTGGGTCGACAATGAAGATATTCGGGTTTCAACTGATCTACGGTGACTTCCTCGCCCGCAGTGTGCGTGGCATCTCCTGTGCGCCACCCACCGGCCTCAGCATTACTGACAAATAACTCTGGTTAATTGATAAGAATGATGAGGCGCCAACCATGGCAGATTTATACGAAAACCCAATGGGCCTGATGGGCTTCGAGTTCATCGAGTTCGCATCGCCGACACCTGGCACCCTGGAGCCGATCTTCGAGATCATGGGCTTCACCAAAGTCGCGACCCACCGTTCCAAGAATGTGCACCTGTATCGCCAGGGCGCGATCAATCTGATCCTCAACAACGAACCCCACAGTGTTGCCTCGTACTTCGCGGCCGAGCACGGTCCGTCGGTGTGCGGCATGGCGTTCCGGGTCAAGGATTCGCAGAAGGCCTACAACCGCGCACTGGAACTCGGCGCCCAGCCGATCCACATCGAAACCGGCCCGATGGAGCTGAACCTGCCGGCGATCAAAGGCATTGGCGGCGCGCCGCTGTACCTGATCGACCGTTTCGGCGAAGGCAGCTCGATCTATGACATCGACTTCGTGTTCCTTGAGGGCGTTGATCGCAACCCGGTCGGTGCCGGCCTGAAGATCATCGACCACCTGACCCACAACGTGTATCGCGGCCGCATGGCCTACTGGGCCAACTTCTACGAGAAGCTGTTCAACTTCCGCGAAATCCGTTACTTCGACATCAAGGGCGAATACACCGGCCTGACCTCGAAAGCGATGACCGCGCCGGACGGCATGATCCGCATCCCGCTCAACGAAGAGTCGTCGAAGGGCGCAGGGCAGATCGAAGAGTTCCTGATGCAGTTCAACGGTGAAGGCATCCAGCATGTGGCGTTCCTCACCGACGACCTGGTCAAGACCTGGGATCAGCTGAAGAAGATCGGCATGCGCTTCATGACCGCGCCGCCGGACACTTACTACGAAATGCTCGAAGGCCGCCTGCCGAACCACGGCGAACCGGTCGATCAGCTGCAATCGCGCGGCATCCTGCTCGACGGTGCGTCGGACAAGGAAGACAAGCGTCTGCTGCTGCAGATCTTCTCGGAAACCCTGATGGGCCCGGTGTTCTTCGAGTTCATCCAGCGCAAGGGCGACGATGGTTTCGGCGAAGGCAACTTCAAGGCACTGTTCGAATCGATCGAGCGTGACCAGGTGCGTCGTGGCGTACTCGCTACCGAGTAATCCGCACCAGATGTAAAAAAGCCCGGCCTGCAGAAATGCAGGCCGGGCTTTTTACTGCGCGTCTTACGGGCGCCGTTGGCGCATCAGATGCTTGAACCCTTCAAACACCAGCACCACCACCGCGAGCCAGATCGGGATGTAGGTCAGCCATTCGCCGGGCTTGATGCTCTCGCCGAGCAGCAACGCCACACCCAGCAACAGCACCGGCTCCACGTAACTCAACAAACCGAACAGGCTGAAAGGCAGCAACCGGCTGGCGATGATGTACACCACCAGCGCCGACGCACTGATCAGACCGAGCAGCGGAATCAACCACGCCAGCGCCGGGTACTGATCGAACACGCCGAAGCCCTGCTCGCCGCCGCGCACAAACCAGTACGCCACCGGCAGCATCAGGGTCATGTCGACCCACAAGCCGCCGAGGTTGTCGGTCTTGAGGTATTTGCGCAGCACGAAGTACAGCGGGTAACCGACGACCACCACCAGCGTCGCCCAGGAAAACCCGCCGACCTGATACAGCTCGTTCAACACGCCGAGGCTGGCAAAGAACACCGCGACTTTTTGCAGGTACGACAGGCTTTCGCCATAAGCGATGCGGCCGGTCAGGACCATGGCCAGCGGCAACAGGAAATAGCCCAGCGACACATCGAGGCTGTAGCCATTGAGCGGCGCCCACATGAACAGCCACAACTGCACGCCGAGCAACGCTGACGAAAGCATCAAGCCACCGAGCAGCTTCGGCAGCGCAGGCACCCGACGCAGCAGTTCGAGCACCCGCCGCCATTCGCCGGAAACCAGCATGAACACGGTCATGCAGGGCACGGTCAGCAGCATCCGCCAACCGAAGATTTCCACGCCGCTCAGCGGAGTGAGCAACGAGGTGTAGTAATACATGACGGCAAACAGCGTCGATGCTGTCACCGATAGAGCAATGCCTTTAGACAAACTGTCCTCGCGGGGGTGATGGTCAAACGGGGCGCGCAGGATACGTGGTTTTTGTGCTGAATATTGGCCGAGTGCTCAATATTTCCCACATGAGACAAAACCTGTGGGAGCGAGCCTGCTCCGGGCGGCGATCCGACGATGAGGCCAGCACATCAAGCATAGGTGGTGAATCGACTATCGCTATCGCGAGCAGGCTCGCTCCCACATTGGGTCTGTGCGGAACACAAGATCTGTATTCACCCAAGAACCCTGTGGGAGCGAGCTTGCTCGCGATGCTTTTACGCCTGACGCGGTTTCCGGCCCGACACAAAATGGCTCACATCATTAAACCCCGGCGTAGACGCATGCCCCGGCGTCACCAGCGAGTCGATAAACGCCTCATCCTCCGCCGTAATCTTCACCGCTTGCGCCTTGGTGTACGCATCCCATTGCTCTTCAGTACGCGGCCCGACAATCGCCGAGGTCACTGCGCCGTTGTTCAGTACCCAGGCAATCGCAAACTCGACAATTCCGACCCCACGCTCCTGAGTGTATTGCTGAATCTGCTGGGCAATGCGCAACGACTCCACTCGCCATTCGGTTTCCAGAATGCGTTTGTCCTGGCGCCCGGCACGGCTGTTGGCATCCGGGGTCACGTCCGGCGCGTACTTGCCGCTGAGCACGCCACGGGCCAGCGGGCTGTAAGGCACCACGCCGAGGCCGTAAGTCTGGGCGGCGGTGATCTGCTCGGTTTCGGCCTGGCGGTTGACGATGTTGTACAGCGGCTGGCTGATGACCGGCCGATCAACACCGAGTTTGTCCGCCACACGAATCACCTCGGCAATCCGCCAGCCGCGATAGTTCGACAGGCCCCAATAACGGATCTTGCCCTGGCGGATCAGATCGCCAATCGCCGAGATCGTCACTTCCAGCGGGGTGTTGTGGTCTTCGCGGTGCAGGTAATAGATGTCGAGGTAGTCGGTGCCAAGCCGGGTCAGGCTGGCCTCCAGACCATTGAAAATGTGCTTGCGGCTCAAACCACTGCGATTCGGCACGCCGTCCACCGGGCCGAAACCGACCTTGGTCGCCAGCACCCATTCATGCCGATGACGGGCGATGGCTTCGCCGACGATCTCTTCCGAACGGCCATTGGTATAGACGTCAGCGGTGTCGATGAAATTGATGCCCTGATCCCAGGCCTTGTCGATGATGCGCAGCGAATCCTCCGCGCTGGTCTGTTCGCCGAACATCATCGTGCCGAGGGTGAGGGTGGACACCTGCAACCCCGAGTGACCCAGTGTGCGATAGCTCATGCCGAAATCCTTTTGTCGGTGGGAAAGCTTCCATCAAATACCAGAAGCGCCCGGCGCGGCAAAGTGAATTTATCGGTGCAACCCCTTGCAACGCTCGCGCAAAAACGCCTGCAACACTTTGACCCGTTCCGACACCTGCACCCGGTGCGGGCACAGCAGATTGAACGGCACGCTCTCGCCGTACCAGTCATCGAACAGCGTCACCAGCCGCCCGGCGCGCACGTCTTCGGCGACGTCGAGCCAGGCTTTGTAAGCGATGCCGTGCCCGGCGAGTGCCCAGCGGCGGGCGACTTCGCCGTCGTCGCTGAGGTAGTCGCCGCGTACTTCGACCTCGACCGTTTCGTCGTCGCGATGGAAGCGCCAGGTGTTATAGGGCCGGCCGTTGCGCAGGTAGAGCAGGGCGCTGCGCTCGCTCAATTCGGCAGGATTTTGCGGTGTACCGTGGCGCTCCAGATACGCAGGGCTGGCGCAGGCGACACGACGATGCTCAGGCAGGATCGGCAACGCCACCAGCGTCGAATCACTCGGCACGCCAAAGCGCAGCGCCACATCCACCGTTTCGCGAAACAGATCCGCATGCCGGTCGTTGAGCAGTAATTGCAGCTGAATGTGCGGGTGTTCGCGCTTGAAATCGTCCAGCCACGGCAGCAACACATTGCGCCCGAAGTCCGACGGCGCGGCCAGTTGCAGCACGCCGCTCAGGCCTTCGGTCTGCTGCTTCAGCGCCTGTTCGCCCTCGGCCAGGGTGGCCAGCGCCAGACGCACGCTTTCCAGATAACGTCGGCCTTCTTCGGTCAGGCGCATGCTGCGGGTGGAGCGGGCGAAGAGGCGGATGCCGAGGCGGGTTTCCAGGCGTTTCAACGCGATGCTGGCGGCGGCCGGCGTCAGCTCAAGCGCCCGGGCGGCGGCGGAAATGCTGCCGGAGTCGGCGGTGCGGACGAAGATTTCCAGATCAAGGATTGAGCTCATTAGTAAAAATCCGTTGAAGATCCTTGGCGTTTTGCGGGATTTTTCCGGGATTGGCAAGCGCGGATACTGAAATCCTGAATAACCGCAGGAGACAGACATGACGTGGACATTTGATCATCTGGCCTTCAACACTGGTGACGGTCAGGCGCTGCAAGACGCTTTCGGCGGGTTATTGGGATTGACGCCGGGGCGTCGGCCGCCGTTTCCGTTCCCCGGGCGCTGGTTGTATCAGGATGGGGAGGCGTTGGTGCATGTGATTGAGCAGCCTGCGCTGGATGAGGCGGCGTTGAGTCATATTGCGTTTCGTACCGATGAAGATGCGGCGGTGGTTTTGAAGCGGGTGCAGGGCAGTGGGTTGTCGTATCAGGTGGCGCAGGTGCCGGAGGATGGGGTCTGGCAGATTTTTGTGCAGATGCCGGGAGGCTTGGTGCTTGAACTGGACGCAAAGACGGGGATTTTGTGAGTGTTTAATCGTGGTGTTTAAAGGACACGTTCAGACACGCACCCCAGGCTACACAACCTTGCGCCGTTGCGGACGGATCGCAGCGACATGTGCTGCTGGGCATTGTGCAACTGATCATGCTGAGTGAACTGGCGGTGAACCGGGCGCTGGATAATCTCGAGTTGAAGACAGAAACACCGCTCTAGCCAGATCGTTCCCACGCTCTGCGTGGGAATGCCTCCGCGGACGCTCCGCGTTCGGCTCTGGAAGGGACGCGGAGCGTCCCGGGCTGCATTCCCACGCGGAGCGTGGGAACGATCTAAAACGATCTAGCGTCAATAAAAAACGGCCCGAATCGGGCCGTTTTTTTTGTGTCTGCCAATAATCAGGCCCGCAACGTCCGGGTCATCCGCAGCGCCAGCAGACTCCCGCCAACAATCACCCCCGCCAGCAGATACAACGCCGCATCGGTCGACCCGGTGCTGTCCTTGACCCAACCCACCAGATAAGGGCTGAGGAACCCGGCCATCTGCCCCATCGAGTTGATCAACGCCAACCCGCCCGCCGCAGCACCCGCGCTCAGCATGGCAGTCGGCACCGGCCAGAACATCGGCAGACCCGTCAGCGCACCCATGGTCGCAATGGTCAGGCCGAGGATCGCAATCGCCGGATTCGCCGCGAAATTCACCGCAATCAGCAGGCCGACAGCACCCATCAGCATCGGCACCACCAAATGCCAGCGACGTTCTTTACGCAAGTCTGCCGAACGCCCGACCACCAGCATGAACACCGCCGCCAGCAGATACGGAATCGCACTCAGCCAACCAATCACCAGGTTGTCGCTGAAGCCGAGGTTCTTGATGATCGACGGCAGCCAGAAGTTGATCGCGTATACGCCGCTCTGGATGCAGAAGTAGATCAGGCCGAAGGCCCAGATCGCCGGGTTCTTGAACACCGCGCTCAACGAGTCGGAGGTGGTTTTCGGCTTGTTCGCCAGGTCTTCCGCCTGATCCGCTTCCAGCACCGAACGCTCATGCGGGGTCAGCCATTTGGCATTGGCGAAGTTGTCGCTGAGCAGGAAGTAGGCAAGGGCGCCCAGCACAACAGTCGGAATGCCTTGCAACAGGAACATCCACTGCCAACCGGCAAGGCCACCTTGGCCCGCAGCGAAGTGATTCAAGATCCAGCCAGAAAACGGGCTGCCGAGCAGGCCGGACACCGGGATCGCCGACATGAACAACGCCATGATCCGGCCACGGCGGAAGGTCGGGAACCACTGCGAGAGGTAAAGCACAACGCCCGGGAAGAACCCGGCTTCAGCCGCGCCGGTGAACAGGCGCAGGGTGTAGAACTCGGTCGGCGTGGTGACGAACAGCAGGCAGGTCGACAGCGTGCCCCAGGTGATCATCATCAGCGCGATCCAGCGCCGTGGGCCGAATTTGGTCAGGGCCAGGTTGCTCGGTACGCCGCACAGCACGTAGCCGATAAAGAAGATACCGGCACCGAGGCCGTATACGGTTTCGCTGAATTTCAGCGCGTCGAGCATCTGCAGTTTGGCGAATCCAACGTTGACCCGGTCGAGGTAGTTGAACAGGTAGCAGATGAAGATGAAGGGGATCAAACGCAGGGTGATGCGTTTGTAGACGGCATTTTTATCGTCAGCGATGGTCTGGGCGGCAGCGGCGCTCTGCGACATGGCGGCTCTCTCTTTATTATGATTTTTTGCGATGCAAAGGGTAACGTTGATCGCCCTGAGAGTCTCGGTCACCTTTGGCCGGATTGTCTTTGTGCCTGAGCACAGGGTTTGTTGCCAGACCCTGTGCGGGTGAACAACCGTCCGCGCCTGTTTTCAAGGATTCCAGCCCTTATGTTCGAACTCGATCACGACCTCGCCCAGGACATCGTCGACCGGGCCATGGCCATTTTGCCGTACAACGTCAACGTCATGGACAGCCAGGGCCTGATCCTGGGCAGTGGCGAGCCGGAGCGGATCAACACCCGCCACGAAGGCGCGCAACTGGTGCTGGCCAACGGTCGGGTGGTGGAGATCGACGCGCAGACGGCGGTGCATCTGAAAGGCGTGCAGCCGGGGATCAACCTGCCGCTGTTGCTCGATCAGCGTTTGATCGGCGTACTCGGCATTACCGGCGAGCCGGAGCAACTGCGCACTTACGCCGAACTGGTTCGCATGACCGCCGAGATGCTGGTCGGCCAGCGCAACCAGCAATCCGAGCAGCAATGGCGGCGGCAGCGCTGCGATGACTTGCTGGCGCTACTGTTGAGCGAGGCGGGGGATTCGCCAAGGCTGGTCGACGAGGCACAGCAACTTGGGCTCAAACCACAACTGACGCGAGTGCCGTATCTGTTTGAGCTGGGCCTGGAACACGGGCCGGGGCAAACCGTCGAGGCGCTGAGTGCCTGGCTGATGACGCGCTACCCCGACAGTTGGTGCGTGAGTTCGGCCAAGTCGTCGCTGCTCTGGTGCCGTCCGGCGAGTCAGAACGTCGAGCATGATCGTCTGCTGGAAAAACTCGATGGCCTGGGCTGGAACATTTTGCGCATTGCGGTCGGCGGGCAGGCCGATGGGCTGTCGGGGCTGCGCCGTTGTTATCGACGCGTCGGCGATTTGCTCGCCTATGGTCGTGAAGTGCTGCCGCGTTCACGGTTGCTGACCCTCAACCGCTATCGCTTGCCGGTGATGCTCTGGCGCCATCGCAACGATGATGCACTGGATGAACTGCTCAAACCGTTACGCAAAGTCATCGCCAAGGACAGCAACGGCCAGTTGCTCGCGACCCTGCGCAGCTGGTGCGATCACGACGGGCAGAGCCAGGCCTGCGCCGATGCCTTGGGGATTCACCGCAACAGCCTGCGTTACCGGATGGAGCGCATTGCCGAGTTGAGCGGGGTCGATCCGTTGAAGCTCGATGGCATGTTGGCGCTGTATCTCGGGGTGCAATTGCTGCCCCAGACTGAATCGACTGCATGAGGTGTTCTTGAGAGCCCCATCGCTGGCAAGCCAGCTCCCACAAGTATCCGGGCGTGCACAAAATATGTGAACGATGCAAAACCCTGTGGGAGCTGGCTTGCCAGCGATAGGGCCGGAACATTCAGCACCGAAATTCCTGCCTTTGTGAAAATGAACAATAAACGCCAATCCAACTTGTGCAGCGGACAGGCGTCATCGGGCAAGGCGACTGGCAGCATGAGGGGCATTGGAACTGGAGAATTCGCATGAAAATCGTCATCGCCCCCGATTCGTTCAAGGACAGCCTGAGTGCCCAAGGCGTTGCAGAAGCCATCGCGCTGGGCCTGGCGCAGGTCTGGCCGCAGGCGACGCTGGTCAAATGCCCGATGGCCGACGGTGGCGAAGGTACGGTGGAGTCGATTCTCGCCGCGTGTGAAGGTGAACTGCGCCGCACCCGCGTGCGCGGCCCGTTGGGTGCAGCGGTCGAAGCGGCGTGGGGCTGGCTGCCACACAACCACACCGCAATCATCGAGATGGCCGAGGCCAGCGGATTGCAATTGGTGCCGCCGGGGCAGCGTGACGCGTGCATCAGCAGCACGTTCGGCACCGGTGAACTGATCCGCGCCGCGCTGGATGCCGGCGCACAACGCGTCATTCTGGCCATCGGCGGCAGCGCCACCAACGACGGCGGCGCCGGCGCGATGCAGGCGCTGGGCGTGAAACTGCTGGATGCCCAAGGGCAATCGCTGGTGCCGGGCGGTCTGGCGCTGGCGCAACTTGCAAAACTGGATCTCAGCGAACTTGACCCGCGTCTGGCGCACGTCCGTTTCGACATCGCCGCCGACGTCAACAATCCGCTGTGCGGCCCCCACGGCGCCTCGGCGATTTTCGGCCCGCAGAAGGGCGCATCTCCTGCGCAAGTTCAACAACTGGATCAGGCTCTCGGTCACTTCGCAGAACTCTGCGCCCAAGCGCTGGGCAATGACGTACGCGATGAACCGGGCAGCGGTGCGGCAGGCGGACTGGGTTTCGCGGCCAAGGCGTTTCTCGGTGCGCGATTCCAGGCCGGTGTCGAAGTAGTCGCGGAACTGGTCGGACTGGCCGATGCGGTGAAGGGCGCAGATCTGGTGGTCACCGGCGAAGGGCGCTTCGATGCTCAGACCCTGCGTGGCAAAACCCCGTTCGGCGTAGCGCGGATCGCCAAGCAACAAGGCGTTCCCGTGATCGTCATCGCCGGCACTTTGGGCGAGGGCTATCAGGAACTTTACGATCACGGTATCGATGCCGCATTCGCCGTCACCAGCGGCCCAATGTCCCTCGAGCAAGCTTGTGCGGAGGCGCCGCGCCTGTTGCGCGAACGTGCCACAGACATCGCTCGCGTCTGGCGTATGGCAACCCCGGCCTGACCTGTCACCCATCATCTAAAACAACGGGTGTTTCAACGCTGAAACACCCGCAACATCTTGAAAAATATTTCATCTTTCCCCGCAAACTTCCTCAAGCCTGGCCGATACAGAAATCAGGCGCACACAAGACTTCCCAAAACAGTGACGCCGGACTGAACCCCGCCCCACGGGCCAGTGAACAGGGCATGGACGCTTGTAGCTTCAACTATCCGAGAGTCCTCCTATGTCCTTGCGTAATCTGAATATCGCGCCCCGTGCCTTCCTCGGTTTTGCCTTTATTGCCTTGCTGGTGATCGTGCTCGGCGTGTTCGCCGTCAATCGCATGTCGATCATCCGTCAGGCGTCGCTGGAGATGGAGTCGACGCAGTTGCCAAGCGTCACGCAACTTGCCGTGGTCACGGAAAACGTCTTGCGCCTGCGCATTCTGTCATTCCGCATTCTGGTCAACCGCGATCCGGCCGGTCTGCAGGAAGCCCAGACCCGCATCGGCGTGCTGGTGGACAAGGTGCGTGCCGCCCAGGCCAGTTACGCAGCATTGCCGGCCGGTTCGGAAGAGCGCGCGCTGTATCAGACTTTCGCGACGACCCTCGACAACTATCTGCAAGCCCAGAACCAGATGATGGACTTGTCGCGTCAGGACAAGGTCGATGAGATGCGTACCCTGATCAACACGAAGATCAAGGACGGCACCGACCAGATGGGCGAGCAGCTCAACAAGCTGATTGCGATCAACGCCGCCGATGCGAAGACCGCTTCGACCCAGGCGGGCGACCACTACGACAGCGCAATTACCGGCATCGTCATTGTGGCGGTCATCGCGGCACTGGCCACGGTGTTGCTGGCCTGGCTGCTGACCCGCAGCATTGTCACCCCGTTGAACCGTGCCGTCGCTGCCGCACAAACCATCGCCGGCGGCAACCTGACCAAAACCATCGAAGTCGATGGCAAGGACGAACCGGCGCGTCTGCTTGAAGCCTTGGCCGCAATGCAGACCAATCTGCGCAAGACCATCGAGCAGATCGCCGGCTCCGCCACGCAACTGGGCGCCGCTGCCGAAGAACTCAGCGCCGTGACTGAAGAAGCCTCTCGCGGTCTGCAACAACAGAACGACGAAATCGAACAGGCTGCCACCGCTGTCAACGAAATGACCGCTGCGGTGGAAGAGGTCGCACGCAACGCGGTGTCGACCTCCGAAGCCTCGAACCAGTCCACCCACGCCGCCCGTGAAGGTCGCGATCAGGTGGTGAAAACCGTGGACGCGATCCAGACCATGACCCACGACGTGCAGAACACCGCACAGATGATCGAAGGTCTGGCTACTCAGGGTCGCGACATTGGCAAAGTGCTGGACGTGATCCGCGCCATCGCCGAACAGACCAACCTGCTGGCGCTCAACGCCGCCATCGAAGCGGCCCGTGCCGGTGAAGCCGGGCGTGGATTTGCGGTGGTGGCGGACGAAGTTCGCGCCCTGGCTCATCGCACTGCGCAATCGACCCAGGAAATCGAAAAAATGGTCGCCGGCATCCAGAACGGCACCGGTGAAGCGGTCGAGTCGATGCAGCAAAGCAACCAGCGCACCCAGTCCACCCTGGAAATGGCCCGCGCTGCTGGCGTGGCGCTGGAGCAGATCACTCAATCGATTCACCAGATCAACGAACGCAACCTGGTGATCGCCAGCGCTTCGGAAGAGCAGGCGCAGGTGTCCCGCGAGGTCGATCGCAACCTGGTCAACATCCGCGACCTGGCCACGCAATCGGCTGCCGGCGCGAATCAAACCAGCGCCGCGACCCACGAACTGTCGCGCCTGGCGGTGGATTTGAACGCGATGGTGGCGCGGTTTGTGATTTGACCTAGGGTGAAGGCTGGAGACCGCGCAATCAGGAGACGTACATGCGCTATTCAGCCTTGACCCAACGAATCGCCGGGGAGGGAGCAGCGGCCTGGCGGATTCACGACCGAGCGCTGGAGTTACGCGCCGAGGGCATTGATGTGTTGCTGCTGTCCGTGGGTGATCCGGATTTCGATACGCCGCTGCCGATCATCCACGGCGCCATCGACAGCCTGCTGGCAGGCGATACCCATTATTCCGAAGTGCGCGGCCGGCTGGAGCTGCGCAAGCGGATTGCTGAACGCCATCGGCGGCGCAGCGGTCAGGAGGTGGACGCCGAGCATGTGATTGTGCTGCCCGGCGCGCAATGCGCGGTGTATTCGGTGGCGCAATGTCTGCTGGATCCGGGCGATGAAGTGATCGTCGCCGAACCGATGTACGTGACTTATGAAGGTGTGTTCGGCGCCTGCGGTGCAACCGTGGTGCCTGTTCCGGTGCGTCCGGAAAACGGTTTTCGTGTCGACCCGGCGGATGTCGCGGCGCGGATCACTCCGAAGACTCGGGCCATGTTGCTCAACAGTCCCAACAATCCTTCCGGCGCCAGTCTGTCGCTGCTGATCTGGCAGGAACTGGCGGCGTTGTGCATTCGTCATGACCTGTGGCTGATCAGCGATGAGGTCTACAGCGAATTGTTATACGAAGGCGAGCACGTCAGCCCGGCCAGTCTGCCGGGTATGGCCGAGCGCACGGCGACCATCAACAGTTTGTCCAAATCCCACGCAATGACCGGGTGGCGGATCGGCTGGATGATCGGGCCGAAACCGTTGGCCGAGCATCTGGTGAACCTGTCGTTGAGCATGCTGTTCGGTCTGCCGGACTTTGTGCAGAAAGCCGCGCAGGTCGCTCTGGAGAAGGATTTGCCGGAAGTGACGCAGATGCGCGAGGAATACCGCTTGCGCAGGGATCTGGTGTGCGGACGCCTGCGCGGCTGTCCGGGGTTGTACCCGATCAAGCCGGATGGCGGGATGTTTGTTATGGTCGATGTGCGCCAGACCGGGATCGGTGCGCAGGATTTTGCCGAGCGGTTGCTCGAGGGTTATGGGGTTTCGGTGCTGGCCGGTGAAGCGTTCGGGCCGAGTGCGGCAGGGCATATTCGCATCGGGCTGGTGGTGGATCGGGTGAAACTGGCGGATGCGTGCTCGCGGATTGCCCTGTGCGCTGCGCAACTTCTCCAGGTGCGCAGCGCCTGAAAGATGTGTATTGCCTTGACTGGCCCCATCGCTGGCAAGCCAGCTCCCACAGTGTCGGTGGTGTGCACGGAATTGTGATCACCGCTAAATCTGTGGGAGCTGGCTTGCCAGCGATAGGGCCCTTCCAGAATAGGAAAATGTCAGCCTTGCCAAGCTGATGAATTCACCAGATTCATCGGCTTCTTTCCCGCCAACGCCGCCAACAGATTCTCCACCGCACAGCGCGCCATCGCTTCACGCGTTTCATGGGTTGCCGAACCCATGTGCGGCGTCGCGACCACGTTGTTCAGTTGCAGCAGCGGTGAATCGTGATTCAACGGTTCACGTTCGAACACATCCAGCCCCGCCGCGCGAATCCGGTTATGCCGCAAGGCGTCGATCATCGCCGCCTCATCCACAACCTTGCCTCGGGAAATGTTGATGAAGATGCTTTCCGGGCGCATCAACGCAAACTGTTCGGCGCCAATCAATCCTTCAGTCTGCGCCGTCAGCGGCAAGGTCAGACAGATGAAATCCGCCTGCTGCAACAGCTCCTCCAGACTTCGGTACTGCGCATCGAAACGCTGTTCAACCGCCGGTTTGCGCGACTGGCTGTGATAGGTCACCGGCATCCCGAACCCGAAATGCCCACGCTGGGCCAACGCCTCGCCGATCCGCCCCATGCCGATGATGCCCAGCGTCTTGCCGTGCACATCAGTGCCGAAATGTGCAGGGCCGATGCTGCGGTGCCAGTGGCCGCCGCGCACCATGTTCGCCAGCTCGACTACGCGTCGGGCGGCGGCCAGGATCAGCGCGAAACCGGTGTCGGCGGTGGTTTCGGTGAGCACGTCCGGGGTGTTGGTCAGCAGGATTTTGCGCCGGGTCAGGTAGTCGATGTCGTAGTTGTCGACGCCCACCGAGACGCTGGAGATGGCTTCCAGGTTCGGTGCGAGATCGAGCAGCGCCGCGTCCAGTTTCAGGCTGGCGCCAAGCAGACCGTGGGCGGCGGGCAGGGCGTCGCGCAGTTTCATCAGGCCGTCGGCGTCGAGGCTGTCGATCAGCGTCACATCGACCTGTTCCTCAAGACGCGCCATCAGCGCCGGCGACAGTTTCTTGTACAACACAACCTGCTTCTTCATCGCAGTCATCTCTCTATCAATTCAGGAATGGGCCGGTAGCGGACGCGGAGCGACGCGCTTGGCCGTCACCCGGTCGCTGGCGCCGGGCTTGAGAAAAATCGTCAGCACCACCGAGAGCATCAGCGCGCCACTCATCAACAGGTATGAAGCGCCGGGCGAACCGGTGGAGCTGTTCAGGTAACCGACCAGATACGAACCGCCGAACGAGCCGAGGGCGCCCATGCTGTTGATCAGCGCCATGGCACCACCGGCAACGTTGGCCGGCAGAATCTCCGGAACGATGGCGAAGAACGGCCCGTAAGGCGCGTACATGCAGGCGCCGGCAATCACCAGCAGCGTGTACGACCACCAGAAATGCTCCGCGCCCAGGGCGTAGGAGCCGTAGAACGCCACCGAGGCAATCAGCAGCGGCGGCCAGACGAAGCGTTTGCGCTTTTGCAGTTTGTCCGAGCCCCACGACACCAGCAGCATGCCGATTACCGCCGCGAGATAAGGTAGGGCCGACAGCCAGCCGGCTTCGATCATGTCCATCTGCGCGCCGGCCTTGAGGATCGACGGCAACCACAGCACGAAGCCGTAGACGCCGATGCTCCAGCAGAAGAATTGCAGCGCCAGAATGATCACCTTCGGCGAACGGAAGGCTTCGGCGTAGTTCTTCACTGCTTTGATACCGACCTGTTCGGCGGCGAGAGCGCTTTCCAGATCGTGCTTTTCCTGGTCGTTGAGCCACTTGGCCTGGGCCGGACGATCATCGGCCAGCTTCCACCAGATAAACGCCCAGAGCACCGCCGGCAGGCCTTCGATGATGAACATCCAGCGCCAGCTGAAATGCTGCACCAGATAGCCCGAAACCACTGACATCCAGAGCATGGTTACCGGGTTGCCGAGGATCAGGAAGGTGTTGGCCCGCGAGCGTTCGGCGCGGGTGAACCAGTGGCAGAGATAGACCAGCATCGCCGGCATCACCGCCGCTTCGACCACGCCGAGCATGAAACGGATGACGATCAGCCAATAGGCGTTGGAGACCACGCCGGTCAGCGTGGCGAGTCCGCCCCAGAGTATCAGGCTGACGAAGATCAGCTTCTTGACGCTGTGCTTTTGCGCGTAGATCGCGCCGGGCACCTGGAAGAAAAAGTAGCCGAGGAAGAACAGCGCTCCGAGCAGCGAGGACAGGCCCGGGGTGATCATCAGGTCGGCGGCCATGCCCGAGGCGGCGGCAAAACCGTAATTGGCGCGGTCCAGGTACGCCAGGCTGTAGGTGATGAACACGATCGGCATGATGTACCACCAGCGGCGGGTGGCGAGGGTTGCGGTTTTCATGGTCTTGCTCCTGAGCTTGTTGTTTTTGTCGCAGCAGGTTCAAAAAATGTGTTGCCTGTCAGGGCCTCATCGCTGGCAAGCCAGCTCCCACAGTGTCTGTGGCGTACACAAGACTTGTGGGAGCGACCTTGCTCGCGAAGGCGGCCTCGAATTCAGCGGTGAGTTCGGAGCGGGTCGGCAAACCCTCCATGTCGCCACGGCTCTGCACCGCCCGACTGCCAATCCAGTTGGCGCGTCTGACCGCCTCGGGAAAACTCTGATGCTCCAGCAGGGCGCTGATCATCCCGACCGCAAAACCATCGCCGGCACCGACCGTATCGACCACGGTTTCGACCGGCACCCCGGCGACAAAACCCTGATCCAGATGCGTGCGGTAATACGCACCCTGCGGCCCGAGCTTGATCGCCACGGCTTCAGCGCCCTGATCCAGATAGAACGCAGCGATATCCGCCGGATCTTCAAACCCGGTCAGCAAGCGGCCTTCACTCAGACCCGGCAACACCCAGTGGGCGAGGGCGGCGAGGCGGTTGATCTCGGTGATCATTTCCCGCTCGCTGGCCCACAGGCTTGGGCGCAGGTTCGGGTCGAACGACACGCTGCGCCCGGCATTGCGCATGCGGGTCATCAGTTCACGGGACATCTCCCGGGCCGATGCGGACAGCGCCGGCGGAATGCCGGTGGCGTGCAGGTGCCGGGCACCGAGCAGCATCGGAGTGATCGAATGCGGCGACAGATGACTGGCCGCCGAGCCACGACGGAAGTACTCGACCGTCGGATCGCTGCCGTCATCGTTGCGGGATTTGAGCTGGAAACCGGTCGGGTGCGCGTTGTCGACTTCGACATGGCTGCAATCCAATCCTTCGCGGGCCAGGGTTTCGACGACAAAGCGTCCCAGCGAGTCGGCACCGACACGGCTCAGCCAGGCCACCTTGAAACCCAGACGCGAAAGCCCGATGGCCACGTTGCTGTCGGCCCCGGCAATCCGTTTGTGGAATTGCTCGACCGCCGCCAGATCACCGCTCTGTTCGGCGACAAACATGGCCATGGTTTCGCCGAACGACAGAATATCGATCTCAGACATAAGCAGGCTCCAGGCGGGACTGGCCGAGGCGGGCGAGGGCGGCGACGTGTTCCGTGGTCAGTGCGACCAGGTCATCGCCCTGCAACGGGTATTCGGCGGCGCGCATGACCCCTTGGGCCATGTGCCGCAGCAGTTGTTCCCACAGATGCAGGTCAGTGGCGGCGGGCGGCACGGCCACGAGTTTTCCGTCGGTACGGCGGGCCACGGCTTTGCAATGCACGTAGCCGACATGGCGGCCCAGCAGTCGAGCGGCGCTGGTGGCGGACTGGTCTTGCCACTGCCAGTTGCCGATATCGAAAGTCATCTTGATCGGCAGGCTGTGTTGCTCGACGGCGGCGAAGAAACGTTGAAACGGTTCGATGCGCCCGCCGTGCAAGGTCTGATCGTTCTCCACCAGCAGTTGCACCGGGCTTTGCGCAAGGATTTGCCCCAGCGTCTGCAGATCGTTGTTGTCGGTGAAGAAACCCAGCGACACCTTCAGCCACTTCGAGCCGAACGCTTCGGCGTTTTGCAGCGCGGTGATGAGTTCGGGATTGGGGCGCGACTGACCGGCAAGCCACAATTCGGTGGGCGAGGAATAGATGCTTTGCAGGCCTTCCGCTCGCGTGGCGGCGGCCAGTTGTTCGGGGACTTCGTTGGTCAGCAGCTCCTCGCGCCATTCGATGCGATTGGCCCCGGCAGCGGCCAGCACCTCGATGAACGAACCTTGGCCACGGCGGCGCACGAGGTCGGCGCCGTAGCTGGAGAGGCTGATGGAAACGGCAGGTTTATTCATTGTTATCTACCTCTGAAACCGGTTTCATTTTTGTTCAAAAAAAATCATCAAGTTGTGTGTCGTTCTTTCGGGCCTCATCGCTGGCAAGCCAGCTCCCACAGATACGGGATCGTTCACGAAACTTAAGTACACCCGATTACCTGTGGGAGCTGGCTTGCCAGCGATGGGGCCTGATCAGTCAGCCGATTTCCCTTGGGTTGAACCACGCTCAATGAGCACCGGCGCAAAATCCAGTGTCCGCGCCGCTTCATCATCCCCACGCAATCGCTTGAGCAAACACTCAAACGCCCGCGCACCAATCTCCTCTGTAGGCTGGGCGAGTGCGGTGATCCCGCTGCCCACCAACGGATACCAATCCAGATCATCCAGCGCGATCAAACCGACATCCTCGAACAACCGGCAGCCAATTTCGCGCAAAGCCAGAGTGCAAGCCAGCGCCGCCACGCCATTGGCGCAGAACAGGGCTTTCGGGCCCGAATCAGGTGTGTTCAAAAAGGTTTGAAGATCGCCCGCAAGACTCGAACCGGTTTCCAGCACCGCACCATTCATGCTTTTGCGCTGGCCAATTTGCTGCTGAAAACTGTTGACCCGCTCGATCCGCGAACTGGTGCCGTCATAAGGTTCCGTCACCAACAGCACATCGTGATAGCCGCGTTGCTCAAGATGCGCGAGCGCCATCTCGATGGCTTGCGGGTTGTTCAGCCCGACCATATCGCTGTCCAGCCCATCGACCTTGCGATCCACCAGCACCAGCGGCATTTCCCGCTTCAACTCATTCAGCTCATCCCGGTGATGACCGAGGGTGTTCACGATCAAACCTTCGATGTTGTACGAGCGCAACAGCGCCAGATGCTGGCGTTCCTGCTCGTCATCGCGGTCGGTGTTGCACACCACCAGGCTGTAACCGTGTCGGCGGCACGCAGTCTCCACGCCATGCATCACGGCAATCGAATAAGGGTTGCGGATATCGGCCACCAGCATGCCGATCAGGCGCGTACGGCCGCGCTTCAAGCCACGGGCCATCTGGTTCGGGCGGTAGCCGAGTTCGGCAATGGACTGCTCGATGCGCTGGGCAATGGCATCGGAGAGCAGGGCGCGGTCATCGCCGATGAAGCGCGAGACGCTGGCCTTTGAGACGCCAGCGTGTTCGGCGACGTCGAGCATGGTGACGCGGCTGCGCTGGGCGGCGGAGAAGTCGTTCACGGTTGAGTCTTCTTATTGTCTGAAACCGGTTTCAGGAAACACTAAGCGCCTCGTTCGCGTCAAGTGAAGATGGCTTCGATTTTGGGGGTGAAGTCAGGCATATCCGACAGACGGTAGAAATACCTGTCAGATCTGACAGTAGCTGGAAGTTATGAAAGCGCTCTTAATCTGTTCAGCAGTAACAGGCACTAGCGAACAGAATTTCAGATTGAAAGAGGTGTTCAAATGTCAGTCAGTGGGCCGCTGAATTTCAAGCCACCTCAAGTTATCGGGGTACTGGATCATTCACAGGATCCTGAGGGACACGTTCCCAGTGAGTTGCTTCCCCAAGGCCTTGATGTGGTGGTTCCCCTTTGGCCTTCCTATGCCACGCAGCCAGGGGATAGAGACAAACTCGTTGTCCGTTATGAACAAGTCGGGCAAATACCTGTAGTGATTATAAATGAGTATCTTCCAGCGGATATAAAACCGGAATTTGTCATTCATATTGAACCGAAATATCTGTTAAGTGATGGCGTGGGCAAGCTATGGTATGAAGTTTATGATACTGCGGATCATCCAAGTTTTTCTGATCACAGAAATCTGACAATAGACCACTCCCCAGTACGTGATGATCTGGAAATGGTAACTTTTCGGGATGCCGATCCTTGGGGTACCGTTCATTGCTTTACCGAACCTGCAATCTGGACGGGTATCTGGCTTGTTATTCCAGCATTGACTGGTTCTAAAGTAGGTGATCGGTGCGAAGTGACTTGGAGAGGTTATGGCCCTTCAAGTTCGGGCAGTGTTGAAATCCCCCGCACTCGTTGGGAAAACATTCGTCAGAGCTTGAGTGATCAAGACGTCAAGACTGGATACAGTCTGACGGTTAACCCGTATGTTCCTCATATAGAGCCTATGGTTGCTAATGCATCCGCCACAGTGATCTATCGTATATTTCGCGGCGCGAGGTTAGTAGGAATGTCGAAAGTTGCAACTTTGAAAATCAGTCGGATGCTTGCTGGTGATCCGGTTCCCTGTGGGCCTTGAGCAATGTTGATAAGAGGTTTGCGAGGTCGGCGAAGTCGTGTGTTAGTTCGGAAAGATATGTGTTGTTCTGGGAAGGGGTTAACGAACCAAAGGTCGTGATGTCAAGATAGTTGTTTTGGTCGTTGCGGTGTTTATAACTGATGGAGTGATGAAAATGAACGCGATAATTGAGAAAGCCAAGTTGTCGAGGAAAGCGGTACTTCAATCAAAAACCAAAAGGGCAGATGGCGTACTGGCTGACCCACCCCCTGCGCCTACTTTTCCCGCGCAGACTATTCCGGGTGATAAACGAATTCGTATCGAGCATCTTGATAAAGATCTGGATTATATGATCGGACAGCCATTGCTTGAGGATGACGACGACGCAATTCAACCGCAGATTCGTAAAAAAGACACCACTACCTGGATCGATATTCTTCCTGGCCAGTTTTTAGAATTGGGGCCGGTAGCCGATAGAGACTGGACTCAACCCTTTAAAATTGCGCAATCTTTTCTGAAAGAAGACCCCACCCCTGAAGAGCCGACGGAATGGTTCTTTCGCTACATTTTTTATGCGGGCGGTACAAACGACGTTGCGTCAATCGAGAGCTCCTTTGCAATCGACCGGACGCGTTACAACGTTGTCAAGACCCCGCCATCTGACCGTACACCAGGCGCACCTACCTGGCCTGCCGATCTGGGCCCCACGGACCCAATCGATGAGACATATCTCGAAGGCAAACCCGGTATTATCGTCAAGCCATTTATCGCGCCTAATTTCTTGGCCAATGATGTTTTTGCCTGGTTTTTTGGACCAGCGCCCGATCCCAAGCGCGATACGCCCGTTCTTGAAGAACCTCTGTCTGCTAACCGGGATGCCTTAATTCCAGCCGATGTTTTCGTAAATGCGAGTGATGGCCCCAATCGGTTGATCTATGTAAATACCGATGCGGCGGGTAATGTGGCGCGCACTTCGAATTTCAGCCAACGCCAAGTGTCCCATAAACCCAATCCTGATCCTGCTACGGTAGAGCCGCCAATTGTTACGTTGGCCAATGGTGTAGGTGGCGATAACCTGATTGATCGTGAAGACATGCTTTTTGATCCGTTGGGTGTCGAGATTGTAGTTAAAGTCCCTACGCCGAATTCTGCAGCAGACACGATCGTCGTTACTCTGCACAACGTACAGGTCGGAACTGAACAGAGAATCGGAACTGCGACTGAACTTAAGTTTTATGCACCGCCTGCGTTGGTAGAGCAGATATATGGAAACACAGACGGTATCGTTCAGCGGACGGTGGCCTTCAAGATGTTTCGCGGTCTCAAGGAGCTGGCAACCGACAAGGTGGATATTGATATTGATATATCAATTGTCGGTGGAAGCCTTCCAGCGCCAAGTCTGAAAACGACGGCGGGCAGTGACAACGAAATCCTGGAGTCCGATTATGGCGATAATGGCATACAAGCCAGTTTGGCTATGCCGGCGATTCCACCGACAGAAGAGGGTTGGTTGCTTGATTTTATTTTTGGCTCTGAAACGTTCGCTACCGTTCCTTTGACTACCGGGCAAGAAGGCACAACCATTTCCGAAAACCTGCCGTGGGATGTGGTGGATAGACTAGGTGGCGGATTGACACACGTTCTACGCTGTGAACTCTATGTGCCCGACGGTAACAATCGAAACAGGTCCGGAACTCAGGATGTCCCTGTAGAGTCCTTTCCGATTCAAATGGTCGCGCCGGAGATACTCCATCTTGCAGGCCCGGCCCGAAGAATTGGATGTGCGACTCTGAACTTCCCTACTGCTACAAACCCCGGGGATGGCACACCACGGCGAAATTTGCTGGTGCGTGTATTGCCGAACGCTTTCACTGTGGATGGCGAGGAGATTACATTGAAATATATTGCCTATCCAAAGGATGATCCGACAACGCCTATTACTGATACGGATGCTGAAACGAAGTATCTAATAACGGGTACTTATCCCGTGGATGGGGCAGTAATCGGAATCGGTGTTTATGAAGAAGATTTCAAACCCGCACACCTGGCAATGGGCCATGTCTGGTATGTAATTTCGCGAGGTGGGCCAGGCAACAACCCTACGCCTGATTCAGTAGTGGCCATCCGGGAACTGGATCTGGATGACAGCCAAGGGCGGTTCTGCGAAGAGTTTGTACCGAACCCTTAACGATCACGACTACGCGCGGTGAGGATAAAAAACTCGCCGCCTTTTTTCGCCCTTTCGAGAAATTCTCGCGGAATATTCGTCGGTAAATAGAGATTAATCCTACATAGATATTTGAACAATCCGGATAGTCTGCCAGCCCTCGATTGGTCGGCCGCCTGTGAGGAGGGCCACTAACGTTAATCTAGCAGGTGACAGTTATGTGGAAGAAATTGACAACCAACTCAAACAACCCGTTTTTCAGAACCGTATTAAGTACATCGCTGTTTTCCGTGTGTATTTCATCGGTGTCCGCAGCCCCGGTTGTCGGTAGGGACGAAACCGTAAGCGGTGGTACCCCGGAATCCTGGGATCTCAGCCAGGGCGCGAGCTTAACCGTCAATAGTGCGCAGACGTTTCAGATCACCTCTGACAGTTCTATCCTCAACGTCAACGCTGGCAGTACAACCCAACAGATATCCGCGCGAAACGGTTCCAAGGTCAATCTGAACGGCGCAACCGTTGTCGGTACGGGCGGACTGGCCGCTGTTCTTCTGAGCAACAGTGACGCCACGATCGATAACAGCACGATCACTGGCAATCGCATTGGGCTTCAAGCGATTCGTGACTTTACTACGCAGATTGGCTCTCACGTCACGGTTGCCAACAACAGCACGATCAGCGGTGCTCTGGGCGGAGCGCTGGTGAGTGCTTTCAGTACCCTTGATCTGGTCGACTCAACACTGATCGGCACTGGAGTCACCAGTTACGGGCTTCGATTGCGCAGCGGTCAGGCATCTGCGACGGGTAGCACGATAGTGGGCGGACAGGAAGGTGTCGTGATCGATCTGGATCCCAACGAAGTCCGACCCGCGGTCCTGAATCTTGAAAACACGACCGTCCAGGGGCAAACCGGATCGGCCATTTTGGTTGACTTTGCCAATGCGTCAGACTCGACAGCCACCGTTTCACTTACCCGGGCTCGCTTACTCGCGGGCAACGGCACATTGCTTGACGTAAAGGGCGGAGCGAATACTTCACTATTGGTCAACGACAGCCAACTGGCAGGCAACATTGTCTCGGAGCAGGGCAGCACGACACATTTGACACTGCAGAACAATTCCACCTTGACAGGTCATTTGGAAAACGTCGCCAGCGCTACCGTCAATGACACGTCGAGTTGGGTCATGGTCGGCAATGGCAGCATTGAACAATTGACGCTTAACAACGGTGGCTCAGTGGTGTTCGGCGGCAACGATGCGTTCTACCAGTTGAACGTGGGCTCGCTGTCCGGTAACGGTCGGTTTGTGATGGGCACTGATTTCGCCACCGGGCAGACCGATTTGTTGAACGTCACTGGCAATGCCAGTGGGACGCACGAGTTATTGATTGCGAGCAGTGGCGTTGATCCGGCGGCTGGGCAACCTATCCGCGTCGTCCAGACCGCTGGAGGCGATGCACAGTTCTTCATGGACCGTAACGTCGAACTGGGTACTTATGCTTACGGCTTGGCAAAAAGTGGCAACGACTGGATCCTTGACCCAAGCACTCGAACGGTCAGTCCGGGCGCGAGGTCAGTTCTCGCCTTGTTCAATACCCCCTCGACAATTCTGCTCGGAGAACTCGCACCCTTGCGTACGCGTATGGGGGAATTGCGTTTCAATGGCGGTCGTGCCGGCGCCTGGGGCCGCACTTACGGCAATAGATACAATGTCGCCGATGGTTCTGGCGTGGGTTATAAGCAAACTCAGCAAGGTTTCACCCTGGGGGCAGATGCTGCAATTGGCGACTCCCAGTGGTTGGTGGGTGCAATGGCTGGTTACAGCAAATCCGACCTTGATCTTGATGCCGGAACTTCAGGAAAGATCGACAGTTACTATCTGGGCACTTACGCGACCTGGCTCGACGCGGTTTCCGGCATTTATTTCGATGGTGTTTTGAAAGCCAACCGTTTTCGTAACGAGGCGAAAGTGAGCCTTAGCGACGGCAAGCGTGCAAAAGGTGACTATGACAACACAGGAATGGGTGGATCAATCGAGGTAGGTCGCCATATACCGCTTGGCCATGGTGTGTATGTCGAGCCTTTCACCCAATGGTCTGCGTCCGTGGTTCAGGGTAAAAACTTTTCCCTCGATAACGACTTGCAAGCTGAAGGCGATCGTATGCATTCCTTTATCGGCGAGGCAGGCGCAACAATTGGTCGTAATATTGAACTGGAAAGCGGCCGAGTCCTGCAGCCGTATCTGCGCGCCAGTTGGGCGCACGAATTCGCCAAAAACAATAAGGTCGAAGTCAACAACAATGTCTTCAACAATGATCTGTCGGGGTCACGACTGAAGTTGGCTACGGGCCTTGCCATGACGCTGACGAAAAATCTTCATGTGCATGCCGATTTTGATTACAGCAATGGCCGCAATATCGAACAGCCATTGGGCGTCACTATCGGTGGACGTTATGATTGGTAAGTGCTGACAATGATTGCAGAAAAAAGGAAGCCATGAGGCTTCCTTTTTTACTTTATGCGAGTAGTCACGCGACGCGTTTATGCTGGGAGGTACTGTACAAAACAAGGCCGTTGACCGCATTGAATTTTACATTGATTTTCAGTTGGACCGGCGTTTCACCCTCTCTGTACTCAACAATCGCGTTTATCAGCTCACCGCTTAGGGCGCCGGTTTGGGAATTGAATTCCACTTTTGCTTTCCCACCCACCTGTGAATAGATGTAAGCCTCCGTTTCACTTTTATTGTGAACATAAGTCAACCTGACTACGGTCTGTTCGTAAGTCAGGTCGTACTCGCCGTCAGCCGCTCCTTCGGAGACAGAAAGAGTGATTTCTTTCGTAGCAGATTGCTGTACGTCGCGATGACGGGCAAACATTTTAAGGGCTTTACCATGTGGCGGTTCGTATTGCTCCGAGGTGAGCTCAACCAGCGTTGCCTTGAATTCCTCGGTGTCATTCAGCATCCCTTCGCACGTTCCAGCTCGGGCAGCCTGTCGGGTGTTGAGTGTTTTCGCGTTCATCGAAATAGTCTCCATAGTCATCACAAAGTATCCCGCTTTATAAAGACTACCCTCGGGATGAGCTATCAGACTGCTAAAACGACGCACTGTAAACTGTCAGAGTTGACAGTTTACAGTGCGTCGATTGTGTGTTTTTTATCTGACACACTGCTCAGCCAAACAACCCCGCCGCAATATTGATCGAGAAACCCAGAATCGCTGTATTGAACACAAACCCGATCAACGACTGCGCCAGCACGATCTTGCGTATTTCCCGCGTGGCCACGCCGACATCTGCCGTCTGTACAGCGACGCCGATGGTGAACGAGAAGTACAGAAAGTCCCAATAGTTGGGCGTCGTCAGGCCTTCGGCAAAGCGCAGCGCCGGCTCCTTGCCGTCCCAGGTGTAAAACAGCCGGGCGTAGTGGACGCAGAAAATAACTCCGATCAGCAGCCATGAGCCGATGACCGTCAATGCGGTAAAACCGTAATGCATCAATTTGTGGTGGGTATCCAGATCCTTGCTGCCGGCCAGTTCGAGGGTGATGGTCGCCAGGCTGGCCAGCGCCGCGATACACACCACGAACAGCACCAGCCCGGCGTTTTCGTCTTCGATGACTGCGATCTGTTTCACGTCCGGTGCCTTGGACCGGGCGGTGAGCCAGAGCATCAGAGCCAAATAGGTCCAGACCCCGGCGTTCCAGCCGATGAGGATCTTGCTGATGATGGAATCGGCGGGTGCCAGCAAGCCTACGGCAAGGCCGAACAAGGCAGCGGCGGACAGGCGAGGGTGGGTGCGGGCGAGGAAGCGCATGGGAGCTCGATGGGCCAGGGTGGTTCAGACACCTTAGCCCAGCGATGGCAGGTGTGACCATAACGCTGGATGTTTGCAAATCCCTGTGGGAGCGAGCTTGCTCGCGAATGCGTCCGGTCAGCCAACATCAACGTTGAATGTGCCGACGCTTTCGCGAGCAAGCTCGCTCCCACAATTGGGATCAGTGGGGGGTGGTGAATCGTTGTACGAGCTTTATGACGACAACGAAGAACACCGGCACAAAAATCACCGCCAATGTCGCCGTAATCATCCCGCCAATCACCCCGGTACCAATCGCCTGCTGGCTCGCCGAACTCGCGCCCGTGGCAATCGCCAGCGGCACAACGCCCAGAATGAACGCCAGCGAGGTCATGACAATCGGCCGCAACCGCAGGCGCGCGGCTTGCAGCGTGGCGTCGATCAGATCGTGACCTTCGTCATACAGACTCTTGGCAAACTCGATGATCAGGATCGCGTTTTTCGCCGACAGGCCGATGATGGTGATCAGTCCGACCTTGAAGAACACATCGTTGGGCATCCCGCGCAGGGTCACTGCCAGTACCGCACCAAGTACCCCCAGCGGCACAACGAGCAGCACGGACGTCGGAATCGACCAGCTCTCGTATAACGCCGCCAGACACAGGAACACGATCAGCAGCGAAAGCCCGAGCAGGATCGGCGCCTGACTCCCCGACAAACGCTCCTGCAGCGACAGCCCCGTCCATTCCTGACCCAGACCTTTCGGCCCCTGTGCCACAAGACGTTCGATTTCCGCCATGGCTTCGCCGGTGCTGTGGCCGGGTTTCGGTTCGCCGGAAATCGAGATCGCCGGATAGCCGTTGTAGCGGGTCAGTTGCGCAGGGCCCTGAGTCCACGTGGCTTTGACGAACGCCGACAGCGGCACCATTTTCCCGGCGTCGTTGCGCACATGCATCTTCAGCAAGTCATCGACCTGACTGCGGCGATCGCCCTCAGCCTGCACGACAACCCGTTGCATCCGTCCCTGATTGGGGAAGTCGTTGACGTACGAGGAGCCGATGGCGGTGGACAGCACGTTGCCGACGTCGGCGAAGGAAATCCCAAGTGCATTGGCCTGCTTGCGATCCACTTCCAGCTGCACCTGCGGCGCTTCGGCCAGGGCGCTTTCGCGCACGTTCATCAGGATCGGGCTTTTCTCGGCGGCGGCGAGCAACTGGGTGCGCGCCTCCATCAGGGTCGCATGACCGAGGCCGCCGCGATCCTGCAGGCGGAATTCGAAGCCGCTGGACGTACCGAGACCATCCACGGGCGGTGGCAGCACGGCGAAGGCCACAGCGTCCTTGATCTGGCTGAGGGCGATGTTGGCGCGGTCGGCAATCGAACTTGCCGAGTCGTCGCTGCCGCGATGTGACCAGTCCTTGAGCGTGGTGAACGCCAGCGCGGCGTTCTGCCCGCTGCCGGAGAAACTGAAGCCGAGAATCACCGTGCTGTCGCCCACACCCGGCTCGCCGGCGTTGTGCGCTTCGATCTGCTCGACCACCTGCACCGTGCGGTTCTTGCTCGCGCCGGGTGGCAGTTGAATGTCGGTGATGGTGTAACCCTGATCCTCGACCGGCAAGAACGAGGAGGGCAGGCGCGCGAAGCACAGGCCCAGACCCACCAGCAGCACAACGTAGATCAGCAGATAACGCCCGGTACGCTTCAGTGCGTAGCCGACCCAGCCCTGATAGCGATCAGTCAGTTGCTCGAAGCGACGGTTGAACCAGCCGAAGAACCCGGTTTTCTCGTGGTGTTCACCCTTGGCGATCGGTTTGAGCAAAGTGGCGCACAACGCCGGGGTCAAGGTCAGGGCGAGGAACGCCGAGAACAGGATCGAGGTGGCCATCGACAGCGAAAACTGCCGGTAAATCACGCCCACCGAACCCTGCATGAACGCCATCGGAATGAACACCGCCACCAGCACCAGCGTGATGCCGATGATCGCCCCGGTAATCTGCCGCATCGCCTTGCGTGTCGCCTCTTTGGGCGACAGGCCTTCGGTGGCCATGATCCTTTCGACGTTCTCCACCACCACGATGGCGTCGTCCACCAGAATACCGATGGCCAGCACCATGCCGAACATGGTCAGCACGTTGATCGAGAACCCCAGCGCGAGCATGGTCGCGAAGGTGCCCATCAGCGCCACCGGCACCACCAGCGTCGGTATCAGGGTGTAGCGGATGTTCTGCAGGAACAGGAACATCACCGCAAACACCAGCAGCATGGCTTCGCCGAGTGTGTAGACCACTTTGGTGATCGACACCTTCACGAACGGCGAAGTGTCGTAGGGAATCTTGTATTCCACGCCCGCCGGGAAATAACGCGACAGCTCATCCATCTTTGCCCGGATCAAAGTGGCGGTGCTGAGCGCGTTGGCGCCCGGCGCCAGCTGCACGCCGACGGCGGTGGACGGCTTGCCGTTCAGACGGGTGCCGAACTGGTATTCCTGGCTGCCGATCTCGACCCGCGCCACATCCTTGATGCGCACGGTGGAGCCGTCGGGATTGGCCTTGAGCACGATGTCGGCAAACTCTTCCGGCGTCGACAGTTGTCCCTTGACCAGAATCGTCGCGGTGATTTCCTGAGTGCTCGGGTTCGGCAGATCGCCGATGCTGCCTGCCGAGACCTGGGCGTTCTGCGCGACGATGGCGGCGTTGACGTCGGCCGGCGTCAGGTTGAAACCGATCAGCTTTTGCGGATCGACCCAGATCCTCATCGCCCGCTCGGCGCCGTACAACTGAGCCTTGCCGACGCCGTCGATGCGCTTGATCTCGTTCATCACGTTGCGCGCCAGATAATCGCTGAGCGCCACGTCGTCGAGCTTGCCGTCACTGGAGGTCAGGGTGATCAGCAACAGGAAACCGGCGGAGACTTTCTCCACCTGCAAGCCTTGCTGATTGACCGCTTGCGGCAGGCGCGACTCGACCACTTTCAGACGGTTTTGTACATCAACCTGCGCCAGTTCCGGGTTGGTGCCCGGCTGAAATGTCGCCTTGATCGTGGCGCTGCCGAGGCTGCTCTGGGATTCGAAATACAGCAGATGATCGGCACCGTTGAGCTCTTCCTCGATCAGGCTGACCACGCTCTCATCGACGGTCTGCGCAGAGGCGCCCGGGTACACGGCATAGATTTCGATCTGCGGCGGCGCGACGTCGGGGTATTGCGCCACCGGCAATTGCGGGATGGCCAGCGCACCGGCCAACAGGATGAACAACGCGACGACCCAGGCGAACACCGGGCGGTCGATAAAAAACTGCGGCATAGAAGAGCGTCCTGCTTACTGACCAGAGGTCTGGGCAAGTGGAAGAGGGGTGTCGTCGATCTGCACCACTTCGCCCGGACGGGCGTGTTGCAGGCCTTCGATGACAATGCGGTCGCCGGCCTTCAGGCCACCGGTAACGATCCAGCGGTCGTTCTGCACAGCGCCAAGCTGAACCGGCTGCTGGGCGACGCGCATCTGATCGTCGACGGTCAGGACTTGTGCGACACCGGCGCTGTCGCGCTGTACAGCGCGTTGCGGCACGGTGAGGCCATGCTGGATCACGCCTTGCTCCAAACGCACACGAACGTAGCTGCCCGGCAGCAGATCGAGATCCGGGTTGGGGAACTCGCTGCGCAGAATGATCTGCCCGGTGCCCGGATCGACGGTGATGTCGCTGAACAGCAATTTGCCTGGTAGCGGATAAAGGCTGCCGTCGTCCTGGATCAGCGTGGCCTTGACCTGATCCTGACCGACCTGCTGCAACTGGCCGGAACGGAAGGCCCGGCGCAATTCGTTGAGCTCACGGGTCGACTGGGTGAGGTCGGCGTGGATCGGGTTCAGTTGCTGGATCAGCGCCATGGGTGTGGTTTCGTTCTGGCCGACCAGCGCACCTTCGGTGACCAGGGCGCGACCAACGCGGCCGGAAATTGGCGCAGTGACGGTTGCGTAACCCAGATTCAGTTTCGCCCGTTCTACAGCAGCCTTGTTGGCGGCCACGTCGGCGGCGGTTTGTCGGGCGTTGGCGCGGGCGTTGTCGTAGTCCTGAGCGCTGATGGCCTTGTCGTCGATCAACTGGGCGTAGCGCTGCTCCTGCAATTTCGCCTGGAATGCGTTGGCCTCGGCCTTGCGCAGGGCCGCTTCGGCGCTGTCCAGGTCAGCCTTGAACGGTGCCGGATCGATGCGGAACAAAACATCGCCCTTTTTCACGTCGCTGCCTTCGCGGTAGGTGCGTTGCAGCACCACGCCGGCCACTCGGGCGCGGACTTCAGCAATGCGTGGCGCAGCAATCCGCCCGCTCAGTTCGCTGCTGATCGACAGGGGGCGCGCCTCAAGGGTTTCGATCCGCACGGTGGCCGGCGGTGCCTGTTCTTCGGCGTTCGAGGATTTATCACAGGCACTCAGCGTCAGCGCCAATGCGATCAGGCCGAGCCCGGCCAGCAGATTCTTCGACATGTACAACCCCCAATATTGATCTGCGCATCCTACGGACAGTCACCGAGGGTAGCGGTGAAGCTTTGTAGGCGCTGTGTGAAATTGTGTAAGGGTTTTGCTCAGTGACGAGTGAGGGCGTATATCCTTTACGCCTTGAATTATTTCGTGACTGTTAAGCCTCTTTCGCGAGCAAGCTCGCTCCCACAGGTTTTGTGAACGACACAAATTCAATGTGGGAGCGAGCTTGCTCGCGAAGAGGCCCTGACAAACACCACTGCAATATCTGGATCATCAATGCCCAACATTCTTCTGGTCGAAGACGACACCGCCCTCGCCGAACTGATTTCCAGCTACCTGGAGCGCAACGGTTATTCCGTCAGCGTGATCGGCCGTGGCGACCATGTGCGCGAACGGGCACGGCTCAACCCGCCGGACCTGGTGATTCTCGACCTGATGCTGCCGGGCCTCGATGGCTTGCAGGTCTGTCGCCTGTTGCGCGCCGACTCGGCAACGCTGCCGATCCTGATGCTCACCGCCCGCGATGACAGCCACGATCAGGTGCTGGGCCTGGAAATGGGCGCCGACGACTACGTCACCAAACCGTGCGAACCAAGGGTTTTGCTGGCGCGGGTGCGCACCTTGCTGCGGCGCAGCAGCCTCGGCGAGCCGATGACTGCCAACGACCGGATCCTGATGGGCAATCTGTGCATCGACCTGTCCGAGCGCACCGTGACCTGGCGCGAACAACCGGTCGAGCTGTCCAGCGGTGAATACAACCTGCTGGTGGTACTGGCCCGACACGCCGGGGAAGTGCTGAGCCGCGACCAGATCCTGCAACGCCTGCGCGGTATAGAGTTCAACGGCACCGACCGTTCGGTGGACGTGGCGATTTCCAAGCTGCGGCGCAAGTTCGACGACCACGCCGGCGAGGCGCGCAAGATCAAGACCGTGTGGGGCAAGGGTTACCTGTTCAGCCGTTCCGAGTGGGAATGCTGATTCGATGTTCAGAATCCTGTTTCGCCTCTATCTGGTGACGATCGTTTCCTACAGCGCGGCGATCTATCTGGTGCCGGATCTGGTGGTGATGGCGTTCAGGGAGCGGTTCGTCACCTACAACCTCGACTATTCCCGTGGCCTGCAATCGCTGATCACCAAGCAGTTTCGCACGGTGCCCCAGGATCAATGGCCGGCGCTGGCGGCCTCGATGGACAAGGATTTCCAGCCGTTGCACATCGTTCTGGCCCGTATCGATGACCCAGGCTTTACCGCCATCGAGCAAGAGCGTCTGCGGCGCGGCGAGAACATGGTGCGGGTGGGCGACTGGGGCTGGCGCACGCTGGCGGTCGCGCCGCTGAACGACGAAATGGCGGTGCAGATGGTGGTGCCGCCGGATCCGATGGATGTGAATTTGTTGTACTGGAGCATCAACGTGCTCATCGGCGCGAGCCTGCTGGCGTGCCTGTTGCTCTGGTTTCGTCCGCACTGGCGCGATCTGGAGCGGCTAAAGGGCACGGCCGAACGCTTCGGCAAGGGCCATTTGAGCGAGCGCACGCAGATCGGCCCGGGTTCCAATATCGGTAGTCTGGCCAACGTGTTCGACACCATGGCCGGCGACATCGAAAACCTGCTCAATCAACAACGGGATCTGCTCAATGCCGTGTCCCACGAGTTGCGCACGCCGCTGACCCGCCTGGACTTCGGCCTGGCGCTGGCGCTGTCCGATGACTTGCCGCAAGCCAGCCGCGAACGCCTGCAAGGGCTGGTCGCGCACATTCGCGAACTGGATGAGCTGGTGCTGGAGTTGCTGTCCTACAGCCGCCTGCAGAATCCGGCGAAGATGCCGGAGCAGGTCGAAGTGTCGCTGGACGAGTTCATCGACAGCATTCTGGGCAGCGTCGACGAAGAACTGGAATCCCCGGAAATCGTCATCGATGTGCTGCTGCACAATCAACTGGAACGCTTCTCCCTCGACCCGCGCCTGACGGCACGTGCGATTCAGAACCTGCTGCGCAACGCCATGCGTTACTGCGAAAAGCGCATTCAGATCGGTGTACAGGTCTGCCCGAAGGGGTGTGAAATCTGGGTCGATGACGATGGTATCGGCATTCCGGAAGACGAGCGGGAGCGGATTTTCGAGCCGTTCTATCGACTGGATCGCAGCCGGGATCGAGCCACTGGCGGGTTTGGTCTGGGATTGGCAATCAGCCGTCGGGCACTGGAAGCGCAGGGCGGGACGTTGACCGCGGAAGGTTCGCCGTTGGGCGGAGCGCGGTTCAGGCTCTGGCTGCCAACCCCGACCTGATGATCGCTGAGTTCCCACCCAGAGCGCTGATCGTTCCCACGCTCCGCGTGGGAATGCATACGGTGACGCTCTGCGTCACAAAGGACGCGGAGCGTCCTGGGCGGCATTCCCACGCAGAGCGTGGGAACGATCAGCAAGTCGGTCAAAGCAGTTCAGTCGACTGGATCAGTCCTACCCCGGCCACCTGCATCCGCTCGACCGCCGACGCCAGCGAGCCATTCAAATCAATCGCTCGGCACGCATCCAGCACCACAAACGCATTGAACCCCGCCGCCCGTGCATCCAGCGCGGAGAACATCACGCAGAAATCCAGCGCCAGCCCGACCATGTACACCGTGTCGATCCCGCGTTCCTTGAGATAACCGGCCAGACCCGTGGTCGTGACGCGATCCGCTTCCAGAAACGCCGAATAGCTGTCGATGTCCGGGTTGCAACCCTTGCGGATGATCAGCTGTGCATGGGGCAGATTCAGACCCTTGTGGAACTCGGCACCCTGGGTGGCCTGAACGCAATGATCCGGCCAGAGTGCTTGCTCGCCGTAGGGCAGTTGAATCACGTCGTAGGGTTTATGGCCGGGATGGCTGGAAGCAAACGACGCATGGCCGGCCGGGTGCCAGTCCTGGGCAATCACGACCTGTTTGAATTGCGTGGCGAGGCGATTGATCAGCGGAACAATCAGATCACCTTCGGGCACGGCCAGCTGGCCGCCGGGAGTGAAGTCGTTCTGTACGTCGATGACCAATAAGGCAGTGCGCGTTGAAATCGGCATAAAAGGGTCCTCCCTGGATAATCACTCGCCAAGCATAGCGACAGGTTCACTCACGCGCTCAGCCGCTCTTTGAAGGTTTTCGCCAGGCTTTCGAGTTCGGCCGACGCATGATGGCCGATCAGCATCCAGGCGTGTTCACGCTCGGTCCAGTACACCACGTTCATCCCGTGACGGCGTTCATGGGCCAGCGGCTGGCTGCCGCTGTTGGTGCGCGTGACGCACAGCGCCAGCGGGCCGTGGGTGGCGTCGAGCCAGGTCATCTGGGCGATGGGCACGCCGTCGTATTCAAGCAGCTGCGCGCGTTTGAACTGCGCGCCGGGCAGTTTCAGTTTCGCCGGCGTCAGGCTTACGCCCAGTCGCGCATCGATGGTGCGCAACTGCGCCAGTTGCGAGGCTTCGTCGGTAGGTAAATGCTCGAGGGTCTGCGGCACATACAGCGCCATGTAATCGCCCACCAGTTCGCGCCAGTTGTGCGATTGCTGCGTTTGCCAGGCCAGGAACAAGCGGTCCGCCGCGATACCTGCGAGCGCCACGCCTGCGGCGGCTGCGCCGATGAACCAGCGTCGGCTGAAACCCGGCTTCTGCGGTGACGGCGCGGCATCGAGCCGAGCCTGCAAACGGTCAAGTGGCGCCTGTTGCGCCAGTTCGTCGTAGGCCGCCTTGAACGGCAGATTGCTGCGGCCGAGCCATTGCACCCGCAGGCTCAGCAGCGGATCGTCGGCGATGAGGCTGTCGAGCTGGCCGCGTTGTTCGCGGTCCAGTTCATCGTCCAGATACGCCACCAGTTGCTCGTCGGAAGGCGCATTCATTGCCGGTCTCCTGCGGGGCTGTTCGGTACCGCATGCAGCGGCGGGTATTCGGCCAGTTTCAGGCGTGCTGTGGCCAGACGGCTCATGACCGTGCCGATCGGCACTTGCAGGATCTCGGCAACTTCGCGATAAGACAGGCCTTCAACGTAGGCGAGATAGACCGTTTCACGCTGGGTTTCCGGCAATGCATCGACCCGGCGGATCACCTGCGCCGCCATGACGTGAGTCTGCGCGGCGTATTCGCCATCGAAGGTCAGCTGGCTTTCGGCATCCATCATGCCCTGGCCCTGGCGCACCCGGCGGGCGCGCACTTCATTGAGCCAGATCGAATGCAGAATGCTCAGCAGCCAGCGGTCCATGCGGGTGCCGGCCACGTACTGGCCCGAACGCTCCAGCGCCCGCACGCAAGTGGCTTGCACCAGATCCTCGGCCACGTGCCGATTGCGCGACAGCAGCAAGCCGTAACGCCACAGGCGCGCCAGGTGTTGCCCGAGTTCGGCTCTGAAGGCCTGATCGCTGAAAATGTTCGCCTCCGCGTGTCGTGTCAGGTTTTCGATGAATCGTTGATGGCTTCGGCCAGGTCCCGGTATTCCTCGCAGGTCGTGCCGCAAATCTTCTGGATGTGCTGCAACTGCTCCTGCGCCAGATCGACGCGACCCTTGATCACATAGGCCTCGCCCAGGTATTCGCGGACCTGCGCATACTGCGGATCGAGTTTCACCGATTGCAGGTAATAACCGATGCCCTCATCAGTGCGGCCCAGTTTGCGCGTCGCGTAACCGCGATAGTTGAGGGCCTTGGCGGTGTTCGGTTGTTGCAGCGTATCGAGCAGGGCCAGGGCTTCTTCATAACGGCCGGCCTTGGCCAGACGGTAGGCGTAATCGGTCCGGTCGGCGTCGGGCACCAGATGGCTGGTCTGCATCACGCACTTCTGCGTCTTGGTGTCGAACACCTGGCCTTTGGGGCAGTTGGGTTTCTGTACCGGCGCCTCTTCATCGCCATTGGCGAAGGCGAGGGGGCTTGCGAAAACCGCGGCCACCAGCAACGGGGCGGCGAACATAACGGAACGGATAGTCATGGGCAAGGCTCCACAGGGGGACATGTTTCACTTTGAACACCACAGGGTGAAAATTTATTCATTGCTTTGTCAGGCTTTGTTAAAGGAAAGCCCTTTTTCCGGCGCTATGCTCGTCAGCATTCGTTGTCGATCTGAAGTTCCACCATGGGAGTTTGGCCATGAAAGATCAGGTTCACCACTCGGCCGCCAGTGGCTACAAAACCGCCGCCGACACCTACGTCAAGGGCCGGCCCGACTACCCGCCGGCCGTCAGCGAATGGCTGACGGGCACACTGGGCCTCGATGGCCACAAGACTGTTATCGACCTTGGCGCCGGCACCGGCAAGTTCACCGGACGGCTGGTGGCGACTGGCGCCCAGGTAATCGCCGTGGAACCGGTGGCGCAGATGCTGGAAAAACTGTCACTAGCCTGGCCGCAGGTGTTGGCCGTCAGTGGTACGGCAACAGATCTGCCGCTGCCCGATGCTTCGGTGGATGCGGTTGTCTGTGCGCAGGCCTTTCACTGGTTTGCCAGCACCGAAGCGCTGGATGAAATCGCCCGGGTGCTCAAGCCAGGCGGCAGACTGGGCCTGATCTGGAACCTGCGCGACACCCGGATCGAATGGGTGCCCAAGCTGGACGCCATCGTCAATGCGCTGGAGGGCGACACCCCGCGCTTCTACACTGGTGAATGGCGCAAGGCCTTTCCCCATCCTGCGTTCGGGCCGTTGCAGGCCCAGCACTTTCAGCATGGCCATACCGGCTCGCCGGAAGATGTGATTTTCAACCGGGTGCGCTCCACCAGTTTCATTGCCGCGTTGAGCGATCAACAGCGCGCGAAGATCGACGAGCAGATTGCTCAACTGATTGCCGGCGAGCCACAGCTGCGGGGCAGGGAGGTGGTGACGGTGCCTTACGAGACCGCCGCCTTCGTCGCGGTGAAGAACGGCTAGAGTCCCGCATTTGGCCGAACCGCCGTGCTGATGCCTTGTTATAGTTCGGGCCTCATTTTCAGCCCGGTAAAGGATTTCTGCCATGACTCAATACACCGCCTTCAGCGTCGAACTGGCCGACAACATCGCCCATGTGCAGATCAATCGTCCGGAAAAGATCAACTCGATGAACGCTGCGTTCTGGAGCGAAATCGTCGAGGTGTTCCAGTGGATCGACGACACCGACGAAGTGCGGGTGGTGGTGCTCAGCGGCGCTGGCAAACACTTTTCCTCGGGCATCGACCTGATGATGCTGGCCGGTGTGGCCAATGAGCTGGGCAAGGATGTCGGGCGCAATGCGCGTTTGCTGCGCAAAAAGATCCTGACCCTGCAAGCATCCTTCAATGCCGTCGACAATTGCCGCAAACCGGTACTCGCGGCGATCCAGGGTTATTGCCTGGGCGGTGCCATCGACCTGATCGCCGCCTGCGACATGCGCTACGCCGCTGAAGACGCGCAGTTCTCGATCAAGGAAATCGACATCGGCATGGCGGCCGACGTTGGCACCCTGCAACGGTTGCCACGGATCATCGGTGACGGCATGCTGCGTGAGCTGGCTTACACCGGTCGCACCTTTGGCGCCGAAGAAGCGCGCAGCATCGGCCTGGTCAATCGCGTCTACAGCGACAAGGACAGCCTGATCGAAGGCGTGATGGACATTGCCCGGGACATCGCCGGCAAGTCGCCGATCGCGGTCACCGGCACCAAGGAAATGATCAGCTACATGCGCGACCATCGCATCGACGACGGTCTCGAGTACGTTGCCACCTGGAACGCCGCCATGTTGCAATCCACTGACTTGCGCGTGGCCATGGCTGCCCATATGAGCAAACAGAAACCCGAATTTCTGGATTGAGAAACCATGACATCTCGCTGGACCACTGCAGTACTGGACACCGATCAACCCGGCGGCTGGGCCGTGGCGCGCAGCCCCGAGGGTTTCCTGTTCGATGACAACGGCGCGCTGTTCCCCCGGGAATGGCTCAAGCGTCAGGACTTGTCGATCCTTGCCGAGCACGGTATCGGTCATCTCGATGGCGAACCGGTGTATCTGCTGGAACTGCGCAGCACCAGCGAGGTGCCGGGGTGCAACTGGAAAGGCTTGCGGGCGTTCATGCTCGACGGCGATCACACGATCTACAAAGTGCTGGGCTACGCCGCACAGATCGGCACTTGGGCTCGCGAACACCGTTTCTGCGGCAATTGCGGTCAGGCCATGACCCAGGTGCCAAGAGAGCGGGCGATGTATTGCCAGCCGTGCGATCTGCGCAGTTATCCGCGGATTTCGCCGAGCATGATCGTGCTGGTGACCCGTGGCGATGAAGTGCTGCTGGCGCGTTCACCGCGCTTTGTCACCGGTGTCTATAGCACGTTGGCAGGGTTCGCCGAGCCTGGGGAGTCGGCCGAGGATTGCCTGATCCGCGAAGTGCGCGAGGAAGTGCAGATCGAGGTGAAGAACATCCAGTATATGGGCAGCCAGTGCTGGCCCTTCCCGCACTCGATGATGCTGGGCTTCCATGCCGAATACGCCGGTGGCGAGATTGTCTGTCAGGAAGACGAGATCGAAGACGCCCAGTGGTTCAACGTGCACGATCTGCCGCCGTTGCCGGCGTCCAAATCGATTGCCCGTTACCTGATCGACGTCTACGTGGCGCGGCGCTTAGGCCACGCTGAACCAGTGCTGCCAGGCTAGACGCACGGTCAACCCCAGCACCACGGTGATGAACACCGGACGAATGAACTTGGCGCCGCCGCTGATCGCGGTGCGCGCCCCGAAGAACGCGCCGACCATCACCGACAGGCCCATGCTCAGGCCGATGATCCAGTCCACCTGCCCGGAAAACACGAACACCGACAGCGCCGCAATGTTGCTGACGAAGTTCATGCTGCGCGCCACGCCGCTGGCCTTGACCAGATCGATCGGGTAGAGCAGCAGACTGCTGACAGTCCAGAATGCGCCAGTGCCGGGGCCGGCCACGCCGTCGTAGAAACCGAGGCTGAAGCCCTGGGTCGATTGCCACTTCTTCTTGATCGGTGCGTCGCTGTCCAGCGGCGCTTTCGGCGTGCCGCCAAACAACAGGTACAGACCGCAGGCGAAGACGATCACCGGCAGCATCTTGTTCAGCCATTCCGCCGGCAGGTAATGGGCGACGATGGCGCCGGTCAGCGCGCCGACCAGGGTGCCAACGATGGCGTGCATCCACTGCTTGGGGTGAAACAGCTTGCGCCGGTAGAAGGTGAAACTGGCAGTCGCCGAACCGAAAGTTGAACTCAGTTTGTTGGTGCCGAGCACCAGGTGTGGCGGCAGGCCGGCGGTGAGCAACGCAGGCGTGGTCAACAGACCGCCACCGCCGGCGATGGCGTCGATGAATCCGGCAATGAAAGCGACAAGGGCCAGAACGGCCAGGGTGGTGAGGTCAACGCTGAGTTCGAAAGGCATGGAATCGGCTTATTCGGCAGGTTGCAGAGCTGGGCTGCGGGGAGGGCAGCCATGTTACTCATTTCCAAGTGTTGCGGCGACCTATATGGCCTCATCGCTGGCAAGCCAGCTCCCACAAGTTTTCGGGATGATCGCAATATTGTGCGCACTGAAATTACTGTGGGAGCGGCGGTGCGACGATTCGACTTGCCAGCGATGAGGCCAGTCCTTTCCCCGACAGTTCAACTGTTGCCCACCGAACAGGCACCCAACAAATCACCCTCCCACCATGCATCCCGATTGCCTGTAGCCCCAATAAAACCGGGCCTTCCGCTGCTGGCACGCTTGCTGCTCTGGCTCTCTCACCTTCATCAACTGTCCCGAGGACACGCCAATGAGTCAGCAAGCCGTGAAATTTGCCTACTGGGTGCCGAACGTCAGCGGTGGGCTGGTGGTCAGCAAGATCGAGCAACGCACCGACTGGGGCATTGACTACAACCGCAAACTGGCGCAACTGGCCGAGGCGGCGGGTTTCGAATACGCCCTGACGCAAATCCGTTTCACCGCCGGCTACGGCGCCGAGTTCCAGCATGAATCGGTCGCCTTCAGCCATGCGCTGCTCGCCGCCACCAGCACACTGAAAGTCATCGCCGCCATCTTGCCCGGCCCGTGGCAACCGGCGCTGGCGGCCAAACAGTTGGCGACCATTGATCAACTCACCAACGGCCGGATTGCGGTGAACATCGTCAGCGGTTGGTTCAAAGGCGAGTTCCAGGCGATTGGCGAACACTGGCTGGAGCACGACGAGCGCTATCGTCGTTCGGAAGAGTTCATCCGTTCGCTGCGCGGGATCTGGAGTCAGGACAACTTCACTTTCCGTGGCGATTTCTATCGCTTCGACAACTACAGCCTGAAGCCGAAGCCGCTGGGCCGGCCGGAAATCTTTCAGGGTGGCAGTTCCCGCGCCGCTCGGGACATGGCAGCGCGGGTGTCGGACTGGTATTTCACCAACGGCAACAGCGTCGAGGGCATCAAGGCGCAGGTCGACGACATTCGCGCCAAAGCGGCGGCGAATCATCATTCGGTGAAAATCGGGGTGAATGCGTTTGTCATCGCCCGGGATACCGAGGAAGAAGCCAAAGCAGTACTGGCACAGATCATCGACCAGGCGGATCCGGAAGCGGTGAATGCCTTCGGTGATGCGGCGAAACAGGCGGGCAGGGCGTCGCCCGAGGGCGAGGGCAACTGGGCCAAATCGACGTTTGAAGATCTGGTGCAGTACAACGACGGCTTCAAGACCAATCTGATCGGCACGCCGCAGCAGATTGCCGAGCGGATCGTGGCGTTGAAAGCGGTGGGTGTGGACCTGATATTGGCGGGGTTCCTGCATTTTCAGGAAGAGGTGGAGTATTTCGGCAAGCGGGTGTTGCCGTTGGTGCGGGAACTGGAGGCCAAAGCGCAATCGGCCCGGACTGCCGAAGTCGCCTGAAAATCCCTCCTGCACACTGTGCAGGAGGGATCGGCTACTTGATTACAGACCCAGCTCAGACAACCCCGGATGATCATCCGGGCGTCGGCCCAGCGGCCAGTGGAACTTGCGTTCGCTTTCCTTTATCGGCATGTCGTTGATGCAGGCGTAACGCTGGAACATCAGGCCCTTGTCGTCGAATTCCCAGTTCTCGTTGCCGTAGGAGCGGAACCAGTTGCCCGAGTCGTCGTGCCATTCGTAGGCGTAGCGCACGGCGATGCGGGTGTCGGAGTAGGCCCAGAGTTCCTTGATCAGGCGGTAATCCAGTTCCTTGGCCCATTTGCGGGTCAGAAAACCCTTGGCTTCTTCGCGGTTGTTGGCGAATTCGGCGCGGTTGCGCCATTTGGTGTCCAGGGTGTAAGCCAGCGACACGCGCTCCGGGTCGCGGGAGTTCCAGCCATCCTCGGCCAGACGAACTTTTTCAATGGCCGATTCACGGTTGAACGGTGGCAATGGCGGACGAACTTCGGCTGCAGTAGACATGTTTGTCTCCCGATCTATTAACAGTCAAACAACTTGTCAGGCTTATTAAGGCGTTACAGGTCCAATAACTTTCGCGCCATGCATTGCGCATTATCGGCGGCACTGTGATCACCCATCACAAGCGCTACGGTAATGGCGCCGTCAATCAGGATCAGCAGCTGTTTGGCCAGCAGTTGCGGGTCCTCGGCCCCATGTTCGGTACACAGCTCGCACACATAGTCGAGCAGCTTCTGTTTGTGGTCTTTGGCGACCTGGCGGACCGGATCCTCGGGATCGCCGGTCTCGCCACTGGTATTGATGAAGGCACATCCTCGAAAGCCTTCCGAGGCGAACCAGCCCTTGAGTACGGTAAACAGGTTGAGCAGGCGATCGGCCGGGGTTTCGGCCTGATCGACGGCGCTTCTGTACCAGTGCATCCAGCGCACGTCGCGGCGTTGCAGCGCGGCGACGGTCAACTCCTCCTTGTTGGCGAAGTAGCGGTAGATACTCTTTCTGGAAACGCCGGCGGTTTTCACCAGTAGATCCATGCCGGTGGCAGCGATGCCACTTTTGTAGATCAACTTTTCGGTGACATCCAGAATGATGTCTCGGGTCGTGTCGTTGCTGGTTATTTTGTTCATGTGGCGAACAGTAGAACGATCGTTCTCCTTGGTCAAGCAGTTATTTCCTGATCGCTCTCGCGTTCTACTTGATCGTTCCCACGCTCTGCGTGGGAATGCAGCCCGGGACGCTCCGCGTCCCTTCCCGAGCTGGAACGCGGAGCGTCCCTTGAGGCATTCCCACGCGGACGGTTCGACGCCTCGACGTGGGAACGATCAGTCAAGTCATTACAGACACTCACAAGACCCGAAGGAGTTGATGGTGTAAGCTCTCGGGTTCTTCGGATTCGACCCATTGCGAGCCCTATGCCGTTGCTTTTCAAACGCTCTCTGCTGCCCAAACTGCGCAGCTTTCCGCTGACCGCCGAGGCCGTGACGATCCTGCCCGGCGCCGCCGATTTCCGCCGTTGCCTGCTGGAGAAAATCGCCCAGGCGACCCAGCGCATTTACCTCGTCGCGCTCTATCTGCAAAACGATGAGGCTGGCCAGGAAATTCTCGATGCTTTGCACGCCGCGAAACTCAAGCGTCCCGGGCTTGAAATCGCGGTGGTCGTCGACTGGCTGCGGGCCCAGCGCGGCTTGATCGGTGCCGGCAAGCAGCCGGGCAACTCGGCGTGGTATCAGGAAATGACCCGCACCCACCAGAGCGTGGTGCCGGTCTACGGCGTGCCGGTGCAGACCCGCGAGCTGTTCGGCGTGCTGCACCTCAAAGGCTTCGTGATCGACGATTGCGTGGTCTATAGCGGTGCGAGCCTGAACAACGTCTACCTGCATAAATTCGACAAGTACCGTTTCGACCGTTATCACGTGTTGCAAAGCCGCGAACTGGCGGATTCGATGCACCATCTGGTCAAGCACGGTCTGATCGAATCGAAAGCGGTGCATCGCCTCGACCTGCCGAACCTGCCGACCACCCGCAGCCTGCGCAACGACATCGGCGATTTGCGCAGCCGCCTCAAATATGCGGCTTACGACACCAGTGCCGGCAACACGGCGCATACCGGCCTGTCAGTCAGCCCTTTGCTCGGCGTGGGCAAGAACAACCCGCTGAACCGGGTGATTCTGGAGCTGATCGCCAGCGCCCAGAAGCAACTGACCATCTGCACACCGTATTTCAATCTGCCGCTGGGGGTGATCCGCGAGATCAACCGGGCGCTGGCCCGCGGTGTGAAGATCGACATCGTGGTCGGCGACAAGACCGCCAACGACTTCTACATCCCGCCGAGCGAGCCGTTCAAGGTGATCGCCGCGCTGCCGTATCTCTACGAGATCAGCCTGCGCCGTTTCGCCAAGCGGCATCAGCGCAACATCGACAGCGGCCAGTTGAACCTGCACCTGTGGCGTGAAGGCGACAACAGCTATCACCTCAAGGGCATGTGGATCGACCAGCGCTACACGCTGCTGACCGGTAACAACCTCAACCCGAGGGCATTCCGGCTCGATCTGGAAAACGCCTTGCTGATCGATGACCCGAAAGGCGAATGGCTGGAACCGCGACGTCTTGAGCTGGAAAACATCTTCGAACACACCACGCGGATCGAGCGATTCCAGGACCTGGAAGCCTTGCCGGACTACCCGGCGGGCGTGGCCAAGTTCCTCAAGCGCGTGAGCCGGGTGCGCGTCGAGCGGTTGCTCTATCGCATCCTCTAAAGCACAGAGTTTTCAGCGCCGCTAAAAATGCCTTCGCGAGCAAGCTCGCTCCCACATTGGATCTTTGCTGAGCACAATTTCTGTGTTCAACAAAGACTTCGTGTGGGAGCGAGCTTGCTCGCGAAAGGTGTAGAACAGGCGCTACACGTCTCAGTTCAGACCGAGCTTGCCACGCAATGTCGACAGGTCTTCAGCCAGGGTATTGACCGGGCCCACCAGCGCCTTGCGGTCGTTGTCCTTCACTTTGTCATACGTCTCGAAACCACCGTCCTTGGTCTTGTACTTGGCCAGGATCTTGTCCACGGTGGCGAAGTTCTTGTCGACTTTGGCGACGAAGGCCTTGTCCTGTTTCTCGATCTGCGGACGGAACAGGTCGACGATTTTCTTCGCGCCGTCGATGTTGCCCTGGAAGTCATAGAGGTCGGTATGGCTGTAACGGTCTTCTTCACCGGAGATCTTGGTCGCGGCGACTTCTTCGAGCAGTGCGGCAGCGCCGCCGACGACTTTTTCCGGCGGGAAGGTCAGGCCGGCGACGCGGGTCTGCAGGTCCTTCACGTCCTTGTTCAGGCCATCGGCCAGGCCGTCCAGATCCTTGGTGCTCTTCTCTGAGAACAGCGAGTACTCGATGCGGTGGAAACCGGTGAAGTCTTCAGCCTTCACGCCCTTTTCGTGGTCGTCGACGCGGGAGTCGATGGAGGCGTCGAGGTCACTGAACAGCTCGGCGATCGGCTCGATCGACTCGTAATAAACGCGGGTCGGCGCGTAGAGCTTCTGCGCGGTGGCCAGGTCGCCTTTTTTCACCGCGTCGGTGAACTGCTGGGTGTGGCTGGCCAGTTCATCCAGTTGTTCGGTGACGTAGATCTTGTAGTCCGACACCGGCCCCACCAGATCCAGAGGCGCGGTCGCGGCGAACGCCGACAGCGGGGTGTTGAGCAAACCAAGGGTCAGCAATAACGCGAGTGGCGTCTTTTTCATGGGGGCGGCTCCTGTTGAATGCTATGCAGTTGTTTTTGGTTGGGTAGCGTTGAGCAGCGAGCGACCGATGAAGTCCTTGTCGCCCGTGACACCCGGCAGGGTGAAGAAGTAACCGCCGCCGACCGGCTTGAGGTATTCCTCCAGCGGCTCGCCATTGAGGCGGGTCTGCACGGTGATGAAGCCTTTTTCCAGGTCGGCCTGGTAACAGATGAACAGCAGGCCCATGTCGAGCTGGCCGTTCTTGTTCACGCCGTTGGAGTAGTTGAACGGCCGGCGCAGGATCAGGTTGGCCTGGCTCGCGGCGGTGCGCGGGTTGGCCAGGCGGATATGTGCGTCGAGCTTGGTCAGCTTGCCTTCCGGGTCCTTGCTGTAATCCGGGACTTCGGTTTCATGGTTGGCGCCCATCGGCGCGCCGGTGGTTTTGACCCGGCCGATGATGCTTTCCTGTTCCTGCAATGGCGTACGGTCCCAGCGTTCGACGAAGTTGCGGATGATCCGCACCGCCTGATAACTGCCGTGGGCCGCCCAGGCCGGTTCGTCGCTGCCCGGCTGCACCCAGACGATGCGGTCCATGGCTTTGCCGTCGTTGGAATCCGGGTTGGCCGAACCATCGCGGAAACCCAGGAAGTTACGCGCCGATTGCGCCGGCACACCGGGTTTGGCCGGGGCTTGCGGCGGTACGCTGCCTTCCTGTTTCCAGCGCACCAGCAGCAGATCCGGCAGGTTCTTCACGATGTCGCGCAGGGCGTGGATGTTGGTGTCAGCGGTGTTGGAGCAGAACTGCAGGCTCAGGTCGCCGTGGCAGCAATCGGCTTCCAGCGCATCGTTGGGGAAACCGACCATGCGCACCAGACGCTTGGGCTTGGCGGCGGCGAGGCCAAAGCGCTCATCGAACAATGATTCGCCGACAGACACGGTGATGGTCAGGTTGTCCGGCGTCACTACCGGGCCGAGAATCCCGGAATCGGGCGGCGGCAACTTCGGATCGATCTGCGCCACCGGGCCGCCCTTCATCAGGAACGCGATGCGCTCGTTGAGGGTGCGAAACAGGCGTTCGAGGTCTTCACGGTCGCTGGCCAGCACATCGAACGACACCAGCATGCCGGCCGCCGGGCGCGGGGTGACGATGCCGCTCTGGTGCACACCATGAAAATCATGATGATCCTGGGTCTTGTCGCTGCTCGGTGCTTCGGTGACTTGAGCAGGGGCGGCTGCCATCGCCGGGCAGCTCAACGCCGTGCCGGCCAGTGCGACACCGGCGGCGCCCATGCCCATCAGTACACGGCGACGTTGCAGGTTGAAGTGTTCGGAATCGTTCATCGGTATTCGTCTTCTGCTTACAGGCCGGAGAGGCCGAGGGCGGGATCAATGGCGTCGAGGGCGTCGGCCAGGGCCTTGGCCTTGTCGGCGATCTGCTTGCGTTGCTCACCGTTGACGGTGTCGTAGCTGGCGTAGCCGTCCTTGACCTTGAAGCCGTTCAGCGTGGTATCGAAATCAGCCAGTGCGCTGTCGATTTTCGGCAGCAGGTCGGCGGCGGATTTGCTCAGCAGCGGGCGCAGCAGTTCGACGACTTTGTGCGCGGTTTCATGATTGGCCGCGAAGCCGTTGAGGTCGCCGTGGCTGTAGCGTTCCTCTTCGCCGCTGGCGGCGCGCACGTCGGCGAGGGTGTTGAGGTTGCGCACGACGATTTCCACCAGTTGCTCCGGCGGCAGCGACTGGGCCAGCAGCTGTTGTTTCAGCGTGGTGACGTTGTCGAGCAAGCCCTGGGCAATGGGCGTCAGGCCGTCGAGTTTGCGTTGCTGGAACAGCGCGTATTCGAGGCGGTGGAAACCGACGAAGGCCGGATCCTGCTCGCGTTTTTCGAAGTAATCGGCGCGGGCGTTGATGCTGTTGTCCAGTTCGGCCAGGCGTTGTGCGGCCGGGGCCAGACGCTGGTACGCGGCACGGGCCGGCAAATACAACGCCTGGGCCCGGGCCAGATCGCCGCTGTCGATCGCTTGATTCAGCGCGGTCACGGCTTTGATCAGCGCGCTGCCCTGGCTGGCCAGGTAGACGCGGAACTCCGACAGCGGCCCGACGAAGGCAACCATGGACGGCTTGGCCTTGGCAGCGGCATCCGAAGCGGCGGTTGGCGTCACGTGCAGGGTGCCGCGCGGGTTGCTCAGCAGGCCGCAGGTGATGGCGTAGTCGCCGGGCTGCAGGTTGGCGTTGATCACCTGGCTCAGGCCCGGCGCGATGTTCTCGCGCTCTTCGACCACCAGCACACCGTCGAGGATTTCCCATTCCACCGCCCGGTCAGAGCGGTTGACGATGCGGAAACTGGCGCGGCCGGCCGGCACCGTCAGGGCGTTCGGCTCGCAACTGTGCGGGTGGATGTTCACCACCACTTCGTCACGGTTGTGCTGACGTTTGGCGGCGGCCATTTTCGAGGCGTAGTAGAACAGGCCACCGGCGGCGATCATCACGACCACCGAACCGGCCACCGCCCAGCGCAAGGCGCGGGGAGGCGAGGCCTGAGGAGTATTAGGCTTTGACATGAAGGCCCTTATTGGCTGGAAACGGAAGACGATTGGGCAGCGGGCCTGGGTGCCGGCATGAAGAACATCACCAGCGCCACCACCAGATAAATCAGATACGCGCCGAGGGTGCTGACGGTCGGTGCATCCTGATAACCGAACATGCCGGCCAGCACCGAGCCCAGCGGGCCATCCATCGGCAGCGTCGCGCTGAAGTCGAAGAGCACGGTTTGCAGGTGGTTCCACACCCCGGCCTCATGCAGGGCCTGCACCGAGTTGGCGAGAATCCCGGCGGCGACCACGAGGATGAACAGCCCGGTCCAGCGGAAGAACGCCGACAGGTTCAGGCGCATGCTGCCGCTGTAGATCAGGAAGCCGACGATGATCGCCAGAATCAGGCCGAGCAGGGCGCCGATCGGCGCGGCCGGGCCTTCGCTCTGCTGGAACACGGCGAGCAGGAAGAACACGGTTTCCAGTCCTTCCCGGGCCACGGCGAAAAACACCATGGCGATCAGCGCGATGACCTGATGTTTCGACGCGGTCAGCGCATGATCGAGGGAGGCTTGCAGCGAATGTTTGATCGAACGCGCCACCTTGCGCATCCAGAACACCATCGAGCTGAGAATGCCCACAGCGACGAGGCCGACCACGCCCTCGAACAGTTCCTGCTGCTTTTGCGGGAATTCGGCGCTGACCAGTTCCAGGCCACCGCCGACCAGCAACGCCAGCGCAGCGGCGAGAAACACCCCGATCCACACCGCCGGCATCCACTGGCCACGGCCGGTCTGTTGCAGGTAGCTGGCGATGATGCCAACGATCAGCGCGGCTTCGATGCCTTCGCGCAACATGATCAAAAAGGGAACGAGCATTCGACGATCACTGTGTAACGAAATGAGGTTACAAGTTGTAACATAATGAAAGTCATTCTCACATGGCACTAATTGACATTTACCTGAACCTCAGCTGAACGAGTCTGAACATCCACGTCGCCCAGCCAGCTGCGCTAAGATGCCCGCCACTCGAACAACAACAGGATTGCGCACGTTCCATGTCGGAAAAAGACACCATCGCCATTCAACTGGTGCGCGAAGCACTGCTGCAAAGTTGTGCCCCAGGCGTGGCCACGGAAGAAGTCTTGAGCAAGGTCGGGATCGATCCGGCGCTGCTGTCCGCCGACGACGCCCGCGTCCCGGCCAGCCAGTACGCACGGTTGTGGCGGCTGCTGGCCCGGCGCGGCGATGACGAGTTCTTTGGCATGGACCCGCGCAAGCTCAAATCCGGCAGCCTGGAATTCCTTTGCCGCAGCGCGATGGCCCAGCCGAATCTGGCGGCCGGGTTGAGCAGTGGTCTGAATTTCCTGTCGCTGATGCTCGAGCGCATGCCGGCGCAACTGGTGCACCAGCAGAGTCTGGCGGAAATCGTCCTGCTGGAAGACGAACCGGAACCGCGCCGCGCCTTCACCTATTTCACCTACTGGATGATCGTTCACGGCGTGGCGTGCTGGCTGGCGGGGCGGCGGATTCCGATCCTGGCCATCGAATTGCGCTGCCCGGCGCCGGACTTCTGTGATGACTATCGGGTGATGTTCTCGGAAAACTTGCGCTTCGACCGGCCGCGAACGCGGATGATCTTCGCCGCCGATGTGCTGGATCTGCCGATCAAGCGCAGCGCCGAGGAGTTGAAGCGCTTCCTCGCCCATGCCCCGGCCAACATTCTGGTGAAGTACCGCGACCCGGAAAGCCTTGCGAGCCGGATCAAGCAGGATCTGCGGCAGCTAGCCGCCGAACACTGGCCGGAAACCGACGCGCTGGCCCAGCAGTTGTGCATGTCGGCCTCGACCCTGCGCCGGCGTCTGGCCGAAGAAGGGCAGACCTATCAGGGGTTGAAGGACAGCGTGCGCAAGGAGTTGGCGATCACCTGGCTGGCGGAGCCTTCGATCAGCTTTGCCGAGATCGCCACGCGGCTGGGGTTTGCCGATGCGAGTTCGTTCTACAAGGCGTTTCGCAAGTGGTCGGGGACCAATCCCGGGCACTATCGCAGCTTGATCCTCAACGAAGCGGTCTGATCCGCCACCGACACTCCCAACACCCGCTGACTCAACGCCAACTCTCGTTCCCACGCTCTGCGTGGGAATGCCTCAAGGGACGCTCCGCGTTCCAGCTCTGGAGGGGACGCGGAGCGTCCCGGGCTGCATTCCCACGCAGAGCGTGGGAACGATCAGCTGTAACCGGAATCTTGGCCAAACCAGTCATCCACTTTGAGGGCTTTGACCATTGCCGCAGCCGGCGTGCGGCGCGAGTATTCCTCTGTTGTTTACGGTTCCCCAACCTAATAAGAACAGAGGGATTCTGGCAATGCGCGATTACTTGTCTGCCACCGCACAGTTTGATTATCAGCACACCGTGGACGCCGCGCTCAGCGGCACGCTCGAGGCGCTCAACGCCTGCGTCGAATGTTGTGACCGCCACGCACTGCCGGGGCGCATTGCGCTGTTCTGGGAAGGGCGCGATGGCGCCGGTGCGACGTACACGTTCAACGATCTGCAGGACAAAGCCGCGCGTTTCGCCAATTTCCTTCTCGCCCAGGGCGTGCAGAAGGGCGACAAGGTCGCCGGCCTGCTGCCACGCAACATCGAATTGCTGATCACCGTGTTCGCCACCTGGCGCATCGGTGCGGTGTATCAACCGCTGTTCACGGCATTCGGCCCGAAAGCCCTCGAACATCGCTTGCACAGTTCCGGTGCCAAAGTGGTGGTGACCGATGCGGTCAACCGGCCGAAACTTGCCGAAGTCGCCGACTGCCCGACGCTGGTCACCGTCGGCGGTCCGAAAGGCCAGGGCATCGTCCGTGGCGATTTCAGTTTCTGGGCCGAGCTGCCCAACCATTCCAATGTCTGCGAACCGGTCATGCTGACCGGCGAAGACCCGTTCCTGCTGATGTTCACCTCGGGCACCACCGGCCCGTCGAAAGCGCTGTCGGTGCCGCTCAAGGCCATCGTCGCGTTCCAGAGCTACACCCGTGATGCCGTGGATCTGCGCCCGGAAGATGCGTTCTGGAACGTCGCCGATCCGGGCTGGGCCTACGGCATTTATTTCGGCGTCACCGGCCCGTTGTCGATGGGCCATCCGATCACGTTCTACGATGGCCCGTTCACCCTGGAAAGCACCTGCCGGGTGATCAACAAGTACGGCATCACCAACCTCACCGGTTCGCCCACCGCGTATCGCCTGCTGATTGCCGGCGGCGATGACTTCGCCAAGTCGATCAAGGGCAGGCTGCGCATCGTCAGCAGCGCCGGCGAGCCGTTGAATCCGGAGGTGATCCGCTGGTTCGCCGACAACCTCGGCGTGGTCATTCACGACCACTACGGCCAGACCGAACTGGGCATGGTGCTGTGCAACCACCACGGCCTCGAACACCCGATCCACCTCGGCGCCGCCGGTTTCGCCTCGCCGGGCCATCGCATCGTGGTGCTTGACGATCAGAACAACGAACTCGGCGTCGGCCAGCCGGGCATCCTCGCCATCGACCGCACACAGTCGCCAATGTGCTGGTTCGCCGGCTACGAAGGCGCGCCGACCAAGGCTTTCGTCGGCGATTACTACCTGAGCGGCGACACCGTCGAATGGAATCCGGACGGCAGCATCAGCTTCGTCGGCCGCAGCGATGATGTGATCACCACTTCCGGCTACCGGGTCGGCCCGTTCGACGTGGAAAGCGCATTGATCGAACACCCGGCGGTGGTCGAAGCCGCAGTGGTCGGCAAACCCGATCCGGAGCGCACCGAACTGGTGAAAGCCTTCGTCGTGCTCAACCCGCAATACCGCGCGGAACCTGCGCTGGCCGAAGAACTGCGCCAACACGTACGCAAACGCCTGGCCGCGCATTCGTACCCCCGTGAAATCGAATTTGTCAGCGAGTTGCCGAAAACCCCGAGCGGCAAATTGCAGCGCTTTATCTTGCGCAACCAGGAAATCGCCAAGGCTCAAGAGGCCGCAGCGCACAACGTTTCAGCTTGAATCCAAGGAAACAGTCATGCAGATCGAGAACAAGGTTTTTATCGTCACCGGCGGCGCATCCGGCCTGGGTGCCGCCACCGCTGAATTGCTGGTGAGCGCCGGCGCCAAAGTGATGCTGGTGGACCTGAACGCCGATGCGGTCGCCACCCAGGCCCAGCGCCTCGGCGCGCAGAGCATGGTGGCGGATATCAGCAACGAAGCTGCCGCCGAAGCCGCCGTGCAGGCGACTGTCAAAGTCTTCGGTAGCCTCAACGGGCTGGTGAACTGCGCCGGCATCGTTCGCGGCGAGAAGATCCTCGGCAAGAGCGGTCCGCACGCCTTGTCCAGTTTTGCTCAGGTGATCAACGTCAACCTGATCGGCAGCTTCAACATGCTGCGTCTGGCAGCGGCGGCGATTGCCGAAAGCGAAGCCAACGCTGACGGCGAACGTGGCGTGATCATCAACACCGCGTCGGTTGCGGCGTTCGACGGCCAGATCGGCCAGGCCGCGTATTCCGCCTCCAAAGGCGCCATCGCCAGCCTCACCCTGCCTGCCGCCCGCGAACTGGCGCGCTTCGGCATCCGCGTGATGACCATCGCTCCGGGCATTTTCGAAACCCCGATGATGGCCGGCATGACCCCGGAAGTGCGCGAATCGCTGGCCGCCGGCGTACCGTTTCCGCCACGTCTGGGCAAACCTGCCGAGTACGCCGCGCTGGTGCGGCATATCATTGAAAACAGCATGCTCAACGGCGAGGTGATCCGTCTCGACGGTGCCTTGCGCATGGCCGCCAAGTAAGGAGGATTTCCCATGACCATCTCCAACGATCCGATTGTCATCGTCAGCGCCGTCCGCACCCCGATGGGCGGTTTCCAGGGCGAACTGAAAAGCCTGACCGCGCCGCAACTGGGCGCCGCTGCAATCAAGGCTGCGGTTGAGCGTGCCGGTGTGGCCGTCGATGCAGTCGATGAAGTGCTGTTTGGCTGCGTGCTGCCAGCCGGTCTCGGACAGGCGCCTGCACGTCAGGCTGCACTGGGCGCCGGGCTGGACAAATCCACCCGCTGCACCACGGTCAACAAGATGTGTGGCTCGGGCATGGAAACCACCATCCTGGCCCACGACATGCTGCTGGCCGGCAGCGCCGATGTGGTGATCGCCGGCGGTATGGAAAGCATGTCCAACGCGCCGTACCTGCTGGATCGCGCCCGTGCCGGTTACCGCATGGGCCACGGCCGGGTGCTGGATTCGATGTTCCTCGACGGCCTCGAAGACGCCTACGACAAAGGTCGCCTGATGGGCACCTTCGCCGAGGATTGCGCCGAAACCAACGACTTCAGCCGCGAAGCTCAGGACGCCTTTGCCATCGCCTCGACCACCCGCGCCCAGCAGGCGATCAAGGACGGCAGCTTCAAGGCCGAGATCGTTCCGCTGACCGTGACCGTGGGCAAGGAACAAGTCGTAATCAGCAACGACGAGCAGCCGCCAAAAGCCAAACTGGACAAGATCGCTTCGCTGAAACCGGCGTTCCGCGAGGGTGGCACCGTGACGGCGGCCAACTCCAGCTCGATCTCCGACGGCGCTGCGGCACTGGTGCTGATGCGTCAGTCGCAAGCGCAGAAACAGGGTCTGAAGCCGCTGGCGGTGATTCACGGCCACGCAGCCTTCGCTGACACACCGGGCCTGTTCCCGGTGGCGCCGATTGGCGCGATCAAGAAGCTGATGAAGAAAACCGGCTGGTCGCTGGATCAGGTTGATCTGTTCGAAGTCAACGAGGCCTTCGCCGTAGTCGGCATGGCGGCGATGACCCACCTGGAAATCCCTCACGACAAGCTCAACATCCACGGCGGCGCCTGCGCCCTGGGTCACCCGATCGGTGCGTCTGGCGCGCGAATTCTGGTGACCTTGCTCTCGGCCCTGCGCCAGAAAGGCCTCAAACGCGGCGTCGCGGCGATCTGCATCGGCGGCGGCGAAGCCACGGCGATGGCCGTGGAATGCGTGTATTGAACTGTGGGAGCGAGCTTGCTCGCGAAGGCGTCGTGTCAGCCAACATTTTAGTTGCATGACGCACCGATTTCGCGAGCAAGCTCACTCCCACAGGATATGTGTCTGAACCTGAAGTAAGGATTCACCATGATTCCCAACGAAGACCAAACTCAAATCCGCGACATGGCCCGGCAGTTTGCCGAGGAACGGCTCAAACCGTTCGCCGCCGAGTGGGATCGCGAACACCGCTTCCCGAAGGAAGCCATCGGCGAAATGGCCGAACTGGGCTTCTTCGGCATGCTGGTGCCGGAGCAGTGGGGCGGTTGCGACACCGGTTACCTGGCCTACGCCATGGCCCTGGAAGAAATCGCTGCCGGCGACGGTGCTTGCTCGACCATCATGAGCGTGCACAACTCGGTGGGTTGCGTGCCGATCCTCAAGTTCGGCAACGACGACCAGCGTGAACGCTTCCTCAAGCCGCTGGCCAGCGGCGAGATGCTCGGTGCTTTCGCGTTGACCGAACCGCAGGCCGGTTCCGACGCCAGCAGCCTGAAAACCCGTGCACGCCTTGAAGGCGATCACTACGTGCTCAACGGCTGCAAACAGTTCATCACCTCCGGGCAGAACGCCGGGGTCGTGATCGTGTTTGCGGTCACCGACCCGAGCGCCGGCAAGCGCGGGATCAGCGCGTTCATCGTGCCGACCGATTCGCCGGGCTACAAAGTCGCCCGCATCGAAGACAAACTCGGCCAGCACGCCTCGGACACCTGCCAGATTCTGTTCGAAGACGTGAAAGTGCCGGTGGCCAACCGGTTGGGCGAGGAGGGCGAGGGCTACAAGATCGCCCTGGCCAATCTTGAAGGCGGGCGCGTCGGCATCGCTTCGCAATCGGTGGGCATGGCCCGTGCCGCGTTCGAAGCGGCGCGCGATTACGCCCGTGAGCGTGACACCTTCGGCAAGCCGATCATCGAGCATCAGGCCGTGGCGTTCCGCCTGGCGGACATGGCGACCCAGATCGCCGTGGCGCGGCAGATGGTGCACTACGCCGCCGCCCTGCGTGACAGCGGTCAGCCGGCGCTGGTCGAAGCGTCGATGGCCAAACTGTTCGCCTCGGAAATGGCCGAGAAGGTCTGCTCGATGGCCTTGCAAACCCTCGGCGGTTACGGTTACCTCAACGACTTTCCGCTGGAGCGCATCTACCGCGACGTGCGGGTCTGCCAGATCTACGAAGGCACCAGCGACATTCAGCGCATGGTCATTTCGCGCAATCTTTGAGAAGGAATCTGCACATGAGTTACGAAACGATTTTGCTGGAAACCCATGGCCGCGTCGGCCTGATCACCCTGAACCGCCCGCAGGCGCTGAATGCCCTCAACGCGCAACTGGTCAGCGAAGTGAACCGCGCCCTCGATGGCCTCGAAGCCGATGCGAATATTGGCTGCATCGTCATCACCGGGTCGAAGAAAGCCTTCGCCGCCGGCGCCGACATCAAGGAAATGGCCGAGCTGACCTATCCGCAGATTTACATGGATGATTTGTTCAGCGACAGCGACCGTGTGGCTAACCGCCGCAAGCCGATCATTGCGGCCGTCAACGGCTTTGCCCTCGGTGGCGGCTGTGAACTGGCGCTGATGTGCGACTTCATCCTGGCCGGCGACAACGCCAAATTCGGTCAGCCGGAAATCAACCTCGGCGTGCTGCCGGGCATGGGCGGCACCCAACGCCTGACCCGCGCCGTGGGCAAGGCCAAAGCGATGGAAATGTGCCTGAGCGGCCGTTTGATCGACGCGGTGGAAGCCGAGCGCTGCGGCATCGTCGCGCGCATCGTGCCGAGTGATGAGCTGCTGGATGAGGCGCTGAAAGTCGCGGCGGTGATCGCCAGCAAATCGCTGCCGATTGCGATGATGGTCAAGGAGAGCGTCAACCGCGCGTTTGAAGTGAACCTGACTGAAGGCGTGCGCTTCGAGCGCCGGGTGTTCCATGCGGCGTTTGCGACGCAGGATCAGAAGGAAGGGATGGCGGCGTTTGTGGCCAAGCGTGCGCCGGAGTTCCAAGGCAAGTAGTGCGGCGTATTCATTGACGCCATCGCTGGCAAGTCGAATTGTCGCACCGCAGCTCCCACAGGAATCTCGGTCGTTCGCACTTATCGTGTACACCGAAGAAACTGTGAGAGCTGGCTTGCCAGCGATGCTTTTGCCTTTTAGAGCTGGTAGTTCTTCAACTCCCGAGCAATCACCATTCGCTGTATCTCACTCGACCCCTCATAAATCTGGGTAATCCGCGCATCCCGGTAGTACTTCTCCACCGGGTAATCCTCCAGATACCCATACCCGCCATGAATCTGAATCGCTGACGAGCACACCTTTTCAGCCATTTCCGAAGCAAACAGCTTGGCCTGCGAAGCCTCCGACAGGCACGGTTTGCCCGCCGTGCGCAACCGCGCCGCGTGCAGGATCATCAGGCGTGCCGCGTTGATCTGCATCTGCATGTCCGCCAGCAGGTTGGCGATGCTTTGGTGCTCGACGATGGCCTTGCCGAACTGCACCCGATCACGGGCATAACCCAGCGCCGCTTCAAAAGCCGCACGGGCAATGCCCAGTGCTTGCGCCGCGATGCCGATACGTCCGCCTTCAAGGTTGGAGAGAGCAATCGCCAAACCTTTACCGCGTTCACCCAGCAGATTCGCTTCAGGAATGCTGCAATTGTTCAGCGTCACCGCGCAGGTGTCGGAGGCGCGGATGCCCATCTTGTGTTCGGTACGGTCGACGATGAACCCCGGCGTGTCGGTCGGCACCAGAAATGCCGAAATCCCACGCTTGCCAAGATCCGGATCGGTGACGGCAAAAACGATCGCCAGTTTCGCCCGCTTGCCGTTGCTGACAAATTGCTTGGCGCCATTGATTACCCATTGCCCGTCGCGCAGTTCGGCGCGGGTGCGCAGGTTGTGCGCTTCGGAGCCGGCCTGGGGTTCGGTCAGACAGAAGCAGCCGATCACCGCGCCGCTGGCCAGATCCGCCAGCCAGGTCTGTTTCTGTTCTTCGCTGCCGTAGTTGAGCACCGGCCCGCAGCCCACCGAGTTGTGAATGCTCATGAACGCGCCGGTGGCGCCGTCACCGGCGGAGATCTCTTCCACCGCCAGCGCATAGGCCACGTAGTCGACGTAAGTGCCGCCCCATTCTTCCGGCACCACCATGCCCAGCAGGCCGAGTTCGCCCATCTTCGCCACCAGGGTGTCATCGATCCAGCCGGCCTTTTCCCAGGCTTGGGCGTGGGGGGCGATTTCGCCACGGGCAAAGTCCCGGGCCATGTCGCGGATCATTACCTGGTCTTCAGTCAATTCGAGATCGTGCATGACTCAGCTCCCGCTCTCTTCGAAACCGTGGAAGAAACCCGCGATGTGCTCGGCGTGCAGCGCAGCCAGGGTCGGCGGGTTCCAGCGCGGTGATTTGTCTTTGTCGATCAGCAGGGCGCGCACGCCTTCGATCAAGTCGCCAAGTTCGAACCACTGGCGATCCAGATGCAGTTCGAGGGCGAAGCAGTGTTCCAGGCTCAGGTGCCGGCCGCGACGGAGCATTTCCAGGGTCACGCCCATGGCCAGCGGCGAGCGGGTTTCCAGCAGGTCGGCAGTGGTGGTCGCCCATTCGTGGCTGTCGGCGACGGTCACGGCGCGCAGTTGTTCGACGATGCTCGGCACGTCCGGCAACGCGAAGAAGTGGTCGATGGCTGGACGCAAGGCTTCGAGCGGCGCATCCGGCAAGGTTTGCACGGCGTGGCGGGCCAGCAGGCTTTGCAGATCCTTCAGCGGCGTATCGTGCCACTCAAGGAGATCGAGCTGTTCGTCGAGGATGCCGAGTTTGCTGCTGTCCAGATACCAGTCGGCCAACCCGCAGTACAGCGCATCCGCCGCACGAATCTGCACGCCGCTGACTCCCAGATAAATCCCCAGCTCGCCGGGAATCCGTGGCAGGAAATAGCTGCCGCCGACATCCGGGAAATACCCGATGGCCACTTCCGGCATCGCCAGACGGCTTTTCTCGGTGACCACCCGCAGATCGGCACCTTGCACCAGACCCATGCCGCCGCCGAGAACGAAACCGTCCATCAGCGCCAGCACCGGTTTGCGGTAGTGGTGGATCGTCAGGTCGAGGGCGTATTCCTCGACGAAGAAGTCTTCGTGCAGCGTGTCGCCGTTTTTATGGCTGTCGTACAGGGAGCGAATGTCGCCACCGGCACAAAAGGCTTTCTCGCCGGCACCGCGCAGTACCACGGCGTGAACATTGGTGTCCGTAGCCCATGCATCCAGGTGTTGCTGGAGCTGGCGAACCATGTCGAGGGTCAGGGCATTGAGGCCGGCGGGGCGGTTGAGGGTCAGATGACCGATGTGATTGCGAACCTCGGCCAGCACTTCGTGCGGCGTGGCATCCATGGACGAAGTCCGCGGGGATGAAGCCTGAGCAGTCATCACTAACTCCCTGCTTTTATTGTCTTTATTCGAGAAGCTCGCGCGCGAGCGTTAGCGGATCGTAACAGTGCAAATTTGCCATGTACAACGGGGATATGTGCACGGGCTGTCTGCATTTTTACCTTAGGCCAAATGCACGGGATCGCGGCTTCTTTTCAATCGACAACGCTGACAGGGACAGGATCCGGACTCAGCGGAACACCTGGCCAATGCTCCGCCGTTTGGCGTGCAATTCACTGGCATGAATCAGCTGCTCCAGATCTTCTGGCGTGACATCGATGAATGCCTCCATATCGGCCAGTGCCAATTTCAGATCTTCGGCCGTGATGGACTGAATATCCACCGGTGCGACGGCCGGCGCGGGCTCGGCGGGGCGTTTCGGGTAGCGGATGCGGGTCAGGTTGTTGTAGGCCAGGGCGGCGAGCAGCAGGCACGCGGCGCTGAGCATCACCGGTTCCAGGGCTTTCCAGTCCATGGCGATGGTCATCGGGTCGGCCAGCACCATCGTCAATGCCACGGCGCCGGCCGGTGGGTGCAGGCAGCGCAGCCAGCACATCAGGATCAGCGCCATGCCTGCGGCGAGACACGCGCTGCCCAAGGTTCGGCCGAGGACGTGGGCCACCAGCAACGCGACGACGCCCGCGCACAGGTAGCCGCCGATGATCGACCACGGCTGGGCGAGGGCGCCGGAAGACACGGCGAACAGCAGCACTGCCGAGGCGCCCAGCGGGCCGATCAGGTGGTAGGCCACTTCAATGCCGAACACCTGACTGCACGCCCACACGCTGAACAACGTGCCCAGCGCCATGCCGATGGCGGCGCGGCTCCATTCGGTGGGGCGGGTGTTGATGGCGGCGGGCAACCAGCGAGCGAGCATGCAGAATCGATCCTTTGCGAAATTCAGGGCAAAAAAAAGGACTTGTCCGTAAACGCGGAAAGTCCTTCGAAGTGTTCCAACTATTGGGGGAGGAACGCGCACAGTGTGCCAAGCAATCACGATGCTGACAAATTCATATAAATGCAGTTTCAATGCATTATTTATGCAGTAAAGCCACACGTCGCCCGCTCATGAAACACAGGAACCCGCCCATCGCGGTCAGTGCGCTGAGGGCGTAGAACATGGTCGGCGCCGGTGTGTGCATCAGCAGGAAACCGCAAATTACCGGGCTCAGCGCGCCGCCCAGGGCTGCCAGATTCTGTGCGCCGTAATAGCTGCCGCGCAGTTCTTCCGGGGCCAGGGTGTCGACGAACAGGAACTCCGACGGATAAATGATCATCTCGCCGAGGGTGAAGATGAACATTGCGATGCACCACGACACCAGGCTGTCGGCCAGGCTGAAGCCGATCAATCCAACAATGAACAGACTGGTGCCGGCGGCGATCCAGTAGCGCAGTTTTTCCCGGTTGAGGAAACGACCGATCTGGTATTGCAGCAGGATCACCGCGATGGCGTTGCAGGCGAGCAGGGCGGCCATGGTTTGCAACGCGCGCTGCGAATCCTCGACCACCAGCAGGTATTGCGACAGGTACAGGGTGAAGCGGCCATGCACCACGGTGCTGAGCAGACAGCCGCAGGTGAACATGATCAGCGTGCGGTCGTTTTTCAGGGTGATCAGGGTTTTCAAAAAGCTTTGCGGCTGGCCGATGGCGGCGACGGGGCTGGCGTCCTTGGGGATGCCGATCATCAGGAAGATGCTGCCGAAGGCGATGCCAGCGGCAATCAGGAACGGCGCAATCGGGTACACCCCGGCGATCACCACACCGAGCATCGGGCCGGTGGCGTAGCCGATGTTGGTCAGGGTATAGCGCAGGGAAAACGCCTTGGCCCGCTGTCCCATGGGCAGGTTTTCACTGAGGATCGCCTTGGAGCCGATCAGGAACAACGCCGAGGCGGTTTCGGTGATGACCAGGGTCAGGGTGGTCAGGTACAGGTCTTTGGCGAAGGTCAGCAACACAAAGCCAATGGCGCTGGAGAGCATCGCCAGAATCAGCAATCGGCGCTTCTCGAGCCGGTCGATGATGTAGCCGCCGTAAAGTGCAAGCAGGGTGGCGATGAACACCGCGATGCCCAGCAGCAACCCGACGTCCTGTTGGTTGAGGCCGAGCTTGTTGCTCAAAAACAGGGTGAGCAAAGGACTGGTGATGGCACGGCTGACGACAATGGTCAGCGAAACGATCATCAGGCGGCGGATAACGAGCGAGTAGGTGGCCACGGAAAATCAAATATCCTTATTCGGTTAACAGGTGCTCGAGATCGCGCACGGAATCCAGCGTTTGCAGTTGCCGTAGCTGCGCCAATAACGGCTCAGCCTTGAGCGGTGAAATCACCCGCAACGCCAGACTGAAAAACTTCTCTTCCAGCGCCGTCTCGCTCAGCGGATTGCCCGGCGCCCCCAGCGGCACCTCGACACACAGACTCGCCTCACGCCCATCGCGGGTTCGCACCACGACCACTGGCTCGCCATCCTCCGACAGTCGCTCATCCACTTCAAGGCGAATGCGCGTCAGCCAGTGCGCGATGCGCGGATCGTTTCGCGGCTGTTCGTCGTAAGCCTCGAGCCGGCAATGACCATGCACCAGCTGCGCGGCGAGTGCGTAGGGCAGGCTCATCTGCGCAGCGGCCAGACTGCGGGTGTCGTGACCGCCGCACATGTCGAGCAGAAACCCGCACAGGTTCACCTGGACGTCTTCCACCTGATCCGCGCCGACCTGCAATTGCTCCAGCAGCAAACCGAGCGCGTCGATCGCCGAGTGAGTACCACGGCACGCGGCGTAGGGTTTGATCGAACAGCGCGCGAGTTTCCAGGTTTGTCCCAAATCGGCATCCAGCGCATCCGGTTGCGCGCTGCCTGGTGCCAGGGTCTTGAGAAACCCGCCCCAGACATCATCGAACAACACCGACGGCCCACTGACGCCTTCACGAGCAAATCGCGCCGCCAGCAATCCACCCTCGGCCGCACGACCGCTGTGCAGTTTCTTGCTTTGCGAACCGTCGTGGATGAACGCCCACAACCCGCCGCTGAAACTGCCGGCGATGCCCAGTGCCGACACGGTTTGCCCGACATCCAGCGCAAAGATCCGCGCACAGGCCGCCGCCGCGCCGAACACGCCGCAAGTGGCGGTCGAGTGCCAGCCCGCGCCGTTGTGGGCCGAATAACTGCCGCAGGCTTCCAGCACCCGCCGGCCGATTTCATAGCCGATCACCACGGCAGTGATGAACTCGCGACCGTTCACCGGCCGATCCACCAGTGACAGCGCCGCCACCACCGCCGGCAACACCACCGCGCCGGAGTGATCGCAACCGCCGGTGTCATCCAGTTCCAGCGCATGGGCGGCGATGCCGTTGAGTAACGCCGCGTGTCCCGCACCGACGCGCAATGACGAACCCCAGACCAGTGCGGTGCCCGGCTCGGCGCCGAACACCTGCCGCGCTTGAAGCGCCACCGCACTGTCGGCTCCGGCCAGCGCTGCGCCGAAGGTGTCGAGAATGTGCCGTTTTGCCTGTTCCACCAACGCCGGCGGCAGATCTTCAAACCGCGTTTCGACGCAAAACCGCGCCAGCCGTTGCATGCGTTCCGTCATACGAGATAGTCCCGATAATGGCGCTCATACACCGACGCCGGATGATCCTGCGCGACCGGCGCCGCCGTTTGTGCCCACCACTGTGCGACTTCGGCACCGGTGGCGATCCACACGTCGTCATGCTGCTGGATGCCTTGCAGCAATTCCCGCAGCACACCGATACGCCCCGGTGTGGCGATGATTTCCGGGTGCAGGCGCAGCACGTAGCACAGGCCGAAACGGTGGAATCCGGCGAAGTCCATTTGCAGGTTGCCGAGGGTGTGGCTGTAGGAGGCGATCCGCGATTGCGCCGGCGGCACGGCCGGGCTCAGGTTGAAGGCGAAGTAAGGCTCGTCTTCCAGTTCGTAATGCAGCGGCAGTTCGACCACCTCGGGCGCGGTCGGGTGGAAAAACGGCAGATCATCGCCACGCCATGATGACGACCAGTGAATGCCGTGATCTTTCAAGGCTTCGATGAAGCCCGGCGCGCCGTTACCCGCCGGAATACGGAAACCGTTTGGACGCACGCCGGTCAATGCTTCCAGCGCTGCACAGCCCTTGGCAACTTCCGCGCTCTGCGCCGCCAGATCCAGCGTGTCGTAATCCTGGTGGCGGTAACCGGCGCAGGCGATTTCATGGCCGCCAGCCAGAATTGCGGCGATGTGCTGCGGGTTTTCCTCGGCAACGATGCCGGGTATGAACCAGCTGCTGCGCACCCCGAGTTCCCTGAACAGGCCGAGCAAACGCTCGACGCCCCGTTGCGTGCCGTAGCGCCACACCGACAGTGTCTTGTCGCGCCCGGCGACTTCCGGGGCCTGGGTGAGAATGCCGTGGATGTCGTTGTAATCGACGGTCAGCACCACCGCGCAGCGTTTGCCGGCGGGCCAGAGGTTCTCAGCGTCAGCCATGGTGATGCTCCTTCAGCCACCAGCGGGCGACGTCGCGGCAGGTGGCGAACCACACGTCATCGCGCTGGCGCATGTGGTCGAAGAGTTTCTCCAGCAACAGGATGCGCCCCGGTTTGCCGGTGATTTTCGGGTGGAACAGAGTGGTCAGGCACAGGCCTTCGTCCATCGCGCCGTCGTATTCGCGCTGCCAGTTGTCGAGGGTCAGCTCGTAGCTGGCGGTGCGGTCGAGCCCGGACGGGAAGTTCGGTGCGCGGGTATAGGCGAGGGAGGCGTAGTCGTCCATTTCCCAGCGGCCGGGGATCTCCACCAGCGGTGTGTCGTGGCCGGGGACGTTGACCAGATACGGCCGATCATCGCCGCGCATGCTGCTGGAATAGATGACGCCGTTGTCGGCCAGCATCGCCGGGGTCTCGGCGCGCCAGTCGCCGGACGGGGTGCGGAAGCCCTCGGCGCGGATGTGCAGGTATTGCCAGAACACATCGCGGGATTTGTTCATCACGGCCTGCTGCTGGTCCAGCGTCAGGGCGTAGAAGGATTCGTGTTTGTAGCCGTGGTAGGCGACTTCATGGCCGCGCTCGACGATGGCCTGGCATTGTTTCGGCCAGTTTTCCACGACCCAGGCGGGGACGAAGAAGGTGGTCGGGATCTTGAAGGTGTCGAGCAGATCCAGCAGGCGTGGCAAGGCGCGGTAGGGGCCGTAGCCGCCGAAGCCGAAGTACTCGGGTTTGTGCCAGATCGAGTTGTTGAGCATGGCATCGCCGGTCGGGCCGTCGAGGTCGAAGGCCAGGGCGAGGCAGGCTTTGTGCTGGTCGGGCCAGGTGGGTTGGGGTGAACTGAGCATTGGGCGCTCCACACATGCAGGGACGTACGCTGTACCTGTGGGAGCGAGCTTGCTCGCGATGAGGCCATGTCAGTCGACATCACTGGTGAATGACACACTGAATTCGCGAGCAAGCTCGCTCCCACAATGGAGAGGTGGCGCTGACCGGATTACTTACCGGCGTTAATGGTCACGTCCTTGATCGCACCCAGTTCCAGATCCCACTTCTTCAGAATCGCGTTATAGCTGCCGTCATCCACCATGCTCTGCAACGCCACCTTCACCGCTTCACTCAGCTCAGGCTTTTTCTTGCTCACACCCAGCCCGGTGAACTGTACGGAGATCGGCTGGCCGACCGTTTTGTACATGTCCTTTTCCTGGGTCTTGAGGTACGACAGGGTTTCGCTGCCCTGCATCGCCGCATCAATACGGCTCTGGCGCAGTTGGGCGCGGGCGTCGGCCGAGCCTTCGGTGCCGATCACGTTGATTGCAGGCTTGCCGGCGGCTTCACAGTTGGCCTTGCTCCACTCGGCGATTTCCGCCGGAAAGGTGGTGCGGCGGCTGGTGCCGACTTTCTTGCCGCACAGGTCGATGATCTCGTTGGTCGCCGCGTTTTTCTGCAAGGTGTAGAACTGCGGGCCGCTGGTGAAGTAGTCGACGAAGGTCACGCTGGCCTGACGCTCGGCGGTGTCGGTCATGCCCGACAGGACCATGTCCACGCGGTCGGTGGTCAGGGCGTTGATCATTTGCTCGAAGCCGGTTTCCTGCCACTTGATCTTCACCCCGAGGCGTTCGGCCAGGGCGTTGCCCAGGTCGTAATCAAGGCCGGTGAGCTTGTTGGTGGCCGGGTCCTTGAAATCCATCGGCGGATAGTTGGGCATGATCGCGACGACGATTTCGCCTTTTTCCTTGATGCTGGCCGGCAATTCGGCGGCCACGGCGAAACCGCAAGACATGAGGGAAGTGAGTACTGCTGGAATGACGAAGTTCTTCATGGACGTTCTCTTATGAGTGTTGTGAAGGCCAAAGGGGCCTCAGGTTCGAACGGCAGAAATGAAGCTTTGGGTGCGCGGGTTTTGCGGACTTATTAGTATTTCTTCGGGGCTTCCAGCCTCCACGATCTGCCCGCCGTCCATGAACACCATGCGGTTGGAAACCTCCCGGGCGAAGCCCAGTTCATGGGTGACGACGATCATGGTCATGCCGGTCTGCGCCAGATCGCGCATCACCGACAGCACCTCACCGACCAGTTCCGGGTCGAGTGCCGAAGTGGGTTCATCGAACAGCATCAGCTTGGGTCGCATGGCCAGGGCGCGGGCAATCGCCACCCGTTGCTGCTGACCGCCCGACAGTTCGATCGGGTAGCTGTTGCGTTTGTCGGCCAGGCCGACCCGGGCCAGCAGTTCCAGGGCTTCTTCGTGCGCCTCCTTGGGCGAACGCTTGAGTACCTGGCACGGGCCTTCGATGATGTTTTGCAACACAGTCATGTGCGGAAACAGGTTGAAACGCTGGAACACCATGCCGGTGGCCAGGCGCTGGCGGGCGATCTGTGATTCGTTGAGTTCGTGCAGCTTGTGCCCGACCACGCGGTAGCCGACCAGCTCGCCGTCGACCCAGAGACCGCCCTTGTCGATCTTTTCCAGCTGGTTGACGCAGCGCAGCAGGGTGCTCTTGCCCGAGCCGGACGGGCCGATGATGCACAGCACTTCGCCTTGCTCGACCTCGATGTTGATGTCCTTGAGCGCGTGGTACTGGTCGTAATATTTGTTCAGGCTCACGGCCTTGACGATGTTTCTCATGTTCGACTCCTCAAGAACGCTTGCCGGCGCCGCGAGCGAAACGACGCTCCAGACGGCTTTGACCAAAGGACAGGACGGTGACGGTGGCCAGGTACCAGATACCGGCGACGATCAGCAGCTCCATGACCCGGGCGTTGGCGTAGTAAATGTTCTGAGCGTTGTAGAGCAGTTCCGAGTACTGGATGACGCTCGCCAGCGAGGTCATTTTCACCATGCCGATGAATTCGTTGCCCACCGGCGGAATGATGATGCGCATGGCCTGCGGCAGGATGATCCGGCGCAGCGCCTGCAGGCGCGGCATGCCGATCGACTTGGCCGCTTCGTACTGGCCGGTGTCCACCGACAGCAGGCCGGCGCGCACCACTTCAGCGGTGTAGGCGCCCTGGTTGATGCTCAAGCCGAGCAGGGCGGCCACGAACGGGGTCATCAGGCTCACGGTGTCGAGTTCGAACAGGCCGGGAATGCCGATGGTGGGGAAGATCAGCGCCAGGTTGAACCACAACAGCAGTTGCAGAATCAGCGGCGTACCGCGAAACAGCCAGGTGTAGGTCACTGCCACGTAACGCAGGATCGGGTTGGCCGACATGCGCATGATCGCGGTGATCACGCCGAACACGATGCCCAGCGCCATGGCCAGCACGGCCATGATGATCGTGTTGAACAGGCCCCACATGATCGCTTCGGAGGTGAGGAACTGGCCGATGTACGACCATTCGATCTTGCCTTCGGCGAAGGCTCGCACCAGGCCGATGATGGCGATGACGATCACGGTAGCGAAGAAGATCCGCCCGTAATAACGCCGTGGCACATGCTGGTACTGGGTAATGTCGAACTGGTTTTCCGCCAGTTTGCGCTCCGCCTGGAGTCGTTCTGCCTGAGTCTGGCTCATGGTGTTTCTCCGAACTGTACTTTCAAATCCAACACCGGCCCTTGTGGGAGCTGGCTTGCCAGCGATTGCGGTGGGTCATCCAGCATCAATGTCGACTGGCTGGACGCCATCGCTGGCAAGTCGAGTCGTCGCACCGCAGCTCCCACAGGGACCGCCGTCGTGGCTTAGAGGCGGAAGCCCTGGTAGTTTTCGGTCCACTGTTGCTGCGCGGCGAGGGCGGTTTTCAGGCGGCCGATCTGCTCGCGCACCTGTTGCGGCGCGGTGCCGCCCCAGCCGCTGCGGGCAGCGATGGCGGCTTCCAGGGTCAGGCTGTCACGCACGTCTGCCGTCAGGCGCGGGTCGATTTCGGCCAGCAGCGCCGGCGAGGCTTCCCACAATTCGAGGTCGTGTTTTTCGCAGGCCTGAACCAGCGCACCGGTGATTTCGTGAGCTTCCTTGAAGGGCACGCCGCGCACGGCCAGCCAGTCGGCGACTTCGGTGGCGAGGGTGAAACCCAGTGGCGCCTGACGGCGCAACTCCTCTACGTTGACGGTCATGGTCGCAACCATCCCGGCCATGGCCGGCAGCACCAGCAGCAGGGTGTCGACACTGTCGAGCACGCCGTTCTTGTCTTCGCTCAGGTCGCGGTTGTACGACAGCGGCAGGGATTTGAGCGTCGAGAGCAAACCGGTCAGGTTGCCGATCAGACGGCCAGCCTTGCCCCGGGCCAGTTCGGCGATGTCCGGGTTTTTCTTCTGCGGCATGATCGAGCTGCCGGTGGCGTAGGCGTCGTCCAGATCGACCCAGCGGAACTGGCGCGACGACCACAGGCAGAACTCTTCGGCCAGACGCGAGATGTTGATCCCGAGCATGCTGGCGATGAACAGGAATTCGGCGACGTGATCGCGGCTGGCCACGGCATCGATGGAGTTTTCGCAGACCCCGGCGTAGCCCATTTCCTTGGCCGATTGCTGCGGCTGGCGAGCGATCGCGGAACCGGCCATGGCCGCAGCACCAAGGGGCGACAGCGAAGTGCGCGCATCCCAATCCACCAGACGTTGCACGTCACGCAGCATCGATTGGGCGTGGGCCAGCAGGTGGTGGGCGAACACGATCGGTTGCGCCTGCTGCAAGTGGGTGAAACCCGGGCAGATGCTTTCGACGTGCTGTTCGGCCTGATCCACCAGCGCCGTTTGCAGGGCCAGCACTTCCACGGCCAGGGTGCGGACGTGATCACGCAGGAAAAGGCGCAGGTCGTTGGCGGTCTGGTCGTTGCGCGAACGGCCGGCGCGCAGCTTGCCGCCCAGCGCGCCGAGGCGTTCGGTCAGCAGGCGCTCGATGAAGGTGTGAACGTCTTCGTCGTCCAGCGTCGGGGCGATGCGCTCGGCTGCAAAATCGGCACCGATGCCGTCCAGGGCTTCGATCATCGTGCGGGTTTCCTGCTCGTCCAGCAGGCCGGCACGTTGCAGTTCCCCGGCGTGGGCCTTGGAGCCGGCCAGATCGTACGGCGTCAGGCGGAAATAGCGCTCGGGGCAACGGGACAGGGCCGCCAGGGCTGCGGACGGGCCGCTTTTGAAACGGGCACCCCAGAGACGGTCGGTGGTTTGAGACATTTGTTGTTTTCCTCGTCGGTAACGCGAACTGAAATCGGTGTGCATGGCCCTGAAAGTCGCGCTGAAGAGTCAGCGGACAGAATCAGGCCAAAGCAGTTTTCAAGAGGGCAGTTGCAAAGAGACAAGAGCTGATCGAAGTGTCAGCTTTTAATGTTTGGCGATCAGTGAGTTGGCACTGATGTTCGGGATTTTTTGGCGGTTGCCAAGGCTTGTTTTCTGTGATCATTATTATTAGCCGGCGATGTTTTTGTTGTTGGACACAGATTGTTGAACATTGCGCCAGAGGTAAATCAGCATTATGGAAACCCCACTTTCCAATTCCGGAAACCCACCGGTAAAAACCGCTCACCGGGCACCTTTGGCCCTCAGCGGACTGGATTTCAAACTGCTCAAGGTGTTCAAGGCAGTGGTCGAGGCCGGCGGCTTCAGCGCGGCGCAAAACGAGCTGAACGTGGGCCTGGCCGCGATCAGCAAGCAGATCTCCGACCTGGAAATCCGCATCGGCATGCGCCTGTGTACCCGGGGGCGCGAAGGGTTTCACCTGACCGAAGAAGGGCGTCTGGTGTATCAGGCGTCGATTGATCTGTTTGCCTCGGTCGACAACTTTCGTGATCGGCTAAGTTCAGCGCAGAACGAACTCATCGGCGACCTAGGAGTGGGGGTGATCGATAATACGATCACTGACGATAATTCGCCGTTAGTTGCTGCGCTTAAAAAGATAAATGAACATTCGCCGAAAGTAAGGTTTCAACTTCAGGCGACCCAGCTGGATGAAGTGGAAAGAGGCGTTGTGGAAGGGCGCTTAGTTGCCGGAATAGTCCCGGTTTATCAAAAACGCGAAGAATTCGATTATTACCCGCTCTATGAAGAGCGCTCGCAGGCTTACTGCGCCGTCGGCCACCCGTTGTTCGACAGGCCCGCGGAGCAGATGGGCGGCAACGTGCTGCAGGATTACGAGTGCATCAACCACCGCTATGCGATCCATCGCGACAAGCTCAACTTTGCTCGCTACGACAGTTTTTCCGCCTCGGCGACCCAGGTCGAAGCGGTGGCGTTGCTGATCAAGACCGGGCGTTTCGTGGGCTTTCTGCCGCAGCATTACGCCGCTACGCTGGTGGCCGCCGGGCAGTTTCGCGCGGTGTGCCCGGAGCTGGTCCACTTCGACACGCCGTTCAATCTGATCCTGCGGCACAACACCGTGCGCAGTCCGCTGGTCAAGGCGTTCGCCCAGGCGCTGGGGGTTGATCTCAAGGCAACGACGTGAGTATCAGGCGCATGGCGCAACGTCGCTCGCCGGGCAATCCGTGAGCGATTTCATCGCGCAATACATGGTTCAGGCGCGCATCGCTTTCCTCGGCGTTCAATAGCGCAAAACCCATGCGTTGATAGAACGGCGCATTCCACGGCAGATCGCGAAACGTCGTCAGCGTCACCGCCCGAAGTTGCCACAGACGCGCCTGTTCAATCGCCGCCAACAGCAACTTGCGACCGACGCCCCGGCCCTGAAAGTGTTGGCTGACGGACAGTTCCTCAATGTGCAACTGTTGGTCGACAGTCACCGCCCTTAAAAAGCCTGCAAGTTGTCCGTCGTTGTTTTCTGCGACCCACAGTTCGCCCCGTTCAATCGCCGGTAAATGCGCCGACGCCTGCGGCACGGCGGCATTCGCCAGCCAGGCCAGTGAAGGGTCGAGGCGAAACAGCTCGGCGGCCGAGCGCTCGATGGCGGGGAGGGCGATGGCATCGGCTGCAAGGGCCTGTCGCATGGTGAAGGTCATCAGTCAGCGGTCCCTGTCGAAATCAAGGCGCGCAGGTTAAGGCGACAGCCACAGCAATACATAATCGTTTTTGTCGAAACGGCCGCTCAGCACCGGCTGCAGCGCTCCGAGCGGCGTGCCTTGCAGGGCCTGGAGGTCGCTGCGATCCATCATCAGCCACGCCGGCCCCTTGAGTGCTTCGAGCGCTTGCGTGGTTTCAGTGAACAGCGGTTGCAGATCCTGCTCGACATTGACCATGAACTTGATGGCCTTGGCGTCCTTGCCCATGCCGTGCAGCACCAGCGGCGCGGGTTGCTCGTGGACCCGCGCCAGCGCCGCCTGGCTGAAGGTGCGCGTGTCATAGAGCTGGCGCTCCACCGGCTCGAACACCAGCGCGTACGCCGCCCAGACCGCCAGCACGGCGCTGAACACGAGGACTTCGGTTCGCCAGCGCTGCAGCCACAACCGCGACAACGCGGCCAGTTGCAGCAATCCGAGCACGATCATTACCGGCGTCAGGTCGGTCAAGGCCTCGGGAAACCGACGCTGCGCCACCCACAGCAGGACGATCAACAACGCAGGGATCAGCAGCCACAATCCCTGCATGCCGACGCGCAGCCAGGCAAACACCCGGCCGTGCAACACCTGAAACGGATACGCCGCAATGATCGCCGCCATGGGCAGCATCGGCAGCAGGTAACGGGCCTTTTTCGCCTGGGGAATCGACAGCCCGAGCATCACGATCAACCCCGCCGCAGCGCAATATTGCACCAGTCGTAAGGCCGGGCCGCGTTGCCGGGGCTTGCTCAGCCACGCCGCCGCCAGTGCCAGCAAGGCCAGCGGATACGCCAGCGCGTAGTTGCCCAGAGAACTGGTGAAGTAATACAGCGAACCGCTGACGCCTTCGCTGCCGTCCATGCGCCCCATGAACTGCATGCGGATCACGTCCTGCCGAAACGCCGGCCCGCCGCTGACCTCCGCCAGCCACAGCAATAGCCCGACGCAGGCCGCCAGCAGGAGCGAAGCCAGCACACCGAAGGTCAACAGACGCCACCATTGGCGATCCAGCAGGTAGTAACTGCACAGCATGCCGGTCGGTACCACCAGCCCGATCGGCCCGCGGATGCCAAACCCCAACAGCAACAGAATGAACACCAGCGGCCAGCGTCGACCGGCAGCAAAATGGTCGTGGGCATAACCGAGGTAGAACACCGAAAACGCCACGGCGGCGAGCATCAGGTCCTGCGACACCGCGCGGGTTTCGGTGATGAAGGTGCTGGTGAGCATCAGCAGCGCGATGCTGACCACCGCCCAGCGCACGGATGAAGGCGCGAGCAAGCGATACATCAACGTCACGATTACTGCGCCGGCGACAGCGCTCGGCAGCCACGCCGTCAGGCTGTTGACCGTCCCGAACGGCAACGACAACAGCCAGATGAACAAGGTCGAGAGCGAAGAATAATCGGCGTACGGCTCACCATAAGTGGTGGGAAACACACTGGGCCCGTGCCGCAGCATTTCCTGGGCGAACAGCACGAAGCGCGAGTCGAAACCGATGGGCGCCCGCCCGTACACGCCGGCGATGAACAGCAAGAACGCCAGCAGCCCTGCGATCAGGGACTGCCGGCGCAGGGCTGGGGTTAAACCGATCAAGCCACGTCCGAGGCGTGCGGCCATTGCTGCAACGGAATCGGCAGGGTGCGCGATTCGCCACGGCCCATCGGGAAGTAATGGAAGCCGTTGCGGGCCAGGCGTTCGGCGTCGTACAGGTTGCGGCCGTCGAAGATCACCGGGGCCTTGAGGCGTTGCTGGATCAGGTCGAAATCTGGCGCCTTGAATTGCTGCCATTCAGTGCAGATGATCAGCGCGTCGGAACCGGCGAGTACCGATTCCGGGGTGCCCATCAACATCAGTTTCGACTCGTCCGGGTACAGATGCTGGGTTTCCTGCATCGCTTCCGGGTCGAACGCCCGCACATTGGCGCCGGCGGCCCACAGCGATTCCAGCAAGACCCGGCTCGGCGCGTCGCGCATGTCGTCGGTGTTCGGTTTGAAGGCCAGGCCCCAGACGGCGAAGGTCTTGCCGCGCAGTTCACCCTTGTAGAACGCGTTGATGCGTTCGAACAGCTTGTGTTTCTGCCGCTGGTTGATCGCTTCCACCGCTTGCAGCAAATCGCTGGAGCAGTGCGCCTCTTCGGCGCTGTGAATCAGCGCGCGCATGTCTTTGGGGAAGCACGAGCCGCCGTAACCGCAACCGGGGTAGATGAAGTGGTAGCCGATGCGGCTGTCGGCGCCGATGCCCTGGCGCACCGATTCGATGTCCGCGCCCAGGTGTTCGGCCAGCTCGGCGATCTGGTTGATGAAGCTGATCTTGGTCGCCAGCATGCAGTTGGCGGCGTACTTGGTCAGCTCGGCGCTGCGCAGGTCCATGAACATGATGCGGTCGTGGTTGCGGTTGAACGGTGAGTACAGGTCGCGCATCACGTCGCGCACTTCTTCGCGCTCGCAGCCGATGACGATCCGGTCCGGACGGCGGCAATCGGCGACCGCCGAACCTTCCTTGAGAAATTCCGGGTTGGAGACGATATCGAACTGCAACAGGCGCCCGGCCTTGACCAGAGCTTTGTCCAGGTGCGTGCGCAAGGTGTCGCCCGTGCCGACGGGCACGGTGGATTTCTCCACCAGAATCAGCGGTTGCTCACGATGCCGGGCCACGGCGTCACCCACCGACAGCACGTAACGCAGGTCGGCCGAGCCGTCTTCTTTCGACGGGGTGCCGACGGCAATGAACGCGACCTTGCCATGCTGCACCGCAAGTTTTTCATCGCAGGTGAATTGCAGGCGCCCAGCGTCCAGGCCCTCGCGGACCAGACTGGCCAGCCCCGGCTCGAAGATGCTGACGTGACCCTGGCGCAGCAGCTCGACTTTTTTCTCGTCGATGTCCATGCACACCACGTCATGGCCGACTTCGGCCAGCACGGCGGCCTGCACCAGGCCGACATAACCGCTACCAAATACTGTGATTTTCATGGCGAACTCCTCAATTCGGGCGCACGGGCCGGACGAGTGTTGATGGTGATGACCCCGAGCATGACCAGCGCCACGCCCAGTGATTTAGAGAAACTGAAAGATTCGTTGAACAGCGGCAGGCCGGCCGCCAGCAGGTACACCAGCGCATAGCTGATGCTCAGCAGCGAATAGGCCCGGCCCAGCGGCAGATCCCGCAGGGCGGCGAGCCAGCAGAGCATCGACAGCGCGTAGGCGAAGATCGCCGCCAGCACCACGGCCAGCGCAACTGAATCGACGCTTTGTACGGTCAGCCACTGATCCGGGCGGGGCAGGCGCGTCATGCTCCAGCGCATGCTCAATTGCGCCACGCTGACCAGCAGCACGCTGGCCAGGGCGAAGAGGATTCCACGGCGCTGGTTCATGACTGCTGCCCCAACAGCGCCACGCCGCCGATCACCAACAGCACGCCGAACCAGTGTTGAACGTCGACGGGCTCCTTGAACGCGAAGCGGGCGATCAGGGTGATGATCACGAAATTGAGGCTGAGCATCGGGTAGGCGATCCCGACCGGCAGACGCTGCAACACCAGCAGCCACACCAGCAGGCCGGCGCCAAGAGCGAACAGGGCCAGCCACAGCCAGGGTGAACGGAGCTTTTCAGTCCACGCCGAATCGACGCCGCGCCAGCTCTCCACGGCGAACTTCTGCGCGACCTGGCCCAGACAGGTCAGCAGGCAGGCGAACAACAGCAGCCACAGGCTCATGACGCCTCCTGCGGCAGGATCATGATCACCAGGTTGCCCTGCTCATATCGGGTGCCGTCCTTGGGCAGTCTGTCGAGTTCGTCCAGTTCGTCTTGCCCCTTGACCCGCATCACCACGCCGACCGAACCGGTCTTGCGGGCTTCGCGCATCCACTGTTGCACCTGATCGGGATCGACCCGTTGTTGAATGCCGTCAGGATAGGCAAGGCCATATTTCAATTCGCCTATCGTGTTGTACAGCGCCACTTGCGGGCGCTTGAGGCGCCAGGACAGGGCCGACGCGGCGCCCAGGTCGTTGCTCAACAGGTGCGTGGTCGTCGCCAGTTCCACCTGGTGGGTGAGGACGAACTGGTCAGGCATTTTGTTGGCAACCACCGACTTGGGCAGTGCCGCCGGCAGCAATGCGATCAGCAGCAGACTGCCCACCGCCGGCGCCGCCCAGCATTGCAACGGGCGGAAGGCTTGCAACAGGTTGCTGATGATCCAGCCGGTCAGGGCGATGAATACCAGCACCAGACTGTGCAATTCGTGGTCGTACAGCGGGCGCTTGAGCTGCACGTAAACCAGCCCGATCAGCGTGACGATGCCCAGCAACAGGTTCAGCAGGCCATTGAGGCCCAGCGCCCGGCTTTGCTCCAGCCGCAAGCGATCGGCCAGCGCATGGCCCAGCAGCAAGGCCAGCGGCAGCAGGCACGGCAGGATGTAGGTCGGCAGCTTGCCGTTGCTCAGGCTGAAGAACAGCAGCGGCATCAGCAGCCACAGCCCGAGAAACGCGATGCCGGTTTCGCGGCGGGTCTGCCACGCCTGTTTCAGTGCCACCGGCAACATGCCGACCCACGGCAGACTGAATGCCACCAGCAGCGGCAGATAGAACCACCACGGCGCGTCATGCTGGGCATCGTCGCCGGCAAAACGGCGGATGTGCTCGTGCCAGAAGAAGAACCGCCAGTAATCCGGTTCCTGACCGTGCACCGCCAGCACCCATGGCAGGCTGACGATGATCGCCACCGCGATGGCCACCGGGCCGTACAGCAGCAATTCCTTCCAGCGTTTCTGCCAGAGCATCCACGGCAAGGCGATCAGCACCGGCAGCAGCCAGGCGAGAAAACCCTTGGTCATGAACCCCATGCCACACGCCAGGCCCAGCACCGCCCAACCGGCCAGGCGCTGACCATTGGAACGGCTGTCGAGGGCGAACCACAGCGCCACCAGACTCAGGTTGACCCAAAAGGTGAACTGCGGATCGAGGTTGGCGTAACCGGCCTGGCCGGCGACGACGGCGAAACTCATGTAGAGCAGGGCGCAGACGAAGCTTTTGCGCGGCTCGTTCCACAAACGGCGGGCGATGAGAAAGCACAGCAGCACGCTCAGCCCGGTGCTCAGGGCCGAGGCAAACCGCACGCCGAACAGGTTTTGCCCGAACACGGCCTGCCCGAGGGCGATCATCCAGTAACCGGCCGCCGGTTTTTCGAAGTAACGCAGGTTCATGAAATGCGGCGAAGCCCAGTTGCCAGTCAGCAACATCTCCTGACTGATCTGCGCATAACGGGTTTCATCGGGAATCCACAAGCCATGCGTGCCGAGCGGCAGCAGGTAGGCCAGCAGAAAAAGCCCCAGCAACAGCGGCAATGCCAAGCGTTTGCTCATGCGCCTTGCACTCCCAGCCAGCCTTCGCGGCCTTCGAGTGCGCCGCGTTGCACACGGCCGATGGGCAGGGTGTTGAGAAACGCGGGCAGCAAGTCGCCCAGCGGCTGAAAGTGGATGTGTCGCTGGCGTGCCTCGGCCAGCAGTCGACGAAAATCTTCGGCCATCAGAATCCCTTCTACTTCGGCGTGAATGGTGTAGACGTTGAGGTTGTCCGGGCGGAACCGGTCGAGGATGAAAGCGTTGAAATCCTTCGCCGCCACGCTCGGTCCGACCACTTCATCGAAGGTCGGCAAGTCCACCGGAATCTGCGGTGCGCCGGCCGAGCCATCGGCCAGCAACGGACGAAACAGCCGCTGCCCACGGCAATCGCTGTTGTAGCGAAAGCCGAAGGCTTGTTTGGCTTCGATCACACGCTCGTCCGCACGCCAACCGGCGGCGGCCGAACACGTGACTTTTTCACCGAGGATGTCGCTCAAGGTGTCGACGCCCTGACGGATCTGCTCGACCAGTTGCGCATCGCTCCAGCGCCCGGCGTTGGCCTGCCAGCCATGGTGGTCCCAGGCGTGCAGGCCGACTTCGTGGCCGGCGGCCCGGGCCTGACGCATCAGGTGCCCGAGGTCGCGACCGATCGGCTTGCCAGGCCACGCCGTGCCGGCGAGCAGGATGTCCCAGCCGTAGAGGCCGGCGGCGTTGGAACGCAGCATCTTCCACAGGAACTGCGGGCGGATCAGGCGCCACAGATGCCGGCCCATGTTGTCCGGGCCGACACTGAAGAAAAACGTCGCCTTGATCTGCGCCTCGTCGAGGATCTCGAGCAGACGCGGCACGCCTTCGCGGGTGCCGCGAAAGGTGTCGACGTCGATGCGCAAACCGGCCTGCATCAACGCTTGCTCTCGATTTCGAGCATCGCTTCACGCAAGAAGAAGTCCAGCGTGTTGCCGATGGTCTCGCGCATTTCCACGGTCGGCGTCCAGTCCAGCAGACGTTTGGCGTTGGCGATGCTCGGTTTGCGGTGTTCCACGTCCTGGTAACCGGCACCGTAGAACGCCTTGCTTTCCACGTCGCGGAAACCGGCGAACGGCGGGAAGTTACTGCGCAAGGGGTGAGCCTCGAACTGACGCAGCAGTTCTTCGCCCAACTGGCGAATGCTGGCTTCGTTGTCCGGGTTGCCGATGTTGATGATCTGGCCGTTGCAGACGTCGTTGTCGTTATCGATGATCCGCGCCAGCGCCTCGACGCCGTCGGCGATGTCGGTGAAGCAGCGCTTCTGCTCGCCGCCGTCGAACAGGCGGATCGGCGTGCCTTCCACCAGGTTGAGGATCAACTGGGTGATGGCGCGGGAGCTGCCGATACGGGCCGAATCCAGACGGTCGAGGCGCGGGCCCATCCAGTTGAAGGGGCGGAACAGGGTGAAGTTCAGGCCTTTGGCGCCGTAGGCCCAGATCACGCGGTCCAGCAGTTGCTTGGACACCGAGTAGATCCAGCGCTGCTTGTTGATCGGGCCGACGATCAGGTTGGAGCGGTCTTCGTCGAAGTGTTTGTCCTGGCACATGCCATAGACTTCCGAGGTCGACGGGAAGATCACGCGCTTGTTGTACTTGACGCAGTAGCGCACCAGTTTCAGGTTTTCTTCGAAGTCGAGCTCGAACACCCGCAGCGGATTGCGCGTGTATTCGATCGGCGTGGCGATGGCCACCAGCGGCAGGACCACGTCGCATTTCTTGATGTGGTACTCGATCCACTCCGAGTGAATGCTGATGTCGCCTTCGACGAAGTGAAAACGCGGATGGCTGCGCAGACGGTCGATGGCGTCGGAACCGATGTCCAGGCCATAGACTTCGTAGCGCTCGTCACGCAGCAGGCGCTCGGACAAATGGTTACCGATGAAGCCGTTGACCCCGAGGATCAGCACGCGTGTACGACGAGGGCCACGGCCGGATTCGGCACCGCGCAGCAGCGAGCCGTCCACCAGACCGAGCTCATTGGCCAGTTGCGGGCCGCTCAGGTACAGGCCGTTGTCGTTGCGCTGTCCGGCGTTGATCACCAGCGAATCTTCACCGCAGGCGATGCGCAGCGGATCGACACTGATGACCCGGCCCGGCGCCTGGCCTTCGTTGCCCTTGACGACTTCCGCGCTCCAGACGATCAGCTTGTGCTCGCCCACTGCGCAGAAGGCGCCGGGGTAGGGCTGGGTCACGGCACGCACCAGGTTGAACAATTGCTCGGCCGGTTGGGCCCAGACCAGTTTGCCGTCCGCCGGGGTGCGGCGACCGAACACGGTGGCCTTGGATTCGTCCTGCGGGGTCTCGGTGATCTTGCCCTGAAGCATCGCCGGCAGTGCGTCGCGCAGCAGGTCGCTGGCGGCCGTGCGCAGTTTGCCGTGCAGGCTCAGCGCGGTGTCGCTGCGTTCGATGGCCACACGCTGCTGGGCGAGAATGGCGCCGGCATCGGCACGTTTGACCATGCGGTGCAGGGTGACGCCGGTTTCGGTTTCACCGTTGACCAGCACCCAGTTGGCCGGCGCGCGGCCACGGTAGCGTGGCAGCAGCGAGCCGTGCAGGTTGAATGCGCCTTTTTTGGCCAGCGCCAGCAGTGGCTCGCTCAGCAGGTTGCGGTAGTAGAACGAGAAGATGTAGTCCGGATTGAGCTTGGCAATCCGCTCGATCCACAACGGGTGGTTGGCGTCTTCCGGTGCGTGAACCGCGATGCCTTTGTTGGCGCACAGTTGCGCGACCGAGGCGTAGAACGCGTTTTCCTGCGGATCGTCGGCATGGGTGAACACGGCCGCAATGTCGTAGCCGCTGTCGAGCAGGGCTTGAATGCCGGCGCAGCCAATATCGTGGTAAGCGAAGACAACAGTTTTTGCGCTCATGAGAGAACCTGACCGGTAGTAGAAGTTGTAGAAGCAGTAGAGGAAAGACCATCAACGGTGACCGCAGGCGCCGGAGTGGCGGGGTGGCTGCGCAGCACCTTTTCAATGAAGAAACGCGGGCGGGCGCGCACGTCGCTGTACATGCGTCCCAGGTATTCGCCGAGCAGGCCCATGCCGATGAACTGGCCGCCGGTAAACACGAACAGCACAGCGAACAGCACGAACATGCCGTCACCGGCCCAGCCGGAACCGAAGGCCAGACGCAATACGATCAACGCCACGGCAAACAGCACGCCGAGCCCGGCCATGGCGAAGCCGACGATGCTCAGCAGGCGCAACGGGGTGGTGGTCATGCAGGTGATCAGGTCGAACATCAGGTTGATCAAACGCATCGGGCTGTACTTCGAATCGCCGTGCTCACGCTCGGCGTGGGCCACGACGATTTCGGTGGTGTGGCGGGCGAAGCTGTTGGCCAGGATCGGAATGAACGTGCTGCGTTCGCGGCAGGCGAGCATCGCGTCGATGATGGTGCGGCGGTAGGCGCGCAGCATGCAGCCGTAGTCGCTCATGGCAACACCGGTGGAGCGCTGCACGGCGAGGTTGATGAGTTTCGACGGATAGCGGCGCAGTGCCGAATCCTGACGGTTGCCGCGCACAGTACCGACCACGTCAAAGCCTTTTTCGGCCTCGGCCACCAGACGCGGAATTTCTTCCGGCGGGTTCTGCAGGTCGGCGTCGAGGGTGATCACCACGTCGCCCTTGCATTGTTCGAAACCGGCCATGATTGCTGCGTGCTGGCCATAGTTGCGGTTGAGGATGACCGCCACGAACGGGCTGTCTTCGACTGAGGCGGCGTCTTCGAGCAGTTGCGCGGAGGCGTCGCGGCTGCCGTCGTCGACCAGCACGATTTCGTAGTCATGCCGCAGTTGCTGGCACGCAGCCTGGGTGCGGCGCAGCAGTTCCGGCAGGCTGTCTTCTTCGTTGTAGACCGGGATGACGATCGACACGCAATGAATCGGATAAGGTCTCACGGGCGTTTCCCCATCAGGTGTTCAATGGCTCCGACGACCCGGTCCAGATCCTGGTCGGTCATGTCGGGGAACAACGGAATCGAGCACAGCCGCGCCGAGTTCCATTCGGTGTCGGGCAGGTAAAGGTGCGGGTCACGCTGGCGATACCAGGTGTGCAGGTGGGTGGCGATAAAGTGGATGCCGGTGCCGATGCCTTGCTCCTGCAAACCCTTCATGAAGGCTTCGCGGTCCATGCCGCAGCGCTCGCTGTCGATGCGCAGGATGAACAGGTGCCAGGCGTGCTGTTGGGCGTATTGCGGCACGGCCAGCGGTTGCACCGGCAGGCCTTCGAGTTTTTGCAGGTATTGCGTGGCCAGTTCGGTGCGGCGAGTGTTGATTGCATCCAGACGCTCGAGTTGCACCAGGGCAATGGCGGCGTTGATGTCGGCCAGGTTGTATTTGAAACCGGGCTCCATGACCTGGGCCTGAGGCTTGCGGCCACCAGTCAGACGATCATAGGCATCGACGCCCAGACCGTGGAATTTCAGCATGCGTACACGGCTGGCCAGCGCTTCGTCGTCGGTGACGAACATTGCTCCTTCGGCGCAGGTCATGTTCTTGATCGCGTGGAACGAGAAGATCGCGGTGCCTTGCGAACCCACGTGGCGACCCTTGTAGCGGGTGCCAGCGGCATGGGCGGCGTCTTCGATCACAGCGATGCCGTGCTTGTCGGCCAGCGCGTAGAGTGGATCGAGATCGAACGCTGCGCCGGCGTAATGCACGGGAATGATCGCTTTGGTGCGCGGCGTGATGGCGGCTTCGATGCGCGCGGCGTCGGTCATCAGGGTGTCGCGGTCGACATCGACGAACACCGGCGTGGCGCCGAGCAGGGAAATCATGTTGGCGGTCGAGACCCAGGTCTGCGACGGGGTGATCACTTCATCGCCGGGACCGATGCCCAGCGCCAGCAGGGTGATGTGCATGCCGCCGGTGGCCGAGGACAAAGCCACGGCGTGCCGGCATCCAACGTACTGCGCAAACTGTTCTTCGAGTGCCTGGTTTTTCGGCCCGGTGGTGATCCAGCCGGAGCGCAGAACTTGCTCCACGGCGGCAATTTCTTCATCACCGATACTGGGGCGGGAGAAGGGGAGAAACGCCTGACTCATGCACACCTCATTGCAAAGAAAAAAGAAATAGATCCACTGAAGTGTTGGATCCAATCAAAGCGTAGACGCGAAAAAATCCTTTGCATCAATAAGTTGCCAAGACGACATAACGTCGGGTTCGGTTGACTTTTCAGGCATTGCCCGGCAGCTTGGGCAGCGCCGGCACAGGACTCAGTGGAATTAAGGTTATGCCCGTTTTTGTGAAAGGAACATGAAAAACCGGTCGGCGAATCGTTTATCTGAAACCCATACAGCCACTGTTCAGACTTCTACCGTTTATCGCGGTTTTTAGTAGAAAAGTCCTACGGAAGTGTTCCCCTTATATTAAGAATGTTGCAGTTGTTAGTTGCTGTGTTGAACTGTTTTTACTCAAGGCCCGACGTTTGATTGACTTACCCGTTGCATCCCCCGACACCCTGAAAACCAACCCGATGACCGTGTATCTGGCGCGTCTGGCTCCCTCCAGCCAGCTCACCATGCGTTACGTTTTACAAGATGCCGCCGACCGTCTCGGTTTCGAAGACATGAACGTCGAAGACATTCCCTGGCATGCGCTGCAACCGGAAGATGTCGTTGCTTTAGTCGCGGCATTGCGCGCCGACAATTACGCGCCGAATACTTCTTCGCTCTATGTAAACGCCATTCGCGGTGTGATGAATGAAGCCTGGCGCATGAGCCTTATCAGTCAGGAACATCTGTTGAAGATGCGCTCGGTCAAAGGCATTGGCGGCACGCGACTGTCTCAGGGGCGCAATCTGAAGCGCACGCTGATTCATGAGTTGATGGAAGTCTGCGCGGCCGATCCACGGCCACAAGGTTTGCGTGATGCAGCGGTGATTGCGCTGTTGTACGGCACCGGCATGCGCAAGTCGGAGTCGGTGGATCTGGACCTGAATCAGGTGGACTTCACCGAACGCAGTCTGTGCGTCACCGCCAAGGGCAACAAACAGCTGATCAAATACGCGCCGGCCTGGGCGTTCGCCAAACTCAATGCCTGGCTGGAGTTTCGTCGGTCGGAACTCAAGGAAGGCGAGAGCGACGACGCGTTTCTGTTCAACCGTATTCGCCGTGGCAGCCACATCACCCGCGAGCGCATCACCAAGCATGCGATCTATTACATCGCCCGTCAGCGCGGTACTCAGGTCGGGGTGAAGATCATGCCCCATGATTTCCGGCGTTCGTTCATCACCCGGGTGATCGAAGAGCATGACCTGTCGATTGCCCAGAAGCTGGCGCATCACAGCAACATCCAGACAACCGCCAACTACGACGTGCGCGACGACAATGAGCGGCGCCGCGCGGTAGACCGCTTCGACCTGTAGCTTCGATTTTTGTCGTCAGGACGTCTCGAAGACGTGCGCCGCCCCCAGAATGGACAATTGCACGGCGCTGCCGGCCGGTGGCGCGTGCATGCCGGAGCTGCGCACCAGCAGTGAACGGCCGGGGCTGGCCTGGGAGCGAAGTTCCACGGTCAGGGTGCAGACGTTGCCGCCAAAGTCCCGATCCGTGACCACCGCATGACAGCCGTCCGGGTCGGCGGGGATGTCCGACAGTTGCAGTTGTTCAGGCCGCAGCATGATCTGCGCAGCGCCGGAAAACCCGTTGGTGTTGACCGCCACCCGGCCCAGATCGCAATGGGCCCAGCCGGCTTCGATTTGGGCGGGCATGACCACGGCTTCGCCGAGAAAACGCGCGGTCTGTTCGTCGTCGGGGTAGCGGTAGAGGTCCATCGGGTGGCCCGACTGCACCAGCCGACCGTCGCGCATGACCGCCAACTGATCGGCGAACGACAGCGCTTCGCCCTGATCGTGGGTGACCAGAATCGTGGTCACGCCGGCATCCTCCAAAAGGCGCGCGACCATTTTGCGCATGGCGCCCCGCAGGCCGGTGTCGAGGGCGGAAAAGGGCTCGTCGAGCAGCATCAGTCGTGGTCGCTGGGCCAATGCCCGGGCGAGGGACACCCGCTGTTGCTGGCCGCCGGACAGTTCGTGGGGCCAACGCGCGGCCATGTCGGCGTTCAGGGCGACGCTGTCCATCAGCCCCTGAATGCGTTCGGCTCTCGCGCTGCCGGTTTCCGCCAATCCGAAACCGATGTTGTCCGCCACGGTCATGTGCGGGAACAGCGCGCCATCTTGCGGCACGTAACCGATCTGCCGCTGGTAAGCGGGCACGGCATGGGTGCTGTCGACCAGGGTCTGGCCGTTGAGCGTAAGGCTGCCGGCGTCGGGGAACTCGAACCCGGCGATCATTCGCAACAGGGTGGTCTTGCCGGAGCCGGACGGGCCGACGATCACCGTGCGGCTGCCGGTCGGGACGGACAGGTTAATGGTATCCAGCGCCGTTTGTGCGCCGAAGGATTTGCTGAGATTGATGATGTCGAGAGCGTTCATCGGCCGGCACTGCGCCTGGATTGGTGATAGAGGATGGCCGTGAGCGGCAGCGACAACAGCACCATCAGCAGGGCGTAAGGCGCTGCGGCGGCGTAGTCGATTTCGCTGGTCATGGCCCAGAAACCGGTGGCCAGGGTGCGCGTGCCGTTGGGCGCGAGCAGCAGGGTCGCGGTCAGTTCATTGGTGATCGCCAGAAACACCAGCGCCGCACCCGCCGCCGCACCGGGCGCCGCCAGACGCAAGGTGATCAGCCACAGGGCGCGCAAGGGTGAGCGACCGAGGCTTTGCGCGATGTTTTCCAGCTCCACCGGCGCTTGTGCAAACCCGGCACGCAGGCTGACCAGCGCCCGGGGCAGAAACATCAGCAGGTAGGCCAGCAGCACGGTGATCGTGGTCTGATAGATCGGTCGGGCGAAGTGGATGGTCACGGTCACCAGCGCCAGCGCCACGACAATCCCCGGCAATGCGCTGGTGATGTAGTTGCAGCCTTCGAGCAGGCGTTGCAGTTTGCCCGGGGCGCGGATCGACAGCCATGCGATCGGGATTGCCGCCAGACTGGTCAATAGCGCGCCGGCTACGCCGAACGACAGGGTTTGCAGCAATGCTGGCAGCAATTCTTCGCCTTGCCAGACTTCGGCACCGCCGGCGATCAGCCATTTACCGAGGGTCAGCAATGGCACGCCGAGGGCCAGCAGGCAGGTCAGGCTCTGCAGGCACAGGCCTAGCGCGGCAGTGCCTTTCTTGAGGCGCACGGTGCGTTGTTCCCGAGCGCTGCCGGAACCGACGCGAGCATACCGGGCGTGGCCACGGGCAGCGGACTCCACAGTCAGCATCGCCAGACAGCACAGCGCCAGAACACTGGCGAGCATGTTGGCGGCGGGGCCGTTGAAGGTGGATTTGAACTGGTCAAAAATCGCCGTGGTGAATGTGTCGAAACGGATCATCGCGTACAGGCCATATTCGGCCAGCAGATGCAGGCCGACCAGCAGCGCACCGCCGCAGATCGCCAGCCGCAGTTGCGGCAACACCACCCGGAAAAACACCGCCCATGGCTTGAGACCAAGGGATTCGGCGACGTCTTCAATCGCCGGATCGAGACGACGCAACGTCGCGGCAATCGGCAGGTACAGGAACGGGAAGTAGGCGATCACCGACACCAGCACCCCGGCCGGCAGCCCATTGATCGACGGAATCAGGCTGACCCACGCGTAACTGTGCACGAACGCCGGCACCGCCAGTGGCGCGACTGCCAGCAGTGACCACAATCGCCGTCCCGGCAGATTGGTGCGTTCGGTCAGCCAGGCCAGGGTGGTGCCGAGCACGATGCAGATCGGCAGCGTGATCAGTACCAGCAGCACGGTGTTGATCAACAGCTCGGCGACCCGAGGGCGGAAGACCAACGCCTCGATCGTCGCCCAACCGGTGTACCACGACACGCCGATCACGAAACCGATCGGCAGCAGCGACAACAGCGAAACCCCGATGGCCAGCGCGACCACCCAAGGGCTCCCGCGTCCATTGAGGGCGCGGGACCGGCGTGACAAATGGGCGGAGGGCGCCGTAGCGATCCCCGCCGGTAGCGTTTCAGGCATCAATTACAGTAGCCCTGCCTGGGTCATCAGTTCGACGGCTTTCTTGCTGTCGAGCTTCGATGCATCGACTTTCGGTGCGTCCAGGTCCTTCAACGGCACCAGTTTTGGGTTGGAAGCAGCGTCCTTGCCTACGGCGTATTCAAAGGAATTGCCGGTGCGCAGGACTTCCTGGCCTTGCTTGCCGGTGATGTACTGGAGGAATTTCTGCGCGTCTTCCTGATGCTTGCTGGAAGCCAGCACGCCGCCGCCGGAAATGCTCACGAACGCGCCCGGATCCTGATGCTTGAAGTAGTGCAGGGCGGTGTTCTTGCTGTTTTCGCCGGTCTTGGACTGATCGACGAAGTAGTAATAGTGATAGATCACGCCGCTGTCGACTTGGCCTGCGTTCACCGCTTTGAGCACCGAGCTGTTGCCACGGTAGGCGGTGAAGTTGGCTTTCATGCCCTTGAGCCATTCAAGGGTGGCGGCTTCGCCTTTCTGTTCCAGCACGGCGGCGACGATGGCCTGGAAATCCGCACCGGCAGGCGAGGCAGCCCAGCGGCCTTTCCAGGCGGGAGAGGCGAGATCCGTCAGGGATTTTGGCAGGTCTTTCTCCGCCAGTTTGGTCGGGTTGTAGACGAATACCGTGGAGCGAGCGGCGATGCCGACCCACTGACCGTGGGCCGGACGATAGGCCGCGTCAACTTGCTCAAGCGTCGCCGGAGCAATCGGCGCGAACAGCTTGGCGTTGTCCACGAGCACCATGGCCGGGGAGTTTTCCGTCAGGAATACGTCCGCAGGAGAAGACGCGCCTTCCTGCACAATCTGGTTACCCATTTCCGTGTCGTCACCGTTGCGGATCGTGACCGGAATCCCGGTTTCTTCGGTGAAGCCGGCGACCCAGGCCTTGGTCAGGGTTTCGTGCTGCGCGTTGTAGACCACAAGACCCACGGAATCGGCGGCAAACACCTGACCGGCAGCGAGCAGCGCAGTCGCCAGCGCGGCCTGTTTCAGAAAGGACGGAACGGATGGACTCATGGCGGGGCAGCTCCTGTTTTTAGACGTTATGGGCAAGCATTCGCGGGAGTTTCAATGCGAATGATTTGCAGATGTTGGCTGGCTGGCAATGTAGAGAGGCAAATGAGAAAAAAACGTCAAACCAACCGTTAATACATGTCATTGCCATTCAGGTTAGCAGTCACTCGGCGGGGACGCCGGGCGATCCCGGCGTTGTCTTTCAGGAACCTTGGGGGAGGTAGGCCACGCTTTGATCGTCGCGGCCGTGGAACAGCTGTTCGCCGCGGGTGGGCGTGGTGGTAATGACCTGATGGTCGCGGCTGAGATTGTTCAGCGGTATCGGATCGCCGATGCGGTACTGCGCGACGAAAATGGTCCGCTGCGGATCCCAGTGCTGGCCGCTGGTGCGTTCCAGCCACTCGAACATCGCGGCAGCATCGCCGTCGCGGGGAAAATCGCGGTTTTCCGGCACGTAGTAGAACGGCGCGCCGCCGGTCTGCAGGTACAGCGGGACTTTGTTGTCGACCTCGACCATCACCAGATGCCATTGGCTCAACGGTGCCCGTTGGCTGGCTTGCAGGCGCACGGCCTCGCCGAAACGGATCGCACCGCCTCCGCTGTTGGTCCACGGGTAAAACACACCGAGTATGCCGAGCAGCAGGACAGTGGCCACGCCGAAACCGATTTTCAGGCCCCGCCCGCCGAACGGTCCTGCGGCATTTCGAGCCGCCAGGCGCTGGATGATCCACCAGGCCCCGAGCAGTTGCGCGAACGGCACCAGAGGCAGCACGTAATAACTGCGTCGGCTGCCGCTGGCCGTGAAGAACAGCATTAATAACCCAAGGCCCTGAATAAGCCAGCGGGCGTCCGGTTCGATGTGTTTCCAGTTCCGCGCTGCGACCCACAAGGCAATGATCCAGCACGGCGCCCAGGGCAGGGTATAAATCGGCAGGTACAGCAAATAGGTGTAGATCGGGCCAATGTTGTCGAACGGCTGGAAAAACCGCACGACGTTTTCCCGCAACACCAGCCCGAGGCCGCTTTCCCCGTAGTCTGGCGCGCCATAGAGGTGCGACAGCAGGAACGGCGTCAGGTAGAACGCCCCTGCAATCACCAGCGCTGCCAGCAGACGCAGATTGAGATGACGCTTCCAGCGCCCTTCATGCAACAGGTGAGGCAGCAGCACCAGCCCCGGCAGGATAAAGCCGATCAGCCCTTTGAACAGTGAGGTCAGGGCCAGCAAACCGCAGAACACCACGTAGCGCGAAAACCGGGTGTCTACGGGCCCGCGCCAGTACCACCAGACCGCCGCCAGTACCCCGCACACGGTCAGAATGTCGGCTGTGGCGACTCGCGCCCAGAACACGAAGTAGAACGTAGTCGCCAGCATCCACCCGGCGATCAGCCCCGTGCCCTTGCAAAACAACTGCTCGCCCAGCCAATACACCAGCCACACGCTCAACCACGCGGACACCACCGAAGACAGGCGCAGCGACCAATGATCCAGGCCCCCGGTCAACCACGCGGTTGCGGTGATCAGCCAGTACGACAGTAACGGCTTGTCGTAGTAGGGATCGCCCTTGAGGTACGGCTCGAAGTAATCGCCGCTTTGCAGCATCTGCAACGCGATGTTGGCCCAGCGGGTTTCCGCGCCCCACAGTTCGCGGCTGCCCAGGCCCAGCAGCAACATCAGGGCGCTGGCGGCCAGCAGGAGCAGCAGGGCGGCGCGGTCATTGTTGCGCAACGTCATGGCCGACGCTGCGGGAAGAGGAAGATGTGCAGATTGCCGCGCCGGTAATGCTTGCCATCCACCGGCAGCAATTCGACTTCCTGTTCTTCCTGCGTGCTGTTGACGCGCAGGACCACACCGACGGCGCCTTTTTTCCGCGCGTCGGTCATCCACTGGCCGACGCTGTCCAGGGTGACTTTGCGTGCTGCCATGGCCGGGTCTTCGAGGCCGTATTTCAATTCGCCGATGGTGTTGAACAGGTCCACTTGCGGGCGTTTCAAGCGCCATGCCAGCGCCGAGGCCGCGCCCAGGTCGTTGCTCAGCAGGGACGCGGTTTCACTCAGTTCCCGTTGATGCTCGGCAATGAACTGATCGGGCATCTTGCTGTTGACGATCTGCGCCGGCATGGCTGCAGGCAGCAACGCCACGAGCAGTCCGATACCCAACGCCGGCATTGCCCACAATGTCAGGGGCCGCAGCACTTGCAAGGCGTTGGCGATGATCCAGCCCACCAGCACGATATAAGCCAGCGACAGGCTGAACAACTCGGTGTTTTCGTAGATTTCCTTGGTGGCCTGAAGATAGAGCAGGGCCGCCAGCGCAACACTGGCGAGCACCGTGTTGATCACACCGTTCAGACGCAGGAGCCGGCCATTGCGTTGATCCAGCCACTTGACCACGGTCTGCCCCATCAACAGCGCGACGGGAAACAGGCACGGCATGATGTACGTAGGAAGTTTGCCGCTGCTGAGGCTGAAAAATGCCAGCGGCAGCAGGAACCACAGTGCCAGGTACGTGGTTTTTGCCTCACGTTTTTCGCGCCACATGCGCAGCAGGGTCGAAGGCAGAAGCAGCGCCCAAGGCAGGGTCGAGGCAAACAGCAAGGGCAGGTAGAACCACCACGGGCGGGCATGTTGCGCGTCGTCACCGGCGGCGAAACGACGGATGTGTTCGTGCCAGAAGAAGAACCGCCAGAAGTCCGGTTCCCGGTAATGGACCGCCAGTACCCACGGCAGGCTGACGAGGGCGCAGACCACCACGGCGACCAGACCGTAACGCACCAGCTCACCGAAGCGTCGTTGCCAGACCATGTAGGGCAGGGCGATCAGCACGGGCAACAGCAGGGCCAGGAACCCTTTGGTCATCAGACCCATGCCGCACGCGACACCGAGCAGTGCCCAGCCACCCAGGCGAGCGCGGGGCGTACGGCTGTCGATGGCAAACCACACAGCCACCATGCTCAGGTTGACCCACAAGGTGAATTGCGGATCGAGGTTGGCATAGCCGGCCTGACCTGCGATCAGCCCGAAACTCATGTACAGCAGGGCGCTCGCGACGCTTATACGCGAGTTGTTCCAGAGCCGACGGGCCAGCAGGTAAGTCAGCCAGACACTCACTCCGGTACTCAGCGCCGAAGCAATGCGTACGCCGAACAGGTTGTCACCGAAAATCGCCTGGCCGATGGCAATCATCCAGTAGCCGGCAATCGGCTTCTCGAAATAACGGATGCCCATGAAGTGCGGGGCGACCCAATTGCCACTCAGCAGCATTTCCTGGCTGATCTGGCCATAGCGGGTTTCATCGGGGATCCACAGGCCGTGGGTCATCAACGGCAACAGGTAAAACACCACGAACGCCAGAATCAGGCCAGGGATGGCCCAGCGTTCGAAGGCTGTGGGTTGTGGAAACTGAAGGGCAGTGTGCCGCAGCGGGTTGTTTTCAGACGTCATGACAAAGCCTTGGTACCGTACGAAGTTCTTATGTCGATGACCTGCCCGGCGTGTTCTTGAGCGAGCGTGTCATCGTGTTGAATGAAGGCAGGTGTCGGGGCATTTCCTGTATCCAGAGAACCGCCGTACCTCCAGGCCGAAGTTCTCGCGATATAGCCAAGCCTAAAAAAACCAGCTGTCCAGTAAGTCGGAGGGCAGATACATTTCTCATTACAATTTAATGAAGTCTGCTTTGTTTAATTCAATACAGCTCAGAACTTTCAATTAGCGGTAGCCTGGGCGTTAATCACTATTGAGTTGAGACCAGGCCTCGGCATTCAAAATGCCCAGCACTTTAAGTTGCCCCTTGTCATCAATGCGAACAAACAGCGTGCTGCCGTAATCAGCGACCACCGCGTGGGGGAAACCGGTCTGTTTTTCAAAATCGCTGATGCAACCGCTGTGGGTGACCAGCACCAGATTGTGTTGTGCGACTTTGTGCGCCACCACATCGTTACGCAGCGACGGACCGCAGGATTCAAGCCAGGTCTGGGCAGTGGCGTCCTGCCCGAACATGGCACGCGCCGTCTGCACCGTACGGGTCAGTGGGCTGGTAAAAACCTGCGCCTGCTGCATGCCCAGGCTCACGAATCCCTTGCCCACTTGCGCGGCCGACTCGTTGCCGGCCTGAGTGATCCCGTCTCCCGGGCCCAGACAAATATTGTCGGAGCGGTCGCAACGTTCGGCGTGACGCACCAGCGCCACGACTTCGCCAGCCTGCCAGGCTCTGGTCCAGTCAGCCATTGCTGTCTTGCCCGCCTGGCCCAGATCAATGGGTGAACGGGTGACCCAGACGAAGCCGCTGACCAGTGCAGTCGCTACCACTGCACCGATGACCGTGAGCAGTTTCCCAAGTCGCAATGTTCGACGTTGTTTATAGACGGCTGTTAATTGCATCTGTCGCTCCACGCCATGCCCCTTAACTTCGCAGGCGAGACTGGCCCGCGATTTAATCAACTTTATGGTTGCGTACTTGAATGCTGGCTGAATGTTGGAGCTGTTCGCGTTGGGCGGCAGTGAAGAACATGTGAAAAATTTGCGAGCGTTGAAAGTGCGTTAATTAATCGGGTTTCTGATAACCAGACTCAAATACGCTTTTTTTGCCGGGCTGGCTTAACAAATGTTCCTGTTTGAGGTGAAGCTGATTCCGTTCGGTCAACTTACTTAGTCATACGCCTGATGTTGACCGCTGAGTCTGATAACAAAAAGTGGAGTCTTCCAGCCGAATGGATTTCAAGCAAAGCCTGACGAAACGGATCGTGACCGTATTCGCCTTGATGAGCGCGCTGGTGGCCGGGGTGTTTGCGCTGGGAATCGTGGCCACCGTGCATGTGGTGGAACACCGGTTGACGAGCACCACCTTGAGTGGCGGTCTTCATCGTTTACTGGCGATGGATGACATCAGTCGCTGGAGCCATCGACCGGAAAAGAGCGAGCTGTTTTTCTTCGAAGGCGGACCGGGTGCCATGGCGCTGGTTCCGTCACTGGCGGCTCTGTCGCCGGGGTTTCAGGAGGTCATGTTCGAGGGCGACGGTTTTTTCGCCATGGTCGAGGTGGTGGGCGGACGCAAGTACGTGCTGTTGCGTGACCAGGAAAGTCTCGAACAGCGTGAGCATCTGTTGTTCATTGTGGTGGCGGTGGGTTTCATCCTGAGCATTCTGCTGGCGATTGCGCTGGGCCGATTGCTGGCTCGGCGGGTGATGGCCCCGGTCATCCGTCTGGCGCGTCAGGTTCGTCACCGCGATCAGTTACTGGTCCTGGCGCCGCCCCTGCATCCGGACTACGCGGCGGACGAAGTCGGTGAGCTGGCACTCTCGTTCGATCAGACACTGGGCCGTCTGCGCGAGACGCTGAGCCGCGAAAAACTGTTCACCAGCGACGTGAGCCATGAACTTCGTACACCGTTAATGGTGCTCGGCGGTGCCTGTGAGTTGCTGCTCGCCAATCCGTCGCTTGATGTGCGCTCGGCCGCGCAGGTCAACCGCATCGCCCGGGCCAGCCATGAAATGCGGCAGTTGGTGGATACCTTCCTGATGCTCGCCCGCTCGCAGGAAGATACCGGCGGTGACATTTGCGTCACGCTCGGGGAGGTAGCGCGAGTCCAAAGCGAAATCTGGGGCCGGCTGATCCGCGAAAAAGGCCTGGATTTTTTCTGCGATATCAACCCGGCCGGCGCGGCTTGCTTCAATCAGACCTTCCTGCAGTCAGTGATGGGCAACCTGCTGCGAAATGCCTGGCACTACACCGATCAGGGTTTTGTCAGGCTTACCGTCGCAGAACACGGATTTGTGGTTGAAGACAGCGGCATCGGCATTCCGGAGGAACGGCGACAAGCCATGTTCCAGCCGTTCGTGCGCGGTGACGAACGTCGAGGCGAGGGACTTGGACTGGGGCTGTCACTGGTGCAGCGGATTTGCAACCGGGAGCACTGGCAGGTCGAGCTGACAACCCGTGAGCCCAACGGCTGTCGTTTTACCGTCTTGTTGAAGCCGGAGGCTCAGGACGCCGGTGGACAGCCCCGCGAGGTGCCCGCCGCCTGACGGATCAACGCGGCCAGACGCTTGACGTTGTTCTGCTGGGCCACCACCAGATCGTCGATGCTCGGCCCGGACGGGGTTTGCAGCAGGGAGCGGCAAGCGAGCAGGTTGTCATCACCCGTGTCGGCCTGGCGCAGGCGCCATTTGACGTCGATCAGCCCGTATTGCCCGGGAATCGAATCGAAGCGTTGCACATCGATGCGCACCGAGGTTTTGCGCGAGCTGCCGGCGTTGCTCAGTTGATCCACCAGCGCGCTGCGCAATTCATCGCTCAGGCTCGCGCCCCACCATTCAGTCTCAAGGATCGCCAGGCCGCTGTTGCCCTGGCGGATGACGATCTGCGGCCGGTCAACCTGCGGCGGCACGCTGATGCCTTCGATGGCGATTTCCGAACCGGCGCGGCCAGCCATCGGTTGCGTCGGCGTCAGAGTATGGAAGCTGATCGGGGCGCTGCTGCAGGCGCCGAGCAACAGGCCGATCGCGAGCACGGTGAACTTCAGCTTTAAAGCCATGGGACAGCTCCTGTGCTCAATTGCGCGGCGGCCCTTTGAGGTCCAGCGGCGCAGCGTTGTCGGGGCGGCCGCGAATCAACGATTCCGGATGACGGCCCAGGTAATCGGACAGCTCACGCAGCGAACGGGACATGCGCCCGAGTTCGTCGAGGGTCTGGGTCAGTTGTTCGCGTTGCGGCGAGTCTTCGGCCAGGGTCGAGCTGGCCGATTGCAGGGTCTTGCTCACGTCGGCGAGGGTGTTCTGCACGCCGGGCAGGGTCTTGGCGTTGAACTGGGTCAGGCCTTTGCGCAATTCCACGAGGTTGCTGTCGAGGTTGCCGGCAATCCGTTCCACCGGCAGCTTGTTGAGCTTGTCGATCATCGCTTCGAGTTTTTCCTGCAACTGTTCGAGGCTGCCGGGGACGGTCGGAACGCTGATCGGGCGAACGGTTGGGTCAAACGCCACTTTTTCGGCTTTAGGGAAGAAGTCCAGGGCAATGTACAACTGGCCGGTCAGCAGGTTGCCGCTGCGGGCCTGGGCGCGCAGACCGTTGTCGATAAAGGTGCCGATCAGGCGCACGGCCGCCGCTTCGTCGTCCGGATTGTGCTCAAGTGCCTTGAGCATCTTGATGTGAGCCTGGCCGAGGCGTGCCGGGTAGATCACGATGCCGACGTTGAGCGGGAAACTGCGTTTTTTCGCGTCGAAGTCCAGGTTGACGCTGACCACCCGGCCGATCTCGATGCCGAGGAATTCCACCGGCGCATCGACTTTCAGCCCGCGCAGGGCCTGGTCGAAACGCAGGCTCAGGTACTGCGCCTTGCCGTTGGGCGGGGCGAGGGCGGTTTGCTGGTCGTCGAACAGGTCGTAAGTCCTTTCTTCGGCGGCAGCGACATCGTTGGGGCTGTACTCCGGCGCGCGGAAGGCGATGCCGCCGACCAGCAAGGTCGACAAGGATTCGGTTTTCACCGCAAAACCGTTGGCGCCGACGTTGACGTCAATGCCGCTGGCGTTCCAGAACCGGGTGTTTTCCGTGACGTAGGCATCGTTCGGCGCGTGAATGAATACCTCGATGTTCACCCCTTTACCATCGGGGTCCAGCGCATAAGCCACCACCTGGCCAACCGGGATCTTGCGGTAATAGACCGGCGAGCCGATGTCCAGCGAACCGAGGTCCGAGGCGTGCAGATTGAAGCGCTTGCCCGGTTCGCCATAGGTGATCGGCGGCGGGTTTTCCAGGCCTTTGAAGTGTTTTGCGCGCGAGTTGGACTGTCCGATATCCGCGCCGATGTAGTCACCGGACAGCAACGTGTCGATGCCCGAGACGCCGCCCGCACCGATGCGCGGGCGCACGACCCAGAACTGCGAGTCTTCGCGGGTAAAGGTTTCGGCCTGTTTGGCCAGTTTGATCGTGGCGTTGACGCTTTTCTGGTCGTCGCTCAGCTCCACATCCGTGACCTGGCCGACGACGACATTGCGGTATTTGACTTCGGTCTTGTTGGCGGTCAGGCCGCTGCCGGTCTTGAAGGTGACGGTGATAGTGGGGCCTTCCTGCATGAGGTTGTGCACCACCAGCGAGATGCCCACCAGCACCGCGACGATCGGCACGATCCACACCAGCGAAATGCTGAAGCGTCGGGTCTTGACCGGCGCCTGGCCGGGCGCTCGCGGTTGATCGGCGGCTGACGACTCCATCCATGACCTCCAAAGTGTGTTGGGCACTGAGCGTCAGGAACGCAAAAGCACTTCATCAATATAGAAGTGCTTCGCGATAGAGCAAATGTGCAGGACGCTTTATCCCAACAACTCCCGCAGGCGATACCAGAACATGCCCAGTGCCAGCAGTGGCGAACGCAGCGCCGGGCCGCCGGGGAAGGTCATGTGCGGCACGTTGCTGAACACGTCCATGCCCTGACTGTGACCGGCATGAATCGCTTCGCCCAACAATTTGGCGCACCAGTGGGTGACGTTCAGGCCGTGGCCGGAATAGCCTTGGGCATAGAACACATTCGGGTGTTGCTTCAGCCGGCCGACCTGCGGGAAACGGTTGGCGGTGATGCCGATCTTGCCGCCCCACTGGTAGTCGATGCGTACGTCCGCCAATTGCGGAAACACCTTGAGCATCTTCGGTCGCATGTAGGCGGCGATGTCGGCCGGATCCCGTCCCGAATAATGGCAGGCACCGCCGAACAGCAAGCGCCGGTCCGCCGAGAGCCGGTAGTAATCGAGGCCGACTTTCTGGTCGCACAGCGCCAGGTTCTGCGGAATCAGTTCGGCGGCGCGTTCCGCCGACAGCGATTCGGTGGCGATGATGTAACTGCCGGCAGGCAAGACTTTGCCGCTGAGTTGCTGTTCGAGCTCATCCAGGTGCGCGTTGCAGCCGAGCACCAGACTGCCGGCGCGCACGGTGCCGGTTCGGGTGCGCACCTGAACCGTCGGGCCATGGACGATTTCCAGCACCGGGCTCTGCTCGAAGATCCGTACCCCGAGGGAGGCTGCCAGCCGCGCTTCGCCCTGGACCAGATCCAGCGGATGCAAGTGGCCCGAGCCCATGTCGATCAGGCCGCCCTTGTAGACACCCGCGTTCACCACTTGCTGACGAATCAGCTCAGGGGCGACCAGCCGCGTTTCATGGCGGTAACCCAACTGCGCCAGGCTGTCCTGCTCGGCCTTGAAGGCGTCGAACTGCGCCGACGTGTTGGCCAGCTCGCAGAAGCCCCAGCGCAGGTCGCACTCGATGGCGTTGTCGCTGATGCGCTGGCGCACCAGTTCCACCGAATCGATCCCGGCCCTGTGCAGGTAGCGCACGCCTTCGGCGCCGACATGCCGGGCGAAACCTTCGACGTCATGACCGATCCCGCGTATCAACTGCCCGCCATTGCGCCCGCTGGCGCCCCAGCCGATGCGCCGCGCTTCGAGCAGAATCACCGACAGTCCGCGCTGCGCCAGTTCAATGGCCGTGTTGACGCCGGTGAAGCCGCCGCCGATCACGCAGACATCGGCGATCAGGTCACCCTCAAGTTCCGGATAGGGTGTGCTGGCCCGGGCCGACGCGGCGTAATAGGAGAGGGCATGTTCCTGGGTGTACTGATTCATTTGTTCGACTTCACTTTGCTCCAGGACCGGGTCATCAGACGCATGATCGACTGGGGCGGGGTAGAGGAGATGTAGAGCTTGTCGAGGACTTCCTGAGGCGGATAGACCTCGGGATTGTTGACCAGCTCGGCATCCATGTATTGCTTGGCGGCCGGGTTGGGGTTGGCGTAGCCGACCGAGGCGCTGACCTTGGCGATCACTTGCGGATCGAGCAGGTAATTGATGAAGGCGTGGGCTTCCTTGGTGTTGCCGGCGTCAGCGGGAATCGCCAGCAGGTCAAACCACAGGTTCGCGCCTTCCTTGGGAATCGAGTACGCGATGTTCACACCGTTCTTGGCTTCCTTGGCGCGGTTGGCGGCCTGGAACACGTCGCCTGAATAACCGAAGGCCACGCAGATGTCGCCGTTGGCCAGGTCGGACACGTATTTCGAGGAGTGGAAATAGGTGATGTACGGCCGGATGCTCAGCAGTTTCTCTTCGGCCTTTTTGTAGTCCTCGGGTTTTTCGCTGCGCGGGTCCATGCCCATGTAGTTGAGGATCGCCGGGAATACTTCATCGGCCGAGTCCATCATCGACACACCGCACTGGGTGAGTTTCTTCAGGTTCTCCGGTTCGAACAGCACGGCCCAGGAGTCGATGTGATCGATGCCCAGCACTTGCTTGACCTTGTCGACGTTGTAGCCGATGCCGTTGGTGCCCCACAGGTACGGCACCGAGTGCTCGTTGCCCGGATCGTTCTTTTCCAGCAGGGCCAGCAGTTTCGGGTCGAGGTTTTTCCAGTTCGGCAGTTGCGATCGATCCAGTTTCAGGAACGCGCCGGCCTTTACCTGACGGGCGAGGAAGTGGTTGGACGGCACCACCACGTCATACCCGGTACGACCGGCGAGCAGTTTGCCCTCGAGGGTTTCGTTGGAGTCGAAGACGTCGTAGATCACCTTGATCCCGCTGCTGGACTGGAAGTCGGCGAGGGTGGTTTCGCCGATGTAATCGGTCCAGTTGTAGACGCTGACCTGGGGTTGGGCGAAGGCACCGGCACTGCACGCCAGGGCCAGCGCGGCGGGGATCATGGATTTCAACAGACGCATATCGACACCTCTTCGAATTATTGGATTTCAGGTGAGCACGGTCCCTTGTGGGAGCTGGCTTGCCAGCGATAGCGGTGGGTCAGTCGATAGAGATGTTGACTGTGCCGACGCCATCGCTGGCAAGCCAGCTCCCACAGGGGCGTGGGTGTTGGTTAAACGCTCAGCAACAGGAACTCTCGCTCCCAGGAACTGATCACGCGCTTGAAGTTCTCGTGCTCGGCGCGTTTCACCGCGACGTAGCCGCGCACGAATTTGCTACCCAGGTATTGCGCGACGGTGTCGCACTCTTCCATTTGGGTCAGGGCTTCTTCGATGGTGATCGGCAGGCGCAGGTTGCGACGTTCATAAGCCCGGCCTTCGACGGCGGCGCTCGGTTCGATACCTTCGACCATGCCGATGTAACCGCACAGCAGGCTCGCGGCAATGGCCAGGTACGGGTTGGCGTCGGCGCCGGGCAGACGGTTTTCAACTCGCATCGCTTCAGGCCCCGACGTCGGGACCCGCAGGCCGACGGTGCGGTTTTCTTCGCCCCACTCGACGTTGACCGGTGCCGAAGTGTCCGGCAGGAAGCGGCGGAACGAGTTCACGTTCGGCGCGAACATCGGCAGCACTTTCGGGATGTACTTCTGCAGGCCGCCGATGTGGTGGCGGAACAGGTCGCTCATGCTGCCGTCGGCATTGGCGAAAATCGGTTGGCCGCTGGCGATCTCGACCACGCTCTGGTGCAGGTGCATGGCGCTGCCGGGCTCGTCGCCGATCGGCTTGGCCATGAAGGTCGCGGTGACGTTGTGCTTGAGCGCGGCTTCACGCAGGGTTCGCTTGAACACGGTGATCTGGTCGGCCAGGTCCAGCGCGTCGCCGTGACGGAAGTTGATTTCCATCTGCGCCGGGCCGTCTTCGTGGATCAGCGTGTCCAGGTCCAAACCCTGCAGTTCGCACCAGTCGTAGACGTCTTCGAACAGCGGATCGAACTCGTTGGCGGCGTCGATGGAGAACGACTGACGACCGCTTTCGGCGCGACCGGAACGGCCCAGCGGTGCCTTCAATGGCAAGTCCGGGTCTTCGCAGCGCTGGGTCAGGTAGAACTCCATTTCCGGCGCCACGATCGGCTTCCAGCCTTTGTCGGTGTACAGCTGCAGGACTTTCTTCAGCACGTTGCGCGGCGACAGTTCGATCGGGTTGCCGAATTTGTCGAAGGTGTCGTGGATGACGATGGCAGTCGGCTCGATGGCCCACGGAATCACGTACACCGCATCGCTCACCGGCTTGCAGACCATGTCGATGTCGGCCGGGTCGAGCAGGTCGTAGTAGATGTCGTCGTCGACAAAATCCCCGGTTACCGTTTGCAGCAGCACACTTTCCGGCAGGCGCATGCCTCGCTCATGCAGGAACTTGTTGGTCGGTGCGATCTTGCCGCGGGCGATGCCGGTCAGGTCGCTGACCACACATTCCACTTCGGTAATCTTGTGATCTTTCAGCCACGTGAACAGCTGATCGAAAGGGGCATTCATAAAGACCTCGTCGTTGGTTTCATTGACGCGGGGGAAGTGCGATTTCATCTTTCGCAGGCTTCCCCTGTGGCGCGTTGACGACTATCTTGGGCGGGCCTTGACGTTCCATCTATCCACTTTCAGCAGCACCAAAGCGCACCAAAAGAGTGCGCAAGGTTCCCCATGACGACGTGCAATCCGCTTCAGGTTCAAGCGTTCAACACCGCCGATGTCACCGAACAGATCCGCGCCACGCCGGGTTGGGTTCAGCATTACCAGCAGATGTCGCCGGGGCATTTCGCCGGGCAGATCCGCTATCTGGATTTGCAGGGTGTCGAGGTTTACGAAGAACAGATGAACACCCGGGTCGAGCAGAATTTCAGCGCGCCTGAAGGCTCGCTGGCGTTCTGTTTCGATCGCAGCGACAACGCGCTCTACCTGCTCAATGAAGAGAGTCGCAACATCTGGATCACCCCGGAGAATTACCAGGAAATCGCCGTGGTGTTCGGCCCGGACTTCGTGCGCCGCAACGGACTGGACGTGGCCAGGCTGGAAGGTCTGTTCATGGCGCCGCTCAATGGCGCGCAGAACGGATTGTTCAGCCGCTGGTTAAGCTCGACCCTCACGAAGTTGTCGCAACCCCTTGATCAGCCGGGCAAAGAAGCACTGACCCAACAGTTGCTGGAGGACTGCCTGTTCATCCTCGACAACGCGAGCGTGTGCCTGGATGGCGGCGGTTTGCAGCGTCGCGCCGAAGAGCGGATCACCCTCAAACGCGTAGGGGAGTGGGCGGCGGATTCGCCGGAAGAAACCCTCAATCTGCTGGAATTGTCGCGGGTCGCCGGGGTTTCCCTGCGTCAGTTGCAGCAGACCTTTAAGGCCTATACGGGGATGTCGCCGAGCCATTGGCTGCGTTTGCGCAGGCTCAATAGCGCGCGGCGGGAATTGCTCAAGCGCTCGCCGGCAGATACGACGGTGGCGGAGGTCGCGATGAACTGGTCGTTCTGGCATTTGGGCCGTTTTTCAAGCAGTTACCGGGCGATGTTCAAGGAGTTGCCGAGCGAGACCTTGAAGCGCTCGTCGTCTTCGTGACCGGTACACGCTTGAAATCGCCCGAAAAGAACGTGGTTTCACGCCAGCATATTAATTAGAATCACTCTCATTTGTATCCTTCGGGCAGGATCTGTTGAGATGATTGAAGCGGCGAAGCCACCGGAACACAGCCTGCATGACCTGTATCGCGACCATCGAGGCTGGCTGGAAAACTGGCTGCGCCGCCGCATGGGCAATGCGTGGGATGCCGCTGATCTGAGTCAGGATACGTTCCTGCGGGTGCTCGGCAATTCGCAAGCGCTCGTCGACATGCGTGAGCCCCGTGCCTATTTGCTGACAGTCGGCAAGCGCCTGCTGAGCAACTTCTACACCCGGCGCAGCCTGGAACAGGCGTATCTGAATGCCTTGGCGCAGCTTCCAGAAGACTGTGTGCCGTCACCGGAGCAGCGCTGGATTCTGCTGGAAACCCTGCAAGCCCTCGATGAATTGCTCGATGGGCTGCCACGTCCCGTGCGCCGTGCATTTCTGTGGAGTCAGCTCGAAGGCCTGGGCTACCGCGAAATCGCCGAACGCCTGCAAGTCTCCGAACGCACGATCAAGCGCTACATGGCGCAGGCTTACGAACATTGCCTGCTGGTGGACCTGTAATGCGCACGGCCCCGTCGAGCGAGGCCCGCGAGGTCGCACGGGCCGCCGCACATTGGTTGGCGTTGCTTGAATCCGGAGAAGCGACGGACGCCGATCACGCCCGATTGCAAACGTGGCGCAGCAGTCACGGCAGCCATGAAAATGCCTGGCAAAAAGCCCAACTGTTGCGTCAACGTTTTTGCGAACTGCCCCCGGCGCTGGCGATGGCCACCCTGGACCGACCGGACCCCGCGCGGCGTGCAGCGCTCAAACGCATGCTCGGTGTCGCCGCACTGGTGCCGGCGGCCTGGCTGGTCAGTCGCCAGCTGCCGCTGGATGTCTGGCGCGCCGATTTGCACACCGGGACTGGCGAACGAAAAAAGATGCCGCTGGCCGATGGCAGCTCGTTGCAGCTCAATACCGACAGTGCGGTGAACGTCGATCTCGCGGCCCGTCAGTTGACCCTGGTGCGCGGTGAAATGGCGCTCAAGGTGTCGGGCAGCGCGCCTTTGACGATCCGGGCACCGTTCGGTCGCATCACGGTCAGCGGCAGTGAAGTCTGCGTGCGGCTCGACGAGCGCGCTTGTCAGGTATCGGTGGTCAGCGGGGCCGTGCATCTGCAACCCCTGCAGGGCCCGGAACTGACCTTGCGCGCCGGACAACGGATCAGCCTGCAAGCCAGTGGTGCTGGCCCGATTGGCGCCTTCGACGCCATGCTTCCGGACTGGCGCAGCGGTGTGCTGATGGCGCAAAACCAGCCACTGGGGGATTTTTTGCGTGAACTGGGTCGCTATCGATCCGGAATGCTGCGCTGGGATCCGGCGCTGGAAAACCTGCGTGTCACTGGCAGTTTCCGTCTCGACAACACCGACCGCGTGCTGGCCCTGCTGGCCGCGAGTCTGCCGCTGGAGGTGCATTCGCGGACGCGTTACTGGGTCACGCTGGTGCCGCGGAAAAATATCGGTTGAAGCCTGTCCCTTTTTTTCGCCTCGCTGGTCATTCCAGTCAAGTGAACCGAAAACGAGAGCTTCTCCCCATGTCCGCAGTCTTCCCGAGCCGTTTGCGTCCGTTGTTGCAGTTGAGTCTGATGCTGAGCCTGAGTGCCAGCCCGTTGTTGATGTCAGAGAGTCGTGCCGACGACGCCCGCCGCAGTTATCAAGTGCCGGCGGGCAGCCTGAGCGCTGCGCTGACTCGCTTCGCGGGACTTGCCGGCGTCAACCTGTCGGTGGACCCGGCGCTGGTCAGCGGGCGCAGCAGCGCGGGGCTGGCCGGTGATTTCGGGGTGGAGGAGGGGTTCGCCCGACTGCTGTCCGGCTCCGGCCTGCAACTGCAACCGGTGGGCGAGCAAGCCTACATTCTGGTGCCAGCGCCCGAGGGCGGCAGCCTGCAACTGGCGCCGACCTCGATTCTTGGGGCCAATGATGAAAGTGGAGGGGATGTATTCGCCGGCGGCCAGGTGGCCCGACGGGGTTCACAAGGTTTGCTGGGCTCGCGGGATTTCATGGAAACGCCGTTCAGCATAACCACCTACACCAGTGAGGCGGTCAAGAATCAGCAGGCGCGAACGCTGGGCGATCTGATCGCCAGCGATCCCTCCGTCCGCGCGACCAACCCGGCGGGCGGCCGCTACGAGCAATTCACCATTCGCGGTTTCAGCCTGTTCAACAGCGATGTCGCTTACAACGGCCTCTACGGCGTGCTGCCGACTTACACGATCGACATGGAAATGGCCGATCGCGTCGACATCCTCAAAGGCCCGAGCCAGCTCATCAACGGTATCTCTCCGCGCGGCAGCGTCGGTGGCGGCATCAACGTCGTGCCAAAACGCGCGACCGACAAACCGATCACTTCAATGACCGCCAACTACGCATCGAACAATCAGGTCGGCGGCGCGGTGGATGTCGGCCGGCGTTTTGGCGAAGACAACCAGTTCGGCCTGCGCTTCAACGGCGTGAAACAGTCCGGCGATACCGAATGGGATCATCAAAGTGTCGATCGTGACATGGCGGTGCTGGGCCTGGATTTTCGCGGTGAGCGCCTGCGCCTCTCGACCGATATCGGCCGCACCGAACGCGATACCGATGCGCCGCAGGAGCGTGTCCAGGTGGGCGCCAATGCGCGGGTCCCGAGCGCCAGTGAGGTGCGCCATAACTACGCGCAGCCCTGGAGCAAGGCGCGTACCAAGGACACGTTCGGCACGGTCAACGCCGAGTTCGATGTCAACGATTCGACGATGCTGTATGGCGGCGTCGGCGCGCGCAAAAGCAATCACGATTTTCTTCGGCACGCGGTTTCGGTGACTAACAACGCCGGGGATTTCAGCGTCCAGCCCCGGGATTTCACCCGCGACGAAAACGTCCGCACGGCAACCGCCGGTGTGCGCAACTGGTTTCACACCGGGCCCGTGAGTCACGAGATCAATCTGGCCGCCAGCTATTTCTATATGGATTTCGAGAACGGTGGCGCGCGTTACGCGGCAGCCCCCAGCAATCTCTACAACCCGGTGGAAACCCGAACCCCCGTGCGCCCTACACGACAGGATGCCGAGGTCTACACCGAAAACCGTTTCAGTGGCGTGGCGCTGGCCGACACCTTGGGTTTCTTCGATGATCGTCTACTGCTGACCCTCGGTGCCCGCTGGCAACGGGTGAAGGTCGATGACTGGTCCGACAACGTCAAGGGCGACACCGCCTACGATGAGGAAAAGGTTTCGCCGTCGGGTGGCCTGCTGTTCAAGGCCACCGACAGGTTGTCGCTGTACGCCAATTACATGGAAGGCTTGAGTCAGGGCAAGATCGCGCCATCGACGTCCGTGAACGAGGACGAAATCTTCCCGCCGTTCATCAGTCGCCAGGTCGAGGTGGGTGCCAAGTACGACGCCGGCTCGTTCGGCCTGACCGCTGCCGTGTTCCGGATCAAACAGCCGGCGTACGAAACCAACGCCGTTACCCGGGTGTTCGGCCCCAACGGCAAACGCCAGAACGACGGTGTGGAACTGTCTGTGTTCGGCGAGCCGCTAAAAGGCTTCCGTTTGCTGGGTGGCGTCATGTACATCGACAGCGAACTGACCCACACCACCAACGGCACGTTCGACGGCAATCGTGCACCGGCGACGCCCAAATACAACGTCAACCTGGGCGCCGAATGGGACGTGCCGAACGTGCAGGGGCTGACCTTGACCGGGCGGGGGATCTACTCCGGCTCGCAGTATCTGGATCAGTCCAACGACAAGGAAATAGACGCCTGGGAACGCTTTGATGTGGGCGCACGCTACGCATTCAAAGTCGACGAAAAGACCATCACGCTGCGGGCCAATGTGGAGAACGTGGCGGACAAGCGTTACTGGAGCTCCGCCGGGGCTTCGGATGACAGCGAACCGGGTTTGACGCTGGCGACGCCAAGAACTTATCTGCTGTCGGCTACGGTGGATTTCTGACCGGGCAAGAGGGGTCGGTTCTTGACGACATCAGGTCACTGACCCGCGCCACCAGCGTGTCGACCGCGAAGGGCTTGGTCAGCACCTGCATACCGGGGCCCAGTTGACCCGAGCCGATCACTGCGTTTTCTGCGTATCCGGTAATGAAAAGTGTCGTCAGGTTCGGGCGGATTTCCCGTCCGGCGTCGGCCAGCTGCCGACCGTTCATGCCACCCGGAAGGCCGACGTCGGTAATCAGCAAGTCGATATGCACGTTCGATTGCAATAGCCTCAGTCCTGCAACGCTGTCGCCCGCCTCGAGCAAGTTAAATCCGAGCTCGCCGAGCACCTCGGTCAACAACGCGCGCACCGTGGGTTCATCGTCCACCACCAGAATGGTCTCGCTGGCCTTGGGCACCACCGCCGGTGCGATGTGCTTGTCATCGTGACTCTGCACGGGATCGCCACTGTGACGAGGCAGATAGATGCACATCGTGGTGCCCCGGTCGACCTGCGAGCGCACGCGCACCTGGCCGCCGGACTGCTTGGCGAACCCGTAGATCATCGACAACCCCAGCCCCGTGCCCTGGCCCAGCGGTTTGGTGGTAAAGAACGGGTCGAAGGCCTTGGCGATGACATCGGCCGACATACCGGTGCCGGTATCGGTGACGCACAGGCACACATACTCACCCTCGGGCATGTCCAGGGCGCTGGCGATCCCGGCGTTCAGGGTGCGATTGGCCGTCTCGATGGTAATGCGACCGCCATCGGGCATCGCATCGCGGGCGTTGATGCACAGATTGAGCAGCGCGTTTTCCAGTTGACTGGCATCGACCAGTGTTGGCCAGAGCACCGGCGAGCCGATCGTTTCCAGAAGGATGCTCGGCCCCACCGTGCGCTGGATCAATTCGGTCATGCCTGTCATCAGCGTGTTGACATCGGTGGGCCGCGGATCGAGGGTCTGGCGTCTGGAGAACGCCAGCAGGCGGTGGGTGAGGGCGGCGGCACGCTTGACCGCGCCCTGTGCGGTCACCATGTACTTGTCGACTTCGCTCAATCGGCCCTGTTTGATTCGCGTGCCCATCAATTCCAGCGCGCCGGAGACGCCCGCGAGCAAGTTGTTGAAATCGTGCGCGAGGCCACCGGTCAATTGGCCGACCGCTTCCATCTTCTGCGACTGCCGCAGTTTTTCCTCCGCTTGCATCAGCTCGGCGGTGCGCGATGACACCCGTTGTTCAAGTGTGTCGTTAAGTGCCCGCAACGCGGCGATGGCCCGGTCGCGCTCCGCCTCGACGGTGCGCCGTTCCTCGACGTCGATCAGCACGCCGGGAAAGCGCAGGGGAATTCCGTCATCTGCACACTCAACGCGGCCGTTTGCCTCGATCCACTGGTATCTGCCGTCCGCGCGGCGCACACGGTACTGATGGGAATAGGCGCCTCCGCGGCCAATGGCTTCGTCGATCGCTGTGGTCAGGCCGCCCCGGTCATCGGGGTGCACGCTGGTGATCACTTGTTCGAGGCTGAGGCCTTCACGCCCCAGTGCCGGATCGAGGTTGAACACCTGGGCGAAGCCGTCGTCAATGGCAAAGCGATTGGTCAACAGGTCCCAGTGCCAGGTGCCGATGATGGCGCCGGCGGCGAGTGCCAGTTGTACCCGCTCGACGTTTTCCCGCGCGATGGCCTCACTGGCGCGCAAGCGTTCTTCTGCGTCGCGCCGCTCGGTGACGTCGTTGAACAGGATTGCGATCTGCCGGTCGGCCGGATCGCCGACACGCACGGCGCGCACATCGAACCAGCGCTCAAAAGTATTGGCGTAGTTCTCGAAGTTCGCCGGTTCCCCTGTCTTGGCCACGTGGCCGTAGGTTTCGAACCAGAAGCGTTCCAGATTGGGTGCGAACTCGGTCACCCATTTACCGCGCAGGTTGACTCCGCACTGACGCTCGAACGCCGGGTTGGCCTCGACGAAGTAGTAGTCGACAGGCTCGTCGTTGGCGTCGTATTTGACTTTGACGATGGCGAACGCCGACTCGATGGTTTCCAGAATGGTGCTGAAGCGTTCCTCACTGCGGGCGAGTGCAGCCTGGCTGGCCTGCAGTTGGGTCGCCACGTTTTGTTCAGTGTCGACTTGATTGCTCAGCAGCGCGGCGCGCAAACGCATTACCTCGGACTCAAGCGCTTCGCGATCAAGGTGTTTGAGGGTATCCATCTCACCTGCTTTGTTAAGTTGTTAAAGGGCCGGTTTCAGGGGGCGGCTATGCCCGACAGGTGCAGTCAGTAACGCGTAGCGGTGTGGCTTGATGACTGTTCATCCGTTGACAGGTAGCGTCATCGTTAAGTTTCACCGATAGACCACGGTCGCTGCGGGCGGACGCTGATTTCAGATCGTCTCCCCGTTATCCAGGCGGGCCAACAGCGTCTCGCCGCGCTGCCAGAGTGCCTGTTGCTTCGTTTCCGGCATGCGGTCGAGGTTCTTGTACATCATGGCCATGCGCTGATTGCCGCGCAGCAGTTCACCGTGGCGCATCAGGAAATGCCAATACAGCGCATTGAACGGACAGGCATTGTCCGCCGTGCTTTCGCTGACCTTGTAAGCGCAACCTCGGCAGTAATCCGACATGCGATTGATGTATTGGCCACTGGCGCAATAGGGCTTGGAACCGAGAAAGCCGCCATCGGCGTGCATGACCATGCCCAGCGTGTTGGGGAGTTCGACCCAGTCAAAGGCGTCCATGTAAATTGCCAGATACCACTCGCAGATCTGACTCGGCACGATGCCGGCAAGCAGAGCGAAATTGCCGGTGACCATCAGCCGCTGAATGTGATGCGCGTAGGCGTGCTGCAAGCTTTGCCCGATGGCGTGGCGCATGCAGTTCATCTGCGTATCGCCGGTCCAGTAGAATTCGGGCAGCGGCCGGCTGTTGCCAAAAGAATTGCCCAGCGCGTAATCCGGCATTTTCAGCCAGTACACGCCCCGCACATATTCACGCCAGCCAATCAATTGCCGAATGAAGCCTTCGGCGGCGTTAAGCGCAACGCTGCCGGACCAGTACGCCGACTCGACGTCGCTGCACAGCTGCCGCAGATCCAGCAGGCCGATGTTGAGCGCTGCGCTGATGCGCGCATGAAACAGGAACGGCTCATCACTGGCCATGGCGTCCTGGTAATCGCCAAACCCGGCCAGACCGTAATCGAGAAAGTACGCCCAAAGTGCCTGTGCATCGGCATGGGTGACGGGATAGTTGAAGTCATCGAGAGCACCGTAATGCTGGCTGAAACGCGCCTTGACCAGAGCCAGTACTTCGCAGGTGATGGCGTCGTTATTGAAGCGTGCCGGGTAGGGCGCTTTCACGCCTTTGGGCAGGGCTTTGCGATTCTCGGCATCGAAATTCCACGTGCCACCCACCGGTGAGCCGTCGCCATTGAGCAGCAGGCGGCTCTTGCGGCGCATCTCCCGGTAGAAAAACTCCATGCGCAGCTGTTTTTTGCCTTCGGCCCATGCGGCGAACTCTTCGCGACTGCACAGAAAACGCGTGTCGGCGTGCCAGTGGATGGGCAAGCCGCATTCTTTGATCGAGTGCTCCAGCCGCCAGTCCCCACACTCGGTGACATGCAATTCCTCGGACTGCAACAGCGCTTGCCAGCGATGTAGCTCACCCGGTACTGAACCGCTGTTCTCGGGATCATCCAGGGTGACGTATTCAACATGTACACCCTGTTCTCGCAGGGCCTGGGCGAAATGGCGCATGGCACTGAAGATCAGGGCAATCTTTTGTGGATGGTGGGGCACATGGCTGGCTTCCTCCATGACTTCGACCAACAGCACCGTGTCGCGCTCGACATCGAGTGCCTGTAATGAAGCCAGGTCAAAGGACAACTGGTCGCCCAGTACCAGGCACAAGCGGCGGGTAACGTTCATTCGGTCGAGCTCTGCGTTGTCGGTTTCATTGGCTTGATTCGGCGCCCTGGCGGCGGAAGAACAACGTCACCTGACCGACTTCAACCCCGAATTTGGACATGCGGGTGCGGTTGATCAACGTGTCCTCGTCCATCAGATACATCCAGTCGTCCATGCTCATTTCATAGGTCGAATCGTCGACCGACACGTTGAGACGATAACGCCAGTGCAACGTGTTGCCAGCCACCTGGCCGTTGGCAACGCCGACTACATCGCCGGCGCGACCGCTCCAGCGTCCCTGGCCCTGTGGCGTCAATGTCCAGACGCGTTGTTGGCGGGTACCGTCGCTGTACAGGAAGCGCTCGTCGAGAATCAGGTTGTTGCCTTCGCGACGGCTGACGATGCTGACTTCAAAACGCTTGGTCACTTCACCGCTGCGCTTCTGGAACATTCCCCAGGCCTTGACGGGCTGGCTGAAAAAGCGCTCCAGATCGAGTGCCGGTTGTTGATCGGCATAGCGCGTGACATCCACGCTGGTGCAGCTTGCAATGCTGAGCGTCAGTGCCATTAACAGCAGGAATCGAGTCATTGACTTACTCCCTGATTGCACAGGTTTTGAGGGGGAAGGTTCGAAATATTTACTTGTACGAAGGGTAGCTGCTGTAGAGGGTTTTGCCGTCCAAGGATTGCAGGGTGTTTCGTCGTACAATCCTCGATTTCGCGGTGATGACCGGCTGACAGTGGGCACACTCAGCACACTAGTGGCAGGAAAACTGACGAAGGCCAAATCGCTAAAACTTGTACTAAAACAAAGTATCTGTATAGGTTTCCTCAAGATAGGCTCAAAGAAGCCACCTGACAATAAAACGGCGATCTTTTTGTCTAGCGGTGAAGAACCTCACCTCGTATTTGCCCCAGGCCTGCTGGCTGGGTAGAATGCGAGTCATTATCAATTATGTACCTACCGGGATGCCGATGCGCAGCGACGAAACACTAGGTATTGCAGATCTAGGGCTGCTCTATCGTACCCACCACTCTTGGTTGAACGGCTGGCTACTTCGACGCACTGGATGTCGCGATAACGCAGCAGATCTGGTGCAAGACACCTTCGTGCGTCTGCTCAAATCCCGTCAATCCAGCCCCTTGCGCGAACCCCGCGCCTATCTGAGCAGCATCGCCCGCGGACTGATGATTGATCAGTATCGTCGTCGCGAACTCGAACGTGCTTACCTGGAAAGCGTCGCGTTACTGCCGCCACACGAGGTTCCCTCGGAAGAAAGCCGGCTGATGATTCTTGATTCGCTCGAGCGCATAGACCGCATGCTCGACAGGCTCAAACCGAGAGTTCGCCAGGCGTTTTTATATGCCCGGCTCGACGGTCTGACCTGCGCGCAAATAGCCGAAAAACTGAGTGTTTCCTGCGCTACGGTGGAACGCGACCTGGCCACGGCCCTGCAACACTGCTATCGATTGCGTTATGTCGAGGCGTGAGCCGCAGGCGCTGGATCCGGCCATTGTCGATCAGGCAATCCAATGGTTGGTGCGCCTTCGCTTCAATCAGGCCAATGAACAAACACAGCGCAACTTTGAGGACTGGCTGCAGCAGCGCCCAGAGCATGTGTTGGCGTGGCAGCGTGTGCAAACGCTTGGGGAAGAGTTGGTTGGCGTTCCAGCTCAATTGGCCCGGCAAACCCTGAATGGCGCTGATCGGGGAATGCGTCGGCGAGAAAGCCTTAAGCTACTGGGCATATTGGCATCTGTTGGCACTGCGGCCTGGCTCGGTCGGGACTACACGCCCTTGCCGGCCATGCTTGCGCAGCAGCGCAGTAGCACCGGCGAGCAACGACGCTTCCAGCTCGATGATGGGAGTCTTATCCAGCTCAATAGCGACAGCGCCGTCGACAGCGATTTCGACGCCCAGCGACGCGTGATCATCCTGCGGCGTGGTGAGATCATCGTGAATGTCGGCGCGGATCCACACTCGCCTCAAGCGCGACCGTTCTGGGTACAAACCCGCGACGGGATCATACGCGCTCAGAGTCCCCGCTTTCTTGCACGCGAGCGTGACGATGGCACTCTGGTCGCGGCTCAGGGAGGCTCAGTCACGGCTTTCCCCGGCTCCAGTCAAATTGCTGGTAGCCGCGTTGTCCAGGCAGGAAATCAGCTTTTGTTTACATCAAGTGGTGTTCGTGCGTTGACGGACAACGGCCTTGATCCATGGAGCTGGGGGGACGGGGTGATCAGCGCGCGCAATATGCGCCTGGGTGATTTCATCGTGGAGTTGTCGCGTTATCGCCCCGGGGTACTGCGCTGCGCCGAGGAGGTGGCTGATCGGCGCGTTTCCGGCACCTTCCAGCTCGCCGACAACGATCAGGTCCTGGCGTTGGTCGCGCAATCACTGCGCGTGCACGTTGATTATCGGACCCGGTATTGGGTGACCGTGACCGCTGCCAGTTGAGTCCATCCAGACTTTTCACACTATAAAAAATAATGAGGTGGTTTCTCATTCTCGTTCGACCTCTAAGGAAGGCCGGAATACAGGCCAGTTTGCCGATGTCCTTTCTTGGAGCGAGAAAATGAGTTCGTCCCCGGTTTCACAGCGCCATCCACTGAATCGTGCCATACAGGGTGCGATGTTTGGTTTGATCGTGAGCAGTTACGCGTTGCCGTCGCTGGCGCAAACGTCGAGCGCCGACCACCCCCATCAAGTCAAACAGTGGAACATCGCTGCCGGCCCACTGGCGCCAGCGCTCGATCGCTTTGCGCGCGAGGCGGGTATCAGTCTTTCGTTCGATGCGCCGAGCGTGGCCAATCGCACCACCTCGGGCGTGAACAGCACGCTCGAGACATCGGCCGCACTGGCGTCGTTGCTGCAGGGGAGCGAATTGCAAATCGAACAGCAAGGCCCGAATGCCTATCTGCTGGTTCCTCAACAAAAGCCCGCTGGCCCTCTGGAGCTCGACGCAACGGATGTCGAGGACTACCGCCTTGCGCCCCTCATCATCAATGCCAAGGTCAGGGTCAGTGCCGACGACGACGCCAACTCGGTGGTCGCCAAGGAGCTCTGGGTTGGCGGCAAGGTGGCAACCAGCATTCTCAACACACCGGCATCGGTGTCGGTTGTCACCAACAAGGAAATGGAGCAACGCAGCGTCAGTACCACGGAAGAGGCGCTGCAATACACGCCTGGTGTGGTCACGGACTTCTATGGCACGGACGACCGCAACGACTATTTCCAGATCCGCGGTTTCCAGGCCACCACCTACCGTGATGGCTTGACCCTGAGTTCGATGCGCGGAGTACGCGAAGATCCTTTCGCCTATGAACGTATCGAGATTCTGCGTGGCGCCAACTCCACGCTGTTTGGCCCGGCCGACCCGGGCGGTTCGGTGAACTTCGTGACGAAACAGCCGCGCTTCGAGCAGTTCGGCCAGGGCTATGTGACCTACGGTTCCTTTGACCATGTCGAGACTGGCATCGATGTGGGCGATGCTCTGAACGACGAAAAAACCCTGGCTGGCCGCTTCACTGCCAAAGGCCAAAACAGCGACCGCGAGTACGACCACTCGCAGGACGACAACCGTTTGGTGATGGGTGGCCTCACCTGGGCACCGACGGATTACACGTCGGCCACCATGATTCTGGACTATCTGAAAACCGACAGTTCGCCCAACAGCGGCGGTTATCCGCTGGACAAGGAATACGACCGCAGCAAGTTTTATGGTGAGCCCAGCTACAACTTTCACAACGTCGAACGCACCAGCCTCAGCGGCAACGTCACCCATGACTTCGACAACGGCTTCGTGCTGCGCAGCAACCTGCGTTACAGCAAGTTGACCGATGATTTTGGCTACGTGTACCTCAGCGACAGCGCCGCACGTGTCGGCACTACGGTTGACCGGTATCTGTTTGGAACGGACAGTGAAGCCGATCAGTTCAACGGCAATCTGATGCTGCAATACGATGCCCGCTTCGAGAACATCGACAGCAGCAGCCTGGTGGGCGTGGAGTACCTCGATTCGACCACCAGGGAAAGCTCGGTCTACGCCCCGACTACCTCAATTGACATTGCCAATCCCGTGTTCACTGGTGTTTCACGCTCAATCACGCCGTATGCCGTCAACAAGCGGGACGCGAAAACCAAAGCCGTATTTCTTCAGCAGAACCTGTCGTTCTACGAGCGTTTCATCGTCACCGGTGGTGTGCGCAACGACTCGATGGATCTGACCAGCAAAGGCTTGCAGTCCAGTGAGAAAGACAACTTCTCCGAAACCTCCTATCGCGGTGCGCTGACTTACATCGTCAACGATGAAGTGTCCACCTACGTGAGCATGGTGGAGTCCGTCTCGCCGCCGCAGGTAGGCGTAACACCGCAGACGGGCAGGCAGTACGAAGTGGGCGTGAAGTATGCGCCGATGGGTATGGACGCACTGTTCTCCGCAGCCGTTTATGACCTGACCCAGGAAAACGTCACCATCGCCGTGGTGCTGCCGAGCGGCATCATTGAGCAACAGACGGTGGGCGAATCGCGGGCGCGAGGCCTCGACCTGGAGGCCAAGGCGCAAGTGACGCAGAACCTCAGCCTGATCGGCGGCTATTCCTACATGGAGTCCGAGGTAGTGCGCGGTTCGTTGTACGACGGTAGCTCCCTCAAGGGTAATGAATTCAGCACGGCACCTAAGCATTCTGCTTCGCTTTGGAGCTACTACGACGTGCCGGGCACTGATGTGAGCGTTGGTTTGGGTGCGCGCTACGTCGGCTCTTATTACTTTGATGCAGCCAACTCCGGCAAAAGTGATGGCTCCACCTTGTTCGACGCCGCTTTCAACTACAAGATCGCCAAGGGCACCGACCTTGCTGTGAACCTCAGTAACCTGCTGGATGAGCAGCACGTGGTGGGTTCCGGCACGGCGAACTTCTACAATCCGGGTCGCGAGATTACCGCCAAATTGAGTTACAACTGGTAAGCCGGGGCGTAGCTTTTTCCCATAGGAAGTGGTGCCCGCTAGCGGGCACCGTCAATGCTGACGGCTGAATTCCATATAGCCTAAGCGTAGCTTTTTATTCCTAAAACGAAGTACATATTAATTTTATAGTGCGTTTTAATCTAATCAGGCTTTCCTGATTGGAGCATTCGCACTTGAAGATCCCGACACATTTGACACTTGGCCTGGCGCTCGCCGCCAGTTGCGCCGCAGCATTCGCCGGGCCGACGCTTGATCGCGTGACGCAAAAAGGTGAACTCACCGGTGTCCTGATGGAGAGTTACCCGCCGTTCTCTTTTCTCAACGACCAGAACCAACTCGACGGCTTCGATGTGGATGTTGCTAAAGCTGTCGCCGAGCGCCTTGGGGTCAAGCTGAAACTCGAAACGCCGTCCTGGGACGTGATTGCCGCCGGGCACTGGAACGGTCGCTACGACATCTGCGTGTGCTCGATGACACCGAGCAAGGCGCGGGCCGAAGTGTTCGACTTCCCCGTGGAGTATTACCAGTCACCGGCAGTGATCGTGGTCAATGCAAAGGACAAAGACATCGTCGCGGGAAAGGACTTGTCCGGCAAAAAGGTCGGCGTGATCAGTGCGTCGACTTATGAGGCCTATCTGAACAAGGATCTGGTCATTGAAGGCGCCGAGGACAAGCCGTTGAGCTATCCGTTCGACAATGTCCAGATCGCGCCTTACGACAACGAAACGGTCGCCTTCCAGGATCTGGCACTGGGCACCGGCGTGCGCCTGGATGCCATGGTCACCAACCTCATCACCGCGCGTGAACGCATCGCTCAGGATCCGCGCTTCAAGATTGCCGGAGATTCACTGTATGCCGAACCGAACGTAGTGGCGGTAGAGAAGGGCGATCCGCAGTGGAATGCGAAAGTCACCGAGGTCATTGCGCAACTCAAGTCTGACGGCACGCTGAGCAAAATATCCCGCAAGTGGATCGGTTCTGATATCAGCCAATGACAGCCATCAACCCGCATCCGGCCAAAGCCACTGTCACCCCGCAAAAGCAGCCGCAACTGACACGTCAGCTGTTCGGCTTTCGCACTCGTCTGTATCTGACGTGGGCGGCGTTATTCGGCTTGTGCGTGCTGTTTTTCATGCGCTTCGATCTGAAGTTTTCGATCATTCTGGAAAAGTGGCCGAACCTGGTCGGCCTGCATCTGGGGCCGAACGGGTTCTTGCAGGGCGCCGCGCTGACGATATTCCTGTGTTTCTGCTCGATCTGGTTTTCGTTATTGCTGGGCTTTGTCACAGCGCTGGCCAGGTTGTCGAGCAGCGCCGTGGCGTTTGGCATCGCGAGCTTCTACGCCTCGTTCTTTCGCGGCACGCCGCTGCTGATCCAGATCCTGTTGATCTATCTGGGGCTGCCGCAGCTGGGCGTGGTGCCAGGCGCAATCAGCGCCGGGATCATCGCGCTGTCGCTCAACTATGGGGCTTATCTCAGTGAAATTTTTCGTGCCGGCATTCTTGCTGTTGCCCCTGGTCAGCGCGAAGCGGCTGCCGCACTGGGCCTGAGACCGGCCGCGACGTTCATCCATATCATCCTGCCGCAAGCCATGCGCACGATCATTCCGCCGACCACCAGCCAGTTCATTTCGATGCTCAAGGATTCATCGCTGATCTCGGTCATGGGCGTCTGGGAAGTGATGTTCCTGGCGCAGTCGTACGGGCGTTCGTCCTACCGCTACATCGAAATGCTCACCACCGCAGCGGTCATTTATTGGCTGTTGTCCATCGGTCTCGAACTGATCCAGCATCGTCTCGAACGCCATTACGGCAGAGGCTTCAAGCATCAGCGATGACTCGCCCGTTCAATGATTTTCTTGCAGGAACCAAGATGTCCGATCCTAAACCTCTGTTGTTTGCACTCTATGAACAAGCCAGTGTCGGGTGCGGCGGTGCGCCGAGCCTCTGGACGCACCCGGCGGACGAACGCCTGGCGATCAACTCGCTGGGCTATTGGTCAAACCTGGCCCGGATTGCCGATCAGGCTCACCTCGACATGCTGTTCTTTGGTGATGTGCTGGGTTTCTACGATGTGTTCGGTGGCAATGCCGATGCGGCCATGAAATGGGCGGTGGAAGCACCGGCCAACGATCCGTTGATGATCATTCCGGCATTGGCGGCCGTGACGGAAAACCTCGCGTTTGGTGTCACGGTGACCACCAGTTATGAGCACCCGTTTACGCATGCCCGGCGTTTCAGCACGCTTGATCACCTCACCAACGGGCGAGTGGGGTGGAACATCGTCACCTCTTACTTATCCAGCGCCGCCCGCAATTTCGGGCTGGAGGAAATGATCAAGCATGACGATCGCTATGAGCGCGCCGAGGAGTTTCTCGACGTGGTGTACAAACTGTGGGAAGGCAGTTGGGCCGACGACGCCGTGGTTGCCGACAAGGCCCGCCAGCTGTATGCCAGAGGCGACCGGGTGCGACCGATCAATCACGAGGGTGCGCACTATCGCGTGGCCGGGCCGCATCTGACCGCTCCGTCCCCGCAGCGCACACCGTTGTTGATCCAGGCGGGCTGGTCGGGACGCGGTCGAGAGTTCGCCGCCAAACATGCGGAACTGATCTTCATCGCCAAGTCCAACCCGCAGGAAATTCGTCAGGGCCTGGAAGACATCTGGGCCAAGGCGCAGGCGCGGGGGCGTCAACGTGAAGACGTGAAATCGTTGACGGTGTTGCGCATCGTCACGGCCAAAACCGAAATCGAAGCCCAGCGTAAATACGACGAGCTGCAAAGCAACTATCACTTGCAGGCACAACTGGTCAGTTACGCCGGCGACACCGGCATCGACATCAGCCGCTACGCCGACAGCGATGCGCTCTCGACGCACACCGAGGGCCTGACCTCTTACGTGATGCGCCCCGATGGCAGTGGTAAGCCGCTGACGGCGGGGGATGTGAAAAAGCGCTTCGCCAGCGTTACCCGTGGCAGCGACCTGATTCTCGTCGGTACACCGCAGCAAGTCGCCGATCGCATCGAAGAGCACGCGCGTATTTCCGGCACCAGCGGCTATATGCTCAACCCATTGATCAGCCCAGGCAGCCTTGAGGACTTTGTCGAACTGGTTATTCCCGAATTGCAAAAGCGTGGGCTGTACCGTACTCAACCGCAGAGTGGCACTTTCCGCTCGCGGTTGCGGGCAGATCAGTCCAGTCACCTGCCTGCTTCGGCCTATGGGGCTTCGTTTCGTTTCGACAGGGCGCTGTAGGGAAGGGGGTGATGAATCGTACGCCGCGGCGGATAGAGGTATGGTGTAAATCCAGCGATCAGTAGCCCAAGGCATCGTCGTTCCTCAGTAATTGCAATCGAGGAGACGGTCGCAAAGGAATGGGACAAACTCAACGAGTATGAGAGACAACATGTAGTCCTGGAGTGGCTGAAGGGTAGGGGGAGCCTCCCTTTGGTTCAGAACATGCTGGAGCAGGAGTGGCGCTTTCTCAGGAATCCATTAATTTTTTCTACACAATCTGGAGTCGTCCACCGCTCCTGTGCATGAGCAGTGGACGCTGCTGGGATTGGCGAAATCAGCAGTGCGGCGGGCGAACAGAATAATAAGCAACGCTTATTCGTAACCATCAATGCTGGATGATTCGGGTTTGCGCTTAAAGCGGTCATAAGCGATACCGCCGATGATGCCCGCCAGGGCGTTGCTCGCCAGATATGCAAACGCGCTGGTTAGCCATTGAACTGCAGTATTTGTGACGGAGGAAGCGGAGATACCGAAGTAGATAAACACTGGATCTAGCAAGCCTGAAAAATGCAACGCCGGAATCCAGATCAGGCCGAAGGCAATTGTGCCTTTCAGTAGCTCTATATTATTGAATTTCTTTGCTTTATGGATGCTAGTGTCCATGTCCTGAGTGAATGTGGGGGACGAGACTATTAGCTTTCTGGAGCGCACTCTATAAGCCATAAACGCAATAGTGATGGCTGCATATCCAATCTGAAAAGCGTTATCGAGCTTGTTGGCTCGAGCAAAAATTTCAGATGCGTTTACCAAGGTAAGCAAGGCACCCGCGAACCACACGAAAGTAATAGCGAGCCACACAGCTGCCATTTTGTTGCGATAATTTTGTAGCTTGGCTTTTTCTATGGGAGTGAGAGACGCTGGCTTCATTGTCGACGATGTGCTCGTCTTCGATTTTTTTCTTGCCATTTTTGCAGGGCCTTATTTCTCGGTGTTCGGGGCCTAAGTAAAAGGATCAACACAAACGATATCGACGGTATCTTCAAATACTTAAAGATCAAATGGCATTTGACTCCCCGCAAGCGATCGGTGTGATCGAGTAGCCTTCTGCAGTGTTTCGTGGCATATAGCTAGCATGCCCAAGGAGGATGCCTGCCAGGATTGCGCTGCAAAAGCTCGCTCCCTGCCACTGAACCAGGATGGGGACAGCGCTCGGCATTGAAAATCGAAAACTTCCGCCAGTTCGGCCCATGGCGATCATGTGTTGAACATCCAGTTCAACGAATGCGTGGCCCTGACCACCTTGAATCAAACACTATAAATTTGACTGTGCATTAGAAAGGAAAACCAATGCTGATCACCGCCGCGTCGCCCCAGGAGCTCGTTGACTGGTTCCATGTCAAACAAGAAAGCCAACGCATCATGTGCATCATGCTGGCGCCGGAATTGCAAAACCAGCAAAAGGTGGAGGACTTAATCCTAGAATTTTCAGCAGCGGACGCGGTGCTTGGTACCGAAGTAGCCTTCATCTTGCTTGACCCTACTGGAAGCTCAGCTGTGGGACTCGACCGGGGACTTGGTGAGGTGGGGGCTTTTTCAGGCGTCGCGTTCCCTTTACGTGACACTACAAGTTTTCGAGACCTGACTGATGAATGGAAACACCACCGCTCTCATGTAGCAAAGACTTCGGCACGAGGGACGGCCCGTTTCGTTCCGGAGTTTATGGATATCTTTCAGGTAAAACCTGACGAGCTGCCTTGCCTGTGCCTCGTCGTGCACGGGGTTGACGAATCCATCGTCCTTTCATTGGAAAAGGACTGGGCAATGGAGCATCTCATAGAGCTCCTTCAGAAAATTCGCATAATTGTGGACGGCACCCCGAATTTCAAAAAACAAATTTCGAGCATGGCAGACTTGCTGCCCCCTGCCTTGGAACGAATACAAGATCTCGTCAACAGCATCAGTGCAAAGACGAGTCAGATATCCAGAATATTGGATCAGGTGCTTCGGCGGCATAGTGGTAACGACGATGACCATCGGATGGTGGTGTCCTACGTGGCTCAAGGCTGCCAGGGCCGACAGATACTGGAGAATGTCCTCGCGCGGTTCTCCTTCAAAGAGTCTGAGAGATTTCTCAGAGACGAGCAGATCACACGCTTGTTGAAGCTTGCGGAAGAGCTAGACACCCGTCGAGCACCACTGATTGAGCTTCAACGAGGTGGACTCTTTATCCCATCCGTCACGGAACAGGCCAAGCATTGGGTTCAAAGCCGCGACAAGTTGTTCAAGGACCTTGAAGGCCTATTGCCAGGGAAAGAGGTGGCCACTACCAGCATCAACCGAAATCAGCTAACCCTCATCAAATCGACCCTGGAATTCGTGAATACCTCGGGCGATGTTGTGGGCAAGGCGGTGGCGGCATATGAATGGATCATGAAGGTGATGGGAAAGGGGGGCTAAGCCGACACCAACGAGAGGTTGCCGTACAGCTACGCTGACAGACCTTCTTGAGCCTGTGGTGGCTGGACCAATCAGCCCATTAGTGCCTTCTACTGGGCATGTTCCGAAGTTATCGTGGGATTTCCCGAGCAGCCTGCATGCATGCTTTCATGGAGAAAATTATGAAAAGGCATTACATATTCATCGATGAGTCTGGCGGGAAGGGGTATGCTGATAAGCGAGAGCGCTATCTTGGCGAACTTGGAGTCATTGCAGGATATCTCATTCCAGACATGTACCTGGAAATATTCAAGACGGAAATCGAAAAGAGACTTTCTGATATTGAAGGGCCCGGTAAAGTTCACATAACCGAACTGCCGAATCAAGAGCAAGCCCGAAGGGTGATTTTCCAAGCTTTCACTGACCTGAAAATTCCATGGATGTATGAAGCTATATATGTCGAGGGGCTATACCAGTCTGAGTTCTGCGATGGGAGGGGAGGCAATCGTTCGAGCAAAGAGCTGCTGCATGCAAAGCTGTTTATTGGACTGATGCTTAAAGTTCTTGCGTCCGTCCACAAATTCAGAGAGAAGGGCGTAGAGTTGGTGGTGGTCTCTGATAATCTGGATCAAGGTGTGATTAAAAAGCTCTTCATTGAGCTCGATGACTACCTGTCCTTGCTGAAAAGTGGTGAATTGAAGCGTGAGTTCAAAGTCTACGACAAAGCAACCGGCGAGCTTCTTCATTGCTCATCGAAGGCAACGGCAGATAACTTACCAAGCCATCCAGGCCTAAAAGTTGAGATCGTATGCGAGAATTCGTCCATGACTCTCCTCTCAGACGTATTGGCTAACAGCGTGAACCATTATCTTGGAAAGGAATTTGAAGCCAATTCGAATATGCTGCCGAACTCGAAGCAAGCAATTGCCAATCACCCGCTAAGGTCCTTGCTGTTGTGGTCGTACGATAAGGATTCGGGTGAAGTATCGAATCTGAGCGATATAGTATATCGAAGAGAAGAGAAATATTTAACACAGAACGCTATTGAGTCTTCTTCCGACGTATGTACCAAGATTTTTGGGGATTGACCGCCGTTGGTAAGTGCTAGCGAGTTCTGACTTAGAGTTGGATCTCGCTGTCTTAATTTTCTTTGATGCTTTTACCTCGCGAGATTTCAAAAGTGAAGGCAATAACTCCGGTTGAGCCAGATGTTTTGAGCGCAGTCTCTTCAGTGCGCGGTCGCTAGGATCATGTTCGCGATCATTTATGCTGAGAGTCTCAAAAGCTCTCACGACGAATACCAGTCTCCAGTAGCAATTCAATCATCAGCCAGTTGCGCAACTGCAGTCGTTCCGGAAATGGATTCTCCACGGCGCCTGAGCGAATCAGTGCACGAATGACCTGTAGTTGCGCATCTGTCAGGCTGCGGTACCGGGGGGGCGGTCGGGCCGAGTATTAATGATGTGGCCGCCAGAAGAGGGTTTGTCGAATCAGCGTCTTAGGCAGCTCGTGAAAATCTACGACATGTCGTTTAACATAATATACATTACACGTAACAAAATATTACAAAGCCAGCCCGGTTGCGTACGCCGTTTCAATCTACAGCATCGTTCTCAAAGGACCTGATCCTTGGTACCTCCTGATCCATCCATTTGAAATGCGCAGCTTTCAACCTTCGTCACGCGTCAACTTTTCAATCAGAGCTCGATGCTGCGGATACTGTGCTGTGAGTTTCTGCCGGTTACCCATTTCCATGTCCGCGAAATCAAAACCCGGTGAAACCGCTTCGCTGATCAAACCAAAACTGTTCGAACCGCTCAGCAATCTGGATGCTTTCCAGATTCCGCCCGGTACGTGCAATTGCAGATGCTGTCCGGCCAAAACATCGCTGCCCATCACCAAAGTCTGCAGTGAGCCGTCGGCATGAATCAGGTTGTACTCGATCGCGTCGCCCAAATGGAAATAATGCAGGATGTCAGACTGGTTGAAATGGAACTGTCCCACCGGCGATTCCTCGGTGAGCAAGTAGTAGATCGACGTCATCAGAAATCGTTGACCACCTTCAGTTCCGATCCTGTCCCGATGATCGGCCTGGTACGTTCTGCGAAAGAATCCGCCTTCGATGTGAGGCTCAAGCGCTAGTGTTGCAATGAGGCTCGACGCAGTCATCGGACGTGAATTCATGACCTGCTCCATTGATTCTAAATACAGTCTGTAATAACTCAACTAAACGACCATTTAGTCGAGTTAGCTGGAATTTCACCGGATTGCAGGTAATCGATTGCCCGAGGCGGCCATGAAATAGTCGGGCAATAAGATCATTTAAAGGACATTCAGGTCCGCTTGCGTCCACTCCAGGGTGCCAGGGAACCTTGCTACGAAACACGTGCCGGCATCTGACGTAGAGGTTACCGATAGCGTCCCGTTATGACCCGTTACGATCTGAGATGCGATATACAAACCGAGTCCCAGCCCCTCTCCTCGACCACCGCCTGCAGACCTTTTAAACGGCTGGAACAGTAACGGTAACAAAACGTCGGGGATTTCCGGGCCATGGTTCTTCACTGACAGGACTATATGATTTTCTTGCATGCACGCGATCACCTCTATCGGGTGATCACGCGCTCCATGAGCCACTGCATTACCCAATAGGTTTGAAAGCAATTGTCCCATTCTCCCGGCATCACAGAAGATCCCAGGTGAAATGATCACGTCTTGAAGGATTTTGACGTGGGGATGACTCGTCCTGATTTCATTTATGACGGCAATAAAAATGTCACCCAGGTTATCTACTAGAGTTCGTTTGACCGGAATGCCTCCCCCCAGCTTTCCTCGAGAAAAATCCAGGACATCTTCAATCAAGATATTCATCCGCTGCGAGCTTTGTCGTATTGCAGTGGCAAGCTTCTGCTCGCGACCGGCGGGAAGCTTGGCCTCCAGCAGATCGGCGCTCATTCTGATAGCGCTCAGTGGCGAACGGAGATCATGTCCCAGTACGGCAATGAATTGTTCCCGGACAATGCCTGTCTCGGTTGCATCGGCCAGTTCAATCGTCTTGGTATCAAGATCCGCCAAAACGTCTAGTTGCACTGCTATTAGCTGGGCAAAGAGCGTTAGCGTTTTGCACACCGCATCTTCATCAAAATGTGCCGGAACCTCATCGATAGCACAGAGCGTTCCGAAAAAATCTCCGTTTGTCCTGGTGATAGGAATGGAGACGTAGCTTTCCAGGCCGTATGCCCGAGGGGTGTGGTGGGTTGAGTACACCGGATGTTCACTGGCATTCTGAAATACAACGGGCTGACGGTGCTGACGAATTTCGTGACAAATCGTCGTTTCCAGCACCAACTCGCCGCCAGGTATCAGCCCAAAATCAATAGAATCATCGACTGCGCAGGCCACCCATTTCGTCTCGGTGACACGCGCAATTGCCGCAAAGCGCATGCCGGTAACATGCTTCACCATATTGAGAATAAGCGGGACGGCCTCGATCCTGGCAACCGCACTGATGTCGTGTGAAAAGTCAGACGGATAAGGCATCAAGATCGCCGATAGGGTGAGTGGCAAGTTGAAATTAAAGCGTAAGCCGCAGCTTTTGACAAAGTATCTTGCCCTTCCCCCCTCTTCGACATCGGGCGCTATCTATGATGCTTTTGGAGATTACGGGAGGCTCCCTCGAGGGTCTTCCATAAGCTGCGCATTGTGGGATTCTCGTTGGCGATGGAGCAGGCAACCATTTGGGCATTGAAGCGCATCGCGCTGGCTCGCGTGAATACCGTCAAGTCTGTGATTGGGGAACGATCCGCCTGGCATCTCTTCGAATCGCCTGCGGCGCAACGCCAAACCCTCGCATGAGCATCTGGATCCGGGCATCGTGATGTCGGCCCAGGACTTGGTCGCCGGCGCCCTTGGTGCAGGACAATCCCGAATACTTATCGCACCAAATTGGATCCACTTGCTCCAGAATGTGCACATAAACAAATGAAATTCAGTATGGATTGACCCGCTCTATTTTTTTTGTCGTCCATTAAAAAACAACAACTTACTAAATTTGTTTGAATTGGCACATGCATTGCTAATGTCATTGGCGCATGTCGCTTGAGCATGCATACATCAAGATTGGAGATAGTATGGCTATGGAAAATCGTGCCTCCTCTGTTAGTGCCGAGAAGAAGCATCTGGAGCAAAAAATTGATCAAGTTCAGCCTGACGCGAGGAAGAAAAAACTTCCTGCACCAACGCTGGAGATGATCAATATTGAGGGTTGCCTAAGTACTACCAAGGCGATCTTGATGTAACGCTTTGCATCAAATGATGCGAGCGATATGGAACCCATGTCGCTCGCATCATCAGACATGCCTCATCACAAGGATTCGTAATGACCAGCCAAGTCTGCTCGTTGGGCTTTCCCATTTTTGTAAAATGGTACATCACCAGTAAGTGTAATATCCGTTGCACACACTGTTATCTTGAAGACTACACCTATCAAGAGAACGATTTGCCGCGCATATTCGACACCATTGACTTTCTCGCCGCCAACCAGGTTCGAAGTATTACTCTGCTTGGTGGCGAACCTATGGTGCGTAAAGATTTGTCCATTATCGCCAAGCGCATTACCGAAAAAGGGATGATCTTGTTGATTGTGACCAATGGCACCCTTATTACCCCCGCCCTCGTTGCTAAATTGAAAGCCTCTGGTGCTGTGAATTATCAAGTCAGTATTGAAGGGCACACTGCTCAACTGAATGACGGCGTCAGGGGGGATGGAAACTTTTCCAAGGCTATGACCGGCGTGGGTTTACTTGTTGAGGCAGGTATGAATGTCACCCTGTCCATCACGATAACAAAGAAAAACCATCAAAGCGCTCGGAAAATTTTTGAGCTCGCATATGGACTTGGCGTACAAGAAATCAAGTTCAGCGCTTTCGTCCCAACAGGAACAGGCGCTGGCCTGGACGATAGTCATAGTCTTACCCCACAGATCAGTAGCTTGGTCAGTTCGGAACTCTGGAATCTTCATCAAGAATATCCTTCCATAAAAATAGTCGCCGGCCCTTTCTTCAATGAAGTGAAATGGCATAACAAAAAAACCGCAGCCACTTCTACTTTTGGATGTGGCGCAGCAACGACGTCGATTGTAATCAATAGCGATTTTTCTTTATCGGCGTGCGACATGCTCACCGAGAAGGATCGAACACGGCCGATGGTCGATTCTGAAAGTATCCAAAGGGTGTGGAACGAAGATCCAATTTTTCTCAAGTGGCGCGGTCAACTACTAGCTTCGAGTAATTACGAGGATGCAAAGAACTTCTCGGAAGTGCATCGGCATGGGTGTCACCTGGCATACAACGTCTATGGGAAAAATATCTTTGAATAATAATCCAGTACTAAACAAATGGCGACGCCTCAGCTATCTGCAATCGCTCTTCGGAGTCGAATCGGTTTTGGCGCCGGTACTTACCATCTTTTATTTGTCCTATGCAGGGTACACTTTTGCACAATACAGTACGATGCTTGCGCTGTGCTTTCTTTTTCTTTGGCTGATTGAAATTCCCGCCGGGGCGTTAGCGGATAAAATAGGAAGAAAAACAGCATTGGTAGTCGGCAACGTGGTCTACATCCTGGCTATGTTGTCAGTGCTGTTATGGAAAAATGAAATCCCTATCGTTGTTGTTGCTCTGTTGTTTTCTGTGGGCACGGCTGTTACCGGTAGTTCCTTCCAGTCGATGATGTTCGATGTCTACGCATCAAGAGAAGCCGAAGATAAATTTCACGAAGCAATGGCCAGGTCGACGAGCATTTCCCTGTTCGCTGCGGCAGTGGCTGCGATCCTTGGCGGCGTATTGGCAGAGATAGATCTGGCCCTTCCCATGGTCGTGGACATCATATTGCTGAGCCTGGCAACCATCATCATCACCCTTTATGTCGAGGAGCCCAAGCCAACAAATCTTCATCATGAGGGAGCGCCTGACCGCCGATCGTACCTGAACATTATGAAGTCTGGCTTCCTGAATGCATTTTCATCGTGGTACATGATCAACTTTATTCTTTGCGCTGCCGTCATTTTTGCGACACTCAGGGTGGCGTTCAATTTTTACCAGCCGCTGCTATTGGCCGCTCAAGTCCCGTACTATCAAGTAGGTGGGATTTTTTCAGCTCTTTTTCTCCTCTCCGCCGCAAGCGCATATGTGTTTAGCCATATTAAAAAGCGATTGCTTACCACTGGTCTTCCTGAGCTGATATTTTTCTCGCTCTTCCTCGCAGCATCACTATTGATTCTGGATGATAAGAATGTGTTCTCGATTGTCGCGGCCATTTGTTTCCATCAGATGGTTCGGGGAATGTACCCTTCGCTGACTTCTTACATCTACAATATCAATATCGAGAACGGTCGTGCTGATCGAACAACTACCTTGGCGACAGCGTCTTTTTTTCGAGCATCCATCACAGGCGTCGCAACCTATCTTTCGGGATTGTTTTCCGAATCTCTTGGTTCAAATACAATTTTCTCGATACTGAGCATAGCTTCTGCCTTGTCACTGATTTCCCTTCTGGCATTCCGCTACGCAAGCAAAGAGATCATGGGATGAGAAAAAATTACCTCCCCTATTCTCTCAGTCTCTACATTACATATGACTGTTATCTCAAGTGTCCTCATTGTTTTATTGTGCAGAAAGGTGAAATCAATAAATTTCGTCTGGCTTACGAAAAAATTGAAGCCATTATCAGCGAAGCACAATTCCATGGGGTGTATACAATAATCATCGCGGGTGGTGATCCAGTCCTGCATCCGGAATTCTTGAAAATATTACAGCTCATCAAATCAAAGAACATGCTGCCGTTGGTTGCCTGCACGGGAGTAAATCTGAACGATGCAATCATTCAGGATATTTTGGCTGCCGGCATTCCGACCATTCAGGTAAGTCTGGATGGTGCTACTTCCGCAACGCACGACCGTATCAGGCGTCCCGGAAACTTTGAAGAAGTGTGCGACGCAGCCAAGCGCATAGTCTCGGCCGGGCTTAATCTTAACGTTGCCTTGTGTATTCATAGTGCCAATGCGGGTGAGATAAGTGAGCTATTCAAACTCTGTCTTGAATTGAATGCCTTTTCCGTAAAGCTGACATTTTATCTGGAGTTCTCACCTGTAAAAAGCTGCACGCCTTTGAATGCGGATGAAATCAAATCAGTCTTGAAGAAAGCTCATGACTTTAATGTTCGATACGATAAGACCGATTGGATAATCTGCCCTGGCTACGACCTCGGTTCAACTGCACCACTCGAAAAGGTACGCGTCAGTCCGGACATTGTGATATCTGCGGATGGTGGTGTTTCAACGGATGAAGCGAAGCCGAAAATCGGTAATATTTACCAGGAAGGTATCTCTGATATTTATACGCGTCACACGAACAAGTTAATCAGGTCTTTTTTTCAGAAAACGATATCCAGTCTCTCGCAGGTTTATGGAATTTCGACGATCGAAACGACCTCCTCAGAACTTGGGGCAAACGCTATCGTCTACAAATTCAATGAGAAGTTTCACATTGTCCTGGATGAAAAAACTCCGGAGGTTGTACGCTTTTTTACTACCTTGCATGAAATAGGTCATATCGCCACTGACACACTGGAAATCGACCCTCGCAAGAGCAATGATCACGAGAAGGAGTTTGTTGCAAATGAATGGGCACTTTTTCAGCTAAAAAACAATATTCATCCCGATGTGTTTTACCAATACGAAAATGCGCTGCTGGATTCCGAGGATGCGTTATACAGACTCATCAATAACAACCTGTCTCGCGACCTTGTTAATTTCTTCTAGAAGGATTATCACGTGTACCAGATCAATACAAACCTGATCCCCCGCCATAACGATCGCTGCTTTCTGGATCCGATCAATTTCAAAATCTACAAATTGAACCACTCTGGCTACGAAATAATTTCGAAGCTATCACCAAGCGATCCGGTTGACCTGACGGCATTCCAGAATATGTGCAGTAGCGAAGGTTTTCTCGACGCGGAAGTAGAGTCATTCTGGACACTCTGCATAGATTGCAAGCTACTGGTGCCATCCGAGCAGGCCTGGAAGGTGTGAATACCCTTCTTGCATCGAAATCCGACCTGACTACGTTTTGTAGCAACATCAAAGCGCATCTCTTCCCATTTATGAGTCACTGAAATGCCTCGAAGCCATCTGTCCGTGGACAGGAGGCTTCGTCTTTTTTGGCGGCGCCGGGGCGCTACTCCCTATGTCCCTGCGCCGATCATACCTGTCAAAAATCCCGACCTCCCTGGCAAAAAAAAACACTTTCGCTCACGTTTCAACACGCTTCCCAAGCCTACTGGCGTTGCCTGACCTCGTTCTGGTGCGCCATTGAGCAGCAAACTACACTTCATTCTGATTTAGTGATTTAACTAGATAGTTACCTAACTATATAATGCCCCCCTCATTTCAACGGGACATTCAACGTGAAGCAGAGTCAACGCCTCTCGGGCATATCAACATTCATTCTGGTCGGGCTGGGCGTGATCATCGCCCTCCTCGGCCTGGCACTGGCCGCTGGCGGTGTGAAATTGGTCAGCCTGGGAGGCTCCTGGTACTTCCTGGTGGGTGGTCTGGCGATGGCCATTTCCGGTCTGCTGATCGTTTGTCGCAAGGTTGCCGGTGCGTGGCTGTTTGCGGCGTTTCTGGTCGGGACCGCCATCTGGGCCGTGAGCGATGCGGGCCTGGTGTTCTGGCCGGTGTTCTCGCGCCTGTTCATGTTCAGCGCCGTGGGTCTGGTTGTCGCGCTGGTCTACCCGCTGCTCAAACGTGCCAATGGTGACGTTGCAGGTCGCGGTGCTTACGGCGTTGCGGCTGTTCTGGCGGTTGGACTGGCCGTGGCTGCCGGCAACATGTTCGTTGCGCACCCGACGGTCGCCCCTACCGGCACTGGTCCGGGCCTGACGCCGGTCGAGCCGGAAAAGGCGCAGAAAGACTGGGCGCACTACGGTAATACCGAGGGTGGCAGCCGCTTCGCCGCGCTGGATCAGATCAACCGCAGCAACGTCGACAAGCTGAAAGTCGCCTGGACCTACCACACCGGCGACATCGCCGAGAGTGACGGCAACGGTGCGGAAGACCAGCTGACTCCACTGCAGATCGGCAACAAAGTGTTCATCTGCACCCCGCACAACAACCTGATCGCGCTGGATGCCGACACCGGTAAAGAACTCTGGAAAAACGCGATCAATGCCCAGTCGAAAGTCTGGCAGCGTTGCCGTGGCATGGCGTATTTCGACGCCAGCGCCGCCGTCGCCAAACCGGCTGACTCGCCAGTGGCCGAGACCCCGGTCGCACCGGTCGCCAACTGCACGCGCCGTCTGCTGACCAACACCATCGACGCCCGCCTGATCGCGGTCGATGCCGACACCGGCGAGTTCTGCCAGGGTTTCGGCACCAACGGCCAGGTCGATCTGAAGGCCGGTCTGGGTGATGTCCCGGACAGCTACTATCAACTGTCCTCCGCGCCGCTGATGGCCGGCACCACCGTGGTGGTTGGCGGTCGCGTTGCCGACAACGTGCAGACCGACATGCCGGGCGGTGTGATCCGTGGTTTCGACGTGATGACCGGCGCCATGCGCTGGGCATTCGACCCGGGCAATCCGCAGGATAAAAAGGCACCGGCAGACGGCAGCACCTACGTGCGCAGCACCCCAAACAGCTGGGCGCCGATGTCCTACGACCCGGCGACCAATACCGTTTTCCTGCCGATGGGCAGTTCGTCCACTGATATCTATGGTGTCGAGCGCAGCAAGCTGGATCATACCTACGGCGCCTCGATCCTGGCCCTGGACGCCAACAGCGGCGAAGAAAAGTGGGTCTACCAGACCGTGCACAACGACCTCTGGGACTTCGACCTGCCGATGCAGCCAAGCCTGATCGACTTCACCAAGGACGGTAAAACCGTGCCGGCGCTGGTGATCGGCACCAAGGCCGGACAGATTTACGTGCTCGACCGCGCCACTGGCAAACCGTTGACCGAAGTTAAAGAAGTGCCGGTCAAGGCGTCGAACATTCCAAACGAACCTTACTCGCCAACCCAGCCGAAATCGGTCGGCATGCCGCAAATCGGTGCTCAACACCTGACCGAGTCCGACATGTGGGGCGCCACGCCGTACGACCAGTTGCTGTGCCGGATCGATTTCAAGTCGATGCGCTACGACGGTCTGTACACCGCGCCGGGCACTGACAAATCCCTGAGTTTCCCGGGTTCGCTGGGCGGCATGAACTGGGGCAGCATCTCGACTGACCCGGTGCACGGTTTCATCTTCGTCAATGACATGCGCCTGGGCCTGTGGATTCAGATGATCCCGTCGCAGAACAAAGGTCAGGCAACCTCCGGTGGCGAAGCGCTGAACACCGGCATGGGCGCCGTGCCGCTGAAAGGCACGCCTTATGCCGTGAACAAAAACCGCTTCCTGTCGGTGGCCGGTATTCCGTGTCAGGCGCCGCCGTTCGGCACCCTGACCGCCATCGACATGAAGACCCAGAAAGTCGCCTGGCAGGTTCCGGTCGGCACCGTTGAAGACACTGGCCCGCTCGGCATCCGCATGCACCTGCCGATCAAGATCGGTCTGCCGACCCTCGGCGGCACGCTGTCGACCCAGGGCGGCCTGATCTTCATCGCCGGCACCCAGGACTTTTACCTGCGCGCGTTCAACAGCGGCAACGGTGAAGAAGTCTGGAAAGCACGTCTGCCGGTCGGCAGCCAGGGCGGCCCGATGACCTATGTGTCGCCGAAAACCGGCAAGCAATACGTAGTCATCACCGCCGGCGGTGCTCGCCAGTCGACCGATCGCGGCGACTACGTGATGGCGTACGCCCTGCCGTAAACCGCGGCGCCCTCCTTCACTTCACTTGTGCGCGGCACCTTCGGGTGCCGCGTCGTTTCATATCTTTCGCTCTGGATTTGCGCAATGTCATTGGCTGTTCGCTTTTCTCACGCCGGGGTCTTTACCGGCATGCTGTTCGGTCTCACCTGCGGCGCTGCCCTGCCCGCCCTCGCCGACACCGATTCGAACGTGTTCACCCGCAATACCCTGACCGGCGACTGGGGCGGCCTGCGCCACCAACTCGACGAAGACGGCATCAAGTTTACCGGCGATTACACCGGCGAAACCGCCTACAACGCCGACGGCGGCCTGCACCGCTCCGCCCGTTACTCGCAGAACATCAAGCTCGGCGCGCAGTTTGATCTGAGCAAACTGTACGGCGTGGACAACGCCGGCAAGATCCAACTGAGCATCAACGACCGGCGCGGCAACAGCGCCTCGGAAGATCTGGTCGGCAACCGTCTGCCGATCCAGGAAAACTACGGCGGCCTCTACACGCGCCTCACCGAACTCAGCTACGAGCGCATGTTTACCCCGGCGCTGAACGTCAAACTCGGCTACATGGCCATGGGCAATGACCTCGGCGGTCTCGACAGCGGCATTCTCTGCAACTTCATGAACGCCGGCTTCTGCGGCCATCCGCTGAACATGTCTGGTGGCAGCGGCTGGACCAACTATCCCAACGCCCACCTGGGTGTCCGGGTGAAATACGACCTCTCCCCTGCCTGGCAACTGCGAGTGGCGGCGTTCAATGTCGACCCGCAAAGCAACGGCAATTCCAGTCGTGCCTGGCACCTTGGCCCGAAACACACCACCGGCACCGTGGTGCCGATCGAGCTGGTCTACAAGCAGGCAGGCAAACTGCCAGGCGAGTACAAGGTCGGTTATTACTACGACAGCTCCGACGTCAAACGCATCGGCAGTGACAAGGAAGTGTCCGGACGCGGCGGCCATTACGTCCTGATTGACCAGGCTGTGTGGGCCTCTGACGCCTCCGAAGGCCGCAGCCTGCACGCTTTCGGCCAATACTCGGCGGCCAGCGAAGCGGCTTCGCCGTTCAGCAAGTGGTACGGCACCGGTCTGGTGCTGTACAAACCGTTCGAAGGCCGCCCGCGCGACACCGTGGCGCTGGGCTACGGCCGCGCAGTACCGAACCCGCGCAGCCGCGATGTGCAACAGGACGCAGCCATGGCCAATGGCGCAGCGTTTCCCGATCTGGACAGCGCCGAGCAATTGATCGAACTCGGCTACGGCTATCAAGCCACCCCATGGCTGACGCTGCGTCCGAATGTGCAATACATCATCGAGCCGGGTGCGTTTTCCGGGCAGGACATCGACAATGCGTTGGTGTTTGGATTGCAGGTGAAAGCCGCGCTCTGAAGCCGACGATTGTCGACCACAAAAAAAGCACCCGAAGGTGCTTTTTTTGTCCGTGCCGCCAGCGGAATCAACCCGCGAAGTTGGACCGCGCCGCGTGCAGTTTCTTGTAGCTCTCGATCAGGCGCAGGTGTCGATCCAGCCCTTCCAGCTTCATGCTGGTCGGCGTCAGGCCGTAGAAGCGCACGCTGCCGTTGACCGAGCCGATCGCCGCATCCATGCGCTCGTCGCCGAACATGCGACGGAAGTTGGCTTCGTAGTCTTCCAGCTCCAGATCCTCGTCCAGCTCCATTTCCAGCACGACGTTGACCGCTTGATAGAACAAGCCGCGCTCGACGGTGTTGTCGTTGTATTGCAGGAAGGCCTCGACCAGATCCTTGGCCTGCTCGTACTTCTGCAAGGCGAGGTAGATCTGCAGGCGCAGTTCAAGGATGGTCAACTTGCCCCATGGCGTGTTGTCGTCGAACTCGATGCCGATCAGCGTGGTGATGTCGGTGTAATCGTCCAGCTCGCTGTGTTCCAGGCCTTTGGCGAGATTGCGCAGGCCGACTTTGCTCAGGTTGTGCAGGTTGAGGATGTCGGCACGGAATTGCAGCGCTTTGTTGGTGTTGTCCCAGATCAGGTCTTCTACCGGATAAATCTCCGAATAGTCCGGCACCAGAATGCGGCAAGCCTTGGCGCCGATGTGCTCGTAGACCGCCATGTAGACTTCCTTGCCCATGTCTTCGAGGATGCCGAACAGCGTAGCGGCCTCTTCGGCGTTGGAGTTTTCGCCATTGCCGGAGAAGTCCCACTCGACGAATTCGAAGTCGGCCTTGGCGCTGAAGAAACGCCACGACACCACGCCGCTGGAATCGATGAAGTGCTCGACGAAATTGTTCGGTTCGGTCACGGCCTGGCCCGAGAAGGTCGGTTGTGGCAGATCGTTGAGGCCTTCAAAGCTGCGGCCCTGCAGCAACTCGGTGAGGCTGCGCTCCAGCGCCACTTCGAAGCTCGGGTGCGCGCCGAACGAGGCGAACACGCCGCCGGTGCGCGGGTTCATCAAGGTCACGCACATCACCGGGAATTCACCGCCCAGCGACGCGTCCTTGACCAGCACCGGGAAGCCCTGCTCTTCCAGTGCCTGGATGCCGGCGAGGATGCCCGGGTATTTCGCCAGCACCTCTTGCGGCACATCCGGCAGAGCCATTTCGCCTTCGAGGATTTCGCGCTTGACCGCCCGTTCGAAGATTTCCGACAGGCACTGCACCTGTGCTTCGGCCAGGGTGTTGCCGGCGCTCATGCCGTTGCTGAGAAACAGGTTTTCGATCAGGTTGGACGGGAAGTAAATGACTTCGTTGTCCGACTGGCGCACGAACGGCAGCGAGCAGATGCCGCGCTGAGTATTGCCGGAGTTGGTGTCGTACAGGTGCGAGCCGCGCAGTTCGCCATCGCGGTTGTAGATGCCCAGGCAATACTCGTCGAGGATTTCCGCAGGCAGCTCATCCTTGGCGCCGGGCTTGAACCAGCGCTCGTCCGGGTAATGCACGAATTCGGCATTGGCGATGTCTTCGCCCCAGAACTGATCGTTGTAGAAGAAGTTGCAGTTCAACCGCTCGATGAACTCGCCCAGCGCCGAGGCCAGCGCGCCCTCTTTGGTCGCACCCTTGCCGTTGGTGAAGCACATCGGCGACTGGGCATCGCGGATGTGCAGCGACCAGACGTTGGGCACGATGTTGCGCCACGAAGCGATTTCGATCTTCATGCCCAGGTCGGCCAGAATCCCCGACATGTTGGCGATGGTCTGTTCCAGCGGCAGGTCCTTGCCGGCAATGGAGGTGCCCGCGCCGGAGGTGGAAGCCGGCATCAGCAGGGCCTGGGCATCCGCGTCGAGGTTCTCGACTTCCTCGATCACGAACTCCGGCCCGGCCTGCACCACCTTCTTCACCGTGCAACGGTCGATCGAGCGCAGGATGCCCTGGCGATCCTTTTCGGAGATGTCTGACGGCAGCTCGACCTGGATCTTGAAGATCTGGTTGTAGCGGTTTTCCGGATCGACAATGTTGTTCTGCGACAGACGAATGTTTTCGGTCGGGATGTTGCGGGTACTGCAGTACAACTTTACGAAGTAAGCCGCGCACAAGGCCGACGACGCCAGGAAATAGTCGAACGGACCCGGTGCAGAGCCATCGCCCTTGTAACGGATCGGTTGGTCGGCCACCACCGTGAAGTCATCGAACTTGGCTTCGAGTCGGAGGTTGTCGAGAAAATTGACCTTGATTTCCATGCGGGTTACCAGAATAGCGGGCTAAACAAATTGGCCGCCATTATCCGGTTTTTGAGCGTGAAGTCTTGTGCTTTCGGGTCAAGGACGCCGACTGGTCCTGCGTTTCAAAAATCGACGAGCCCTTCCCGACCCTCAGCCATGCTGGCCAAAAGCCGTGCCCTGGTGTGTCATTTCGTCCGTCTAAACGGCGGTTCCTGTTCTGGCAAATCTTCAAAAAACTCCTACGCTAAACCTGTCCTGAAGTGGGCTGGTTTCAACGGAATGATTTACCACGCAGTTTGAGGGCCTATCAAATGCAAGACCCGATTGCTCAGTCGTCAAAGGCTCACCTGCGCCCGCATCGCCAGTCACTGGCTCTGGAACCGCGCATCCTGTTTGACGGCGCTGCCGCCTCTGCCGCCGCCGATCAACATCACGCCGATCCCGCCGCCCCGGCCGATGCCGCAGCGCCCCACCCCGCCAGCCCCGTCGAGGGCCGCCCCGCCACAGAGCAGGCGCCTTCGGCGGCGCGCACGTTGCTGGTACTCGACAGCCGCGTCGAAAATCGCGAGCAACTGCTCGCGCAGCTCCCGGCCAACGTCACGGCGATTGTAGTGAACAACGGAGAAGACGGTCTGGCCGCGATTTCGGCAGCACTGGCAAAACTCGGCAAGGTCGACTCGATCCAGGTCATGTCCCACGGCGCAGCCGGTCAGTTCACGCTGGGCAATCGAACGGTCACTTCCGACAATATCGACCAGCTCGGCCAGACCCTCGAACAGTGGCGCAACAACCTGACCCAGGGCGCCGACATTCAACTCTACGGATGCGATGTCGGTGCCGGCGCCGCCGGCAAAACCCTGGTCACCGAACTTGCCCGCTGGACCGGTGCCGACGTCGCAGCTTCCAGCAATGACACCGGCAGCAGCAAGGCCGGTGGTGACTGGGCGCTGGAAACCCGGGTCGGCGACATCGACAAGGCGATCGCCATCAGCAGCGCCGCCATGGCGAGTTTCGACGGGTTATTGGCCGACGCGGCGCCGACCGTCACGTTGCCGGCCACCGGCAGCGATGTATTGCTGGGTGACCGTTTCACCTTCAATGTCGACTTCAGCAACACCTCGGGCCAGGAAGGCTACGCGCCGTTCCTGACGCTGTTCATGCCCGCCAGCGGCAAGGACGGCAACGATGGTGCGAGTTTCATTTCCGCCAGTTACCTGGGGCAGAACCTCGTCACCCATGTCGTGAACTTCGACGCCAGCGGTTTTGCCACGCACCCGTTGGCCCGGGACGCCAGCGGCAATCTGCTGCGAATCAGCGCCGCCGCTTTCGGCATGCGGGTTGGCGACCAACTGGTGGTGATCGAGTTACCGTTCGCCAGCGTTTCCAAAGATCAGCCGGTCATTTCCGTGCAGGTCTCGGCCAGTCTGAGCAATCTGGCTGACACGGCATTCTCCAATGGCACGCCGGACCTGACGATTCGAGCCAGTGGCGGCTTTCAGTTCGGCAACGATGCGCTGGACAACCCCACCAGCGACCCGGCGCTGATTCAAGCCGGCACAGTCGCGTTTGTCGTGCATCCGACGGTGATCCGTTTCGATCAGACGCTGTCCACGCCCGAAGGTGAAACCGCGACCGGCCCCAACTACGGCCGCACCTTGACGGTGACGGTCACCCCGGCACCAGGCCAGACCCTGACCCATGTCATCGTCACCCAACCGTTGCCGGATAACGTCCAGGTCACTGCAATTACCCCGGGTGCGGGCGGTCGCCTGACGTCGATCACGCTGCACGACGGCACCGTCGTCACCGATCCGGCACAAATCGCCACGCTGATAGCGTCCGATACGGTGTTCATTAACGCCTTCACCGTCGAGTACGACACGCTTTCTGCCGCCACCGGCACCCAGGTCGCGTTCTATGTGCCGGAGGTCGACGCCAATGGTCAGCCGATCATCAATCCGGTCACCGGGGACGCCGTGACCATCAACATCGGTGCGCCTACCGCGTCCGGCCAGTGGGCGCCGCTGGATCCGCGTGACGTGGTCGCGCCCAACACGACCATCGACTTTTCCGGCACCGGGCGGCCTACCGACTTTGTTGCCAAGTCCATCACTTTGCTCAAGCAGGTGACGTTGCAAACTGACATCGGCCAGACCGGCATCAGCCCCGGCGACACCCTCAGGTACACCTTGAACCTGGCCATTTCCGACTACTTCGCGTTCGGCAAGGACTTCTTCAACGAAGGTCAGTTACTCATTCGCGATCAGCTCAGCGACGGTCAGATCCTCACAGGGACACCGACGCTGACCGTCACCCTCAATGGCGTGGCCCAGACCATCACGCTTGTGACCAGTGTGGTCACCAACGCCGACGGCAGCACGTCGATGGTCTTCGACATTGCCCAATCACTGCGCAATGCGTTTTCCAACATCCGGGGCTGGCTCAATGGCGACCTGGCGTTCGATGACACGCTGCAAGGCGCGGTGCTGGCGGTACTCAGTTACTCGGCAGTCGTCGGCCAGAGCTACAAACCGCCCTCGGGCAACCCCCACAGCGAAATCAATGAAGGCGATGAGCTGGGCAACAGCGCCGTGGTCGATGGCACGATTCTTCAGGACATCTTCAACCTGACCGGGCAAAGCGAAACCGACGGCTCGACCACTACCAGCGTGATCCCGACCAGTACGGTCGACATCAAACTGGTGGAGGTCAATAACGGCACCCCTCCGGGCAACGGTGAGCTGCGGCCCGGCGATGAAGTCACCTTCGAACTGAGCTACGACCTGGTCACTGGCGATTACGAGCAGTTCAAACTCACGGCCTACCTGCCGCTGCCGTTGTTCGACGTCTCCGGCGTGACCTGGGGAACCGGCGGCGATCCCGGCCAATGGCAAATCGGCCCCGGCAATACCAACGTCGGTGGCGTACTGACCGTCACCAGTGGCGTCGGCAACTCGGTGACTTTCGACTTTGGCAGCTTCGTCACCGCCACCACTACGGGCAGTCGTATTGTCGTGCGATTTACCGTGCGCGTGGGCGACCAACCATTCGCCGACCAGCGTTCGCTGGACGTACTGGCGCAATCGAGCCAGCAAACCACCCTCACCGACCGCACGCTGATTTCCTCCGATGTGGTGGCCATTGTTTCCGTGGCCGAACCGGTGCTGTCGATCAAGCATGGTGTGGTCTCCGGCTCCAATGGCACCGTCAGCAACACCACCGGCAGCTGGAATCCGCCAGGCAGCGCGGGTTCTCCGTTCAACGGGCGGGTAACCGATCTGGCGGCGGTGGACGGCAATATCACCGGCATCGACGGTGGCGACCGGTTGCGCCTGGTCACCGCTATCGAGAACTCGGGGGGCGGCGGCGCCTTTGACGTCAGAACCAGCATCACCCTGCCCTCCGGCCTGAGTTTTGTCGGCGGCAGTCTGGCGGCGGCCAATCTGCAGATTTATCGCGGCGACGGCACGGCGTTGGTGCTCGGCGTCGACTACAGCGTGTCAGGCAATCAGATCACCTTCCTTGATGCCGGCGGCCAGGCCACCCTGCTCGCCGGCCGTAGCGGCACGGCGGCCGATAACAGCGGCGCCAATGTGGTCGTGATCAGCTACGACGTGGTGGTCAGCTCGACCATCGAGGCCAGCCGCAGTCTGCAAAGCACGGCAACCTTGAGCAATTACGCCAGTGTCGACGGCGGCACCGACTTCACGCCCGTCGACCTCACCGATCTGTCGAGCCAGCAGGTGGCGGCGCCGACGATCACTAAGGTCTTCGCCGGCGGCACGCTGGACAACGGCGATTCCAGCGCCTCGCACACCACCGGCAGCGATCTGGTGATCGGCGAAAGCATGCGCTACGACATCGTCGTCACCCTGCCCGAAGGCAACACGCAAACTCTGCGCATCGAAGACCTGATTCCGCCGGGCATGCGTCTGGACACCAGCTTCAACGGCGGCCTCGGTTACCAGATCATCACCACCCGTGCCGGCAGTGGCGCCCTCGGGGCCGATTTCGCTGGCAGCATTGTGGTCAGCAGTTTCACCGGTGTGGGTGGCGCACTGGGCGCTGATGGCGTGGATGCGCGCTGGACGTTCAGCATCTCCGGCGCAACCGCCGACAACCTGACCGGCAACAACACCTTCGTCATCCGTTTGCAACTGGTGGCCAACAACGTGATTGCCAACCAGGCCAGCAAGTCCCTGCAGAACAATGCGCAAATGGTGTTCAGCGATCCTGACGGTGACACGCCCAACGGCAATGTCGCAGTGGACCGCAATGTTGCCCTGAGTGGTGGCCAACCGACCGTGACCGTGCGCGAACCGACGTTGACGGTGATTCAGAATCTGACATCGACCTCAGGCCTGGGAGGCTACGATCAGGGCGACACTGTGACGTTCACCATCACCCTGTCCAACGGCAATGGCGGCAACGATTTCAGCGCCTTCGACATCAGTTTCTTCGACAGCCTGCCGACCCAGCTCAGCAACATCACCCTGACCGGGGTGCTGTACCTCAATGGCGCGACCAACAACGGTGGCATCGACTTCGAACTGGTCAACGGCCAGTTACGCACCGCCAGCGGCGCCAACATCGACATCGCCAAGGGCGGCAGCATCGTGTTGAGCCTGTCGGGTGTGGTCAACGCGTCGGCCGCAGCGCAGTCGACGATTCCCAACGTTGCGGTGGTGCAATGGACCAGCCTCGATGGCACCCAGAGTGGCGAGCGTACCGGGGTCGACGGGCCGATCAACGGCGGCTCCCTCAATGACTACCGCAACAGCTCGGTGCTGGTGATACCCGTGGCCCAGGCCATCCAGATTTCCCGTGTCGGCGGCCTGCCGGACAGCCCTGCCCCGTCACCGACCACCGCTGCGCAGGAAGCCGTGACCATCGGCGAAGTCATCCGCTATCGGGTGGTGGTACTGGTTCCGGAAGGCAACAACCCCAATTATCAAGTTCAGATCACCCTGGCCAATGGCTTGCAGTTCATCTCCCCGGATGCGCTGGTGAATGCCTTGCGGATCGGTTTCATTTCCGATGGCGGCCTGACCACCGATGCCAACCTTATCGTCGGCGGCACGCTGAACATCAACGGCAATGAAAACAGCCCGCAGGCCTTGCCGATTACTCCCGATCTGCTGGGGCTGGGCCCCAACGGCGTGTTTGATCCGAGCCGCCTGACCATCGTCACCAATCCCGACGGCAGTCAGGTGATCACGTTCAACCTCGGCAATGTGGTCAATGGCGGTGGTTCCGACGACGACCTCGAAGGTGTGGTGATCGAGTTCAACGTCCGCGTCACCAACCAGGCCAGCAACGCCGCCGGAGCCCTGCTCGGAGCCAGTGCCCATGAAATCGTCAACGGGGTCGGCCGCGCCAACAGCGACACGGTCTTCGAAAAAATCGTCGAGCCGAGCTTCAGCAACTTCGACAAACAAGTCACCGGTTTCAACCCCAACCCGTCCGGAACCACCGGTACTGCCACGATCCAGCTGAGTTTCACCCAGAACGGCGGCTTGCCGGCCTTCGACACACGGGTCAGCGACAGTTTTGCCGGCGGCAGCAATTACAGTCTGATCAGCGTCAGTATCAATGGCGTGCTCTACGGCCCGGGCAATCTGCCTGCCGGTGTCAGCTTCAGTGCTGCAGGCGGGATCAGCGTCAATTTCGATCAGCTGGATGTCGGTGCGCAGGTCAAAGTGGTCTATCAGGTCACGCTACCCAACGCCTCGATCATCGCCAGCAGCAACGCGACCCTGACCTGGAGCAGCCTGCCCGAAGACTTCACTGGTTGGGGCGGCAACAGCGTCGGTACAGACGGAGCCATCGACGGTGAGCGGACCGGCAGCACCGTCGGTCCGAACCAGTACATCCTGCGCGACAATGCAGGACTCGGCGTCATCACCGGTACCTTGTGGAACGATACCGCGTCGGCCACCGGCAGCAGCGTACCCGATGGCGCCGGACTCGCCGGGCAAACCGTGACCCTGACCTGGGCCGGCGCCGACGGTCTGCTGGAAACCACTGCCGACAATCTGCAATTCACCACTGTCACCGACAGCAATGGCCAGTATCACTTCGGCGTACTTCCGCTCGGTGTGTTCCGCATTGATGTGCCCGCCGGGCTGGTCAGTTATCCGCAACCGGTGGGCGACCTGCGAGTGCGGATCGACAGCGATGGCGGCACCCTCGGTCAGATCACCATCACACTGGGCGATGCCGATACCCAGGCCGCCAACGCCGGTTACGTCGAGCAGAACGATGCACCGGTCAACACCCTGCCCGGCACTCAGCACGGCCAGGAAGACGTGGTGCTCAACATCGGTGGCATCAGTGTCGCGGACATCGACGCCAACCGAGACCCGAACGTCAACGATCGTACGGTCAGCGTGATTCTGAAGGTGGTCAACGGCACCCTGTTTCTCGGGGCAACGGTGCCGGGCGTCACGGTCGGCGGCGCCAACACCGCCACCCTGACCCTGACCGGCACCCTGGCGGATATCAACACCGCGCTGGCCAGCCTGCGCTATCTGGGCAATCCGAATTTCAATGGCACCGACACCCTGACCGTGATCAGCAACGATCAGGGTAACTATGGCGATGCCGACGGCGATGGCCTGCCTGGCACTGCCGGCGATTCACTGACCGATACCGACACCCTGCAAATCATCCTCGACCCGGTCAACGACACCCCGGTGGCGGTCAACGACAGTGCGACGGCCGTCGAAGCCGGGGGCACCAACAATGCGGCGATCGGTGTCGATCCGACCGGGAACCTGCTGGCCAACGACAGTGATGTCGACATCGCCACCAATGCCGATCAACTGCACGTCGCCTCGGTCGGCCCGAGCAACGGCTCCGGCATCCAGACGCCCGTGCAGGGCGTGGTGGCGATCACTGGCCAGTACGGGCGGTTGATCGTCGGCAGCAACGGTGCGTACCAGTACATCGTCGACAACAACAATCCGGCGGTCCAGGCCTTGCGCCTGGCCGGGCAGACCCTGATCGACCGCTTCGACTACGTGCTCACCGACCTGGCCGGCGCAACGGCCACCGCCACTCTGACCGTGACTATTCAGGGCGCCAACGACACCCCGGTCGGCGTCGACGATCAAGGCACGGCGGTCGAGGCCGGTGGTGTACTCAACGGCACACCGGGCAGCGATGCCACCGGTAATGTGCTGGACAACGACACCGACGTCGACAGCCTTGCCAACGGCGAAACCAAAACCGTCACCGGCATTCGTGCGGTAGCGGAATCGCAACCCGGCGCTTTCAGTCCGGTGGCAGTCGGCACCTCTATCGCCGGGCTTTACGGCACCTTGACCATCAACCCCGATGGCACCTACCGCTACGTGATCAACAACGCCAATACCACGGTGCAGCGCCTGAGTGTCGGGCAGCAACTGGTCGAAGTGTTCAGCTATCGGGTCACCGATGCCGGCGGCCTGAACGACGTGGCGCAGTTGCGCATCACGATTCAGGGCGCCAACGACAACCCGGTGGCCAGCGACGACGCGGCCCAGGCTCAGGCAGCGTCCACCAACGGTAATGCCACGGAAAGCAACCCGAGCGGTAACGTGATCCTGTTCCCGAGCCGTCCGGGCAGCATTGATCAGCCGGGCGGCAATGGCGTGGACCAGGATGTCGATCAGGTCGACCGCCCCAGCGAGCAACTGAAAGTCAATGGCGTCATCAACAAGAGCGAAGCCACTTACGACCCGCTCAACGACACCTTGAGCGGCGTCACGGCAGGCACCACATCGGCCAATGGCACGGTGGTGGCTGGCCTGTATGGCACGCTGCGAATCGGTGCCGACGGCTCTTTCTTCTACGATGTCGACAGCACCAATGCGGCGGTCCAGGCTTTGGCACCGGGGCAGACACTGACCGAATTCTTCACTTATCGCGTTATCGACACTGCCGGGCTGACCGATACCGCCCAGCTGGTCATTACCGTCCATGGTGTCAACGACCCGCCGGTGGCGCAGAACGTCATATCTATCGCCACCGAGCGTGGCGGCGTCAACAACGGCACTGCGGGTGTCGATCCGATCGGCGATGCCACCGCCAACGCTTTCGACCCGGACGGCGATCCGCTGACCGTGACGTTCATCAAGGCCGGTGCCGAAGGCGATCCCGGAACGCCAGTCGCAGTAGCGGCCGGCGGTACGGTGATCAACGGCCTGTACGGCACACTGACCATTCGCCCCGACGGCACCTACAGCTACGCGCTCGACAACAACAACCCGGATGTCCAGGCGTTGCGCCTGGGCAGTCAGCTATTGCTCGAGCGTTTCACCTTCACCGTCAGCGACGGCGTGGGTCCGACACCGGAAATCGACAGCGCCGAAATCATCGTGCTGATTCGCGGCCAGAACGACAACCCGGTGGCGGCCGATGACAACGCCACGGCGGTTGAGGCCGGAGGATTGAACAACAACCAGCCGGGACTGGATCCGACCGGTAATGTGCTGACCAACGACAGCGATGTCGACGGCGGTGAAATCCCCGGCGACCTTCCCGCCCATGATTACGGCGAAACCCGCGCCGTGTCGTCCGTGCGCACCGGCACCGAGGCTGGCACAGGCACTGCCGGCACGTTGGGCACTGAACTGCGCGGCACTTATGGCTGGCTGACCCTCAATGCCGACGGCAGTTACAGCTATCGCCTGGACAACAGCATGGCGGCCGTCCAGGCCTTGCGAGCCGGCAACACCTTGGCGGACAACTTCACCTACAGCGTGGCCGACGCCTTGGGGGCGCAGGATTCCGCGACCCTGACGATCACCATCCAGGGCAGCAACGACACGCCGGTCGCACAGAATGACAGCAACACCGCCATCGAAGCCGGCGGTCTGAACAACACCACGGCGGGCATCAACCCGACAGGCAATGTGCTCTCCAACGACACTGACGTGGATGGCAACGGTGAACGACTCAGCGTCATCGGCGTTCGCCAGGGGCTTTCGACGGGCGTGATCGGCACGGCTTTTACCGGCGCTTTTGGCACCCTTACGCTCAATGCCGACGGCAGTTACAGCTACATCGTCGACAACGGCAACCCACAAGTGCAGGCGTTGCGCACCAGTGGCGATACGTTGACGGAAATCTTCACCTATCAGATCCGCGATCTGGCCGGCGCCACCAGCAGCGCCACGCTGACCATCATTGTTCGCGGGGCCAACGATAATCCGCGTGCGGTCGACGACAGCGCGGTGGCTGCCGAGGCCGGTGGCAATCTCAATGGCACACCGGGTATCAACCCGACGGGCAATGTGCTGAGCAATGACACGGATGTGGATGCCGGCGACAGCAAAACCGTCACCGGCGTACGTACCGGCAGCGAAGCGGCCGGCGGCGCCTTCACCACGCTGGGTTCCGGCCAGTCGATCGTCGGGCTCTATGGCACGCTGACGATCAACGCCGACGGCAGCTACAGCTACGTGGTCAACAACAATCTGGCGGCCGTACAGGCCTTGAAACTCGGCGAATCACTGGTGGAAACCTTCACCTACCGCATGCGTGACACTGTCGGGGCTACGGACACCGCGCAACTGAGCATCCGTGTCGACGGTGCCTGGGATGCGCCGGTGGCCACCAACGATGTCGCGGTGGCCGTGGCCGACAACGGCGCAGGCAACAGCGTCAATCCGACCCGCAACGTGCTGCCCAACGATACCGACGTCGATGCCGGCGACGGCAAGACCGTGACCGGCATCCGTTTCGGCACCGAAGCGGCCGGCGGCGCGCTGGATGCTGTCAGTCCGGGCACCGACAACACCAATGGCACCCTGATCAACGGCCTCTACGGCCAATTGATCATCGGATCCGACGGCAATTACACCTACATCATCGACTCCAGCAACCCGGCCATTCAGGCGCTGGGCCCGTTGCAGTTTCTCAACGAACGCTTCACCTATCGCGTTACCGACAATGGCGGGCAAAGCGATCTGGCGGAAATCCACATCATCATCCGTGGCCGCAACGATGCGCCGGTGGCCAACACCGACAATGCCACTGCGGTCGAGGCCGGCGGACTAAACAACAGCCAGAGCGGCATCAACCCGAGCGGCAACGTGATCGGCAATGACACGGATCTGGAGGGCGACACCCTCACCGTCTCTGCGCTGCGCACCGGTGGTCTGAACGAAAACGGCACTGCCGGTACGTTGGGCACCGTTCTGCGCGGTCGTTATGGCGACCTGACACTGAACGCCGACGGCACATGGCACTACGAACTCGACAACAACCTGGCCGAAGTCCAGGCCCTGCGTCTGAGTGGCCAGACCCTCACCGACGTGTTCAGCTACACCCTGCGTGACGGGTTCGGGGCAACCGACATTGCCGAGCTGCGCATTACCATCGAAGGACGCAACGACACGCCAGTGGCGCGAGACGATAGCGCAGTCGCCGTGGAAGCGGGTGGCGTCGCTAATGGCACTCCCGGCAGCAATGCCACGGGCAACTTGCTGGATAACGACACCGACGTCGACAGCGTCGCCAACGGCGAAAGCCGGCAAGTGGTGAGTGTCAGCAACGCCGGCGGCCAGTCGAGCGCAGCGGGTCAGGTGTTGATCGGCCTTTACGGCCAACTGACGCTCAACGCCGACGGCAGCTACACCTACGTGATCGACAACGGCAATCCTTTGGTGCAGGCCTTGCGCACGGCCGGCGAAACCCTCAGCGAGACGTTCACCTACCGCATGCGCGATACCGCCGGTGCCACGTCGGACGCGCGCCTGACCGTGGTCATTCAAGGGGCCAACGACGCACCGGTGGCGCAGAACGACAGCGCGATCGCCACCGACCAGACGCCTGCGCCGCAAGTCACCGGCAATGTGTTGCCCAACGACAGCGACGTGGACGGCAACGATGCGCTGCAAGTAGTCGCGATCCGTACCGGTGCCGAGTCCGGCAGTGGAACCTTCGGAGTCATCGGCCAGCCAATCGTCGGGCTGTACGGCACCCTGGTGATCAACGCCGACGGCAGCTACACCTACACCATCGACCAGAACAACCCGCAGGTGCTGGCAGCTGCCGGACTGGGCCAGGTGTTACGCGACATCTTCACCTACACCATCAATGATCGCGCGGGCGCCAGCGACCAGGCCGAACTGGTGATCAATCTGGACATCGCCACGCCTTTCATCGCCGCGCCGCAAGGCAACTTTTTCGACAACGACCCGAGCAGTCGCCACCGCAATCTGCTGCTGCCAGACCCCACTCCGGCGGTTTTCATCACCCCGGTGGTCGAGCGCGAGGCGCAACTGCTCGAGGTCTCGACCTGGGGCGCGGGCGGCGCGAATCTGCGCATTGCCAGCGTCGGCGAGTTTTCCAGCGAATCCAAAGGTGCAGGGCTCGGCCTGGTGCCAGGGCAGTTTGTGTCTCAGGCCGTGCGCGCCAGCCGTGCTGAAAGTGACCTCGACCTGGCGTGGATTCTCGGGCGTCAGGGGCGCACCAGCCTCAGCGCCGACGGGCTGCTCAGCGATCCGTCGCTGTTCACCATTGACCCGGCGCAAATGACCCGAGGCCAGGCAAACACTGAAACTCATCAGGAACAGCGCCCGGCAAGAGGTTTCAGCGCCCAGTTGCGCAACGCCGCCCAGCGGCTGCACCCCGCCCAGCGCGGCGGTGACGACGGCCGGACCGAATGAATGAACGCAAAAAAATACAAAGGATTGAACATGCCTAAAACCGCGACCAGGTTTCTCGGTACTGCCATCGCTTCCGCACTGTTGCTCAGTGCCTGCTCGTCCCTGGAGCCCAAGCCCTCCACCGACGAAGAAAACCGCCAGCGCATTCTGGCCGATCAGTCGCGGATGTACTCGGGACAGGAACCGGTCACCGCGCCCATCACTTTTTACGATGCCGCGGCCCGGGCGCTGAAATACAACCTCGACTATCGCCTCAAACTGATGGAAAGCGCGCTGGCGTCGGACCTGCGCGATGTGTCGAGCCACGAAATGCTCCCCCGGCTGGTGGCTTCGGCCGGGTACGCCGGGCGTAACAACGACTCCGGCGGTACCTCCATCGGCATCGAGGATCGTCAGGTCAGCTTGCGTTCATCGACCTCCGAAGAGCGTTATCGCGAGCTGTATGGCCTGGGCCTGAGCTGGAGCCTGCTGGACTTTGGCGTGGCCTATTACCGGACCCAGCAAAAGTCCGATCAGATCCTGATGGCCGAAGAGCGTCGGCGCAAAGTCGCGCAGAACGTCCTGCAGGACGTGCGCAACGCCTACTGGCGAGCCCTCGGCGCGCAGCGGCTGATGCCTGAAGTGGACAAGTTGCTGATGCGCACCAATACCGCACTGACATCGGCCCGGGAAGCGGAGAACCGTGGGCTGTTGCCGCGCCAGGAAATCCTCGCCTATCAACGCGCGTTGCTCGATTCGATCTATCTGCTGACCGTGCGCCGTCAGGATCTGGAGTTTGCCCAGGCTGAACTGGCGGCGCTGATGTCGCTGCCGCCGGGTTCGAAAATGATCCTCGCCGACGGTGCCGAACCGGTCTTGCCGGAAGTTCGCCAGAGCATGGCGCAGCTTGAGCAGTTGTCCCTCGAGCACCGCCCGGAAATCATGGAAGAGTGGTATCGCAAACGGGTCAACCAGAAAGACCTGGACATCGCCAAGGCGCAGCTGTGGCCGAACGTCAGTGTCGATTTCGGCTACAAGTACGACTCCAACAAATACCTCTACAACAACGACTGGATGGGCACCGGCCTGCAGGTCTCGATGAACCTGCTGCGCCTGCTGCAACTGCCAGCGCTCAATGCGGCCGAGAAATCCCAGAGCGAAACCGATGACACCCGGCGTGTGGCGTTGTCCATGGCGATCCTCACGCAAGTGCGCGTCGGCACCCTGCGCTATCAACTGGCGCGCCAGGAAGTTGCGTTCACCGAGGACAGCCTGCGGGTCGACCGCAGCCTGCTGGACTACGCGACAGCGGCCCGGACCGGTGCGCTGGGTTCGGAGCTGGAAGTGATCCGTGCCGAAGGCCGCTATCTGCTCTCGCGTTATCAACGTGAAGCGGCATTTTCCAGCGCTCAGGCCGCCTGGGGGCGACTGTACAACTCGGTGGGCCTGGACGTGCTGCCCGAAGAAATCGAAAAACATGACGTGAAAACCCTGGCCCGGGAAATCCAGCGCACGTTGAACGAACAGGAGCAGCAACGCCTGCTCGTCACCCAGCAAGGAATGCCGAATGTCCAGACCCGCCCTTGATTCGCGATGGTTGTTGTTGATGTTGGCGGTCAGCCTGGGCGCTCAGGCCGAGGACGCACCGGTGGAAAGCGCCACGGCGATTCGCGTGTTGCTGGCCGCCGAACTGGAAACCACCTTGTCCAGCCAGATGAACGGGACGCTGGGTGAGCTCAAGACCGGATTCGGCGAACACGTGGCGAAATCCGAGCTGCTGGCGCGCTTCAACTGCAGCGAAGCCGAAGCCCGCAGCAAAGTCGCGGCCGCAGAGCTGGCCATGGCCAAACAGAACCTGGAGGCGAAAAAGCAACTGCGTCAACTCAACGCGGTGGGTGACATCGAGGTGTCGATGGCCAATACCGAAGTGCAAAAGGCCGACGGTGCCCGCGCCATGGGCGTGGCCCAGAGTGGCTACTGCCAGGTGCAGGCGCCGTTTGCCGGGCGTGTGGCCAAGGTCTACGTCAAGCCCTACCAGACCGTAACGGCCGGTACGCCATTGTTCGATCTGGTGAGCGATGGTGCCTTGAAGGTGCGCCTCAACGTGCCCTCCAATCTGCTGAAAAACCTCAAGCCCGGCCTGCCGTTACAAGTGAGCATTCATGAAACCGGCAAGACCTACCCGGCCCATGTCAGTGCGATCAACTCGCGGGTTGATGCGGTGGCGCAGACGGTGGAACTGGAAGCGCGTCTGGATGAAAAGTCCCCCGATCTGATGGCCGGCATGAGTGGCACGGCTCGCCTGAGCCCAGATGTTCAGCCATGACCATGAATGAACCGCTGCCTCACTCCCTCCCCCATCCGCAGCTGCTGCTGGAACTCGATGCCCTGCGTGACAAGGCGATGGCCGCCGATTCGCTGAATGCCCTGGCGTTCAGCATGGCCAACGACCTGTATCCGCTGCTGGCATTTCATCAGGCGCTGGTTTTTGCCCGACACGATTCGTCGCTGGAGCTGCTGAGCGTGTCCGGCCTGTCGCGGCCCAGTGAAGACTCGCCCTATCTGGTCTGGCTGCGACGGGCCAGTCGCTGGGTGGCTTCTCAGGTTCCGGAGGGCAACCCGGTCTGGGTGACGCAGGACACCGCCGTCGTACCTGACGACATCAGCGAAGGCTGGGGCGAATGGTGGCCAACCGGCGTGTGGTGCGTGCCCTTGCATGACCGCGACGACCGGCGTCTGGGCCTGTTGCTGCTGTTGCTCGAACAGGAACCGCCCGTGGTGCTGCGCCAGCACCTCGGCGGGCTGGTGCAGACCTGGGCTTACTGTTGGTCCGCCCTGACCCGAAAAAAACACTTCGGCCGCTGGCGACTCAGTCGCCGGCAACTGTTGCTCGGCCTGGTAGTGCTGGCTGCCCTGCTGCTGGTGCCAGTACGGCAGACCGCGTTGGCGCCGACGGAAATCGTCTCGCGCCAGGCACAGATCATCAGCTCGCCGATTGATGGTGTGATCGCGCAGATTCAGGTGCGCCCCAATCAGCCGGTCGAGGCAGGCACACCGCTGTTTTCACTGGACGAAACCACCCTGCGCAGTCGCGCCGACGTGCTGGGCAAGGAGGTCGCTGTGGCCGAGGCCGAGTTGCTGGCGGCCAGTCAGCGGGCGTTCGACAACCCGCAAAGCAAAGGCGAACTCACCTTGCTCAACGGCCGCGCGCAACAGCGTCGAGCGGAACTCGCGGCCGTGCAGGCTCAACTGAAACGCACCCAGGTACTTTCGCCCCGCGCCGGCGTCGCCGTTTTCAGCGACCCCAACGACTGGCTCGGCAAACCGGTAGTGACCGGTGAGCGCATCCTGCAAGTGGCCGACCCCGCACAGCCGGCCATGCAGATCCAGTTGGCCGTGGCCGACGCGATTGCGCTTGAGCCAGGCGCAGAAGTCACGTTGTTCCTGACGGCGTACCCGCTGGCACCGCTCAAGGGCAAGATCCTTGAAACCAGTTATCAGGCACGCCCCAGCGACGAAGGTGTGGTCGCCTATCGCTTGCTGGCCAGTATTGAGGACAAACCGGAACACGCCCGCCTCGGTTTGCATGGCACCGCCAAACTGTACGGTGGCCGGGTGATGCTCGGTTATTACCTGCTGCGCCGACCGCTGGCGACGCTGCGAGCGTGGAGTGGCTGGTAATGCTCGAACCGGCCGACATGCCCCTGCCCCCGCTGCGTGAGGACTTGCGTCTGAGCGAAGCCGCCCATGGCAGTGATGGCGAACCGGCTTGGGTGATTCAGGACACCGTCATCAACCGCTTCTACCGGATCGGCTGGCTGGAATTCGAATGCCTGCTGCGCTGGGGGCTATCGGCGCGGCAGATCTGCACGCAAATCGCCGAACGCACCGCGCTCAAGCCGGATGTCGAACAGGTTCTGGACTTTCGCCAGTTTCTCGAACAACACCAGTTACTGCGGGCCGGCCCCGCCGCGCTGGAGCGTCTGCAGGCCAAAAGTGAAGAAAGCACCTGGCTGAGCTGGAACTGGTGGCTGCACCATTACCTGTTTTTCCGCATTCCGTTGTTACGCCCGCAAGTGCCGTTGCAGCGACTTGCGCGGGCACTGGGCTGGCTGTTTCACCCGATCACCGGCCTGCTGGTGTTCGGCTTGAGCCTGCTGGGCATCGTGCTGGTGCTGCAACAGTGGGACGTCTTTACCCATGCAGTCGTGGAGTCGTTCTCCACCGAGGGCCTGTTCAGCTTTGCCCTGGCCTTGATCGTCGCCAAAACCCTGCATGAATTGGGGCATGCGCTGGTGGCCACGCGCCTTGGCCTGCGCGTCGGACACATGGGCATTGCCTTCGTGGTGTTGTGGCCGATGCTTTACACCGATACCGGCGAGAGCTGGAAACTCAGCCGCTCCCGCCAGCGGCTGGCCATCGCTTCGGCGGGGATCGTGACCGAGTTGTCCCTGGCCGGGCTCTCGACCCTGGGCTGGGCGCTGTGCGATCCGGGCGCCCTGCGTAATGCCTTGCTGTATCTGGCGACCACCAGCTGGTTGCTGTCACTGGCGCTGAACGCCAGCCCGTTCATGCGTTTCGATGGCTATTTCATCCTCTCGGACCTGCTCGACTTCCCCAATCTGCACGAGCGCTCCTCGGCATTGGCGCGGGTGGCGCTGCGGCGCAATCTGCTCGGCTTGCAGGAAGACTGGCCAGAGTCTTTCCCGACCGGCCAGCGGCGGTTGCTGGTGACCTTTGCCATCGTCACCTGGCTGTATCGGCTGGTGCTGTTTCTGGGGATCGCGCTGGCGGTCTACCTGTTCTTTTTCAAATTGCTGGGGATCATCCTGTTCATGGTCGAACTGTCCTGGTTCATTGCCCTGCCGGTGGTGCGCGAGCTCGGCCATTGGTGGACCCGTCGTGCCGCCATCCCGCGCCTGCGCAAGGTCGTGTTTTATGCCGTGCTCGGTTTGATTCTGGTCGGGCTGGCGATCCCTTGGCGCACGCAGATCGGCGCCGTCGGCGTGGCGCGCGCCGAGCATCAATTGCGGGTGTACGCGCCCTACCCGGCGCGGCTGCAATCGATTCACCCGGCGGGGCCGGTACAGGCCGGCCAGACGCTGGCCGTGCTGGATGAACCGGACATTGCCTCGCGCCTGCAAAGCAGCGAAGCCAACGCCCGCAGCTACGAGGCGCGGTTGTCCGGGCTGATTGCCGACCCCGGCGGACTAGCTGAGGACGCCGCCACCCGCGAGCGGCTGAATGTGCAATTCGAAGAAGCCCGGGCGGCCCGCTCGGAAATCGCCCGGCTCAACCTGCAAACGCCGTTTGCCGGTGTGTGGCTGGACGTCAATCCGGACTGGAAACCCGGTCAATGGATCGGCCGGCAAGAACCGCTGGGCATCCTGATCGATCCCCGCAGTTGGCAGGTCGACGCCTATGTCGCGCAGGATCAGGTGCACCGTATGAGCGTGGGCGATCACGTGCGCTTTTACCCGGACGGCCAGGTCACCCCGATCAGCGGCCGGGTACTGGCGATCGGCAGCACCCGAGCCAGTCAGCTGTCCCACCGCATGCTCTCGTCGCAGTTTGGCGGGCCGGTGCAGACCACGTCAAAGGAACATTCGCTGGCCCCTGCGGCTGCGCTGTTTCAGGTGCTGATCCAGCTGGATCAGGCCACGCCGAGCCTGCGCGAGACCCGTGGCCATCTGAAAATCGAGGGTGAACGCCGTAGCCTGCTCGGGGACGGGGCCACGTATGTGTTGGCGGTGTTGATGCGCGAGAGTGGGTTTTGACCTGTTCGACATACGTTTCGCACATCTTCTGAACATCCCGAGGCTGGCGATGTTCTAGATTGAAGAAGTACCGGATCAAGGACGAGCAAATGGACATCTCCAGCCGTGCGACGTCGTTACCCACCCTGCAGGGCTCTGTTACCCGGCGTCTGGCCATTGCGGTGGGCGCGCTGTTCATTGCCGGGGTGATGGCGGCGACCGCTGCGTTGCTCGGCATTGCCACTCAACTGGATGAGGATGACGTCAATGACGTGCGGTTCTATTCGACCCGGGCGCTGGAAAACCGGATTACCGCATCCAAGAACTACATCACCAGTTACGCCTACTGGACGACAGCGTATGAACGTTTGAGCGGTACGGTCGACACGAACTGGGCGTACACCGAGCAGAACATGGGCAAGACCCTGTTTACCAGCGACGGCTATGACGGTCTGTTCGTGCTGGATCGGGAACGCACCAAATACGCCGTCGTTCGCGGGCAAATGCTCGATGCGCAAATGCCCCAGTTCCTTCAGCTTTCGGCGAACAGTCTGGTGGAGCAAGTGCAGAACCAGCCCGACCTGACCAAACCCGTCAGTACTTATTCATTGTTCGAAGACTGGCCGGCGCTGGTCACCGCAGCGGCGATCCTTCCCAATGATGAGCGTCCGGTGGGCGATCCACAAAGGACCTCGGTGCTGGTATTCGTCGACAAGCTGACGCCCACCAAGTTGCGCAAGATCGGCAGCGGGTACGGGCTGAACAATCTGTCGCTGGCACCGGACGATAGTATCGACCCGGGCCAGCCCCGCGTCGCGCTGGACAGCACCGGATACAGCCTCGTTGCGGATCTGGAGCGACCGGGCCTGCATCTGCTGTGGTCGTTGTTGCCCACCCTCGGCTCCGCTTTGATCGTGTTGATGGCGCTGACGGCCTGGTTCTTTCGCCATGCGTTGCGTTCCTCGCGCTATGTCGACAACAGCTTTGAAGCGATGCAGGCCTCGAATCAGGCACTGCTGGCGTCCAACCGCGCACTGGAAGCCAGTGAAGAGCGCTTCCGGGCGGTGGCCGAAGCGGCGTCCGATTGGATCTGGGAAGTGGATGAAGCGTTGTCCATCACCTATCTGTCGACCCGGTTCAGTGCGGTCACCGGCTACCCGCAGGCTCAGTGGATCGGGAAACACATCGGGCATTTGCTGGCCTGCGACACCACTCCACTGGATCTGTGGCTGAAAAAACTCGATGAGGAGAGCAACGCCAGCGATCTGCGCTGCACCTACCGTGACCGCAAGGATCAACAGCGCCATTGCCGGCTCTCGGCCAGGCCTATCGTGAACAGTGCGGCAGTTGTCGGTTATCGCGGCACGGCCAGCGATATCACCGATGAAGTCGCTGCACATGCCCAGATTCAGCACCTGTCCTTGCATGATGCGCTGACGGGCCTGCCCAATCGCAACAAACTGTCGCGTTATCTGGATGACGCCCTGTTACTCAAGGAGCACGCCCCGCCTTTATCGGTGCTGATGATTGACCTGGACAATTTCAAGCCGATCAACGATTCGCTCGGGCACCCGGCTGGCGATGCTGTGTTGCAAGAGGTTGCCGGCCGCCTGCGTGAATGCACGCGCGACCACGATATCGTCGCCCGTCTGGGCGGTGACGAGTTCGTTGTTGTGCTCTGCGGCATGGATACGCATCAGGAGATCGACAAATTCTGCACACGCCTGATCGGCAGCCTGCATCAGCCCATCCTCTTCGAACAGCAACCGTTGCATATCGGCGCCAGTGTCGGAATCGCCCTGAGCCGGCGTCACGGGTACGTCGCCAGCGAGCTGATCCGTTGTGCGGACATTGCGCTGTATCAGGCCAAATCCGAAGGCAAGAACACCTGGTGCTATTTCGAAGCGCACATGAGCGATCAGATCCAGACCCGCCGGCAGATGGAGGATGAACTGCGCAGCGCCCTGACGAACAATGAGTTCTTGCTGCACTATCAACCCCGATACAAGGTCGATGGCAAGGAAATCGTCTCGGTCGAGGCACTGGTGCGCTGGCAGCATCCTGCAAAAGGGTTGCTCGGCCCGGATGTGTTCATTCCGCTGGCCGAACAGACAGACCTGATTGTTCCACTGGGCCGTTGGGTCCTGCGTGAGGCCTGTGAAACGGCACTGACCTGGCCGACGGACATTCTCCTGTCGGTCAACCTGTCACCTGCGCAGTTTGCAATCAGCGATGTGGTCGAAGATGTACGCCAGGTGCTGGTCGGCACTCGCTTCCCGGCCACCCGACTGGAACTGGAAATCACCGAGAACGTGATGCTCAACGACACCGACGGCGCGTTGACCACCATGACCGCGCTCAAGGAACTGGGTGTGCGGCTGAACATGGACGACTTCGGCACCGGTTATTCCTCCCTTGGCTATCTGCGTGCCTACCCGTTCGACGGCATCAAGATCGACAAACGTTTCATTGCGTCCATCAGCACCGGCGCCAATGATCGGGCGGTCGTGCAGGCCATCATCGGACTGGGTAAAGCGATGGGGCTGACCGTGACCGCCGAAGGCGTTGAAACCGAAGAGCAACTGGACATCCTGGGCAAGGATCAATGCAACGAAGTGCAGGGTTATTACATGAGTCGTCCGATCGACAAAGCGGCTTTCTCGCGTCTTCTGCACACATCAAGAGCCGCCGCTGTCGATCCTTCCGGGCAGCAAAAAGGCCGGGTGACCTGAGGACGCTGACGCAGCACATCCGCTCAATCGCAGCACGACGGTTTGCTTCAGTATCCGGCGACTTCCTTCACGGCCGGTCACTGACACATGAAAGGTTTCTTGCAACCGCGTTTCGCCCTGGCACTCTTGTTTTGCGCAATGGCCGACTCGGCAATTGCCAGTGGTTTTCTCGACGACGCCAAGACCGAAGTGCTCAGCCGCAACTTCTACCTGAGCAACGACTACCGCTCGCCCTCACCTTCCGGGAAAAACTACAAACAGGAATGGGCTCAAGGGTTTATCGGCACTTTTGCATCCGGTTTCACGGATGGAACTGTCGGATTCGGCCTCGATGCCCACGCCTTTTATGGACTGAAACTTGATGGAGGCAAGGGCCATTCCGGCACGGGACTGTTGCCGGTGGACAGTGACGGTCGTAGCGAAAGCGATTATTCCAGCGCCGGCGGTGCATTGAAGCTCAAGGCCTCGAGAACCACCCTCGCCTTCGGTGAAATGACCGTGGAAACGCCGGTGTTCGACACTTCGGACAAACGCCTGCAACCGGAATACGCTACGGGGTTTCTGCTCGACAGCCGCGAGATCGAAAACGCGCGCGTTGTGGCCGGGCGTTTCACGGCGTTCAGGAACCAGGACAGCTCCTCCGGCAAAGGCGACTTTCAGGGCTATGGCGCCAGTACCCAAGGCGAAAGCATCAGTTTTATCGGCACCGACCTGTTCAGTGACAGCCCGGTGGGCGGCGCCCTGTATGCGTCCGACCTGAGCGACACCTGGCGCCAGTACTACGCCAACCTGCATTTCAAACAGTCCGGACTGTTGCTCGACGCCAACGTCTACCACACCCGCGACACCGGGCAGGCATTGGCGGGCGACATCGACAACACCGCGTTCAGCCTCTCGGGCAAATACACTTTCGGCGCCCACGCGGTGATGCTCGGCTGGCAACGCATCAATGGCGACACGCCGTTCGATTTCGTCGGCGGCGACTCGATCTACCTGGCCAACTCGATCAAGTACGCCGACTTCAACGGCGCCCACGAGCGTTCCTGGCAAGCGCGTTACGACCTCGATCTCGGCGCCTTCGGCATTCCGGGGCTGAACTTCATGACCCGTTACGTTTCCGGCAGCCAAATCGACGGCACCCACGCGCCCAAGGGCGGCGCCTATAACCCGTTCGACGCGGACAGTGGTCAATACCAGCCGCAGCAAGGGGACGGTGGCAAACATTGGGAACGCGACATCGATCTGCGCTACATCGTCCAGTCCGGCGCGGCCAAGGATCTGTCGGTGCAGCTGTCCCACGTTTCGCACCGGGCCAACAGCGCCCAGGCGGGCGATGACATCGACCGGATCTACGTGGTGATCCAGTACCCGCTGGGCTTTTGAAGGGATAAATGGCGGAAGGCAGCCGGAGTCGAACCTGCCCGGGAACGGATGCCGTCCCCAACCGGGTTTGAAGCCCGGCCGCGCCACCGGGCGCGATTGCCTTCCTTGAACTCAGTCCGCGCCGGGGTTGGCCAGCGCACTGTCGGAGCGGATTTGCCGGCCTTCACCGACGCGCCGGGTCAGGCCCAGCCGATCGAAGTATTCGAGGATCTGAATACTGCGCTTGCGTCCCAAGCCTAGCGCATCGCGGAAAGCCGTGACTTCGATCTGCGGATTTTCTTCGGCGAGGCGCAGCAGCACTGCCGCCATTTGCCGCAGCGTGATGTCGGTGACAAACAGATCGCGGACCACCTGGTGCATCACGCCAAGGCGCGCCAGTTTGCGCAGCAGCAAGCGGACGGTGGCGTCCTCTTGGTCGACGATTTTTGCCACGTCACGTACCCACGGCGGATCGAAACCGGCCTGTTCGAACAACGGTTGCAACGCCTGCCACAGAGTTTCGTCGTCGGCACTCAGGCGCACTTGATGGTCGGGCAAATGCAGCCACGGGCCGCTGGTGACCAGTGAACCGGCGCCGAGCAGTTCTTCCAGCAGGCTGATAAAGGTCGCGCGCTCAAGGCTCAATCCGCTGAAGCGCCGCAGACGGTCGCGATCCGGGCCCATCTGATCGGGCTCCAGCTCATGAAAGCGCGCCAATTGCTCCAGCAGGGTGAACTTGAGCATCCCCCAGCGCTGCGCATTGAACAGCACCGGGCCTTGACGGGTTTCGATCAGGCGGACGTTGTCCGGCAGTGACCAACTGTCACGCGGGCGATTGAACTGACGCTCCAGACGCTGTGGATCGAGGCCGCTTTCGCTGTATTCCAGCAGCGTCGGCAAGGCCTGCTCCAGCTCGGAGCTGATCGCCAGCACACGCAACTGCGCCAGCCGTTCCGGGCTGCGGCGTTGGCGGGCCGGAGCAAAGGGATCGAGCACGCGCCCGCCGCCGAGCGTTCGCTGAGCGCTGGCATCACGCAGGATCAGCGGGTCACTGTGGACGCCGTGCACCGGGACGTTGGTCAGCAGTTGCGCAAACATGCGCTCGCCGGGTGCCAGGCTCGCCCCCTCCAGCAAGGCGACGCGGGCGATCACGTCCTGCGTGCCCAGATGCAGATGCACCGGCTGGAAGTGCTCGAAAACCCGTTCGCCCGGCAACAACCGAAATTCGATGTCCAGCCGCTGGGTCGGCGCATGCAGCCATTCGGCGAGCAGCCATTGGCCGCGATGGATCTGCCCGAGTTCCAGGCGATCGGCGCTGATGTTCAGGGCCACGCGCTGGCCAGCGAAGGCTTGTTCGGCGGCTTGATTCTGCGCGTGCAGGCCCCTGACCCGCACGGTTCTGCCCGCCGGGCCGAGGCTGAGTTTGTCGCCCACGGCGACCGAACCCGAAAGCGCCGTCCCCGTCACCACGATCCCGGCGCCGGCGACACTGAACGCCCGGTCGATGGCCAGGCGAAATCCGCCTGAGCGACTGCGCTCCTCGCCTTCTATCTGCAGCAATGTCTGGCGCAGCGCATCGACGCCCTCGCCCGTCACGCAGGAAACCGTCAGCAACGGTGCTTCGGCATAGGGCCCGGGTGCCAGCAGGCTTTCAATCTGTCGGCGAACCTCGTCTACCCTGCCCGCCTCGACCCGGTCGCACTTGGTGATCGCCACCAATGCCCGTGGAATGCCCAGCAGCTCGACTATCGCCAGATGCTCGCGGGTCTGCGGCATCACGCCGTCATCCGCCGCCACCACCAGCAACACCAGATCGATGCCCTGCGCGCCGGCGAGCATGTTGTGGGTGAATTTCTCGTGGCCCGGCACGTCGATGAAACCGGTCAGCCCGGCGCCGGGCGCCAGTTCTGCGTACAGATAACCGAGGTCGATGGTCATCCCGCGCTCGCGTTCCTGCGGGCGGCGGTCGCCGGTTTGCCCGGTCAGCGCTTCGAGCAGAGACGTCTTGCCGTGGTCGATGTGCCCTGCCGTGCCGACGATCACGTTTGCAACTGCCCGAGTTGCGCCTGCCACGCCGGTTCATCGTCGAGTTGCCGCAGATCCAGCCACAACGCGTCGTCATCGATACGCCCGAGCACCGGGATCGGCAACGCGCGCAGCGCCGCTTCAAGATTCAGCAGGCAACGTCCGCGCAGGCGTTTCGATACTTGCGGGCGCAGGCACAGCGCTGCGCTTGGCAGGCGCGCCACCGGTTGGCTGCCGCTGCCGATCATGCCCAGCGCCGGCATCGCCGTGACGGTCCAGTCCTTGCCCAGCACTTGGGACAACGCCGGTTGCAGGCGTTCGGCCTGGGTCAGAATGTCGGCTTGCGGCCGGGACAACAGGCGCAGGCTCGGCAAACGCTCGGCCAGACGATCCGGGTCGCGATAGAGTCCGAGTACCGCTTCCAGTGCGGCCAAGGTCAGTTTGTCGACCCGCAATGCGCGTTTCAGCGGGTTTTTCTTGATCTTCGCGATCAAGTCCTTGCGCCCGACAATCACCCCCGCCTGCGGCCCGCCAAGCAGTTTGTCGCCACTGAAGGTGACGATGTCGGCGCCATCGAGCAGCGCCTGACGCACCGTCGGTTCCGCCGGCAGGCCCCAGCGGGTCAGATCCAGCAGACTGCCGCTGCCGAGGTCTTCGAGCAGCGGCAGATCATGCCGATGGGCCAGTGCGGCCAGTTCGGAGGTCGACACCCGGGCCGTGAAACCTTCAATGCTGTAGTTGCTCGCGTGCACGCGCATGATCAGGCCGCTGCGTGGGCCGATCGCCGCTTCGTAATCGCGGGCATGGGTGCGGTTGGTGGTGCCGACCTCGTGCAGGCGCACGCCGGCGCGGCTCATGATGTCGGGGATGCGGAACGCGCCGCCGATTTCGATCAGCTCGCCCCGGGAAATGATGCCTTCCTTGCGCGCGCCGAGGCTGTTGAGGGTCAGCAGCACGGCGGCGGCATTGTTGTTGACCACCGTGACGGCTTCGGCGCCGGTCAGTTCGCGGATCAGGCCTTCGATCAGGTCGTCGCGGTCACCGCGCTTGCCGCTGGCCAGATCGAATTCCAGATTCAAGGGATAGCGCGCCGCCAGTTGCACGGCTTCAATGGCTTCTTCGGGCAACAAGGCGCGCCCAAGGTTGGTGTGCAGCACGGTGCCGGTCAGGTTGAACACCCGGCGCACCTGACTGCGCTGCTTCAGCGCCAGACGTTCGGCGACCCTTCCGGCCAGCGCTTCGGGACTGATTTCAAGGGTGGTCAGTTGCCCCGCCACCACCGCTTCGCGCAAGTCATCCAGCAACTGGCGAAACCCCGTCAACAGGGCCCCGCGCCCGTAACGCTCGGCCAAAGGCTGGCACGCGGGGTGGCGCAACAGGCTGTCAATCGACGGTAACCGCAGGGCAACACTCACGGACATCAGGCACTCCCGAAATCGAACTACGCCTGATGATGTTAGACCACCCTGCTTCTAGCGCAGCGCGGCCCTCTGCATCGGCACATAGGTTTGACTCAGGTCTGTGGCCCAGCCATCGAGTACGGCTTTGACGTTATTGGCAGTCATGACCTGTTTATCGTTTTCCAGCGGCACGCCCTTGCCCTTGCGCACCACCTCGGCCACGACCTCCCCGGTCGAACCGTCCTCGAAGGACACTTCCGTGGCGATCTCACTGTCCCGGTCACGAATGCCGGTAGCGGTGCTCACCCCGGCCGCGACCAGCGTCACCGGCAGCCATTCATAAAAGCGCAGGCCCTGAGTACTGGCGGCGACCTGGGTGATGGCCGGTTTGACGATCAGCGTGTTCGGGCCGGGTTTCGACGCCAGCGGCAGCACCTTGCCCAGCTCCAGCCTGAGGGCTGCGTCGTAGTAGTGGGTCACGCCCGACAAGGTGCTTTGGGGAATGCGCGGCGAAGGCTGGGGCTGCGGGTAGAACTGGCTCGGCGCCAGGTAAACCTGGGTGTAACGGCCCCTCGCCAGTGTCGGGCTGACCCAGCTCAAGATCGTTTGTCCCGAAGCGGTCTGCCCTTCCTTGAGCACGCTGTAATCCCGTAGAAAACCGGCCTGCGGCTCGGTCGGAAGCTTCTTGCTGCTGCACGCCGACAGGCTGAGGGTGGCGGCAAACAGCACGGCCAGTGAGCGATGGCTATTCATCGGTGGTGTTTCCTTGTTCAGGCGTGGACGTGGCTGTGCGGGGTGTTGTCGGAGCATTCGATGCGCAACTGGCCGTGGGTCATGATCCATTGGATGAATTCGGCGGTAGGAATCGTGTGCAGGTATTCGACCCAATGGGCCTCGGTCGGGCTGAACCGTTCGAAATAGCGGCGCAGGATCAACTGACTCTGATCGTTGGCCAGCCCCAGGCACGTCTCCTGGAACAGGATCGGCGTGTCCGGGCCCGGTGCGGTGGTGCGCTGGGTCAGGATCAACGGGCGCACGGCGCCATGGTCCCGAGTGATGTAGCCGCTGTTCATGTCCTTCATGTTGAGCCCCCTTGGTTGGAAGGCGTGCAGACTGCCAGCGGATTTTTGCCCGACGATGTCCGGCTGATGTCCACGCTGAAGGAATGTTGCAGGATTGAAATATATGACCGGCGCATCGAAATGGTTTTAGATGCGCTTCTTTTGGGGTTCATGGATTGCGCAAACGTGAGCAGATTGCTGATCGTCGATGACGACGGGGAAATTCTGTCCTTGCTGAAGAAGTTCTTCGTTCAGCACGGCTATCAGGTCGATGTCGCCGCCCATGGCGAGGCCATGTGGGCGGCCATTGCGCAGGCACGGCCGGACACGATCATCCTCGACCTGATGCTGCCCGGCGAGGGTGGCCTGAGCCTGTGCCAGAAGGTTCGGGCGCAGATGGGCATCCCGATCATCATGCTCACGGCCATGGCCGAGCTGAGCGACCGGATCGTCGGCCTGGAACTGGGCGCCGACGACTACCTGACCAAACCTTTCGCCCCGCAGGAACTGCTGGCCCGGGTGCGCGCCCTGCAACGTCGGGTCGGCGAGAATACGCCGTCCGGCGCCGAGCCTTCACGGCCAGTCATGGCCTTCGCCGGTTGGCATCTGGACATCACCTGCCGCGAACTGCGCTCGCCCGAAGGCGTGATGATCCCGATGTCCGCCGGCGAATTCGATCTGCTGCTGGTGTTGCTCGAACACCCGCAACGCATCCTGACCCGCGAACAACTGATCGACCTGACCCACGGCCAGGGCCACGACGCCTATGACCGCAGCATCGATGTGCAGATCAGTCGGCTGCGGCGCAAGATCGAACCGGACAGCAAACGCCCGGACCTGATCCGCACCGTGCGCAACGGCGGTTACATGTTCACTGCCAAGGTCAGCCGCTCATGATTGGCCGGATGCTGCGGCGCGACACCCTCAGCCGGCGGATTGCCCTGACAATCGTCGCGGCCATGCTCGCGTCGCTCCTGCTCAATGCGCTGTTCGTTCAGGTCGCCGGCATCTGGGCCCGACCGCCGATCGAACGCACCGGTCTGCTGGAACAGATCGCCGCCACCACCCGAGTGATCGAAGCTGCGCCGGCAACCCTGCGCCCGCAACTGGCCAGTGCCGCCAGCAGCCCGATGCTCGAAGTGGTGTGGCAACCCCGTCGAGTCGACTTCGGTCTGCCGGGGGACGGCGAACAGGTTGAGGCCGGAAAAGTGCCGGCGCTGCGGCAATTGCTCGGCGATGACCGACAGATCGACGTGTTCAACCCTGACGACTGGCCCGCCGGCAGCCCTCGGGCGCACTACGTGGCGCTGATACGGCTGGCTGATGACAGCTGGTTGTCGTTCACGCCGCCGGAGCGCAGTTGGGGCTTGAGCCTGAACGTACGGATCGCCGTGATCGTTGCCCTGGGGCTGGTCGCCACCCTGCTGGTCGCCTGGCTGGCCACACGGCAATTGGCCCAGCCGTTGCAGCGCTTTGCCCATGCCGCGCGGCGTTTCGGCGGGGATCTGAAAGCGCCGCCGATCCACCTCGAAGGCCCTCATGAAATCCGTCAGGCCATCGTTGCCTTCAACACGATGCAGGCGCAGATCCAGCATTTCATTGGCGAACGCACCCACATGCTGGCCGCCATCTCCCACGACTTGCGCGCCCCGCTGACCCGGATGCGCCTGCGCAGCGAGTTCATGGAAGACCTCGACCATCAGGGCAAACTGATCCGCGACATCGAGGAAATGCAGTCGATGATCAACGCCGCCCTGGCGTTCTTCCGGGAAGACACCCACCTGGAGCAATCCACCGCGTTCGATCTGTCGGAGTTGCTGCAAACCATCGTCGATGACTACCGCGATCAGCACCTCGACATCGGTTTCACCGGCCCGGCGCATGTGGTGTACGACGGCCGGCCGCTGGGCATCAAACGGGTCATCGTCAATCTGCTGGATAACGCGGTGAAATACGGACAGCGACCCAGCGTGGCGCTGAGTTGCGATGATGCGTCGATCCGCATCGAGGTGATTGACGAGGGGCCGGGGATTCCCGAGGACGCGCTGGAGCGGGTGTTCGATCCGTTCTTCCGTCTCGAAACCTCGCGCAACCGTGACACCGGCGGTGTCGGGCTCGGTCTGTCGGCGGCACGGGGGATCATTCGTGAACAGGGTGGCGAGTTGAGTTTGCGCAATCGCCGCAGCGGCGGCTTACGCGCACGGGTTGAACTGCCTCATCGCTGAGGCCTATTCGTCGCCGGGCGCCAGCAGCAGATTCGGCGCCAGGCGCTGATAACCGTCCTGAGCCAGGCGCATGTCGAGCAGCAGACTGCCCAGATCCGCCGACAGCGCCTCGCCCTCCCCGTCGTTTTCCAGATACAACAACTTCAGGTAGCTGTTGCAGCCCGGACAGACCTCGGCGCGCAACGGCGCCTGATTGGCGGCGTGGCGGTCATCCTCAAGGCTCAGGTATTCAAGCCCTTTGCTCTGCTCGCAATACACGCACTTGACCCGCACCACATGCCATTCGCAGGCGCACAGCGAACACACCAGATACCGCAGGCCGTTGTGCTTGCCGCGATGGCGGATCACCCCGGCCATGGCCGGCGAGCCACAGGCCGGGCACTGGCTGAGGCTGTCGCCGGGCGTCAGTTGCAGATTTCGCGCACTGAGCAGCCAGTGACTCCACGCTGCTTGCAGCGCCGCCCCGAGAAACGGCACCAGCGCCGCCGGCACCAGCGAATACTGGCCGCTGACCAGCGCCACGGCCCAGGCGCGTAACTGTCCGGGACTGGCGATGCGCAGTGTGGTCACGGCCTCGACCACCGCCGGTTGCTCGGGGGCGACATAACGCTGGAGCAAGGCTTCAAGATAAAGCTGCCAGGCGTCCTCGCGAATCAAAGTGTCGGCGGCGAACGGTGGCATGCCGTGTTGCCGGCAGACTTCCAGTCGCTGTTCATCGAGCGGCGCGGTCGAGGGCGGGTCGTCAAAGACCTGCTGCTGGACACGGCACAAACCGGCAATCAAATACAGGTAGTCGGCCAGCGGATGCCCTTCGGCCAAACGTTCAAGACGCTGGGCCCGCAACGTGAACAGGTTGTGCGGCGGCAGGTGCAGAAACGGCGGCGAACTGGCCGCCGCTTCGATTTCTCCGGGTTCGAGGATGGTTGGCAACTGTCAGCCCTTTTTCGTGACCGGTCGCTCTGGCGGATCCTTGCTTTCCACCTCGCGATACCAGAGTGCATGGTGTTTCCTGGCCCAGGCGCGGCTGACCCAGCCGTGCATCATCGCGTCCACCGAACCCTTGATCCAGATCCCGGCGTAGATGTGCACGATGATGCTCAGGATCAGCACAAACCCCGCCAGTGCGTGCAACAACATCGCCCAGCGAATCGTGGTGATGCCGAAGTAATGACTGAAGTACGCGCGCCAGATCACCAGCCCCGTGAACAACAGCCCGAGCATGCACAGCAGTAAAGTCCAGAACAGCAGTTTTTGCCCGGCGTTGTACTTGCCCACCGCCGGCACAGTCTCTTCATCGTTGACCAGTACCCGGTCAATGCGCCGCAGCCATTTCCAGTCGTTGTCGATAAAGAAGTTCGAGCGCCAGAAGCGAAACACCAGGCCCAGGAAGAACACGAACATCAGCACGCCCATGAACGGGTGCAGGATCCGCGTCCACGGCCCGCCTCCAAAGAAATTGGTCAGCCAGAACATCGACGGATGAAACAACGCCAGCCCCGACAGCCCGGCCATGAAGAACAGAATCGCCACCAGCCAGTGATTGGTGCGCTGGTTGGCGGTGTAGCGCAGGATCGTCTTGTTGCTCATGGCCGGCCCTCCCCGCGTGGGTCGAAGGTGTGCACCGCCGGATCAACGACATGCACCGAGGTATCGGGCGGATCGGGATGTTCATCTTCCTCGACCCGGTTCGGGCCGATCCGCACGTAATGGAAGAACCCGGCCAGCACCGCCGCGCCCATGGCCAGCAGGCCCAGGGGTTTGCTGATGCCTTTCCACAGGCCCACCAACGGGCTGATGGCCGGGTTGTCCGGCAGGCCAGCGTAGATTTTCGGGGTGTCGGCGTGGTGCAGCACGTACATGACGTGGGTGCCGCCGACGCCTTCCGGGTCATACAGGCCGGCGTTGTCGAAGCCGCGGCTTTTCAGGTCGACGATGCGTTCGGCGGCGTGGGTCTTCATGTCGTCCTTGGTGCCGAACACGATGGCCCCGGTCGGGCAGGTTTTCACGCAGGCCGGTTCCAGCCCCACCGCCACCCGGTCCGAACACAGCGTGCATTTGTAGGCCTTGTGATCCTTCTGCGAAATGCGCGGGATGTTGAACGGGCAACCGGTGATGCAATAACCGCAACCGATGCAGTGGTCCTGATCGAAATCGACGATGCCGTTGGCGTGCTTGATGATCGCGCCGGGGCTGGGGCACGCCGCCAGGCATCCGGGTTCGGCGCAGTGCATGCAGCCGTCCTTGCGGATCAGCCATTCGAGGTTGCCGGCGTCGGTTTCGTGCTCGGTGAAGCGCATCAGCGTCCATGAATCGGCGCTCAGGTCCTGCGGATTGTCATAGGTGCCGTGGTTGTGGCCGACCTCGTCGCGCAGCTCGTTCCATTCCGAGCACGCGACCTGACAGGCCTTGCAACCGATGCATTTGGTGGTGTCGATCAGCTTGGCCACCTGTTCCTGACCGCGTATCGAAGGCGCCGGGGTCGTGGTGGCCGAGCGGGCAATGATGTCTTGGCTGGCCATCTAAAGATTCTCCATCAGAGCTTCTCCACGTTGACCAGGAATGACTTGGATTCCGGGGTCTGTGTATTGCCATCGCCGAGGAACGGCACCAGGGTGTTGGTCAGGTAACCGTGGCGCGTCAGGCCGGTGAAGCCCCAGTGCAGCGGAATGCCGATCTGGTGTACCACCTGGTTGTTGACCTGCAACGGCCGGATCCTTTTGGTCACCACCGCCACCGCTTCAATGAACCCGCGCTTGCAGCTGACCCGCACCCGGTCGCCGGCAGCGATGCCCTTCTCTTTGGCCAGCACTTCGCCGATTTCCACGAACTGCTCGGGTTGAGCAATCGCGTTCAACTTGCAGTGCTTGCTCCAGAAGTGGAAATGCTCGGTCAGCCGGTAGCTGGTGGCGGCGTACGGATAATCCTTGGCCACGCCGAGGCTGTCCCACACCGAATCGAAGATCCGCGCCGCCGGGTTGCTGGTGGCTTTCTTGTTGTCCGGGTGCAGCGGGTTGATGCCGATCGGTGTTTCGAACGGCTCGTAGTGCTCGGGGAATGGCCCTTCGTTCATCTTGTCGACGGCGAAGAACCGCGCCACGCCTTCGGGGTTCATGATGAACGGGTTCATCCCGGCTTCCGGCGGCACGTCGGCCTTGTAATCCGGCACATCGGTGCCGCCCCAGGCCTTGCCGTTCCACCAGACGAGGCGTTTTTTCGGATCCCAGGGTTTGCCGGCGACGTCCGCAGAAGCGCGGTTATAGAGAATCCGCCGGTTGGCCGGCCAGGCCCACGCCCAGCCCTGATGCTGATGCATGCCGTAAGGGTCGTTGTTGTCGCGGCGGGCCATCTGATTGCCGGCTTCGGTCCAGCTGCCGCAGAAGATCCAGCAACCGGACGCGGTGCTGCCGTCATCCTTGAGCTGGGCGAACCCGGCCAGTTGCGAATTGCCCTTGATCGCCGCGCCCGTGGCGTCGGTGAAATCAGTGGTGGCGTAGCCGTTGACCTCTTTGGCGATCTCTTCCGGCGAGGGCTCTTCGGCGATCTTGTACGGCCACGACAGTTTTAACAGCGGATCGGCGAACTTGCCGCCCTCGGCCTGATAACGCTCACGCAGGCGCAGGAACAGCGCACTCATGATCTGCACGTCGGTACGCGCCTCGCCCGGGCCGTCGGCGCCTTTCCAGTGCCATTGCAGCCAGCGGCTGCTGTTGACCAGCGAGCCGTCCTCTTCGGCAAAACAGGTGGTCGGCAGGCGGATCACTTCAGTCTGGATGTCGGCACTCTTCACATCGTTGAACGGCCCGACGTGTTCCCAGAACTGCGAGGTTTCGGTGGCCAGCGGGTCCATCACCACCAGCCATTTGAGCCTGGCCAGCGCCGCCATCACCCGGTTCTTGTCCGGCAACGCGGCAATCGGGTTGAAGCCCTGACACATGTAGCCGTTGACCTTGCCCTGCCCCATCAGGTCGAACACCTTGAGGATGTCGTAGTTGGGGATGTCGAGTTTCGGCAGATAGTTGTAGGCCCACTGATTCTCGGCGGTGGCATTGGCGCCGTACCAGGCTTTCATCAGGCTGACGTGGAATTTGCTGTAGTTCTGCCAGTAAGACAATTGCCCCGGCCGCAGCGGAACCTGGGTGCGTTTCTTGATGTAAGCGTTGTAGTCCTGCTCCATGTCGGTGGGCAGGGTCAGGTAACCCGGCAGCGCGTTGGACAGCAGCCCAAGGTCGGTCAGGCCCTGAATGTTCGAGTGCCCGCGCAAGGCGTTGACCCCGCCGCCGGGCATGCCGACGTTGCCCAGCAACAGTTGCACCATCGCCGCGCTGCGGATGATCTGCGAGCCGATCGAGTGTTGGGTCCAGCCCAGCGCGTAGAGAATGGTCATGGTCTTGCCCGGGGTCGAGCAAGTGGCGATTTCCTCCCAGATTTTCTGCATGGCATCGACCGGCATGCCGCAGATCTGGCTCGCCAGGTCGATGTTGTAGCGGCTGTAATGCTGCTTCATCAATTGATAGACGCAGCGCGGGTCCTGCAGGGTCGGGTCGACTTTGACGAAGCCGTCCTCGCCCAGTTCGTAGCCCCAGGTGGATTTGTCGGTGTAGCTGCGCTTGGCCGCGTCGTAACCGGTGAACAGTCCGTCCTCGAAGCCGAACCCGGCTTTGACGATGAACGACACATCGGTGTAGTTGCGCACGTACTCGTGCTGGATCTTGTCCTCGGTCAGCAGGTAATTGATCAGCCCGCCCATGAACGCGATGTCGCTGCCGGTGCGGATCGGCGCGTAGTAATCGGCCACGGACGCGGTCCGGGTAAACCTCGGATCGACCACGATCAGCCGCGCGGCGTTGTGCGCCTTGGCTTCGGTCACCCATTTGAAGCCGCAAGGATGGGCTTCTGCTGCGTTGCCACCCATCACCAGGATCAGATTCGCGTTGGCGATATCGGTCCAGGTGTTGGTCATGGCTCCACGGCCGTACGTCGGGGCAAGACTTGCCACCGTCGGGCCGTGTCAGACACGCGCCTGGTTATCGAACCCCAGCATGCCGAGACTGCGCACCACTTTGTGGGTGATGTAGCCGGCTTCATTGGACGCCGCCGACGCCGCGAGGAATCCGGTGGTCAGCCAGCGATTGACCGTCTGGCCCTGGGCGTTCTGCTCGACGAAATTGGCGTCGCGGTCGGCCTTCATCAGGTCGGCGACGCGGTCGAGGGCTTCGTCCCAGGTGATCCGGGTCCATTCGCTGCTGCCGGGCTTGCGCACCTGCGGGTACTGCAAGCGGCCGGGGCTGTGAATGAAGTCCAGCAAACCGGCGCCTTTCGGGCACAGGGTGCCGCGGTTGACCGGGTGGTCGGCGTCGCCCTCGATATGGATGATGTTTTGCGCAACGTTCTTCGCGGCATCGCCCTGGCTGTACATGATCAAGCCGCAACCGACCGAGCAATACGGGCAGGTGTTGCGGGTTTCATGGGTGTGGGCAAGCTTGAAGTGGCGCACCTGCTCGGCGAAGGCCAGCGTCGGGGCCATGCCCAACGCGCCCAGGCTAGAGCCTGCAAGGCCGATACCGGCGACCTTGAAGAACTGACGACGGCTGAGATCCATCGTGCACTCCTGATCAGGTGGAACCCGGTACTTGTGCCGGGTTTGTTCTGGACAATCACGGTTGCGGCACACGAGTGCCGACTTTTTCACTGTAGACAACGCCCCCGCCGCCGGTGTGAAAACCGACCGTCGGCCGTTTGTCGGAGCATCACCTCCCTGTGGGAGCGAGCTTGCTCGCGAAAAGCGGTGTTTCATTCAATATTGATGCTGCCTGACCAGACGCATTCGCGAGCAAGCTCGCTCCCACAGGTTTTGTGTGCTCCTTCAGGGGCATGGGCTTATCATGGCCGGTACGACCCATCTCCGCCTTCAGAGACCGCGCATGACTTTCGATTTTGATCAGGTATTCGACCGCCACGACACCGGCAGCACCAAGTGGAGCCGCTATCCGGCCGACGTGTTGCCGATGTGGGTCGCTGACATGGATTTCGCCGCGCCGCCGGTGGTCATCGAGGCGCTGCACCAACGGCTGCTGCACCCGTTGGTGGGCTACAGCGTGGCCCAGGACAACCTGCGCGAGGCCATCGTCGCCGACCTCTGGAACAAGTTCGCCTGGCGGGTCAAACCGCAAGAGCTGATCTTCCTGCCGGGCGTGGAATCGGGTTTCAACATGGCGCTCAAGGCGCTGGTGCAACCGCAGCAGAACGTCGTGGTGCAAACCCCGAACTACCCGCCGCTGCGCCATGCGCCTGGCCATTGGGGCCTGAACAAGGTCGAGCTGGAATTCAACGCCCAGGCCGACGGCACCTACGCCACCCCGCTGGACGCACTGCGTGAATCCCTGACCGGTGGCGGGGCCCTGCTGCTGAGCAATCCGCACAACCCGATCGGCAAGGTCTTCGGCCGTGAAGAACTGCAAGCCGTGGCAGACATCTGCGTGGCGCAGGACGCCTGGATCATCTCCGACGAGATCCACGCCGAGCTGTGCTACGACGGCCGCGTACACATTCCGACCGCGTCATTGAGCCCGGAAATCGCCCGCCGCACCATCACCCTGATGTCGGCAAGCAAGGCCTACAACATCGCCGGCCTCAAGACCTCGTTCATGATCATCCAGGACGCCGCCCTGCGCGAACGCGTCAACCACGCCCGTTGCGGTATGGTCGACAGCGTCAATCCGCTGGGCATGGAAGCTACCCGCGTGGCCTACAGCGAGGCCGGCCCGTGGCTTGAATCGCTGAAACACTACCTGCAAGCCAATCGTGACTGGCTGGTGGACACGGTGCGCAGCCGTTTGCCCGGTGTGACCATCAATGTGCCGCAAGGCACTTACCTGGCCTGGCTCGATTGCTCGGCGCTGGATCTGGACGACCCGCAGAAATTCTTCCTGGAACACGCGCGGGTCGGCCTCAGCCCGGGCCTGGATTTTGGCGATCATAGCCAGCAGTTCGTGCGCCTGAACTTCGGTTGCCCGCGTTCGATGCTGGAAGAAGGGATTGCGCGGATGACGCGCAGCCTGGCTGAACGCAAGGCCTGATTTATTGCCGGTTCAGCCGGGAGGTCGTCGGCCAGAAAAAATGAACCGGCACCCGGCAAGCGTTTCAATACCTCAAGGCCCCGAGCAGATCGCAAGGGGTGAGACGGGTCGGCCGCCATGACATTTATCATTTGGATGGCAGTACTCGGTGCTGTCTTGCTGACCCTGGCATTGACGTCGTCCTACCTGCGCTGGATGCCGGTGACGACGTCGGCGGTCTGCCTGTTGCTGGGCATCGGTATCGGCCCGGTCGGGCTCGATCTGCTGGAGTTGCCGCTGGACAAGGCCTCTGTGTGGATGGAGCACCTGACCGAAGTCGCGGTGCTTTTTTCCCTGTTCGTCTGCGGTTTGAAACTGCGTTTGCCGTTGCGCGACAAGCGCTGGCGGATCGCATTCGGCCTGGCGGGACCGGTGATGGTGTTGACGATCATCGGCGTCTGCCTGTTGCTGCATTTTGGCCTGAACCTGAATTGGGGCCCTTCGCTGTTGATCGGAGCGATTCTGGCGCCTACAGACCCGGTGCTCGCGGCGCTGGTGCAGGTCAACGATGCGCGGGACGTCGACAGTGTGCGCTTCGGCCTGTCCGGCGAGGCCGGGCTCAATGACGGGATTGCCTTTCCCTTTGTGATCCTCGGTCTGTTAATGCTGCACGGTGAAGGCTTTGCCGCCGAGTGGCCCGACTGGGTGCTGGGCAGCCTGCTCTGGGCCGTGCCCGCCGGATTGCTTTGCGGCTACTGGATGGGCCGCGGCATTGGCCGCCTGACCTTGTCACTGCGCATCCGCAACGATGACAGCACCCTCAGCCCCAATGACTATCTGGCGCTGGCGTTGATCGCGCTGGCCTACGTGGTGGCCGAATCCATCGGTGGCTACGGGTTTCTGTCGGTGTTCGCCGCCGGACTGGGGTTGCGGCAGGAAGAGGTCAAATCCACCGGCGCCCACCAGCCACCCGCCGAGCATCTGGTGCAACCGGTGGTCGGCCATCAGAACGTCGAACCGCAGCACGCAGTGCACGGCGATACCGAGCGACTGGAAGACAGTCAGGTAGCCGCTGGCATCATGATGGGCGACATGCTCGCTTTCGGCGGTCTGGTCGAGCGGGCGATGGAGGTGTTTCTGGTCACCTTGCTCGGCGTGGTGCTGGTCAGTCACTGGGACTGGCGGGCACTGCTGGTCGGCGGCGTGCTGTTCTGTGTCATTCGCCCTGCCTGCGTGGCATTGATGCCGTGGGGATTGCTGCTGGCGGGACGCCAACGGTTATTGATCGGCTGGTTCGGCATTCGCGGCATCGGCAGTCTGTTCTACCTCTTTTATGCGCTGAACCATGGGCTGGGTGACAGTGTGGCCACGGTGTGTACTGACCTGACCCTGTCGGTCGTGGCGCTGAGCATTCTGCTGCACGGCGTCAGTACCCAGCCGATCCTTGCCCGTTACGAACGGCGTAAAAACCGATCAACCTCCCGGGTTGGTCACCTGAATGTAAAAGGCGTAGCTGCCGAGCAACATCCAGAACGTGGCAAAGATCCACGGCGTACGAATGGAAAACAGCAGTGACTTGCGATACCCCTTGTGGCTCGACTCCATTTCGCTGAACAGCGGCGATTCGTCATAAGCCAGCCCCATCAGGGGTTCGCTGCGCAGCAGTTCACTCTGTTTGAAGTGCCAATGATCAATGATGTCGTAGGCGGCGCGAATTCCCGGCCAGGCATTGAGCGAACTGAGCAGCCCGAGTAACGCCAGAAACGGCGGCACCACCAGGGTGAACAGCTTGCCCCACTCGGGGTTGAGGTTGGCCATGCAGGACGCAAAGGCAATCACCAGAAACGATTGCGCCGCCAGGTAGGCGTCGGTTCGGTTGGCCAGGATGCTGGTTTCGTACTGGATTTCCCGTCGGTAGAAATCCAGCCGCTCCTTGGGTGAACCGAACATTTTGGCATTATGTTCGTTCAGGGTTTCTTCGGCGGTCGGGTGGGTCAGTATGCGTGGCACGGGAAACGCTCCGGAAACAAAGCGTTTGGAGGCGCCACGCCCCGGACAAGTTCAGCCCGATTGCGCCCCCGGTTCACTTCATCGACTGGGCGATGATCTCCACCAGATTCAGCTGGTTGAACGGTTTCGACAGTCGCGGCAACCCGGCGGCAAAGCCTTCGAGACGTTCGGCGTAGCCGGTGGCGAGGATGATCGGCAGATCCGGCTTGAGCAGGCGTACGGCATGAGCCAGTTGCGCGCCGCTCATCTGCGGCATGGCCATGTCGGTGATCATCAGGTCGATGACCTCGCCCTGGTCAAACAGCTCAAGCGCTTGCGCACCGGAGGTGGCGCTGACTACCCGGTGGCCAAGGTCTTCCAGCAACAGGACGGTGCTGGTGCGCACCAGACTGTCGTCGTCCACCACCAGCACGCTGAGGCGCGGCACCGTATCGGTAGACGCAATCGGGCCAAGCGGTTTGGCGGCGACGCCGTCGATGGCCACCGGCAGCCAAAGTTCAGCGGTGGTGCCCTGCTCCTTGGTACTTTTCAGAATGAAGCGCCCACCCAGTTGTTCGATAAAGCCATGGACCATCGACAACCCCAGCCCGGTGCCCTTGCCCAGACCCTTGGTGGTGAAAAACGGATCGGTCGCTGACGCCAGCGTGTCGGCATCCATGCCTTCACCGGTATCGGTCAGCCTCAGGCAGACATAGCGCCCGGCCGCCAGGGTCGAATCGTTTTGTTCGAGCACCACCTCGGGTTCGGCACTGATGGTGACGCTGCCGCCCTCGGGCATGGCGTCGCGGGCGTTGGTCGCAAGATTGAGCACCGCCAGTTCGAGCTGGTTGCTGTCGGCCAGCACCGCTTGCAAGTCTTCGGGAAACTTTGTTTCGATGCGGATCCCCGGTCCCAGTGAGCTGCGCAACAGCCCGGTAATGCCCTGCACCAGTTTCGGGATCTCGACAGGTTCGGTCTTGAGCTCCTGACGGCGGGCGAAGGCCAGCATGCGCTGGGTCAGTGATACGCCGCGCAAGGCGCCCTGGGTAGCGTTCTCCAGCAGACGACTGACTTTCGGGTCGTCGCCGACGCGTTTGCGCACGATTTCCAGGTTGCCGAGGATCACCGTCAGCAGATTGTTGAAATCGTGGGCAATCCCGCCACTGAGTTGACCGATGGCCTGCATTTTCTGCGCCTGGAACAGCGCTTCGCGGGTCTTCTCCAGTGCCTGCTGCGCCTGGGTGGCTTCGGTGACGTCGCGGGTGATCTTGGCAAAACCGAGCAAGGTGCCGGTGTCGCCGCGTATCGCATCGACCACCACGTGCGCCAGAAACCGCGTGCCGTCCTTGCGCAGGCGCCAGCTCTTGTTTTCGAACCGGCCCTCGCGCACTGCGGTTTCCAGAGCGCGCTGGGGCTCACCGATTTCACGGTCTTCCGGGGTGTAGAACATCGAGAAGTGCTGGCCGATGACCTCTTCCGGCTTATAGCCCTTGATCCGCTGCGCGCCGGGGTTCCAGTTGGTCACCCGGCCTTCGGGGCTGAGCATGTAGATCGCGTAGTCGGTGACGCCCTGCACCAGCAGGCGAAACTGCTGCTCGCTCTGCTTGAGGGTTTCTTCGGCCATCTTGCGGTCGGTCAGGTCGCGGGTGATCTTGGCGAACCCGAGCAGTTGCCCGCTCGGACTGTAAATCGGATCGATCACCACGTGGCACCAGAAATGTGTGCCGTCCTTGCGGACCCGCCAGCCTTCACCCTCGAACCGGCCTTCGCGGAGCGCGGTGTCCAGTGCGCGCTGCGGGAAACCTTTTGCGCGGTCCTCAGGGGTATAGAACCTGGAAAAGTGTTCGCCGAGGATTTCCGCTTCTTCGTAACCCTTGAAGCGTTTGGCGCCGGAGTTCCAGCTGGTGATGATGCCCTCGGGGTCGATCATGTAGATCGCATAATCGACCACCGCGTCGATCAGCAAACGAAAGCGCATCTCTTCGATCGCAGCGGACTTCTTGTTCTCGCTCATCAGGCTTGGCTCAAAGCTGTTTTTCAATAACAGGAGTATGCGTCAAACCGGCGGATTGGAAAGGTGCTTCTGCGATATCGACGTGCCACCAGCGCGGCAGCAGTTGCCGGATGCGGCTTTCGGCAAAGCGATCATCGATCAGCATCACCATGCCGCGATCCTGCTGGGTGCGGATCACCCGCCCGGCGGCCTGCACGACTTTCTGTACGCCTGGGAACAGATAGGTGTAGTCGTAACCGGCGCCGAAGATCGCGGCCATGCGCCGCTTCATCTGTTCATTGACCGGGTTGAGCTGGGCCAGCCCGAGGGTGGCGATGAACGCACCGATCAGCCGTGCGCCGGGCAGGTCGATGCCTTCACCGAACGCGCCGCCGAGCACGGCGAAACCGACGCCCTGGCTGTCAGCAGTGAATTGATCGAGAAAGCCCTGCCGCGCCCCTTCGGCCATACCCCGGGATTGTTGCCACAAGGTGATGTGCGGGTGCCGCTCGGCCAGCAACTGCGCGACCTGTTGCAGGTAATCGAAACTGCTGAAGAATGCCAGGTAGTTGCCCGGACGTTCGCTGAACTGGCGAGCGATCAGCTCGACAATCGGCTCCAGCGATGCCTGACGGTGCGTGAAACGCGTGGAAATCCGGCTGACGATCTGCACCTGCAATTGCTCGGCGCTGAACGGCGACTCGACGTCGATCCAGACTGTGTCGGCCGGTGTGCCAAGCAAGTCCGCGTAATAGTGGCGCGGGCTGAGGGTTGCGGAAAACAGCACGCTGCTGCGCGCCGCCGTCAGGCGCGGGCCGATGAACGCCGCCGGCACCACGTTGCGCAGGCACAGTTGCGATAACGGGCGTTTGCGCTCCAGGTCGCGTTTGCTGATGTCGAACAGGTAATGCGCGTCGAACAGTTCCGCCACCCGGCCGAATTGCAGCATCTCGAAGTAGAAATTCTGCAACGTGCTGTCGAGCCCTTGCGGGTGATCGTTGAGGTAGTCACCGATGCTCGCCGTGCAGGATGAGAGCGCCTGCAAAAGTTTTTCCGGCGCCTTGTCGTAGGCCTGATACGGCGCCAACTGGTCATTGTGCAGGGCGTTCCATTCACGGTTGACCCGCTGCAACGACTTCTTCAAGGCTTCGGGCGCGGTTTTGCGCACGCTGCCCAATGTCGCCTGATCGAGGGTAGCGCTGTACATTTGCCGTCCGCGTTCGACCAGGTTGTGAGACTCGTCCACCAGCACCGCAACGTTCCACTGATTGAACTGGGCCAGACCGAACAGCAGCGCGCTGAAATCGAAGTAATAGTTGTAGTCCGCCACCATCACATCGGCCCAACGGGCCATTTCCTGGCTCAGATAATACGGACACACGCCGTGCTGCGCCGCGACGTCCCGCAGTGCAGCCTGATCCAGCAAGCGCAATTGGCTGGCGGCCTCGCGGGCGGCGGGCAAACGGTCGTAAAAGCCATGGGCCAGCGGACAGGATTCGCCGTGGCAAGCCTTGTCCGGGTGTTCGCAGGCCTTGTCCCGGGCGACCATTTCCAGCACTCGCAGCGGCAAGGTTTCGCTGTGATCGAACAGCACCTGCGCCGCGTCCAGCGCCAGTTTGCGTCCGGGTGTCTTGGCGGTGAGGAAGTAGACCTTGTCCAGTTGCTGCGGTGCCAACGCCTTGAGCATCGGAAACAGGGTGCCGAGGGTCTTGCCGATCCCGGTCGGAGCCTGGGCCATCAGGCAGCGGCCGGTGCTGACGGCCTTGAACACCGATTCGGCGAGGTGACGCTGGCCGGGGCGAAACGCGGCATGGGGAAAACCCAGCTGCTGCGCCGCCCGGTTGCGCGCTTCGCGGTGGGCCATTTCCTGTTCGGCCCACGCCAGGAACAGACCGCAGTGTTGTTCGAAGAAATGCCGCAGCACTTCGGCGCTGAAAGCCTCGACCAGACAGGTTTCCTTTTCCGTGACGATGTCGAAATACACCAGCGCCAGATTGATCTGCTCAAGCTGCAATCGACAGCACATCAACCAGCCGTAGATTTTCGCCTGGGCCCAATGCAGAGAACGGTGATTGGCCGGTTGCTTGCTCAGGTCACCGCGATAGGTTTTGACTTCTTCCAGGCAGTTCTGCGTCGGGTCATAGCCGTCCGCCCTGCCCTTGACCTTCAATGGCCCGAATGCGCCTTCCAGTGCAACTTCGCTCTTGTACGCGTCGTTGCGCCGGGACGCCACGGTGCGATGCCCGGCAATCCCCTCCAGCGCGGTCGGTGACGGGGTGAAGCGCAAGTCGAGGTCACCGTTTTTCGCGGTGAACTCGCACAACGCCCGCACCGCGATGCTGTAGCTCAAGCGCCCTGCTCCGCCCATTGCACGTAACACACGGCGACCGGCATGCGGTGCGTGTTGCAGAACTCCAGCCAGCGCAGTTGGTTGTCCTGCAAGCGATCGCCGGGGCCTTTGACTTCAATCATCCGGTAGGTCTTGTGCTGCGGCCAGAACTGGATCAGGTCGGGCATGCCGGCGCGGTTGGCCTTGATGTCCAGCAGCAGACGGCTGAACCAGTGCTTGAGGTGTTCGGCCGGCAAACACGCCAGCGCCTGTTCCAACAAATCTTCATTGAGCGCGCCCCAGAACACGAACGGCGACTGCACGCCCCATTTGGCGGCGAACCGCGCGCGGATGGTGTCGGCATAGCGGCCATCGTCGAGTTCGGCCAGACAGGCCTGAAACAACTCGGCTCGTCGGGGCTGGAAGTCTTCATTGAGCAAATCCACCGGCCCGCGCTGGAACGGGTGAAAGAACGCGCCCGGCAATGGCGCGAAGATCGCCGGCCAGCACAGCAGGCCGAACAGGGAATTGATCAGGCTGTTTTCCACGTAATGCACCGGGCCGGCTTCTTCTTGCAGGTGCGCCTGAACGTGATATTCCACCGACAGCGCCGGATCGAGACGCGGCAGGTGCAGGTCCAGCCGTTCCACCATGCCGGGCGCCGTGCGTTTGATCGGTGGCCCGCCGAGCTTGCGTCGCAAGCGTGGCAGCACCCGTTGCAGGCCCTGCTGTTCGGTGGCGGTTTCCGGCGCCTGCTCGGCAATGACCGCCAGTTCCAGAGCCAACGCGTATTCGGCGCTGCGTTCCAGCACGCGGATCATCCGCAATCGGGCGCCGGGATAGGCGCAGTCGCGATAGATCTTCAGGGCCAGGGCGAATTCGCCGATGCGCTCGCAGTATTGGCCGATCTGGAACAACAGCTTGCCGCGCCGGCGTTGCAGCCACGGGTTGTCGAAATGCAGCGCCGCGACCTGTTCGACGATGGGCTCCAGCGGTTCGCCCGCTTCGAAATACAGCTGGCAGTCGTGCAAAAACAGGCAGGCATCGACGTCGGCACGGCTGCGCAAGCCCCGGGAGTCGGCGCTGAATTCGACTTTTTCATAGGTGAAGATACCGAGGTCGGCGAGCACGAACTCCGACCAGTCCTGATAGAGGTTGCCGAAGAACATCAGGCGAAAACGGTCGCACAGGTCCATCAGCGTCAGGCTGAATAGCCGATCCTCCAGCGCCGGGCACCATTGCAGGAAACTGCGGGGCTCGGGAAATTGTTCGTGCAGCAGCGGCAGCCAGTCGACCTTCTTGCCTTTGGGCTGGTCGATGGCCGGGCCGAAGGCTTGCAGAACCTCGGCCTTGAGCAACACCTCGAACAGTTCCGCCATCGACAACGGCGCCTGTCCGTCGAGCCAGCCATGATCGAGCAGCGGTTGCGCTGCCACGGCGATGTCGCCGATTTCCGGATAACTCAGCTTGCCAGCCCGGAAATGCACGCCCTTGCGCATGACCATCCGCACCAGCAATCCCTGGGACGGACGCGGCAGCGCCTTGAAGTCGCGAATGAAGGTGTGTTCCGCTTCGGTCATCACATCGGCATAGCGAAGCTCAAGCCAGTCAAGCACTTGCCGGAAGTTGTTGAGGTAATAGAACGGGTCGTCGAGGGGATTGGCAATCACGGTAGTTTCGGGGCCATGGCAAGCAAGTACTGGTTATGCGTACAGATACCAGTCTGCCCCGGTGGGCGCAAACGGAAATGGATCAATGGCACCGCCAAAGCGTTTTTTTTCACGTGTCCATCGAACTTTTCCGGGCTCGATGGCACCAACCGCGTTAGAGGCCGACAATGGTCGAAACGAACAGGAATGCTGCGTATGAAAATCAAGACTCTGGGGATCCCGTTGGCTGTTGCGGCCCTGCTGACCCTCGCCGGTTGCTCGACCCAGACGGTGGTCACCTTGCAGAACGGCACCCAGTACCTGACCGAAGACATGCCTGATACCAAAACCGAGGATGGCTTCTACGAATTCAAGGATATTTCCGGCGCCAAGGTGCGCGTGCGTGCCGACGAAGTGGCTACGGTGCGCAAGGAAGACTGACGGTTAGTCCATCAAAAAAGGCTGCGATCCTGTGGGATCGCAGCCTTTTTTGCATTCATCAGCGGGGTAACGCCATGCCCGGGAGGGAATCGTCGCAGCTGAAGGGCCGCTCGCCCCGGCGAACCAGTTCTTCCTGCAGTCGCTGGCAGCGCTGACGCTCTTGTTGCGCCATGCGGTCGATGCTCAGGTTGCCGGTCATCTCCGGCGTTTTGTCTTCGCCGATGCGGATCGTCACGAACGGTTGTTCGGGCTGGATATGAAAGCGGCTTTTTTCTTCGACGGGTTTGACGTCATCGCTTTTGGCCGGCTCTGGCAACTGATCGGTTGTCACGCCATAGCGGCTCAGAATCGAGCTGTGAGGCAGATCGGCCCAGGCATTGGCCGATAACAGCGCCAATCCCGCCATACCGATAAACCCCTTGAAACCTTTCACGTGTGAATCTCCTGTACTCGTTGGCGACCCTTAGATGACGAACGTTGCCGTCATGGCTTTAGGCCGCATTTCCTGTTGGTGCAGGGATTGGAGTCAGGGAATGGCTGGTGAGTCACTTTCAATACCGCGTTATCGTTGAATCGTGAGCAGGCTCGCTCCCACAAAAGGCCAAATGTGGGATTGAGCCTGCTCGCGATGGCGCCTTTGCAGGCTCCCCTTACATCAGGCGATCACGATCCCGTCGGCACTCAGGCTGTTCAACGCAACCCCGACCAGCGTCACCGAATCAGCACCGAATTTCAGCACCGTGTCCTGCCCCACCGCCGTGGCATGGGCGCGGAAGTCGTCGGTGGGCAATACGCCCTGCACGCCGAGGAACACCAGTTTGTCGTTGGCGGTGTAACCCACTACGCGATCCTGGCCGAACGCGCCGCTGAACAGGAAGGTATCCGCCCCGCCGCCCGACTCCATCAGGTCATTGCCCGCGCCGCCGACGAACACGTCGTTGCCCGCCCCGCCGATCAGATGGTCGTTGCCGTCCAGCCCGAACAACCAGTCACCGCTGGCCTTTGCCTTGAGGGTGTCGGCGCCGCCGGTGCCCTTCACGTTCGATTCGTACTGAGTGACGTTGTTGCCGACCTTCAGGCCGGTCGCCGTGACGCTGTGGGTCACGTCGTCCTTGAACAGGCCCCAGAGAAAGCCCGGCTCCTTGGTGACGATGCTGCCGATGTCGCGGGTGATGCTGATCCCGCCGTTGGCATCGCGGATGTACAGGTTGCCGGCGCCGTCGTTGGCGAAGTCGAAGGTATTGACCGACTTCTGCAACTCCAGGGTGTTGTTGCCCGAGCCGCCGAGCAGGATGTTGTAGCCCCCGCCGTCGCGGAACGTGTCGTTGCCGGCGCGGCCCTCCAGATAATCATTGCCGCTGCCGCCCTGTATCAGATCATTGGCGTCGCTGCCGATGATGAACGTGCTGCCCTTGTGGGTTTCGGCGTTGCGGTTCAGGTCCTGGACCCAGGTGTTGGCCCGGGCCGGGTCCGACAGGTTGGCGACGATGATCGTCGAATCCTTGCTGGTCAGATCGTAGAACTTCGATTCAATCACCCGGTTCATGCCATCGCCATAAGCGGTCGGCAGGTGCGAGATCCAGGTCGGAATGTTGACGATCGAGAACGGCAGCACGTTCCACGCCGCCGAGGCGTAGTGGTCGTTGAAGCTGACGATGTTGTCGGTCGCCGATTCCTTGGGCGCGTCGTGTACACCGAGCGAGGCGCCGGTGAAGGTCGAGCCGTCGAGGGCGCGGAACACCGGGTCGTTTTCGTAGCCGACGTTGAGCACCTTGTCGGTGCTGCTCTGGGTCGGCGAGGCGTAGGCGATGTAGTTGGAATCCTGGAAGAACCCGCCCCATTTGCCGGTGCTCAAGTCCGCCATGCTGTTGACCGCCAGCCCGCCCAGGCTGTGACCGCTGACCAGCACGTCCTTGCCGGTCAGGCCGTTGGCCTTGGCGAACGCCACCACATCGTTCATCAGATTGCCGAAGGCCTCGCCGACGTAGTTCTTGGCGTAGTCCTTGGGCCCGAATGCGGCGAGCAGGTCGTTGATCACGTCTCCGATGGAGTCGCCGATCAGGATTTCCCGTGGGCCGCTGGTGCCGCGAAAGGCAATGCCGATTTCGGTGAGATGGCCCTGCGCGTCGTATTTGCCGAGGATTTCCACTTGGGCGCTGGTGTAGCCGGCCTTTTCGCCGAAGAAGGTGCCGCGCGCATCGGTCTTGCCCTCGTAACCCAGTTGCGAGGCGGTGATCGGGGTCCAGCCGGCTTTTTTCACCGCATCGAGCGCGGCTTTTTCCGAATCGGGGTTCCACGGAACGCCGGGGATCACCCCCTGGGAATCCGTGCCGCCGATCAACGCGGTTACCAGTGTGGCCGGCAAGCCGAGGCCGAAGCCGTTGTGCTGATAACCGACGGCAAAGCCGTTATCGAGGTTGTGGTAGGAATACAGCGTAATGGCCATGGCGTCGCTGAACAGCGCCTTGGATTCCGCCGTACCGAAATTCTTGTAGTCATACACACCCATTGCTGTTGCCTCTCTCTTTGTTGGAATTGTTCAGAGATAGCTCACAACCAGAACGCCCCTCCCGAGGCGCCCCGGAGCATTTACTACACAGTCACAATGTGGGAGCGACGGTGCGACGATTCGACTTGCTCGCGATAGCGGTCTGTCAGTTACCGGTTGGGTGACTGACACGCCCTCTTCGCGAGCAAGCTCGCTCCTACAAGGTTTGTCAGGCGAAGACGAAACTCGAATCCGACAGGTTAGCCACACCTACGCCGACCAGCGTCACGGCAAAGTCGCCAATCTTCAGCACGGTATCGCTTCCGGACTGCGACGCGTGTTGCTTGTAGTCGTAGCCCTGCCCCGCGCCCTCGACGCCCATGAACACCAGTTTGTCGCTGCCCTGGTAGCCGTTGATTGCGTCAAAACCGAAGGCGCCGCTGAACAGGAAGGTGTTGTTGCCACCCACCGCGCTCATCACGTCGTTGCCGGCGCCACCGACGAAGGTCACGTGGGCCTTGTCGCTTATCAGGTGATCGTTGCCGCCCAGGCCGAACAGCCAGTCGCCGTCGGCGGTGGCTTTGAGGGTGTCGCCCATGGCGCCGCCGCTGAGCGAATGGTTGTACTGGGTCAGTTCGGCACCGTTGGCCAGGCCTTTGGCGGTGACGGTCCAGGAGATTTCCTTGCTGCCCCACCACGACCCCGACTCCTTGCTCACCAGCGCGCCGATGTCACGGGTCATGCTGATGCCGCCGTAGGCGTCACGCACGTACAGCGTGCCGTCGCCGTCGTTGGCGAAGCTGAAGTTCTGCAGCGGCTTTTGCAGCTCGAAGGTGTTGTGGCCCTGGCCGCCGAGCAGGATGTTGAAGCCGCCGTCGTCACGGAAACGGTCATCACCGCCCAGGCCTTCCAGGAAGTCGTTGCTCGCCCCGCCCTTGAGCCAGTCGCCGCTGTCGGTGCCGATGATGAACGTGCTGCCGGCGTGCGGCTCGCCGCTGCGGCCCAGATCCTCGACCCAGGTCTTGCCCCGCGACGCTTCCTCAAGGTTGGAGACGATGATCGTCGAGTCCTTGTGCGTCAGGCCGTAGAACTTCGACGCGATCACCCGATTCAGGCCGTCGGCATACCCCAGCGAGCTGTGGGCCGACCAGTTCAGCGGATTGGCGATGCTGAACGGCACGAGGTTCTGCGCGGTGGACGCGTAGTTGTCGTTGAAGTTGACGATGTTGTCGGTGGTCGAATCGTGCGGCTTGTCGTGCTTGCCCATCGACGCGGTACTGAACGTGGTGCCGTCGAGTACACGGAACACCGGGTCGTTCTCGTAACCGATGTTCAGCACGTTGGTGCCGGTGCTGCTCTGGGTCGGCGAGGCGAACGAAATGTAGTTGGCGTCCTTGAAGAACCCGCCCCAGTTGCTCGCGCTCAACTCCGCCACGCTGTTGACCCCGAGACCGCCGAGGCTGTGGCCGCTGATCATTACGTCCTTGGCCGCGATGCCATGGGCGACGGCGAAAGCCGCCACCGACTTGAGCAGGTTGTCGAAAGCGTTTTTCGCGTACTGGGTGGCGTAATCCGTCGGGCCGATGGCAGCCAGCAGATTGTTTTTCATGTCGCCAAAGGTGTCGCTGTAACCCAGCCCGCCGGTGCCCCGGAAGGCCACGCCGATGCCGATCAGTTTGCCCGCGGCGTCGTACTTGCCGAGCACTTCGGCTTCGGCGCTGGTGAAACCGTCCTTCTCACCGAAGAACGTGCCCTGCGCCCCGACCTTGCCCTGATAGCCCAGCGCCGTGGCGCCGATCGGCTTCCAGCCAGTGCCGGGCAAAGCTTGCCCGGTCGGCGTGTAGGCATACAGCGTCAGGGCGATCGCATCGCTGTACAGCGCTTTGCCGTCGGCATTTTTGTAATCGAACAATCCCATGTTGTGCTCTCTCTTCCTTTCAAAAACGGCAGTTCTCGAAAGAACTGCCGCTACCCCTTAGAACTGCCAGTCCAGCGTCAGGCCCACACCGTGGTCCTTTTCGTTGGAGCCGATCAGCCCGTTGTAGTCCAGGTTGACCCGGACATCGCGATTGAGCGCCAGCCCGGCGCGCACGCCGACCACCGCTGCATCTCGATCCATCGACACACTTTGCACGGTGAATGCACTGTTGCCATTGACGAAGGCCAAGTGACTGTCGGAATCCACGCTGCTCAGATTGTGCTGCCAGCCCAGGCTTGCGCCCAGTTCCAGCTGGTGTTTCTCCGACAGGGCAAACGTGCGTTTGGCCCGCACACCGAGGGTCGACAACACTACATCGCGGTTGTCTTCGCCGCCCTTCAGTGCGGCGGCATCACCTTTCTCGGTGAAGCTGTCGCTGTTGAGGTGCACGTAGGCCAGATTGGCGAACGGCTCCAGATTCATCGGTTGCAAGCCAAGGTCGTAGGCCGCTTCGGTGAACAGTTGCGCGGTGGTCGCATCGCGCTTGGTTTTCTGTTTGCCGCTGACGCCACCGAACTGCAGGTCGCGTTTGACGTCGATGCGATGCCAGCTGTAGGCCGCACCGGCGGTCAGGCGCAGCGCATCGATCTGATGCCCCAGGTACGCGCCCAGGTGATAGCTGTCGACCGAGGCAGACGAATGTGTGCCCTCGCCCATGCTCAACGAGCTGTCGCTATAACCAGTAACGAAACCCAGACGGGTATCTTCAGCGATCAAGCCGTCGACACCGGCCAGCAGGCCGCCGATGGAGCTGGTGGAGTCGGCGTATTTCGACCCGCCATCGCTCTTGCCCCAGGCGCCGAGCACTTTGAGCCAGGCGTTGCTGCGATCATCGGTCGGCGCGCCGGCATCGAACAGATCGCGCTCGCGCAGACGTTCGCCCACAGCATCGCGCAGGTAGCGGCTGTCGTTGATCAGCAGCGTGCCGATGGCCGGATGAATCTCGCCGGACAGTTGCTGGAAGGCATCCTGCGCAGCGGCCGCCGACGGCGACAGCAACAGGGTTTCGAACAACGCATTGCCGGCGCCGAGGCGTTCGGCGGCAGCACCGACCGCGCGCTGGTTCGGCGTCAGGCCGACACTGGCGAACGAGGCGCCGTTACGGCCGACGTCCAGTTGCACACCGCTTGCCGAGTAAGCCAGGGTGCCGCCTAGGAACGCGTAGTCGGGCAACACTTGTCCGAACTGCCCTTCAATGCCGCCCGCTGCCTGCAAGATGTTGAACTGGGTGCCCAGCAGGCTTCTCACTTCGCCGGTGGTCAACAACGTCGGGCTGTTTTCCAGGGACATGGTCACGGTCGCCCCCTCAATCACTGCTTTGCCACCGGCGACGATCCGGTCGCTGCTGGTTGGCGACACTTCCACCGCATAGGTCGAACCTGGCGCGAAGGTCACGTCACCGGCCACGTTCAAGGTGCCGATGGAATTGCCCGGCGCCACGGTGCCGCCGCTGTTGGCGGTCAGCGCGGCGATACGGCCGTTACCACCGAGGATGCCGCCGTCATTGACCGTGACCGCCGATTGCAGCGAGCCGTTGATTGCCAGTCGGCCCTGATTGACCAGGGTGGGACCGCTGTAGGTGTTATTGCCGGTCAGCACCAGGGTGCCGATGCCCTGTTTGGTCAGACCACCATGGCCGGAGATGTCGTTGCGCCAGGTGTCGAGTCCGCAGGTGATGTCGTTGCACACGCGCTCGGTGGGTTTGCCCGCATCGATGATCGCGCCGATGCCCGGCAGATCGGCCACGAACTGGCCGGAGCCGTAGGCGCCCTGGATGCGAAACTCTTCGGGAATGTCCTGCTCGGTGACGAACATCGCCGGGCCGTCGATGCCCTTGCGCAGGTTGATCATGCCCCAGCCATACAGGGCGTCGATGCCCGGTGCGCCGAGGTCGGTGGCCGTGGTGCGCAACACGCTGGCGACCTGATCGCCGGACATGTACGGGAAGCGCTCCATCAGCACCGCCATGGAACCGGCCACGTGGGGCGCGGCCATCGAGGTGCCGTTGTAGTTCTTGTAGCCGGTGGTCAGGTTGTCGGCGTTGGTGCCTTCGATGATCGAACTGAAGATTTTCGTACCCGGTGCCGAGACGCAGAAACTCGCGGTGTAACCGCAACGCGAAGAGAACGTACTCATGATGTACGGGTTGGCGCTGGCCAGATCCGGGTTCTTTTGCAGGGCGGCGACGGTGATCCAGTTCGGCGCGATGTCCGGCACGAAGTAGCCGAGGCCGGCGATGGCATCCGGGTTATTCAGGTTGTAGTCGTTGCCCGCTGCAAAAATCGTCACGATCCCGCTGCGCGCGGCAGCGATGGCACCGTCGTAGGCGCCGCCGGGTTTGGTGCCCAGCAGTGTGCGGATTTCGTTGAACTGCAGTTGCGCGTCGTTGACGGTGAAGTGCGGGTACGCCGGGTCACGGCCGCCGAGGTCGAAGCGATCGGTGATGCCGATCCCCCAGCTGTTGTTGATGATCCGCGCGCCGCTGGCGATCAGCGCATCCCAGCCGGCCTTGTACACCGCGCCGTCGTTGCCGCGCACGATGCCGTCTTCCGGGCCCGGGTCGCCGTTGTCTGCACTGATGATCTGCGCGCCGAACGCCACGCCGTGCATCGGCCCGCCGTCACGGCTGCCGGCGGCGATACCGCCAACGTGGGTGCCGTGGGCGCCGAGTTTGCCGTCGGAACCGACCGAGGGCGAACCGTCATAACGGAACGCGTCCCCGGCTTTGACCGGGATGTACGGATCGGTGTATTCGCGGATCCCCGAGGTCACCAGGGTGATGACCTTGTTACTGCCGGAAAACTCCGGGTGCGCGGCGTAGACCGGCTGATCGAAGATCCCCAGTTTCACGCCTTTACCGGTGTAACCGGCGGCGTAGGCGTGATCCGCCCCGATGGCGCCCAGGCCCCAGTCGGCCTGGAATTCGGCGCTGCGCCAACTGCCCGGATCCCCTGCCCGACCGCTTTCCACGTAGGGCGCCGCGTGTGCACTGCCCCAGGTGGCCAGCGCGCAGAGCAAGGCGAAATTGAGAGTTTTCAGGCGAAAGCATCCACCCGATTGCGCGGGGGTGTTGTTGTTTTTCATCCAGCGACCTTCCTTAGTGATGTTGCGAAAAATCCGTGTGTTCAGCCTCGTGATCGTTCCCACGCTCTCCCCCTGATCGTTCCCACGCTCTGCGTGGGAATGCCTCTAGGGACGCTCCGCGTCCAGTGACGCGGAGCGTCACGGGCTGCATTCCCACGCGGAGCGTGGGAACGATCAAACCGATCAAACCGATCAAACCGATCAGTTGCGATCCGTCAGAACTGCCAGTTCAGGCTCAGGCCCACGCCGTGCTGCTTCTCGCGGCTGGCCAGTTGTCCGGTGTAATCGAGGTTCACCCGCACGTCGCGGGTCAGTGCCAGACTGGCCTGCACGCCGACCAGTGCGGCGTCGCGCACCAGTGGCGAGCTTTCGACCGTGTACGGCGCGCTGCCGCTGGCGAAGCGCAAATGCTGTTCGGAGTCGATGTCGGTCAGGCTGTGCTGCCAGCCCAGATGCCCGCTCACATCAAGTTTCTGCGCAGATGACAAATCAAACGTCTTGATCGCCCGCACGCCGAGGGTGCTCAACACTGCGTCGCGCTGGTCGTCGCCGCTTTTCAGTGCGGCGGCATCGCCCTTCTCGGTGAAGCCGTCGGTGTCGAGGTGTACGTAGGCCAGATTGGCGAACGGCTCCAGGGCCAGCGGTTGCAGGTTCAGCCGATAAGCCGCTTCGCCGAACACTTGAGTAGTGGCGGCATCGACCTTGGCTTTCTGCTTGGCGCTGACGTTGCCGTACTGCAAGTCGCGCTTCACATCGGCGCGATGCCAGCTGTAGGCGGCGCCCGTGCTCAGGCGCCAGGCGCCGATCTCGTGACCGGCGTAGGCGCCGAGGTGATAGCTGTCGACCTTGGCCGAGGAATGCTTGCCCGAGCCCATGCTCAGCGAACTGTCGCTGTAACCGGTGACCAGACCGATGCGGGTCTGCTCGTCGACGGCACCGTCGACACCTGCCAGCAAGCCGCCAATCGACGTGCTGTATCCAGCAGTGTCGTGGCGCGAGTCGGATGTACCCCAGGCGCCGAGGGCCTTGATCCAGCCATTGCTTTGCGTGGCTTGCGCATCGTGCAGGCGTTCGCCGATGGCATCGCGCAGTTGGCGGCTGTCGTTGATCAGCACCGAGCCGAGCGCCGGATAGATTTCGCCGCTCAACTGTTGAAAGGCTTGTTGCGCGTCACTGGCGGTGGCCGACAACAGCAGGCTTTCGTAAACGGAATTGCCCGCGCCCAGACCTTCGACCGCCGTGGCTACGGAGCGTTGATTGGGTGTCTGGCCGACGCTGGCGAACGATGTCCCGTTGCGCTCGACATTCAAACCGATGCCGTTGTCGCTGTAGGACAGGCTGCCACCGATGAACAGGTAATCCGGCAGCACCGCGCCGAACCGGCCCTGGATGCCACCCGCTGCTTGCAGAATGTCGTACTGCCGGCCGAGCAGGCTTCTGGCCTCGGTGGTGCTGAGTAGCGTCGGGCTGTTTTCCAGCGACAGGCTTACGGTGGCGCCGTTGATGGACGCCATGCCGCCGGCGACGATGCGGTCGCTGCTGGTGGGAGACAGCTCCACGGCGTAAGTCGAGCCCGGCGTGAAGGTTACGTCACCGGCGACATTCAACGTGCCGATGGAATTGCCCGGTGCCACGCGCCCGCCACTGTTGGCGGTCAGTGCGCCGATTCGTCCGGAGCCGCCGAGGGTGCCGCCGTCATTGACGGTTACGGCCGAGGTCAGCGAACCATTGACCGTCAGCAGGCCGCCATTGACCGTGGTCGGCCCGCGATAAGTGTTTTCACCGGTCAGAATCAGTCGCCCGTCGCCGGACTTGATCAGGCTGCCCTGATACAACCGACCGGACGCCGCTGCATCGCGAGCCATGCCCACGGCGTAATCGGTCTGATCCTGTTGGCTGGCGCCGGCCGGAACGCCGTTCTGCCAGCCTTTGTTTTGCAGGGTTTGCTGCCAGGCATTGTGCTCGGCGAGGTCTTCGCGCTGGCGCTGGATCAGCGCTTTGTCGCTGATGTCATTGCTCCAGACATCGCTCTGCCCGGCTGCCAGGTTGGCGTCGAACGCCCCGAGCAATTGCCCCGGCCCGCGCATCGCCCGGTACAGGTTGGCCACGCCCCAGCCGACTCGCTCGGTCGGCGCGTCGGTCACCGAACCGTCGAGCTGAGTGGCCGTGGTCAGCAGCACTTCGAGTGCCTGCTGGTTGTTCATGTACGGATAGCGCTCCATCACCAGCGCCAGTGCGCCGGTGGCGTGCGGCGCGGCCATCGAGGTGCCGGACTTGATCGCGTAACCGCCGTCGGGAATGGTGCTGTCGATCTTCGCCCCCGGCGTGGTGATGCACCAGTATTTGGCGATGCCGCACTGGTTGTACTTCTGTTGGTTGCTTTGATCGAGCCCGGAGACCGCCAGCCAATGGCCTTCCAGATCCGGCTGGAAGTACGGCAGCGCCGAGCGCACGCTGGCGTTGGGGTAGCCGCTGTTGCCGGCGCTGAACACATTGATCACGCCGCGACGGGAAACGTCCGCCGCCGCGTCGAGCCAGGTGCCCTTGTTCCAGTGCTGGGCATAAGCGGCATGCAGATCGGCGAGGGTTCGGTAGCTGACATCCGGCGGCTGACTGCCCCAACTGTTGTTGATCGCCCGCACACCGGCATCGGCCAGGGCGTCGTACACCGCTTTGAAGTAGCGCGGATCGGGGTTGGGACCGAACAGGAAACTGTCGTTCTTGTTGGTGTTGCCGACGTAGATCTGTGCGTTGTAAGCCACGCCATGCATGCCGGTGCCATCGCGGGATGCGCCCATGGTGCCGACGACGTGGGTGCCGTGGGAGTCGTTGTTCGGATTCAGGGTGCCGTTGACGTTGAACAGCGAGCCGTCGAGGTAGCTGCCGCTGGCCAGTACCGGGTTATAACGATCACGGGCGAACTCGGGATGGGCCGCGTCGAAACCGGAGTCCAGCGCGCCGATTTTCACACCCTTGCCGGTGATGCCAGCGGCATAGGCCTGATCGGCCTGCATTCGACCCAGGCCCCAGTCACGCAGGAATTCGGCGCTGCGCCAACTGGCCGGATCGCCGGGTTTACCGGCTTCGAGGTATTGGCCCTGGGCCTGGGCTGCAGAAATCACAAGCAGCAGGGTGCCGACCGAAATCGGCTTGATGCGTACGTCCATGTTCACCACTCTTTTTTTGTTGTTTTGTGTCGAAGCTTTTTGCGTAGAAGCTACGGTTTTATTGCGTTCGTGGGCCTTGTCCGAAGGCCTCATCCACCCGCGCCAGATCCTGCTCGCTCAAGGTGCCCGCGTAGTAGTGCAATTTGGTCCAGGCCATGAGGTAGTCATAGCGTGCCTGGGCCAGATCGCGGCGGGTGGTAAATAGTTGTTGTTCGGCGTTCAGCGCATCCAGGTTGGTTCGCTCGCCGCCGAGAATGCTTTGCTTGGTCGACACCACCAGCGCTTCGGCCGACGCCAGCGCCTTTTGATAAGCGCGCAGTTTGTTGACGCCGGACAGGCATGCACTGAACTGGCGACGCAGTTCGATCAGCGTCTCGCGGGTCTTGCCGTCCAGTTCGTATTCGGCCTGCTCCATGGTGCGACTGGCCTGACGGGTCGAGGCCGACACGCCACCACCGGCGTACAACGGCACGCTCACTTCGAAACCGATGGTGTTGGTTTCGTAGCGCTGGTTGTAGGTGTTGCCGCTTTCCGACTCGTTCTGGCGCATCGTGGCATAGGCGCTGACTTTCGGCAGGTGCCCGGCGCGATTGCGCTCGACTTCATACCGCGCCACTTCCACCGCCTGACGCTGGGACGCAAGGTTCGGGTTGTTGCTGACCGCCAGTTCGTGCCAGGTGTCGTAATTGGCCGGCATCAAGGCGAACGTCTGGAAGTTCTGATCCAGCGGCGCCAGATCACTGATGTCCATCGCCGGCACGCCTACCAATGCGCCCAGCTCCCGAAGCGCGGCGTCCTGCTCGTCGCGGGCCTCGATTTCCTCGGCGGTCGCCAGCTCATAACGCGACTCGGCTTCAAGGATGTCAGTGCGAGTGCCCTCGCCCTGCTTGAACATGTGCTCGTTCTGCTGAAACTGCTGCTCGTACGCCTTCTTCTTGGCCTGCGCGATGTCGATCTGATCCTGGGCAAACAAGGCCTTGGTGTAGTTATCCAGTACTCGAACCAGAAGCTCCTGGCTCTTGCCGCGAAAGTTTTCGTCGGCAAACAGCGACTGGGCTACGCCCTTGCGATACGCCGCGTAGGCTTCGTAGTCGAGCAACGGTTGTTGCAGGGTCAGGCTCGAGCCGTAGCTGCTGTAGTTACGCTCTTCAGTGTTGTTGCGGGCGCGGGAGTCGAGTGAAGTGGCCTTCGACGAGTTGCGGCCCTTGTTGTAGTTGTAACCCAGTTTCGGCAACAGCCCGGCGCGGCCGATGGCGCGGTTCTCAAGGCCTGCATCGCGTTCCTTGATCGCGCCAAGGAATACCGGGTCATTGCGCAACGCCTGTTCGTAGATTTCGAACGGCCCCATGGCCGCCACTGCACTGTTGCCCGCGAGCAGCGCGAACGCTGCCGCCAGCATGGAAAGCTTATTCATACAGCCGAACATCCTTATTCTTCGGTCAACGCGGAACCGGCGCGGTCGAGCAGCGGCTTGAACAGGTAGTTGAGGAGTGAACGTTCGCCAGTGCGCACGAACATTTCCGCCGGCATGCCGGGCTTGATCACCAGACCGTTGAGTTTTTCCATGGCCTGATCGCTGACGCTGCTGCGCAACACGTAGTACGGCACACCGGTTTTCTCGTCGACCATCTGGTCGGCGGAAATCAGGCTGACTTCGCCGGGCACCCGTGGCGTCTTGCTCTGGTTGAACGCGGTGAACAGGATGTCGACCGGCAAGTGCGTGCCGACCTTGTCGATCAGGTTGATCGGCAGGTGCCCTTCGACTTCAAGGCGCGTGCCTTGCGGGACGATTTCCAGCAGGGTTTCGCCCTGACGGACAACGGCGCCTTCGGTGTGCACGCCGAGGTTGACTGCCACGCCGTCGGCGGTGGCGAGGATTTCGCTGTGTTGCAGGTCGAAACCGGCGGAGGTCAGTTGCTCGGACAGTGTGACGCTTTTCAGTTGCGCGTCGGCCAGTTGAGTGCGGACTTCCTTCTGGTATTCCTCGCTGTGCTGTTGCAATTTCAGTCGCGACTCGAGGATGCCCTGCTCCACCCGGCCACTATCACCGGTGTTTTCTGCGAGTTGCTGCTGCACCTGCGACAGTTGACGCTGGTATTCCATCAAGCGGTTGCGCGGGATGTAGCCGTTGTCGGCCAGCGGTTGCAGGTTGCTCAACTGCTGTTGCAGTGAGTCGGCCTGCGCATTCAGGTCGGTACGCGCGCGGCGCATGCCCGCCAGTTGCGCGGTGGCGCCTTCGATGCTGGCGCGCAGAGCGGCCTGCTCGCGGGAGAACGCTTCGCGGCGGCTGCTGAACAATTGCCGCTGGCCTTCCAGCACCAGTGCCAGGCGCGGATCCGCGTTGTCGCTCAGTTCTGCCGGAAACGTCACTTGCTTGAGGTTGTCACGCTCGGCCTGCCAGCGCGCCAGGCTGGCCCAGGCCATGCGGTACTGAGCTTGCAACGATTGCACGTCGGCGGCGACCTGGGTCTGGTCGAGGCGGAACAGTGGCTGGCCCTGCTTCACGATTTCGCCTTCGCGTACCAGAATCCGGCTGACCACACCGCTGCTCATCGACTGCACGGCCTTGCGCTTGCCCGACACCACCACGGTGCCCTGCACTGGAATGCCTTGGTCCAGCGGCGCCAATGCCGCCCAGGTGAAGAAACTGCCGGCGCCGACCAGCGCCAGAATCCAGCCCATGCGCGCGAAGAATTTCGCATCGCGCTCCGGGCGTTCGGTGATGTACGCGTGTTCCATCGTCGCTTCGTTTTGCGTGTTCATGTTCGCGCTGCTCATACACCCGAATTCCTTGTCGTCGGCTGATACTGTCGGCTCATGCTGAGCCCCGCCGGTGCCTGCGCAGGTTTTTCATTTTGTTGAGGCTGGTTGCCGGGCTGGTTGCCGGACAGCGCCTTGAGCACATCGTGACTCGGTCCGAACGCTTGCAGGCGACCGTCGTTGAGCACCAGCAGCTTGTCGGCCTGGGCCAGTACCGAAGAGCGGTGGGTCACCAGTACCACGGTGGTGCCTTGGGCCTTGAGCTGAACGATCGCGCTGGACAACGCGGCTTCGCCGACGGTGTCGAGGTTGGAGTTCGGCTCGTCCAGCACCACCAGGCTCGGGTTGCCGTACAACGCACGGGCCAGTGCCACGCGCTGCTTCTGACCACCGGACAAGCCACTGCCGTCCTCGCCCAACTGCGTGTCGTAACCTTGCGGCATGCGCAGGATCAGTTCATGCACCCCGGCCTGTTGCGCGGCGGCCACGACTTTTTGCGGATCGGCTTCGCTGAAACGGGCGATGTTCTCGGCGATGCTGCCGCTGAACAGCTCGATGTCTTGGGGCAGATAGCCGATGTATGGACCTAGCTGATCGCGGTTCCATCGATGAATGTCGGCGCCGTCCAGACGTACAGTGCCGCCAAGGGCCGGCCATACGCCGACCAACACTCGTGCCAGAGTCGACTTACCGGAGCCTGAGGCACCGAGCACGCCCAGCACTTCGCCGGCCGCCAGGTTGAAATTGACCATGTGCAGGGTCGCGGCACGCTGACCCGGAGGGCCGGCGCTGACTTGTTCAAAGGTGATCTGGCCTTTCGGCGCCGGCAGCGCCATGGCGTCGTCGCTCGGCGGGAAGGCTTGCAGCAACGCATCGAGGCGGCGGTAAGCCAGCTTCGCCCCGCTCCACTGCTTCCACACGGCAATCAACTGGTCGATCGGGCTCAGCACCCGACCCATCAGGATGGAACCGGCGATCATCATCCCGGCGGTCATGTCGCCCTTGATCACCAGCAGTGCGCCGAGGCCCAGCACCAGCGATTGCAGACACAGGCGCAGGGTTTTGCTCAGCGAGCTGATGACCGCGCCAGTGTCGCTGGCCTGATTCTGCAGACCGAGAAAGCGCGAATGCACCTGGAACCAACGCTTGCGCAAGGCACCGAGCATGCCCATGGCTTGAATGGTTTCAGCGTTGTGCAGATGGCTGGTGGCCAACTGGCTGGATTTCTGCGAGAAACCGGCGGCCTCGCCCAGCGGCTTTTTGGTCATGTATTCGTTCAGGCACGCCAGCGCGATCAACAGCAGCGCACCCGCCGTGGCGAGCACGCCAAGCCAGACGTTGAACAGGTAAATCACGAACAGGTAGACCGGGAACCACGGCGCATCGAAGAACGCGAACAGCGCAGGCCCGGTAACGAACTGGCGAACGTGGGTCAGGTCGCCCAGGGACTGCCCGGCGTTACCCTCGCCCTTGAACAGGTTGCGCTCGAAGGCCGCCTGATAGACCCGCAGATTGAAACGGCGCTCGAGCTGGCTGCCGATGCGGATCACGATAAAGCTGCGCACCACTTCCAGCAGGCCGATGAAGGCGAAGAAACCGACGACCATCAGCGACAGCATCGCCAGGGTGGTTTCGTTCTGCGAAGACAGCACCCGGTCGTAGACCTGAAGCATATATATGGAGGGCACCAGCATCAGCACGTTAATCAGTGCGGTAAAGCATCCGACGCTGATCAGAATGCTTTTATAGTCACCCAATGCCTTGAATAAGGGAGCGGTGGCTGGGGCCTTCGCCATCTTCATTGATTATTCCTGAAATGATATTTCCCGCCCTGCTTGGCGAGACTTCCAATTAATTGCCCGCCTTGAGCGCGGGACATACACCGTCAGTACTTGCTTACACTTCAATAACAACTTCAGCGATTAAAACCGGCCTGCGTGTTATTGCACTGTCGCTTATAACTGTAACGGGGTGCTTTATATTTAAACGGTCAGTCTGTTCCGGTCATTACGGCTGCTGCGCTGAACGCTTGAGTGTAATCACCAGGCCTGACTTCAAAGTGCTCAGATAAAGCCCGTCACGTTGTCGGCTGAAAAACTGGATTCTTGAGCCTTCCTTGCCGGTGATCGACAGACCGTCCGGATCGGGGAACCAGCCGATGGCTGAGTCCTGCAACCAAGCGCTCAGGCAATCGGCGCCCTTGCCCAGGGTCTGATTGGCTTCGAGGTCGAGCTGGCAGGTGTTCGACGGCTTGTCTTGCATCGCTTGCGCTTCGAGGCTGTCACTGCGGGCGCTCAGGGTTGCTTGCCACTGCCCGGCAAATACCGATGGGTCTTCGAGTCTCAGGCTGCTTGCCATGGTTGTTTCTCCAGAAATCATCATCAGCACCGGCAACAGATACGCCGCCGCTTTGCGGGTAAAAGCGAATTGGATCATAGGAAATTTCACTCCGGCACGTAGCCTTGCTTACCGGCCATGGCGATGCAAGTAAAGAAAGCGGCGCATTACGCACCGCTTTCCGTGTTACATCACGCCACGATGTCGCTGGTGGCTGCCTGGCCAACGGTGCTGACCTGGAAATCAGCCACGCCGTGCCCGGAGAAGTCCACCGACAGCAGGCTGTTGCCGCCCGACGATGTCAGAACCGCATCACCCGCCGCGCCGGTGAAGGCGCTGACGAAGTGCAGGCCGGCGCCATTGGTGATGCCGGTCAGGTCGATTTTGTCCAGGCCGCTGACGAAATCGAGGATCTGATCGATCGCACCCGGCTTGGAATCGGAACTGGCCGCGAACACAAAGGTATCCGAACCCGCACCGCCCCACAGCTTGTCGGCACCGCCGGCGCCCCAGAGGATGTCGTTGCCGGCACCGCCCTTGAGTTCGTTGGCCGCGCTGTTGCCGATCAGCAGGTCGTTGCCCGAACCGCCGATCGCGTTCTCGATGGTGACGCCCTTGGCGATGGACACGTTGCCCACCAGGCCGCCCACGTCGGAGAACGAGGCTTCATTGAGGTTGATCTTCTGGTTCTGGGTGAAACCCGAGAAGTCGAAGGTGTCCTTGCCGCCCGCATCCCACACCGAGAACACCAGCTTGTCGGCCGACGACGAGGCGCTGAGGAAATCGCGACCGGCGTTGGAGTTGAAGCCGTAGGTGGTGTCACCGGTGCGGGTGGTCATGTTGGCGCCGTAGAGCTTCTGGATCGCTGCAATGTCATCCATCAGCGGGCCGGAGGAATAGGCTTCCACGCCGCCCTTGCTGAAGTTCTGGCTGGTGTTGCTTTCGCTCCAGTAGCTCATGACGCTGTAGCCGCGGGTGTCTTGCCCGTAGGTGGCGTCATTGTAGGTCGGGTTGCCGTTGCCGGCGTTGTAGTCGCCCGGGTGCGCCAGGCCAAGGGTATGGCCGATTTCGTGGGTCAGGGTCTGGCGACCGTAGTTGTTCAGGTCCGGGGTCTTGTTCTGCGTGTAACCGCTGTTGATCAAGTACCACGAAGTGCCGTCATAACCCGGACCGGTCCCCGGCAGGTAGGCGAACGCTGCTGCGCCGTCCACGCCACCGCTGTAGTTGGCGAAAGTCATATGGCCGTCACCGCCCGAGGCTTTCTCGGTGAAGGTGACATTGGCCACATCGGCCCAGGATTGCATGGCGAGCGCGGCCTGGGCTTTCTGTTGGGTACTGAACTGACTGAACCCGGTGATCCCGTGCTTGTTCATCGTGCTGGACGATACCGAAGTCAGGAACGTGTAGGTGAGTTCGATCTTGCCGCTGCCATCCTTGTCCTGGTAGGCAGCGCCGTCGCGCAACAACTGGGTTGCGGCCTGGTCGACGGAAAAGGAGGGTTTGCCATTGACCGTGAGGTTGCCGCCACGATCGTACTGGTGGCTGAAGCTATTGATCTGGTTATACGCCGTGCTGGTCGCTGCCAGCTGGAAAGCCTGTTCGGCGGTATCAATAGCGTTAGCTTTTACTTTCGACATAAACACACTTCCTTGTTTAGCAATGGAACAGTTTTTGTCCGATAGCGACAACCTCTGGCGAGGTTGTCCTATCACTCGCCCAATGAAGGCGTAAGAAACCTGACACAATTTGAAATCTAACGTCTAGCGTTTTTTTGAGATCAAATTGAACTGTTCCGGGAAACTCCCGTAAACAAAGCGCATGCCGCCGAAAGAAGTTTGCAAGTGTGGTGAATTTGCCTAATTGTCTGACGATTTCTTATTTAAATATTAAATATCGGTAAGTTGTTTTTTGTTAGCAGCGTCTCACTTTGCTGCACTTTATCAGTGCAATGCCAGTGGTTTGATATCAAGTTGATTCAACAGTACATATTCAGGCGAGGGCTGTACCGCCCTCGCCTGTTTTCATCAGCTGCCGGTGCGAATCTTGTTCCACACCCGCGTGCGGATCCGGTCGATGTTCAGCGGCATCGCTTCCAGTGCGAACAGCTTGCCCATCATTTCCGGGCTGGGATAAACCTTGGTGTCGTTCTTGATCGCCGGATCGATCAGGTTGTCGGCCTGTTCGTTGCCATTGGCGTAGTGCACGTAGTTGCTGATGCCGGCCATCACGTCGGGCTGCAGCAGGTAGTTCATGAACGCGTAGCCGGCCTTCTCGTCCGGTGCGTCGGCGGGCATGGCGACCATGTCGAACCAGATGGCGGCGCCTTCCTTGGGAATCTCGTAGCCGATGTCGACGCCATTCTTCGCCTCTTTGGCGCGGTTTTCCGCTTGCAGGATATCGCCGGAGAAGCCGACGGCCACGCATATGTCGCCGTTGGCCAGGTCGCTGGTGTACTTCGAGGAATGGAAGTAGCTGACATACGGCCGCACTTTCATCAGCAGCGCTTCAGCTTTCTTGTAGTCCTCGGGATTTTTGCTGTGATGCGGCAGACCCAGGTAGTTGAGCGCTGCCGGCAGCAGTTCCGGGCCGTTGTCGAGGATCGCAACGCCGCATTTCTGCAGTTTTTCCATGTATTCGGGTTTGAAGATCAAGTCCCAGGAATCCACCGGCGCGTTGTCCCCCAGCACGGCCTTGACCTTGGCGATGTTGTAGCCGATGCCGGTGCTGCCCCACAGGTACGGAAAGCCGTGTTCGTTGCCCGGATCGTTGGTCTGCAAGGCCTTGAGCAATACCGGGTTGAGGTTCTTCCAGTTCGGCAACTGGCTCTTGTCGAGCTTCTTCAGCGCCCCGCCTTCGATCTGCCGCGCCATGAAATGGTTGGACGGAAACACCACGTCGTAACCGGATTTGCCGGTCATCAGCTTGCCGTCGAGGGTTTCGTTGCTGTCGTAGACGTCATAGGTGACGCCAATGCCGCTGGCCTTTTCGAAGTTCTTGGCGGTGTCCGGCGCGATGTAGTCGGACCAGTTGTAAACCTTGACCGTATCCGCAGCCTGAGCGAGGGAAACGGCGAGCATCAAGGGTGCGAGCGCGAGGGTCTTTCGGATCATGGATCGATTCCTGTATTGGCTATTGTTGTTGGCAGGCAATCAAAAGGATCAAAACGTCAGAAAATCAGGACATAGGTCTTGCGCACGGTTTCCTGGATGTCCCAGATCCCGAGCGTGTTGGCCGGCAACATCAGTGCGTCGCCACCTTGTATATGCAGGGTTTCGCCGCCGTCGTCCGGGGTGAACGTGCAGCGGCCGGAAATGAAATGGCAGAACTCCTGAGCGGTGATCTGCCGCCGCCAGCGGCCGGGGGTGCATTCCCAGACGCCGGTTTCGACGCCGTCGTCGCGCTCGACGCTGGTGGTCGAGGCAATCGCCACCGGCGCGCCGAGCGGCACGGCCACCGGGTTGGATTCTTCCAGCTGCAACGTGGCGGTGTTCTTGAATTGGGTGATGCTCATGGCGTTACCTGTCTCGTAGTAAACAACGTTTAGTGCATGAACCCTTCCATGAACCCGGCCACCTGGCTGGCGAGCTTGCGCCGCCAGGGCGCAGTCGCCGGGTTGGCCAGGGTCTGGTCTTCGTGGACGAAGCTTTTGATGATCGCGTTGTAGCCGAGCCAGCGGCACGGTTCCGGTTCCCAGGCCCGCAGCGCGTGGATTCCACCGTCGGGCAGTACCCAGGGTTGATGCGTCAGCTCGGTGTCGCGCTCGAGAATCAGATCCGCAAGCGTCCGACCGCCCAGGCTGGAAGCGCCTACACCCTCCCCGCCATAGCCGCCGGACAGCGCGATGCCGTTGGCCCGATCACAGAGCATGTGCGGTTTGAAATGCCGGGACATGCCGAGGTTGCCGCCCCAGGCATGGGTGATCTGCACGTGTTTCAGTTGCGGGAACAGTTCGCCAAACAGGTAGCGGCGCAGCTCGACTTCATCGCGGGTCAGGTCGAAGTTGTGGCGCAGCTTGCCGGCGAACTGATAACCGCCACGGGCGCCGAAGATCAGACGGTTGTCGGCACTGCGCTGGCCGTAAGTGACCTGGCGACTGAATTCGCTGAAAGCCTGACCGCGGCTCAAGCCGATTTCGTCCCAGGTCGCGGCGGGCAACGGCTCGGTGGCGACGATCAGGCTCTGCACGGGTAATTGATAACGGCCCAGCGGTGGCAGCGTGACGGAATAACCTTCGATGGCCGGGACGATCCAGCGGCTGCGCACGCTGGCCTTGTCGGTGCGCAGGCTGCCGGCCTGCCAGTGGGTCACCGGGCTGTTTTCGTAGATCTTCACCCCTATGCTTTCGACGGTTCGTGCCAGGCCGCGTACCAGTTTCGCCGGGTGAATGGTCGCCACATGCGGGGCGAAGATGCCGCCATAGGGTTTGGCGATGCGCAGTTGCTGCGCCAGTTGCTCGGGGCTGAGCCAGCGGTAATCGTCGTCGGTCAGGCCCTGAGCGTGGAGTTTTTTCAGGTAATCCCGCAGATTCGCTTCCTGCTCGGGATAGCGCGCGGCGCAGTACAGCACACCGCCTTTGCGGTAGTCGCAGTCGATGCCTTCGCGCTCGAGGACATTTGCCACTTCATCCGGAATGCCGTGCAGCAGATCGTAAGAAGCGCGGCGCTGTTGCGGTGACAGGCCCGCCAGCAGGCGATCCTCGCCCAGCAGGTTGCCCATCAACCAACCGCCGTTGCGACCGGACGCGCCGAACCCGGCGGTTTGCGCTTCGATGATGGCGATGTTCAGGCTCGGCGCCTGTTGTTTCAGGTAGTACGCAGTCCACAGTCCGGTGTAACCGGCACCAATGATCGCCACGTCGACGTCCAGGTCCTGCGCAAGCGACGGGCGCGCGGTCAGCGGCTCGTCGAGTTGATCCATCCACAAACTGATAGTGCGCCACGCCGGCATGCAAGACTCCGCCAATCCAGGTTTCGATGGCGTCGATCCTAGTGGCAGAACTCAGGAATTGTCTTGCGCGCGTGTCCGCAAAGAAATTTGCTTCGCATAGGCCTTGGGCGACTGGCCGGTGTGCTGGCGAAAGCAGCTGTAGAAAGCCGACAGCGAATTGAAACCGGCGGCGAAGGCCAGTTCGTCGATGCGCAGTGGCGGCGTGGCGCTGTCCAGTGACCGCAGTAGATGTTGCAGACGCGCCTGATTGACGTAGCGGTAGAAGCTTTGCCCCAGCACCTGATTCAACAGGTAGGAAATCTGGTTGCGGCTGTACCCGCACTCCTTCGCCACCCGTTGCAGGTCGAGTTCGGGGTCGAGATACGGTTGCTGACGCTGGAAATACTGCTGCAAGTCATCGGCCATGAAGCTCAACTGTCGCGGCGACAGACCCAGGCGACTCACCGCCGGCCGCTGGTGGGTGGCCGTCGGGCTGTCAGCCGGTTCGCGAACCAGCGAGGCGTACTCGTTGACCCGCCAGATCTGGCCGTCCTTGACCGTGATCGCTTCGCTGGAACGAAACGACACCAGCCCGTTGCCGCCGCGCAATGTCACTTCGTATTGAATGAAGGCGGTGTTGCCGTCGATGCGGATGCGGTCGCAATGCTCCAGCGCTTCATCGGATTCGCGCGGCATGCTGACCCGGACGTACTCGCGCAACTCGTCGAGGCCGAGCACGCGGTTCTGGAAGAAGTCGTTGTACTGGATGTCCGGGTGGTACAGCGCCATCACGCCATTCAGGTCCCGGTGCTTCCAGCACAGGTGATAGCGCATGACCGTTTCGGCCGTGGCCTGGCTCTGTTCCGGGCTGTCATCATCGGCGTGCATAAGGGACTCAAGGCAAAAGAACCGAGCTTGCCCAACTTCAGGCGCCGCATCAACAACCCGGCCGTGATGGCATTTTGGCGACGACTGGGATGGATCGTGACTTACATCAAAAAAATCCGCGCAATCGCTAAATGAACTGAAAATTCTCACAGGAATTTCACATCCAGATGCTACTTTTAAAGGCAATCACCGGTTGAGCCAATGAAGGCTCTTCCCACCTACCATGAGCAAACGGAAGCGCTCGATGAAGAAGGCGGGCAACACATGAATAAAGGCTCAAGCAAGGTCACGTTTCCCAATGCCTGCCAGCTGATGCGCTGGCATTTTCATCCCATGGGTTTCGAGGCAACCATGGATGCGCCGGGCAGTCTGGTCGCGCGCCTGTTCGATCGGGCCAGCGGCGAAACCCTGATCGCCATCGCCGGCATTCCCTGTGCCACAGTGATGAACGCAGCGGATGTGGAGCGAATAATCGAAGCCGTTGAGGATGAACTGGAGGCTTTCATTCCTCCCGAATCCCTTAAGAGTTACGCGTAACCAGCTGATTTAAAATAAAAAGCCCGCTTTGTGCGGGCTTTTTCATGGGCGGTGGATTCAGGCTGTTTTCTTTTCTGGCCGATGATCGACGAAGAACGGTTTGCCTTTGGCGACCCGATCCGAGGCCCGAGGCATGTTGACCGCTTGAGTGTCCTGCGGCTCGACATACCAGTAGCAATGGCTGACTGCGCGGGTAATACCGACGTAGGCCAGGCGCAGGATTTCGTCTTTCTGCGCGCTGTCGTATGGCTCGCTGTCACCGGCCTTGCCCAGTCCGGCCATGCGATACACCTGATTCTTGTACGGCGAACTGGTCAGGTGCTGGCAATCGCCCAGCAGGAAAACCGCGTCAGCCTGCAAGCCTTTGGCACTGTGATAGGTCAGTTGTTTCAGGCGGCGGGACTCGTACGGCAAACTCGAATCTACATTAACTACAGATTGAATATGCTGTTCTATCAATAACTTATCGCTGCTTTTTCGATAGAGCATCAGGATTGAATCGCCCTTTCGATAGTGTTCTGCCAGGCGCTGGCCGAGAGCCTGATCATCGCGTTCAAGCACGTTGACCGGCTGCAACGGCCTCTCTTCGCCGCAGGCCTTGGCCTTCTTGCCGGGAATCGCCGGCGCTGCCCGGACGATGTGCTCCGCAGCGTCGATGATGTGCTGATGGCTGCGATAGTTGTCGCTGAGCATCACCCGGGTGGTGCTCGGCGACGGAAACTCCTTGTTGAACTCCATGAAGTAGCTTGGCGAACTGCCCCGCCAGCCGTAGATCGACTGCCAGTCATCACCTACACAAAGTAGCGATGATCGCTGTGCGCCTCGTCCGACGTGCATGGCCGGGCCTCGACTGCGGATTTCCGACAGACTGGCGCGGATCCAGGAGACGATTTGCGGGGAAACGTCCTGGAATTCATCGATCATCAGGTGCGACATCGGTCGCAGCAGCTCATCGCCGAGCAGTTTGAAGTTTTCTGGTGAGTGCTCGCTGAACAGCGCAAACATCCGGTTGTAGGTCATGACAGGCGGTTTCTGATCCAGAAGATGGTCTTCCAGCGCACGCCAGAACAGACTCAAGGCCTCGAAGAAAAACCGGTCCGGATCGTCCTTGGCGAAACTCATGCGGCCAACGGCGTCCGGCACATCCAGGCCCAGATTCTCGATGAAGCCTGCGGCGGCGACAAAGCAGTCGAGCAATGGCGCGGACGCGAGCTCACCCTTGACCTTGTAATCGAAGCCGGGGCCGGCGCTGACATCACCTGCCAGTGCGGCCAATAAACGCTTTGACGACTCGTAACTATCCAGCCAAATCAATGGTTTACGACAGAAAGCTTGAAACAGGGTGCGCTTGACTGCCCACTCTGCACGCACCGTCAGTTTGGCGTTGGGACGGCAGACCTGCGGGTTTTCCCGAGGATCGAAACCCAACACCACCCAGGCATCCAGACTCGGAATGTAGCCGTGGCAATGGAACGATGCGCCGTTGATTTCGAAAGTCTGACGGCTCGGTTCGATGCCCTTGATCGGCCAGGCGCCGGCGCGGAGCCACAAGTCTTCGATCATGTCGCACAGCTCTTCGTCGCGACGGGCTGCCAGCTCGGTTACAGCGACACGCTTTTGCACGTCCGGGTGATCGCGCTCCAGCTCCTTGAGCTGCAAGGCGTGGCGGGACAACGGCTGGATCAGCTGCGCAAAGCGCGGGTCTTCTTTGTAGAGACGGTGGTAACAGGCGTTGAGCTGCTGGCGCTGTGCGTCGTTGATGCGCAGATCGAACGGATTGCTGTCGACATCTTCTTCTCCGCCCTGCACGCGGTGGCTGAGGTTTTCGAATGCCTGCAAGCGCTCGAACCCCGGCAGGCTGCGAACCATCGGCAGGATCCGCGAGTGAAAGGTGCGCACCAGATCCCGGGCGTCTTTCTGACTGAGTGCCCGGCCCCACAACGCGAACAGTTCGATCAGTTTGTTGATGAAGTCCTTGCGCGACTCGCGGGTGAAAGTCACCACGGTCATCGAATCGAGCTCGAAGCCCAGATAGTGAGTCAGCAGCAGGATTCGCAGCACCAGCGTGGTCGACTTGCCGGCTCCGGCGCCGGCAATCACGGAGGTTGACGGGGTATCGCTGAATATCATTTTCCATTGCGCAACGCTTGGCTGGGCGTGGGCTGGCAGCAGGCGTGCGACGTCGGCTTTCATGCGCTTCTTCAACTCTGCGCTGACTGGCAGGCGCCAGTCGTCGAACAGATGATTGTCGATACCCGGCGGGCGATGCTCGGTATTGCGGCTGTCGCGGATCAACAAGACCTGGCGGCCCTCTTCCAGCCCGTCAGCCTTGCCTTCCTTGTACCCGTAATCCACGCCGGCGGTATGCCCGCTGCGAAAGCCATCGGCCTGGCCGTGCAACCACGAAGCCCGATGCTGGGCACGCAGTTGTGTCAGGCCGTGGCCAAGGAAACGCGCCGCCAGGCGTTTGAACCAGGGCATCTCGGCCAGGGGACGAGGTTCGGGAGGAAGATCGGGGGTGTGTTGCGCCACGCTGACGGACTCCGGATGTGAGGCTGTTGAGGGCTATGGTGTCTGCATTTGCTTTTTTGTTCTAGCGAAATGCTTACAGGTCATTGGTTTAGGCGATGAATTGAAGGTGGGATGAGACGGTTTCGAGCCTTTTTCATATCAATCGATTCGATTGGAATGCCGCAGTTTTTACGCTTTTTCTCGATGATTGACTGATAGATGATGCCTGCCATCAATCACCGGTCTCGCTTCGTGGCCCAGGCATCACGCCCCATGACGAACCTTTTGAGGAGACGATCATGCTTGAACTCAGACCTTTCAACTCGCTGGGCGGCGCCCATCACGGCTGGTTGGATGCCCATCACCATTTTTCGTTCGCCGAGTACTACGATCCGCGACGCATGAGCTGGGGCAACCTGCGCGTGTGGAACGACGACATCATTGCCGCCGGCACGGGCTTCCCTACCCACCCGCACCGTGACATGGAAATCATCACTTACGTGCGTGAAGGTGCGATCAGCCACCAGGACAACCTGGGCAACAAGGGCCGCACCGAGGCTGGCGACGTGCAGGTCATGAGCGCCGGCACCGGGATCGCCCACAGCGAATACAACCTGGAAGCCACGGACACCAAGATCTTCCAGATCTGGATTCTGCCGACCGAAACCGGCGCACCGCCGTCCTGGGGCGCCAAACCGTTTCCGAAAGGCGACCGCGAAGGTTTCGTGACCCTCGCCAGCGGCAAGGACGGTGACGATCAGAGCCTGCGCATCCGCGCCAATGCGCGCTTGGTGGCGGCCAATATCAAGGCTGGGGAAACCGCTGAATATCGTCTTGATGCCGGGCGTCGTGCCTATCTGGTTCCCGCTACGGGTGTCATTGAAGTCAATGGCTTGCGCGCACAAGCTCGAGACGGTGTGGCGGTGGCTGATGAACAGGTGTTGACCGTTACGGCGCTGGAAGACAGCGAGATCGTGTTGGTGGATCTGGCCTGATCGGCGAATCGCGGGCACAAAAAAGGGCGACCTCAGGGTCGCCCTTTTCCGTCGTCAGGTGTTACTTGGTACTGATCGCACCGTCCACCAGGGTTTGCGCTTCGGCCACCAGTTGCTTGAGGTGGTCGTCGCCGATGAAGCTTTCGGCGTAGATCTTGTAGATGTCTTCTGTGCCCGACGGACGTGCGGCGAACCAGCCGTTTTCGGTCATCACTTTCAGACCGCCGATGGCCTGATCGTTGCCTGGAGCCTTGCTGAGGATGCTCTGGATCTTCTCGCCCGCCAGTTCGGTCGAGGTGACCTGCTCAGGCGACAGCTTGCTCAGCAGCGCTTTCTGTTCCGGGTTGGCCTTGGCGTCGACACGTACCGAGAACGGTTCGCCCAGCTCATCGGTCAATGCACGGTAGGCCTGGCTTGGGTCGCGGCCGGTACGCGCGGTCATTTCAGCGGCCAGCAGGGCTGGAATCAGACCGTCCTTGTCGGTGCTCCAGACACCGCCGTCCTTGCGCAGGAACGAGGCGCCGGCGCTTTCTTCGCCGCCAAAACCAAGCGAGCCGTCGAACAGGCCATCGGCGAACCATTTGAAGCCGACCGGCACTTCGTACAGGCGACGGCCCAGACGCTTGGCCACGCGATCGATCAGGCCGCTGCTGACCACGGTTTTACCCACGGCCGCGTCGGCACGCCATTGCGGACGGTTCTGGAACAGGTAGTCGATCGACACCGCCAGGTAGTTGTTAGGTGCCAGCAGGCCGCCGGACGGTGTGACGATGCCGTGGCGGTCGTGATCCGGGTCGCAGGCGAAGGCCACGTCAAAACGCTCTTTCAGACCGATCAGGCCTTGCATGGCATGGCTGGACGATGGGTCCATGCGGATCTGCCCGTCCCAGTCGACGGTCATGAAGCGGAACGTCGAGTCGACTTCCTTGTTCACCACGTCCAGGTCCAGACGATAGTGCTCGGCAATCGCCGACCAGTAGCGCACCCCTGCTCCGCCCAGCGGATCGACGCCCAGGCGCAGCTTGGCGCCGCGAATGGCATCGAAGTCGATGACATTGATCAGGTCGGCGACGTAGGTGTTGACGTAGTCGTGACGGTGGGTGGTTTCGGCCTTGAGCGCCTGCTCGTAGCTGATGCGTTTGACGCCGGCCAGTTTGTTGGCCAGCAGTTCGTTGGCCTTGGCTTCGATCCACTTGGTGATGTGGGTGTCGGCCGGGCCACCGTTGGTTGGGTTGTACTTGTAGCCGCCGCTTTGTGGCGGGTTGTGCGACGGGGTGATGACGATGCCGTCGGCCAGACCGGTGGTGCGACCACGGTTGTAGCAAAGAATGGCGTGGGAGACTGCCGGGGTCGGGGTGTACTCATCGCCTTCGGCGATCATCACAGTCACGCCGTTGGCCGCCAGCACTTCCAGGGCACTGGCCCCGGCCGGGGTCGACAGCGCGTGAGTATCGATGCCGACGAACAGCGGCCCGGTAATGCCCTGGGCTTCGCGATACAGGCAGATCGCCTGGCTGATGGCCAGAACGTGCCATTCGTTGAAACTCAAATCAAAGGAACTGCCCCGGTGCCCGGAGGTGCCGAACGCCACGCGCTGGGTGGAAACCGAGGCGTCGGGCTGCCCGGTGTAATACGCCGTAACCAGTCGCGGGATGTCGACCAACAGTTCTGCCGGTGCCGGTTTGCCCGCAAAAGGACTGAGTGTCATGCAAAACCTCTGAAATAGAGTGGTTCAGGAAATTACAGCGGAGTTTACTGGCAGTTTGTCCGGAGTGCGATGGGGTCTATTGCGTACAGGCCGCGTGTTTTCGAACATCCGTCCGCGGAGCCAGTCGTAACGCATCCCCGAGCAGTCCGACAAGTCTTAACAACTCATGTTCGGCGCTGCCGGTTACACTCAGGCGCAGGTTCTGCGCGTGCAGCCCCTGGAGACTGAACAGTTCTCCCGGTGCAATCAGCACGTGTTGTTTTAGCAACCGCTGAAACACGGCGTCCATTGTGATCGGGCGGGCAGAATGCAGCCAGATCGTTGCACCACCCTGGGGTTCGATGACCTGCACAATGTCGCCCAGGCGTTCACTTATCAACTCGACCCATCGCGTCCGACGCTCCTTGAGTATGCGCTTGAGCACCGGCAAGTGCTGATCGACCCGCCCGCTCCCGTAGAGACGGGCAATGGCCTTCTGGCGGATCGGTGACAGACGAAACGAACGCAACAGGAAATGACGCTGCAGATCGGCGCGCCATTGTCGCGACAGGACAAACCCGTAGGGCGCTTCAACCCCGATGATTTTTTCGAACATGGAGAAGACCAACAACCGATCGGGATCCACCAGCTCGCGCAGTGGCTCACCGTCAGCCTCGTCCAGCAACTCGCCATGACAATCGTTCTCCAGAACCCAGGTGCCATGATTCGTGAGCAACTGCACGACGGCCTGGCGACTGTCCGGGGGGATACGGCTCCCGTGCGGCATGTTCAGTTTCGAGGACAGCAGGATCAACCGCACTCGCTCGGTTTCGAGCATTCTCTGGAGTCTCTGCGGACTGAGTGCTCCGTCTGGCTGAACCGGGAGTTCGATGACCCGGACTTCGGCGGACTCCAGCAAACGCAGAATCATCCAGTCACAGGGCGACTCGACGACGACGGTTGCGTGGCGCAACTCGAGAACGGCAATCAGGATTTCCAGCACCCCTCTCAGATCGGCACCGATGTAAACGTCCTCGGCGTGCCAGCAATGTGTCGCCGAGGAGGTGTAGCGGGCCGCCAACAATGTGCGCAGCTCCAGCTCGCCGCAAGGCTGGGCAGGCGTTTGCAAATGCTGGGGATACTGGCGCAACAGCTCTCGCTCAAGCGTCAGCAGGGGGCGATCCAGTGGCTGGACCAACGCCGGCTCATCGGCACTCAGTACCTGCATGCCAGCGCATCTGGCGTTGACGTAGACCGTTTCCAGCAAATCACTGCCGCGTCCTGGCGGCATGACCGTCGATGTCGCCTGTGCAAAATATCCAGATTTGGCCACGGAATAGACCCGGCCTTCTTTCTCCAGCAGGGCATAGGCGTACTGAATGGTCGAGATCGATACGTTCAACCGCTCGGCCAGTTGCCTTAACGACGGCAGTCGAATGGCGCCCTGATTGCCCGGCTCGCTGATCAGTTGCGTCAGGTAGCGATAGACCGCCTGATAGGCAAAACCGGACGCTTGCGACTCACTCATGAGCAGGTGTCCGCAGGCACGTCCCCGTGGCGGATTAACAAACTCACACTCAACCTTCCGCCGAACGGTCAGTCGCCGTGAGCTCGTGCTCGGGCAGCTCATGCGCTTTCGCGACGTGTTCGTCCCTCCGTATTGCATCCATTGCATATAACCGGCAGATCATTCGCAAGGGCAAACCGCTGACATCGGTCATCCATTGCAAGACCTGCTCTGGCGCGTGCAGGCCCTGCATCGCGCGGTGCAGATCCGGCATGGCGACCAGCATGCCCGGATGGCAGGTGCGCAAGAAATGTTCAAGGCCTGCGCCGGCATCGATGAAGGGCGCGAACAGCAGGCAAACCAGTTGCGACTCGTTAAGGCCGAAATTCTTTTGCAGCGACGCCGTTGCCTGCGACCGCTGCCCGACGAGATCGGGCAGATTGCAGAATGTGGAAATGAAACGTTCGCAAACCTGTTCGGGTGTGTTCCTGCGGCGCATCGTCGCCAGGTATTGCTGCAGATAATCCGATACACCGGCTTCATAGTTGCGCCCTTCGGTAAAACTGGCTTGCAACCCCTTCAAGTAGGCGCCGACCAAAGGGTCGGTGCATTCACCGGCACGCGCTTCAATCATCAGTTCATCGGCTTGAAACCCGAGGAAATCGCTGAGCAAGGGCCAGCGCTCCTCCATTTTGCCGACGACCATATCGTCGATGCCGATGTAGCCGGTGCGACGACAGGCTTCGAATTCGCCGAGCGGTCGCCACGGTACACGATCGTCCTGGGAATAAAGTTCGCGGTAACAATCGCCACCGATGCTGTCGAGCAATCCGAACAATTCATCGAACCCTCCCCCCGTGCGCGCCAGTTCGCCAATGCCGGCCTTGCGCACTGCCCGGTCCAGGCCATCGAGAAACTGCTCCTGACGGCGTGCGTTGTCGCTACTGATCAGGGCGTCGACACCGTTGTTCCAGCGGGCCACCTGACCGTAGAACTCGGCGGTGGTCAGGTACAGGTCATCCCACAGTGTCAGATCCTCATCCCGTCCACGACGATGTCCGACCATCAGCAGGTTGAGCCTGCCGGCCTCGCGCCCTTCGTCGCAAACAGGCGCCAGATGGTTGAAAGGCAGGATCTCGCGATGATCCACCATCAAAAGCTCGACCCTTGGATCGTCATGCAGGAACAGTGCACTGAAGCTGCGATGCATGTTGTGCAATGCCGAAGCCGGTACGCCATTGCAACGCAGGGTAGCGACTCGCAACTGAAAGGTGGCGGGGGCACGCCCGGCAATGCTCAACTGGGCCGCACGCAACAAGGCCAGGCTGTAACAACAGTCGCGTGTGCCGGATTGAGTCACCAACACCTTGAATTCGCCGATGCGTTCCATGCCCCCGGCGGCAACCGCCAGGCGCTGGATCAACAGTTGCAATGCCGTGCGTTCGGCACGGGAAAAGAAACTCAGCAGTCGTTGCAATACTTGCTGGTAGACATAATTCATTGCCTGATCATGGATCGTGCTCATCAGTACTTCACCCGGTATCAAAGGTTTTATATCGCGCGCCCACGCACAGCGGATGCGCAATCACTCTTCATTAATTAATAGACGCTGAAATGCTAACACTTAAGTTTTTGTAGTTATTTGAAACAGTTGAGCGCGTGGCATTTCAGAATCACGAGCGAAAGGACTGAAAGGCCCGTCGTGGCTGGGCTCCTTGCTGGATCGAGTTTTCCTAGGAAACTTCTTACAAGCCCCTGCACGTGATGAGTACAAGAAAAAAAGAAGGGATTACATGGCACCCCTACAAACTTTAAACAAAAGTTTGAGATGCGATGATAAACAGCCGATTGATACTGTACGGAACAAATAGAATGCACAGACATAGCTCATTCCTTGAGATGAAAGTAGTCATTCAATTATCAGGGTCTGGAGTGCAATTAGAAGATACAGATCGAGAGCAAAAACCAGTTCAGTTGCTGAACGTCCCCAGGCGTCTGGCCCAGGGGTTCTCGATGTCTGAAGGACAAAGCGCACAAGAGTCCGTGGGGCCACGGACTCTGATTGGGAGGTCAGGCAGTTTCGATTTGCAGGGCAACCCGCTCGCGGCACGGACACTCGTCCATATAGCGGTGAGCTTCGACAAACTCGTTGAACGGGAACACCCGGGTCTTGAGCGGAAGCAGCACACGGTCGGCGGTGAGCTGGTTGATATCACGCAAGGCACGCTGCAAGGCCACGTGATCCTGGATGATGCCCAGCTCCGGCTTGCCGGTGAAGTTACCGATGCAATGCACAAAGAACTGAATGTTCTTCTGGAACGCTGCGCAGGCCGGGAACGGCGTCTGATTGCCGCCCTGCAAACCGTACAGCACCAGACTGCCACGGGGTGCCAGCACATCGCCAAGCAGCGACATCTGTGGCCCGCCGAGACCGTCGAACACCACGTCAACACCACGGTTGTCAGTGATTTTGTTGATGCGCATCAACAGATCTTCTTCTTCGGTGACGATCACTTTCTCGGCACCGAGAGACAGCAGGTACTCACGCTCCTCCGCCGTTTTGGTGGCAGCGATCACCCGCACACCCAGCGCCTTGCCCAACTGAACGAAGGACGGACCTGCACAGTGGCTGGCGTCGGTCACCAGGGCGAACTGCCCGGGCTTGACCCGTGCCAGATCAACGTAACCGAAATAGGCGATCAACAGCGGCGTGTAATGCACGCTGGCTTCAATCGGGCTGAGCACGTCGGGATAGCGGGTCAGCGCGGTGCGCGGCAAAACGATCAGTTCGCCGTAGACCGGGTAATCATTCGGGCTCTCGGCCGGGAAGCTGGCCACCTTGTCGCCCACTGCCAGATCCTCGACGCCGTCGCCGACCGCTGTGACCACGCCGGACATTTCATGGCCCAGGCCTGAAGGCAGACGTGCCTGGGACGACGCCAGATTCTGACGCCAGAGCGTGTCATACCAGCTGATGCCGATTGCCTCGACACGCACCTGCACTTCGCCAGGACCTGGCTGAGTAGCCGCATGCTCTTCGCATTTGAGCACCTCGGCTGGACCAAACTTGTGAAAACGGATCGTGCGGGACATCGCAAACCTCGTCAAAGTAACCTCTAATGCCCTGAACTCTATCTGGGCTTTCCAGCCAAGACTATCAGTGGCTATTAATAGTCGACATGCCTGTCATTGATTCCGCAGCATGGTCAGCATTGAGAAAATCCATGAAAAATCTGCTGCCGTCATCTCAGTAAAGCTGAATTACCCGGTGCAGACTACCAGCCTTTCCCCGTAAGATTCATGCCGGCCATTGTTCTCATATGGTCGCTCTCGTCAAGCTTGATGACTCTGCCAGGACTCCAGATGAATCGTAATGACCTGCGTCGTGTCGACCTCAACCTGTTGATCGTGTTCGAAACGCTGATGCATGAGCGCAGCGTGACCCGTGCGGCGGAAAAGCTGTTTCTCGGCCAGCCGGCGATCAGCGCGGCGCTTTCACGCCTGCGCGGGCTGTTCGACGACCCTCTGTTTGTGCGCACCGGGCGCAGCATGGAGCCTTCCGCCCGCGCGGTGGAAATCTTCGCCCTGCTCTCCCCGGCCCTCGACTCGATTTCCACCGCCGTCAGCCGCGCGGCAGAATTCGACCCGGCCACCAGCACTTCGGTATTTCGCATCGGCCTGTCGGACGACGTCGAATTCGCGTTGCTACCGATGCTGCTCAAGCGTCTGCGCGCTGAAGCACCCGGCATCGTGCTGGTGATACGTCGCGTCAACTACATCCTGATGCCCGGCCTGCTCGCCTCCGGTGAAATCTCCATCGGCGTCAGCTACACCACCGACCTGCCGGCCAACGCCAAACGCAAGGTCCTGCGCCGCAGCGCCCCCAAACTGCTGCGCGCCGATACTGTGCCGGGACCGTTGAGCCTGGACGATTACTGCGCCCGACCGCATGCGCTGGTGTCGTTTGCTGGTGACCTCAGTGGCTTTATTGATGAAGAACTGGAGAAATTGGGGCGCAAGCGTCATGTGGTGCTGGCCGTGCCTCAGTTCAACGGGCTGAGTACGTTGCTGGCCGGGACTGACATTGTCGCGACGGTGCCTGATTACACCGCGGATGCGCTGACGGCTGCGGGCGGGGTTCGGGCGGAGGATCCGCCGCTGCCGACGCGCACCTTCGAATTGCACATGGCGTGGCGTGGGTCGCAGGATAATGATCCGGGGGAGCGGTGGTTGAGGTCGCGGATTCAGATGTTTTTTGGGGATCCGGATAGCCTGGCATAGCCTTTACCATAACGAGTCATAGAGATTAATGAATGTGGCAGTGGCTTGCGGCAATCTTCGCGACGAAATTTCCAGGGACGGTAAATTCTATGCGTGCTGCACGTATACAGACACGCCAATGAACGGACTGCGCGGTGTCATTTACCTTGCATTGCTTCTCTGTAGTGGCTGTGTCAAAACGGCCAGTATTCCAGCGGCCGATCTCACGTTATCGTCCTTCAGAATGGGCTCCAGCAATCTGTTCACGGCACACTTCAGCTCCACTGTGGATTTGCAGAACGCTTTCAGTGATTACGAACAGTCCAATCAGCTCTCACCGACCCTCAGTTGCTCCCTGAATCGAGACACGGAGTTCTCATCCGAGCATCCAATTGCCGTAAAAGCCGAAGGGCGAATAATCGCCAGCAGTCAAACCAAACCCAATTACAAGTTTTCCTCCGAACTCATCTTTTACTACACCCACCCGTATGGAACTCAACGCGACTTGAATGACTATGACGCCATCAAGCCGTTGCTCGAGTCGCAAAATTCGATCCCATGCAAAGTTCGGATAACCGCCTATGGGTACGAAGCCTATTACTCGAATACCCTATTGATCCCGTCCAGGGTCATGATTGAGCAGATTTTCAGATAGACGCCAATCGAAGGTCTATTGCCGGCCCTGTCGCAAGGCGGGGGTGGGCATTTTAATCCTCGCGTATTCACCACCGTGCAGTTTCACATCCGACCTTTGCGTCTCAGGTAACAGAGAATTGCCCTGAAACCAATTGATAGCCCCCTAACGAAAGGCGCATGCTAGAGGGCTTCGCTCGGGCTTATATCATTCCGAATGATAGTTACCTTCGTGTCATTCGATTCGTTTGCCATCTACCCGCCGAGCATCATCCGCCCATCTTCAATACATTGGCGGATGCATCCATGGAACAATCACTCAAACATTTGCGCTTCCCGTTGGCCATGTTGGCCGTGCTGGTGATGAGCGCCTGCGGCAAGACTCCGGAGACCGCCGCCACCATGCCTGCTGCCAAAGTCAGCGTGGCCAAGGTGCTGGAACAACCGGTCAACGAGTGGGACGAGTTCACCGGGCGCCTCGAGGCGCCGGAAACCGTTGAAATCCGTCCGCGGGTCTCCGGCCAGATCGACGAAGTCGCCTTCACCGAAGGTGCACTGGTCAAGAAAGGCGACCTGCTGTTCCAGATCGACCCGCGTCCGTTCCAGGCCGAGGTCCGCCGCCTCGAAGCCCTGGTTGCTCAATCCCGCGCCAATGCCACCCGCAGTGAAAACGAAGCCGGTCGTGGCGAACGTCTGCGTGCCAGCAACGCCATCTCCGCTGAGCTGGCCGACTCGCGCACCAGCGCTGCACAAGAAGCTCGTGCTGCTGTCGGCGCGCTGCAAGCGCAACTGGATCTGGCCAAGCTGAACCTGAGCTTCACCCGCGTCACCGCGCCAATCAGCGGCCGCGTCAGCCGTGCCGAGATCACCGCCGGTAACCTGGTGACCGCCGACACCACTGCGCTGACCAGCGTGGTTTCCACCGACAAGGTCTACGCCTACTTCGACGCCGACGAGCGTGTGTTCCTCAAATACACCCAACTCGCCCGTCAGGGTCAGCGCGGTGCAACCACTCCGGTGTACATGGGCCTGTCCAATGAAGACGGCAACCCGCACCTGGGCCAGATGAACTTCGTCGACAACCAGGTCAACCCGAAGACCGGCACCATCCGTGGGCGCGCCGTGTTCGACAACAGCGATGGCACTTACACCCCAGGCCTGTATGCGCGTTTGAAACTGGTCGGCAGCGGCACCTACAACGCCATGCTGATCAACGATGAAGCGGTCGGTACCGACCTCGGCAAGAAGTTCGTGCTGGTGATGGATGGCGACAACAAGACCGCCTACCGCGCCGTCGAGCTCGGTCCGAAGATCGAGGGCCTGCGCATCGTGCGCAGCGGCCTGAACAAGGACGACACGATCATCGTCAAGGGTCTGCAACGGGTTCGTCCTGGCTCGCCAGTCACGCCTGAAGTAATCCCGATGGCCAGCGAGCAGACCATTGCCGCTCTCGCTCAACAACGACAAGCGCTGGAAGCCAGCAACCTGCCCAAAGTCGCACCTGCCAAAGGCGCGCCGGGTTCGGTTGTGAAACTGGCTGCTGCGACCCCACGCGGTTAAGGGACGACAACTCCGATGAATTTTTCCCAATTCTTCATTTCACGGCCGATCTTCGCAGCGGTGCTGTCGCTGCTGATCCTGATCGCCGGTGCGATTTCGCTGTTCCAGTTGCCGATCAGCGAATACCCGGAAGTCGTGCCACCGACCGTGGTGGTGCGTGCCAACTTCCCGGGCGCCAACCCAAAAGTCATCGGTGAAACCGTGGCGGCTCCGCTGGAGCAGGCCATCACCGGCGTCGAGAACATGCTGTACATGTCCTCGCAATCCACCGCTGACGGCAAGATCACCCTGACCATCACCTTCGCCCTGGGTACCGACCTGGATAACGCGCAGGTGCAAGTTCAGAACCGCGTGACCCGGACCGAGCCAAAACTTCCAGAAGAAGTGACGCGCATCGGTATCACCGTCGACAAGGCTTCGCCCGACCTGACCATGGTTGTGCACTTGACCTCGCCGGACAAACGCTACGACATGCTATACCTGTCCAACTACGCAATCCTCAACATCAAGGACGAGCTCGCTCGCCTCGGCGGTGTGGGTGACGTGCAGCTGTTCGGTATGGGCGATTACTCGCTGCGTGTATGGCTCGACCCGAACAAGACCGCTTCGCGCAATCTGACCGCGACTGATGTGGTGACCGCGATTCGTGAGCAGAACCGTCAGGTGGCCGCCGGCCAGCTGGGCGCGCCCCCTGCCCCGAATGCCCAGAGCTTCCAGCTGTCGGTCAACACTCAGGGCCGTCTGGTCTCCGAGGAAGAGTTCGAGAACATCATCATTCGCGCAGGCGACAACGGTGAAATCACTCGTCTGAAGGACATCGCCCGCGTTGAACTGGGTTCCAGCCAATACGCCCTGCGTTCGTTGCTGAACAACCAGCCGGCCGTAGCGATCCCGATCTTCCAGCGTCCTGGTTCCAACGCCATCGAAATCTCGAACGAAGTTCGCGGCAAGATGGAAGAACTGAAGAAAAGCTTCCCGCAAGGCATGGACTACAGCATCGTCTATGACCCGACTATCTTCGTGCGCGGCTCCATCGAGGCGGTGGTTCACACTCTCTTCGAAGCACTGATTCTCGTGGTACTGGTGGTGATCCTGTTCCTGCAGACCTGGCGCGCCTCGATCATTCCTTTGGTGGCGGTGCCGGTATCGTTGATCGGTACGTTTGCGGTGATGCACCTGTTCGGCTTCTCGCTCAACGCCCTGTCGCTGTTCGGCCTGGTACTGGCGATCGGTATCGTGGTGGACGACGCCATCGTGGTGGTGGAGAACGTCGAACGGAACATTGAACTGGGGCTCAACCCCTTCGATGCGACCAAAAAGGCCATGGGCGAAGTGACCGGCCCGATCATTGCCACGGCGCTGGTGCTGTGTGCGGTGTTCGTACCGGCGGCATTCATCTCGGGTCTCACCGGTCAGTTCTACAAGCAGTTCGCACTGACCATCGCGATCTCGACCGTGATCTCGGCCTTCAACTCGCTGACCCTGTCGCCAGCGCTGGCCGCTGTGTTGCTTAAAGGTCACGACGCACCGAAAGACCGCTTCTCGCGAGTGCTGGACAAGATCTTCGGTGGCTGGCTGTTCCGTCCGTTCAACCGTTTCTTCGACCGCGCCAGCCATGGCTACGTCGGCACCGTGCGCCGGGTCATCCGTGGCAGCGGCATCGCCCTCTTCCTGTACGCAGGTCTGATGGTGCTGACCTTCTTCGGTTTCTCCAGCACGCCGACCGGTTTCGTACCCGGCCAGGACAAGCAATACCTGGTGGCCTTCGCGCAATTGCCGGACGCCGCGAGCCTGGACCGTACCGAAGACGTGATCAAGCGCATGTCCGACCTCGCCCTGAAACAGCCGGGCGTGGAAAGCGCCGTAGCGTTCCCGGGCCTGTCGATCAACGGCTTCACCAATAGCCCGAACGCCGGCATCGTGTTCGTGACCCTGAAACCGTTCGACGAGCGTAAAGACCCGAGCATGTCTGCCGGTGCGATCGCCGGTGCCTTGAACGGCCAGTACGCGAACATTCAGGAAGCCTACATGGCGATCTTCCCGCCACCGCCGGTACAAGGTCTGGGCACCATTGGTGGTTTCCGCCTGCAAATCGAAGACCGGGGCAACCTGGGCTACGAAGAGCTGTACAAGGAAACCATGAACATTATTGCCAAGAGCCATAACGTTCCGGAACTGGCCAACCTGTTCACCAGCTACACCGTGAACGTGCCGCAGGTCGATGCCGCCATCGACCGGGAAAAAGCCAAGACCCACGGCGTGGCCGTCAGCGACATCTTCGACACCCTGCAGATCTACCTGGGTTCGCTGTATGCCAACGACTTCAACCGCTTCGGTCGTACTTATCAGGTCAACGTTCAGGCCGAGCAGCAGTTCCGCCTCGAATCCGACCAGATCGGCCAGCTGAAAGTACGCAACAACAAAGGCGAAATGATCCCGCTGGCGACCTTCATCAAGGTCAGCGACACCTCGGGCCCGGACCGTGTGATGCACTACAACGGCTTCATCACCGCTGAAATCAACGGTGCCGCAGCCCCGGGCTACAGCTCTGGCCAGGCCGAAAAAGCCATCGAGAAACTGCTCAAGGATGAACTTCCGAACGGCATGACCTACGAGTGGACCGACCTGACCTACCAGCAGATTCTGTCCGGCAACACCGCGCTGTTCGTGTTCCCGCTCTGCGTATTGCTGGCGTTCCTGGTGCTCGCGGCTCAATACGAAAGCTGGAGCCTGCCACTGGCGGTGATCCTGATCGTACCGATGACCCTGCTGTCGGCCATCACCGGTGTGATCATTTCTGGCGGCGACAACAACATCTTCACCCAGATCGGCTTGATCGTACTGGTGGGCCTGGCGTGTAAAAACGCGATTCTGATCGTCGAATTCGCCAAGGACAAACAGCAAGAAGGCCTCGATCCGCTGGCCGCCGTACTGGAAGCCTGCCGTCTGCGTCTGCGGCCGATCCTGATGACCTCGTTCGCGTTCATCATGGGTGTGGTGCCACTGGTGTTCTCCAGCGGTGCCGGTGCCGAGATGCGTCATGCCATGGGTGTGGCGGTGTTCTCCGGGATGCTCGGTGTGACCTTCTTCGGTCTTCTGCTGACCCCCGTGTTCTATGTGCTGATCCGCAACTTCGTGGAGCGCAGCGAGGCGCGCAAAGCGGCCAAGGCACACAATGTTCAAAAGCCACTGGAGGCGCACCAATGAGTCTGAAAGTCTTCCTGCCGAGCCTGCTGGTGCTGGCCCTGAGTGCCTGCGCCGTCGGCCCTGACTACAAGACCCCGACGACGGAGGCGGCGAACATCACGTCCGCCACCGACGGCGCCGCCGGCCAGAAGAACTTCGACCGTTCGAAATTCGAAGGCATCTGGTGGCAGCAGTTCGACGATCCGACCCTCAACCAGTTGGTGACTCAATCGCTGCAAGGCAACCGTGAACTGCGCGTGGCGTTCGCCCGCTGGAAAGCCGCCCGGGCGATCCGCGACGATGCCAGCAACGACGCGATGCCGACCATCACCAGCCGCGCCAGCAGCGATCTGGCCAAAGGTCAGATTCCGGGCCAGACCACCCAACGGGTCAATAGCGAACGCTACGACCTGGGTCTGGACATGGCCTGGGAGCTGGACCTGTTCGGACGGATCCAGCGCAATCTGGAAGCCAGCGACGCCGACCAGCAAGCGGCCGAAGCCGATCTGTACCAACTGCAAGTCACCATGATTGCCGAACTGGTAGACGCTTACGGTCAACTGCGTGGTGCCCAGTTGCGGGAAAAGATTGCCCTGGCCAACCTGAACAACCAGCAGGAGTCGCGCAAGATCACCATCAGCCTGCGTGACGCCGGCGTTGGCGATCAGCTTGATGTTGAACGGGCCGATGCCCGTCTGGCGTCGGTCGAAGCCAGCGTGCCGCAGTTGCAGGCGGAACAGGCGCGGCAGAAAAACCGCATCGCTACCCTGCTGGGTGAGCGTCCGGACAAACTGACAGTCGACCTGAGCCCGAAAGACCTGCCGGCGATTGCCAAGGCCTTGCCGATCGGTGATCCGGGCGAACTGCTGCAGCGTCGTCCGGACATCCTCAGCGCCGAACGCAAACTGGCTTCGGCCACGGCGCGTATCGGTGTGGCCAAAGCGGACCTGTTTCCTCGGGTCAGCCTCAGCGGTTTCCTCGGCTGGACGGCCGGGCGTGGTTCGCAGATCGGGTCCTCGGCGGCCAACGCCTGGGCACTGGGCCCGAGCATCACCTGGGCAGCGTTTGACCTGGGCAGCGTGCGGGCCCGTCTGCGCGGCGCCGATGCCGATGCCGAAGGCGCACTGGCGACCTACGAGCAGCAAGTCTTGCTCGCGCTGGAAGAGTCGGAAAACGCCTTCAGTGATTACGGCAAACGTCAGCAACGTCTGATCTCGCTGATCCGTCAGAGCGAATCGAGCCGCAAGGCCGCCGACCTCGCCGAGATTCGCTACCGCGAAGGCACCACCGATTTCCTGGTGTTGCTCGACGCCCAGCGTGAACGCTTGAACGCCGAAGACAGCCAGGCCCAGGCCGAAGTGGATCTGTACCGCGGCATCGTCGCGATCTACAAGGCCCTCGGTGGCGGCTGGCAGCCGGAGACGGTCGCCAGCAAGTAACAGTTTTTAAAGAGCTCCTTTGGTTGGCCGCAACCAACCAAATTTTTTGCCCCGCGTATCATTCGGTCGCGGGGCTTTTTTGTGCCTGTCGTTCTCGGTTTTCCAGCACTGTGACCGTCGCGGTAGTGCCGGCTCTCAGTCGGTCCTTGCCTGCGTAATCGGGATCGATGCCGATCCGCACCGGTACCCGTTGCGCCAGTTTCACCCAGGTGTAGCTGGGGTTGATGTTGGCGAGCAATCGGCTGCCTTGCGCGTTTTCCCGGTCAGCAATGGCGAAGGCGATGCTTTGCACGGTGCCGCCGAATTTTTCCCCGCTCATCAATTCGATCCGCACCCGATCCCCCTCCTCGATCCTTGGCAACTTGGTTTCCTCGAAATAGCCGCTGACATAAAAGGAGCTGCTGTCCACCAGCGCCAGCAAGGCGCCGCCGGCCACTGCGTAATCCCCCTGTCGGGTCAACAGATTGGTGACATAACCGCTGACCGGCGCTTCGACTCGGGTGCGTTGCAGATCCAGCTCAGCCTGGGTCAGCGCGGCAATCGCCAACTGCACGTTGGCTTCGGCCAAACCGAGATTCGCCTGATTGCGCAACAGATCGGCCTGGGCTACCGCGACATCGGTGCTGGACTTCTCCCACTCTTCCCCGGAAATCGCGAACCCTTGTTTGAGCGTGCGTCGGCGGCGTTCTTCGCTCTGGCGTTGTTTGAGCAGCGCCTCGCTGGCGACAATGGCCGCTTGCGACTGCCCGAGCGTGGCCTTCGAGACCTCCACCGAGCGTTTCGCATGCTCGACGGCGAGGCTGTAGCGAGCCGGATCGATCTCCAGCAGCAACTGACCCTTGTCGACATGCTGGTTGTCCTGCACCGAGAGCGTGACGATGCGGCCCGAGACGTCTGCCGACAGCGTCACCACATCCGCCCTCACCCGCGCGTCCCGCGTCCACGGCGCCCTGGTGTAATGCTCCCAGGCAAACCAGCCGAGCACGATCGCCAGCAGCACCACCGCCAATGTCGTCAATCGAGTGAGCAACGTCTTCAAGGTTTCAGGCTCCCATCAGCAAAATCAGTGCGGCGCATACACAGGCGTACAAGGCGCCTTCGAACAGCGCCTCGTGCCAGACAAAACGCAGGACGCCAAGCCGGCGCAAACCCCAATCGAGCAGCAGAAAAACCGGTATGGCCAGTAGCAGGGCCTGTGCGATGGGAGGCAGGTAAACGCCGCCGATCTCGAAATCAATGGGCAAGGACGGGCTCCCCTTCAGAACTGTCGGGCTGTAAATCGTTGCCATGTCGCTCCAGAAACGACACCACGATCAACAGGGCTACGCGCATGCGAAACACCGACCACAAGTGTTCATGGGTGGCGGCATGCAGTGCATCCAGCTCATCGCCGAGCGCATGCAGCATTGTCAGCAGCGGTGTCAGGTGCACGTCCGTTCGGCCGGCGACGAAACGGCCGGTCTGCCGCAGTGCCGTTGACAGCTGCCGACCGAAAGCGTCCGTGAGCAAGGCGTTGTTCTGCGCTTGTTGCCTGAGCTGGTGCATGGCCACGCCCAGTGCTACACAGGCAAGACTGATTTCATACAGACGCTGCATGTCCCGATCATTGGCGGCCGGCAACACCCCCAGCATCGAGGTCAGGCGATCGACCATGCGACTTTCAAAGGCGAACTGCTGTTCGTCGGTGGCCGGGCTTTTGGTCAGTTGGTAAACCTGCTCCCGTGCCTCGTTGTAAAAGCGGCGGATTCGCAGCACCGGACGGAACGGGAAAATCCAGGCGTAGACGATCAGCGCCAGCATCGCCGCACTGACGTAGGCCCCGGCAAATTCGAACCACTGAATGGCGGTGTTCTGCCCGGTGCCGACATTTTGCGGGCCGAGCATCAGGAAACTCGACAGCCCCAGGCCCATGCCGATGCCGGCGGTGGCCGGGCTGGAGAGTCCGACCGCGATCACATACAGCAAAGGTGCGAGCATCAAGGCCAACATTTCGAAATCACTGATCGCCGGGACCAGCATGAATTGATAGATCGCCGACACCACCAAGGCCAGCCCCAACCCTCGGGCGTAACTCTGTGCGGCGATCAGGGGACGTGGAAAAGTAGCCATCAGTGAACACAGAATGCCCACCAGAATCATCCCGCCCCGCGCACCGTCCCACGCGGTTTCGATCCAGATCAACCCCGCTACCAGCAATGCACTGAAGGCGCGAATGGCATTCATCGTCGCGAGGGTGAAATCCAGATGCAAAGGGCTGGACTGGCCACGGAACATGCAGCTGGCTTCCCGCCCTTCCTGTATGGCGTCGCTCAGTTCGAGAATCTGTTCCAGTTGCTGTAATAGCCGCGCCTGCTCCCAGCGTAATGCCCAGGCCAGCGAGCGCAGGGTTGCGCTCATGTCTTCCGTCAGTTGTTCGGCTTTGTAGGCGAGCGCTTCGAATTGCTGTTGCAGCGCGACGAACTGGTGCCGCACTTCGACTGGCAATGAGCGACCTTGCTGTGCCAGTTGGTCGAGCAGTGCCAATTCTTCGGCGCGCAACTGCTGGATCTCCAGCGGCAGATCGCCCTCCCAGCGCTCGGTGAGCAATTCACGCTGGTGACGCAATGCGGTCAGGCGCGAAGTCAGCAGCATCAGTTGATTACCCAGCAACAACACCAGATTGTTGGCACTGCGCAGACGCGGAGCATCGAAATACAAGTGCCGACGCAGACCTTCAAGGGCGCTGATCTCCCCCAACAGCTGCATTTGTCGGCGCTGAAAGTCCGCTTCGCTTTCTTCGGTGCGAAGCACGGCGGCAGCATGGGTGGCGACCAGTCTGATCACCTGATCGACCTTCGCGAAATAATTGCGCGACACCGCCTCTGGCCGCGCCGTCAGCAGACTGACCACGCACACGCACGCCACCGCCAGCAAGGTCTCGGTGACCCTGGTCACCGCCAGCAGAAAGGTGCCGTCCTGATCCGGAATCGCCAATAGCGCCACCACCACGGCGGTGTACCCGCTAAGCACGAACGCCTGGGAGCTGGTGTAACGCAACAACGTGCCGCCAGCCGTGCACAGGGCCAGCCATAGCGCCAAAGTCGTGATGAACGGCAGCGGCGCCTGGGGAAAAATCGCCATCAGCACCACAGCCACCACCGCACCCAGCGTCGTACCGATGATTTGCCCGAAGCTGCGTGCCAACGCCATCCCGGCCAGTGGCTGACTGATGATCACCACGGCCATGATCGACCATTTCGGTTGATCCAGATCGAACAGGAACGCCAGGTACAACGTCAGCAATCCGGCGGCGATGGTTCGCAACCCAAACAGCAATACTGCCTGGCTGGGGTGGATCACCGCCTTGAAATAAATAAACAGGGATTGCATGAGTAGCCTCGTCAAAACAACTTCTGCAAGCGTAGACACTGCATGGAGGACGTGACGGTTTACAGGGCCGACAGAAGTTGTAGGCCGATTCAGTGCCCTTGGTAGGTCATATCGGGCAGAGGGTTTGACTCACGGCGCGAGCTGACAGAAGCTTGCGACCTCCGCTACAAAACGAAAGTTTCGGAAATTCGCATGCCTCAGTCTCGCCGCTATTTGCTCATCAGCCTCGGCCTTGTGCTGGTCCTCTTCGTGGCCTGGCTGTCTCTGCGAAGTACCGTGCCCGTGGTGCCGGAAGCGATCAAGCATGGCTACAGCGAAGCGCTGGCCGCCGCGCGTGCCGGCCAGCCGGGTGCCGCTCGGGTTCTGTATCAACAACTGGGGCGTCCGGATCTGTCGGTCAAGCGGCGCGTATGGCTGCATGCGGAACTGCCCAATTACCCGAGTCCGCAGGCTCTGAAGCTCGCGGATGCCGATCTGCAAAACGAATCGCCGGACGTCCGGCTGGCGGCGATCAAAAGCGTGACCGGTCTGGTGCCGGGCGGCCAGCGCAGTCTGTTGCTGGGGCCATTGCTCGACGATGAGGATCAGACCGTACGTTTTGCTGCAATCAACGCCCTGCTGGGTTTGTCTCCGGATCAACTGGGACTGTATTTCGCACCGTTGCAGCAAGGCATCGACGTGTGGGAGCAGGCGCTGAAGGCCCAGCCGGAAAGCGCCGCCAATTACGCTCAACTGGCGCGCCTTTATCTGCACAACGCCGAACTGAAACAGGCGCAAGAGGCGTTGGAGCAGACCCTGCGCCTGGACCCTGGCAATCTCCCCGCGCTGGTGATGCAGATCGAAGTGCTCGATCGTCAGGGGCAAAGCGATGCCGCCCGACAATTGCTCGCCAGACAATTGAAGGCCCAGCCCGATTCGGCCTATCTGCAGCACGCTCTGGGCCTCTGGTTGCTGCACCACGATCAACGCGAGTACGCCCTGCTCGGTTTGTCCAAAGCCGTGGAGCTCGAGCCTGACAACAAGGACTACCGCTACGACCTCGCCACGACCCTGCACAGCGCCGAAGAACTGGAGGCAGCACAAAAGCAGTTGCAGGAAATCGTCCAGCGTCACCCCGCCGACCGCAGGGCGCGGGTATTGCTGATCAACTATTGGAAAGAAAGCGGCCAGTTGCAGAACGTGCAGATTCTGCTGGCCCAGCTCGAGCAGATGAACCCGGACGACCCCTCGTTACAGCAAGGCCTCTAGCTGCCTGCTCGACACATCCCGCAAGAAAATCGGAACCGCGGTCTCGGCATAAGGTCAAGTAATCAGGCAGTGCAAAACGGCGTCCGGCGCCCGCTGCCTCGTTTTCCCCTAGTCATGAGAGGGCATTTTTTGTCTACATCGAACGCGTTGATCAGTGCAAAAGCTGCCACCGGCATTGAGGGTCTGGACGATATCCTGGCCGGCGGCCTGTCTCGCAGTCACGTTTTCTTGCTGGAGGGCGAGCCTGGAACCGGTAAAACCACGGTCGCGTTACATTTTCTGCTGGCCGGCGCCCGTGCCGGTGAGCGCTCGTTGTACATCACGCTGTCGGAAACCGAACGAGAGTTGCGTCAGGGCGCGTTGTCCCACGGCTGGGAGCTGGACGAAAACATCCATATTTTCGAACTGACTCCGCCGGAAAGCCTGCTCAATGCCGAGCACCAGCAGAGCCTGCTGTACTCCTCCGATCTGGAGCTGGGTGAAGCGACCAAGCAGATTTTCGAAGTGGTCGAACGCTTCAAGCCAACGCGCGTGGTGCTCGACAGCCTCTCGGAAATCCGCCTGCTGGCGCAAAGTTCTCTGCGCTATCGTCGGCAGATTCTGGCGATCAAGCATTACTTCGTGCGATACGACGCCACAGTGCTGCTGCTGGACGACCTGACCACCGAATCCCTCGACAAGACCGTGCACAGTGTGGCCCACGGCGTGATCCGGCTTGAGGAACTGACCCCCAACTACGGCGCCGAACGACGGCGTGTCAGGGTGGTCAAGTATCGCGGTCAGAAATATCGCGGTGGTTATCATGACTTCACCATCATGGGCGATGGCGTGCATGTCTTCCCGCGTCTGGTAGCGGCCGAACACCGGGGCGATTACCCACGGCTGCAACTGACCAGCGGAATAAAAGAGATGGACGCGCTGTTGGGAGGCGGCATCGAGACCGGTTCCAGCACATTGATTCTGGGCCCGGCGGGTACCGGCAAGTCGCTGATCTCGATGATCTTTGCGGCCGCAGCGGTGAAGCGCGGGGAAAAAGCTGCGCTGTTCATCTTTGATGAAGAGCTGGAGCTGCTGTTCGAGCGCATGAAAAACATCGGTATCGACCTCAAGGCCCTGCGGGCCACCGGCAATCTGATGATCGAGCAGGTCGACGCCGCCGAACTGTCGCCAGGCGAGTTCTCGCACCGTGTGCGGCGCTGCGTCGATGAGGGCGACATCAAGACCGTGGTGATCGACAGCATCAACGGTTACCAGGCGGCAATGCCGGAAGAGAATGCCCTTGTGCTGCACATGCACGAATTGCTGCTGTACCTGAACCGCAAGGGCGCCGCGACCTTCATGACCGTCGCCCAGCACGGTCTGGTCGGCGACATGCAGGCGCCGGTGGACATCACGTATCTGGCCGACACCGTGATACTACTGCGCTACTTCGAAGCGCTCGGAAAGGTTCGCCGGGCGATTTCGATCATCAAGAAACGTACCGGCAGTCACGAATCGACAATCCGTGAGTACCGCATTTCCTCCCAAGCCATGACCATCGGTGAGCCACTGGAAGCCTTCCAGGGTGTATTGCGTGGCGTTCCGACCTACCTCGGCGCGAGCAATCCGCTGCTTAAGGATGACAACTTGTGACCGTCAACGTACCGCTGTCGGAACGGGCGCTGATCCTGGCGCCCCTGGGTCGCGACAGCCAGATTGCGCTGATGATCCTTAATGAGGCCGGTTATGGCGGCTTGGTCACTTCCGATCTTGCCAGCCTGTGCAGCGAGCTGGAGCCGGGAGCCGGCCTGCTGTTGATCGCCGCCGAGGCCTTGCGTGGCCCGGAACTGGAAACCTTGTTGCTGTATCTGGAACAGCAGCCTGCCTGGTCGGACTTGCCGATCGTATTGCTGACCCATCATGGCGGCCCCGAACAAGGCCCCTCTTCACAGCTCAGTGAGTTGCTGGGCAACGTGACGTTTCTTGAACGTCCTTTCCATCCCGCGACGCTGGTCAGCCTGATTTCCGCCGCTCTGCGCGGCCGGCGACGACAATACGAGGCTCGCGATCGTCTGATCGATCTGAGCGAGAGCGAGCGGCGCCTGCAATCGACCCTCGAGACCCTCGAACAGCAAGTCGAAGAACGCACGGCTCAGTTGCGTCACAACGAGGAAGCGTTGCGTCAATCGCAGAAGATGGAAGCGGTCGGCCAGCTCACCGGCGGTATCGCCCACGACTTCAACAATATGCTGACCGGCATCATCGGCAGTCTCGAATTGCTGCGCCGGCGCCTCGCACGCGGTCGTCTCGACGATCTGGACAGCCTGATCGACCTCGGCGTGACCTCCGCCAACCGCGCCGCCGGCCTGACGCATCGCCTGCTGGCATTCTCCCGGCGCCAGTCGCTGGACTCCAAAGCCGTGCAGATGAACGATCTGGTGCAATCGATGGGCGAACTGTTGCAACGCAGCCTCAACGAAAGCATTCAGCTGGACATGCGCCTGCATGAACAATTGTGGGTAGCCGAGGCCGATCCCAATCAACTGGAAAGCGCCCTGCTCAACCTGGTAATCAACGCGCGCGACGCGATGCCCGATGGCGGCAATCTGGTGGTCGAGACGGGTAATCAGGTGCTGGGGCAGGATTTCACCGCCGCTTACAGCAATCTGGAGCCCGGCGATTATGTGGTGCTGAGCGTGAGCGACAATGGCTGCGGCATGCCGGAAAGTGTCATCAATCGCGCGTTCGATCCGTTTTTCACCACCAAACCGATTGGTCAGGGCACGGGGCTTGGTCTGTCGATGATCTACGGCTTCAGCAAGCAGTCCGGCGGGCATGTCGCGATCGACAGCGAAATTGACCAAGGCACCACGGTCAAACTCTATCTGCCGCGCTTCCAGGGTGAATCCCTGCCCCACACCCCGATCGATATGGAGCACGCCCCTGACGCCGTTGAAGGCGAAACCGTGCTGATCGTCGAAGACGACCCGGCCGTGCGCGTGCTGGTCAGTGCGGTATTAAGTGAGTTGGGTTATGGATTTGTCGAAGCCAGTGACGCTGACGGTGCCGTTCCCATCCTTGACTCGACCCAGCGAATCGACCTGCTGATCAGCGATGTCGGCCTGCCGGGCATGAACGGTCGGCAGTTGGCAGAAATCGGCCGACAATACCGGCCCGATCTGAAGGTTCTGTTCATCACCGGTTACGCTGAACACGCCGCCGTGCGCGGGGGGTTTCTCGATCCGGGCATGCAGATGATCACCAAGCCATTCACCTTCGACCTGCTGACGGCAAAGGTGCGGGAAATGATTCGCGGCTGACATCCTGCTACCTGTCGAATCAGACAGACGGTCGCACTCCACTAGCGGCCAACTTTCAATCATAGGCTGCTTTTTCAGTGTTTTAACCTGTCAACTTTGACAGCTATCCAGTTGCGCACAATGTTGCTTGAATCTCGGCGAAAGCCCCTCGGGCCCTGCAAAAGGGAACAGGGACCGGTCAACGAATCGAGATGAGAGGATGGCAACATGAACGGGAAACTTGCACTCGGATTGATGCTCGTTCTGTCATTGGCAGCGTGTCAGCTTCACGAGCAGGGATCATTACAGAGTCCGGATACTGAAAAAGCGGTTCCCCGTACAGTTTCCTCGGCGGCACAAAGCGGTCCAGCAGTGGCAGCGGCTCTGACCGCGCGATATCTGGATGTAAGGGCGAATTGTGGTTCTGCTTCCATGCCCGCGTTTCTCTGCCGCGGGATCATCCTTCGCTCTACCGTTCCGTCTACCGCCTACAAGGCGTGGAACCCCAGTCCCCATTCTCAAAATAGTGGAGGTGTATCTTTTTCGTACCTGAGTGCAGATTCCAAATTTACCGGCCTCGTATTCAGGCAAAAAAACGGCTTCATCTTTCATCCAGTACTGAACAGTCCCATCGGTACGGCCAAAATTGAAATTCTGTGCGCATTTCCTATCGACGGGGGAACCACTTTACGCGACAAACCCGGTTGCGGAGCACATCCTTACGACCCGGTGGGCAGCCGCCGGTGCCAGACAGTAGGAATAACTACCGCAGAACAATGGGTCGCACGGTGGAATCAATACAAGATGGGCTACAACATGTGTAGCTTTGATGTCAGAGATTCGATGAATAATCTGGCTGCTGATTCGTTCTATCAAAGTATCAGGGCGCACAATTTGGCGAACTTCTTCGCGGGATTACACGATTACATCGAGTTGATTCTGGCCACGTGGCCCCAGGATATTCCGAGTAAGTTGCCCATTCAGGCCTTCTTCTATCTGAATGATGGATTGGCGGGTGCGCAATACGATCAGACAGACTTTTTCAAATCGACGGGGATCGTCATTCCGATCATAAAAATCACACTGCCAGTCACACCGGCAGCCGATGCAGTGTTCACCTTCAACCCGGCAGACCAAGTGGAAAAGGAATGCTCGCCGAACCCTGAAAACCCCTGCTAAGAACGGGGGGCTCAGGCCAGCAGTTCCTGAATCTTTTCCTGCAACACATCCAGATCGAACGGTTTTTCCAGGATCGGCGCCCTGCGGGTGATAGGGCTGCCGGTCTCCCGGATTTCCTGCGGGTAGCCGCTGATGAAGATCACCTTCAGATCGGGGCGCAATTTGACGGCAGGTTCGGCGATCTGCACGCCGGAGATCCCGCCCGGCAGGCGGAAATCGGTAATCAACATGTCCAGATGCGGCTTGCTCGCCAGAATCTCGAACGCCTGCTCGCCGTTTTCGGCCTGCAATACGCGATAGCCCTGGCCTGACAAATAATCGGTCAGGACCATCAGGATCACCGGTTCGTCCTCGACGACGAGTACTACATCTTGTGCATCTACGCTCATGGGAAGCCTTTGTTCGGTCAATAGCTGCTGATACGACCGTGTGGTCACTCAGAGGTTGCGTTTGTTTCGCCGTTTTCCTGGAGCGGCAGACAAACGCGAAACAGGGCGCCCTCGTTGATCTTGCTTTCGACGACGATGGAGCCGCCATGGGCGGCGACGATCTGCTCGGAAATGAACAGACCCAGTCCGAGACCGGCGACCACCGTCTTGGCGGAAACCCGTTCGAACTGTTGAAAAATGCGTTTCTGGTTTTCCTCGCTGATGCCGATGCCCTGATCCTGAACTTCGACCCGGGCTTCATTGCCTTCGCGATAGACCCGAACCTGGATCGGACTTTTACCGCCATAACGCAAGGCGTTGGTCAGCAGGTTCGACACCACCTGCTCGATGCGGAATTCGTCCCACTGCCCTTGCACCGGTTCCTTCGCCGTGAAGCTGACTTCAGTCTCGGCCGCTTCGATCTGCTGGGCGAAATTTTGCAGCAGATTGCCGACCAGTTGCGCCAGATCGAACCGACTCGGCCGGATCGACAGCTTACCGGTGCGGATCCGCGACACGTCGAGCATGTCCTCGATCAGCCGGATCAGGCTTTTGATCTGGCGCTCGTCGCGGTCGACCATCGCGTGCATCTTGTCGAGGGTGAACGCGGCGGCGTTGTCCCGGGCCAGGTGCATCTTGCGCAACTGGGTTTCGAGGATAAGGCCGTTGAGCGGCGTACGCACTTCGTGGGCGACGATCGACATGAAATCGTCGCGCATGCGCACCGCCTGCTCCAGCTCGCCCTGGGTGCTTTGCAGTTGCTGCAACAGCGCTTCCTGTTCGCGACGGCTCTGCTCGAGGGCTTCGACCTGTTGTTTCATCGCCTTGCTCTGGCGGTACAGGTCGACAAAGACGTTGACCTTGCTCTTCACCGCATGGATGTCCAGCGGCTTGTGCAGGAAGTCCACTGCGCCGCTTTCATAGCCCTTGAACGCGTAGTTCAGTTCACGCCCGGCGGCGCTGACGAAGATGATCGGGATATTCTTGGTTTTCTCGGTGCCGCGCATCAGCTCGGCCAGCTCGAAACCGTTCATGCCGGGCATCTGCACGTCAAGAATGGCCATGGCGAACTCGTGTTGCAGCAGCAGCGACAGCGCTTCGTCCGCCGACAGTGCTTTGTAAACGGTGCGATCCTCACGTTTGATCAGCGCTTCGAGGGCCAGCAGGTTCTCGGGCAGATCGTCGACGATCAGCAGTTTTGCCTGGATATTGCTCAGCATGCGATTCGTTCCAGCTCGACAAGCAGACGGCCGATGCCGTGGATGGGAAGTATGTAATCCGGTTGATGCGTCTTCAGCGCCGCGCGCGGCATGGTGGCGACCTGAGCCTCGTCAGGATCCTGCACGACGGTCAGCCCGCCCTGCTGTTTGACGTGGGCCAGGCCCCGGGCACCATCGTGGTTGGCGCCAGTCAGCAGCACGGCGGCCAGCGCCGGCCCGTAGGCATCGGCGGCGGACTCGAACAGAAAATCGATCGAAGGCCGCGAGTGATGCAAGCGGTCTTCAAGGCTCAGCGACAGGCTCAGGTCCTGCTCCACCGACAAGTGATAACCCGGCGTCGCGAAGTAAACGGTGCCGGGCTCAATGTCCTGTTTATCGATGGCTTCAGTCACTGGCAGCGCCACTCGCCGGGCAAACACCTCCGCGAGTTGGCTGCGGCGTTCTTCCGGCAGATGCAGCACGATGATGATCGGCAACCCGAACCCGGCCCGCAGTGAGCCGAGCAGTGTCAGCAAGGCCTCGACGCCACCGGCGGAAGCTCCGACCACAATCGCCTCGACCCGAGGCAAATCTGCTGCGCTGTTCATGATTTGCGGTAGATCCGTTCTTGTTTCACCAGCGGTTCGAACTGATTGGAGTAGCCGGAAAAATCCAGAGTTTCCTTGCTGCCCAAGACCAGGAATCCACGGTGGCACAACGATTCATGGAACAATCCGAAAGCTCGATCCTGAAGCTTTTTATTGAAGTAAATCAACACGTTACGGCATGAAATTAATTGAGTTTCAGAGAATACACTATCGGTCGCCAGGCTGTGATCGGCGAAGGTCACGTTCTCGCACAGGCTCTTGTCGAAGATCGCGTAGCCATAGGCAGCAGTGTAGTAGTCGGCGAAGGAGCGCTGACCGCCGGCCTGCTGATAGTTGGCCGTGTAGGCGCGCACGTTTTCCATCGAAAAGATCCCCTGCTTGGCCTTGTCCAGCGAGCGCGGGTTGATGTCGGTGGCGTAGATGATCGTGCGGTCGAGCAGGCCCTCCTCGCGCAGCAGAATCGCCATCGAGTAAACCTCCTCGCCCGTGCTGCACCCGGCGATCCAGATCTTGATCGACGGATAGGTCTTGAGTAGCGGCACCACTTCCTGGCGGATCGCCAGGAAGTGCGACGGATCGCGGAACATCTCGCTGACCGGAATCGTCAGCAATTGCAGCAACTGCATGAACGCCGTCGGGTCGTGCAGGACCTTTTCCTGCAACGCCGAAATGGTCGCGCATTCGAACTGGCTCAGCGCATGCTGCACCCGACGCTTGATCGACGCGCCGGAGTAATCGCGAAAGTCGTAGCTGTACTTGAGATAAATCGCCTCGATCAGCAACCGCAGTTCGATTTCACTGTTCCGTTCAACGGGATTACTACGTTCCACTAAATGCGTTCCATCTTCGGTAACCACACGCGAATCAGCGAGAAAAGACGATCCAGGTCGATGGGCTTGGCCAGGTAATCATTGGCGCCCGCCTGCAGGCAACGCTCCTGATCGTCCTTCATGGCCTTGGCCGTCACCGCGATGATCGGCAGCTTGCGCCAGCGCGGATCCTTGCGGATTTCCATGGTGGCTTCAAAACCATCCATTTCCGGCATCATCACGTCCATCAGCACCAGGTCGATGTCCTCGACTTCATTCAGTTTTTCAATCGCTTCACGACCGTTTCGACCGATCACCACGACTGCACCCTTGGTTTCCAGCGCGCTGGTCAGGGCGAAGATGTTACGTACATCGTCGTCCACCAACAGCACTTTGCGACCTTCGAAGACCTTGTCGCGGCTGCGGGCGGTCTTGAGCATCTTCTGCCGTTCATGGGACAACTGCGATTCGACTTTGTGCAGAAAGAGTGTGACCTCGTCCAGCAAACGCTCCGGCGAGCGTGCGCCCTTGATGATGATCGAGCGCGAATACTTGCGCAGATCCGCCTCTTCGTCGCGGGTCAGATTGCGCCCGGTGTAGACGATGACAGGCGGGAACGAGCAGATGTCTTCGGTGGACATGCGCTTGAGCAGGTCGTTGCCGAGCATGTCCGGCAGCTTCAGGTCGATGACCATGCAATCGAAGATCGTCGTGCGCAGCAGATCCAGCGCGTCCTGGGCAAGTCCTACAGCGGTGATTTCGATGTCGTCGTCGCCGATCAGCCGGGCGATGCTTTCCCGTTGCAGATCATCGTCCTCGACCAGCAGCACGCGTTTGACCTTTTGGGTCAGCTTGGCTTCAAGGCGCGCGAACACGTCCTTGAGCTCTTCGCGGGTGGTCGGCTTGACCGCGTAACCGATGGCTCCCATGTGCATCGCCGCTTCGACGCGGTCTTCCACGGAAATCACGTGCACCGGGATGTGGCGGGTTTCGGCGTGTTCCTTCAGGCGTTGCAGCACGGTCAGGCCTGAATGGTCCGGCAGGCGCATGTCCAGCAGGATCGCGTCCGGCAAAAACTCTTTCGCCAGGTCATAACCTTCATCGGCACCGTGGGCGACCAGGCACTGATAACCCAGTTCATGGGCCAGGTCATAAAGGATGTGGGCGAAATTCGGTTCGTCTTCCACCACGAGGATGCAGCGGGTATTGAATGGCGCTTTGTTGCGGTCATCGTTGAAACGCGGGATGTCGACGGGCGCCAGTGGCGAAACCGCTGCCACAGGTGCAATCACAGGTGCGGAGGCCGGTGGGCTGAAGGTTAGCGGCGTTACCGGCGTGTCGCCCGGCTCGCTGTATTGCTGCGGCAACACCAGGGTGAAGGCACTGCCCTGCCCCGGCGCGCTGCTGACACTGATCGAGCCGCCCAGCAATGTCGCCAGATCCCGGGAAATCGACAGGCCCAAGCCGGTGCCACCGTATTTGCGGTTGGTGGTGCCGTCGGCCTGGCGGAAGGCCTCGAAGATGCTTTCCTGCTGGTCCTGAGCGATCCCGATCCCCGAGTCGCGCACGATGAAGGCGATGCGATTGTCCGGCTGACCGGCGATGGTCAGGCTGACCGTACCGTGCTCGGTGAATTTCACGGCGTTGGACAGCAGGTTCTTGATCACTTGCTCAAGACGCTGACGGTCGGTGAACAGGGTGATCGGCGCATCGGACTGCAACTCGACACTGAACGTCAGCTTCTTGTCCGCCGCCAGCGGTTCGAACACGCTGCGCAAGCCGTCGGCCAGACGCGCGACGCTGGTGTTTTCCGGCATCACTTCGAGCTTGCCGGCCTCCACCTTGGAAATGTCGAGAATATCGTTGATCAGGTTGAGCAGATCGTTGCCGGCGGAATAGATCGACTCGGCGAACTTGACCTGCTCGGCGCTGAGGTTGTCCTGCGGGTTTTCCGCCAGCAGCTTGGCCAGGATCAGCGAACTGTTCAGCGGCGTGCGCAGCTCGTGGGACATGTTGGCCAGGAACTCTGACTTGTACTTGCTGGAACGCTGCAGTTCTTCGGCGCGTTCTTCGAGCTGCACCTGAGCCTGATTGAGCTCGGTGTTCTTCTGATCCATGGCGTCGCGCTGCTCGGCCAGGGTCTGGGCCTGTTCGGCCAGTTGCTCGTTGGTCTGTTCCAGTTCGACTTGCTGGGTTTCCAGATGCGCCTGGGATTCCTTGAGAATCCGCGACTGCTCTTCCAGCTCTTCGTTGGCGGTTTTCAGCTCCTCCTGCTGCACCTGCAACTCTTCGTTGAGCTGCTGGGTTTCGGCCAGTACTTCCTGCAAGCGCTGGCGATAACGCGCCGCTTCAATGGACGTGCCGATGTTGCCGGCAATCAGCTCCAGCAGGGCCACATCACGGTCGGTGAGCGGCCGCAGGAAACCCAGTTCGATCACGCCGTTGACCCGGTCGTCATCGCTGGTCGGCACCACCAGCACGCTGTGCGGCAGGCCTTCGCCCAGGCCGGAACTGACCTTGAAATAGTCGGACGGCACCGAGTCGAGTCGAATCAGTCGGGCCTGCTGGGCGACCTGCCCGACGATGCCCTCGTCGCTGTAAATCGATTGATCCTGTTGTTCCTGCTCGCGAGAGAAACCGTAGGTCGCCACGCGTTTGAGGCCGCCATGCTCCTCGCGCACATAAAGCGCGGCCACGGCGGTGCCAAGGTACTGGGCGCAGAACTGCAGAATGTTGCGCCCCAACAGATTGACCGTCAGTTGCCCCAACACTTGTTCGGCGAGTTGGGTCTGCCCGTTGCGCAACCAGGCTTGCTGCTCGAGACGTTGTGCACTGGCCTCTTGCGCCGCCAGGGTCGCACCGTAACTTTGCGAAAGGTTGACCAGATCGCGCCGACCGACATAGGCCAGCAGACCACTGATACCTGCCACGAACAGCAGGTAGAGGCTGATGCTCCAGATCGTGGTGCGGCGAACGTCTTCGTTGCGTGTGGTACGCAATGTCTGCTCGGTATCGATCACGTCGTCGAACTGCTTGCGGATCTCGTCGGTCAGGCGCTTGCCGCGACCTGCCTTGACCGCAGCCTTGTAGTCGCCGCTGGAGCGTTGCAGGTCGATCATCGACTGCGCGTAGGTCGCCCACTCGGTTTGCAGCGCCTGAAGACGGCGCAGGCGATCGGTCTGCACCGGGTTGTCGGCGGTCAGTTCAAGCAAGGTGCTCAGCGCCACGGCGATGCGTGGTTTGGCCGTCTCGTACGGGTCGAGGAAATGCTCGTCACCACTAAGCAGATACCCGCGCATGCCGGTTTCGAGGTCCACGGTGAGTTTCACCGCTTCGTTGGCGTTATTGATCACCCGGTCGGTGTGCTCCACCCACTGGATCACGGACAACAGATAAGTGATCAGGGAAATAAAGAACACGGCACTGATGACGCCGACGCCCAACGGCAAACTGACGTTGCGACTCAGGAGTTTGCGAAACCGTTGCTCATCAACCGAAGACGGAGAGGACATGAGGAAGCCTTGTCGAACTGTTGAAAACCAGAGAGTTTGCCCCAAAACGGCGGCATGGATCCATTTTTCTCACAGTGTTAGCACTGTTTTCCCACATTTGCCTGCGCCGAATCCCAGGCCAACGGTTATCCTTGCCCACCCGTTTGCGACTATTCTTTTTTGTATCCACTCGGGAACTTGTGGCTATGCGCCACTTACTCATGCAAGAGCCCGGCATTTTTGATCGACCGGCGCCCCCCATTTATTGAGAGCCGCCACTATGTCCAGTACCCCGTCCACCATCCTTGTAGTCGAAGACGACGCTATCGTGCGTATGCTGATCGTCGATGTGCTGGAGGAACTGGACTTCAAGGTTCTGGAAGCAGATGGCAGCGAGCAGGCGCTGGAAATCCTCAAGGACCTGAATCAGCACATCGACCTGATGATGACCGACGTCGGCCTGCCGATCATGGATGGCCGCCAGTTGGCCACCGAAGCTCGCAACCTGCGCCCTGCCCTGCCGATTCTGTTCGCCAGCGGCTATGCCGAGACAATTGAAGTGCCGGCGGATATGCAGGTGATCGGCAAACCGTTCTCGATTGATCAACTACGCGACAAAGTAAAAAGCATGCTGGAAAACTAGGCGAGAGTGCTTGATTACTTCTCCTGCGCGCAATCCTTGAATTATTACCAACACATTTCCGAACAACCTTGAAACCATGGACAACTATTTGAGCGCCGCAGAGTAACTTACTCTGCGCAGGCTCAATAGTTTCCAATATCTCGTGCAATGCACCAGCACATCTATTGAGGGCAAACATTCCATAAGAGAACAAGGATATTCAATCATGTACCCCGTGCAGCACGGCACTCAGACGTCAATTGAGAAAAACATTTTCCAGGCGTCGTTAGTAAACCGGCGAAACGAAATTGATGTGCAAGAGAGTTCGATCATCATGCGAGCTCTCAAAGAGCACATCAGCCAGCATGCAAACGACGACATCGTCAGCCTGAGCGAGATCGTCGCCCCGCGTACCGCAGGATCGACACTCGATATTGCACAGCAACCGTTCAGCAGCGCGCTGGCCAAATTCAAAAAGAACACTGCCTTTATTACGATGCAGCAGGTCTACGAGTTTTCTTCCGATCCGGTCATGTTTGTCGACATGAATGCCTCACTCAGGGTTTTCAAAGAAGGCACCTGGATCAATCTGACTCACGACTTTCAGACAAAGCATTACTTGCAAGATGATCTTCAGATTATTGCCGAAGGTGCTGAACAGACCGGTGGTTTTGTCTTTACCGGGGAGTTCATCGGAATACAACAGTGGCTGGTGTTCCACAAATACACGATTCCGAAAACAGTCTCCGATATAAAAAACCTGATTGCCTTTCTCGAATTCAAGATCCCCGCCAGCCCGGACACGGGAGACTATCGCGAACTGCTGATGGAACCGCTGGATTCACCTTTCCATCTATCGAACGATGATCGCCAGATCATCAGAACCGTGATCGCCGAGACCACTCAAGGGCGTAATAGTCTGTTGCAGCATATTGCGCCGAAAAACTTCAGCACTTTTCCCGAAGACATCCGGCGAGAACATGCAGGCTTCTACCTGAACAGCTTCATGAAAAAGCCGAATGCAAAAAAATTGGGCCGAGCCTTGCTTGAGCGCCTTGAATGGTATGTCGAAACGGATGATCCGCAGGCGACCGAGCGTCAACTCAAGTGCATGGTGGCGACGGCGCTGATTCTCGACCTGATGCCTCAAATGGAAAAGCAGGCTGGCGAGATTGCCGGTTATGCGTTTTATCAACCCGATAACGCTTTACGGACAGCGCCCGAGATCTTGAAGGAAGTCGAGAATCATCTGATCGCAGAAAAGATGATCGAATCGCACAACGCTCAACTGGCTGCGCATTTATTGCTGGCGGGGATCGCACCGGAATTTCTGGTACAAGGCACGCCCGTTGAGTTGACCATTGACCGGCCCGGCTGGGTCGTCTTCGCACAGGCGGTGGCACTGGTCGAGTTGACCGCGCCTGGAGCATCCCGGCTCATGAACTACGAAGAGGTCAAATCCTTTTCCGATCTGGCGCCGGTCAGCAAGGCGCAACTGACGCTTCATGAATTGACGGCAATCAAACCGATCATTCATTGGGCCATGCTCAATGGTGTTCTGCCATACAGTCGGGATTCCGACTACAGCACCGAATCCTACGCCAAAGCCGCATCGAGCTTCGGTCTATATGCCAAAGCGCTGAACCAGATCGAAACCGGTATCTCAGCCAATCCACCCAATCGTCGCGAACTGGCCTTGAGCGCACTGAAACGCGTGATGCCGGCGGGTGATTATCTGGAGCAGCGGGTATACAAGCTCAACTACCCGGCCGCCCTGAACGAGAAAAGCTGGATTGAGTTTCTGGCGTCCTTCAATCTCGTCTACCTCTGGGACGATGCCGCCGTTTTACTGGGGGTAGACGAATATGCCGTGTCCAAAGTACACAGGCTTCGTGCCTCCATTCTCGACCTCTATATGTCTGGTGATCTGGTCGTGAACAGACGGTTCAATCACCGATTCGTGTCCACGAAAACACTTGCCATTCCCAAGGATGCCTTTTCCCGCCTCTCGGAACTCGAACCTGTCGACAAGCTGTTCAACGACGCCTTCGATCCCTATTACCACGACCTGCAAAAAGGCTTGTCCTCGGTCATTAAAATGGCCATCACCCAATTGCCGGAAGACAGCCGCACCTTTTTGTCCAACGGCTACGTTACGCTCTACACCGTACGCAAAGAGGCGAATTCGGATAACGCATTTCAGGAAACCCAACGTCAGCGCGACGACGAGAAGGGGCGCTACGGGATTATCCTCGGATGCCTGCATGACAATGAATTTCGCTGCTTTGAACTCTTCACGCTGAAAGGATTGTGTCGCGAGCGACCTGATCTCGCCGATCAGTTGCGATCCAGCGGGATTGCCGACTCCACGCCCTCGCTGTCCTATACCGGCGCAGATACGGACTTCCAGGCCAAGAATCCGGAACGTCAGTGGCCTGTTGACGCTTCGGCTTATCTAGACGGAAGCCATCCGAAACGGGCGACGTTCTCCAGAGTCGTCGTGGAAAAGCTCTGGCATTTCCACCTCCAGTCAGACGATGTACGGCCAGTACCTCTGTTTTTCTCCTCGGCGCTCGACAAGCTGGCAGAGGAAGTGTTGACCTGTCATCCGATAGCAACCCGGGAAGAGCTTTACGCATTACTCAATACGCAGACGGATCTGCAAAAAATGCGCTCCCAAAAAGATGCGCTGGATACAGCACTCGTCAATATCGTCATTCCTTTCAAAAAGTGCATCGAGGACATCGGGTCCGGTGATGCTCCACGTGTCGCCGAAGGGGTTGGCGGGTGCGTGCTGGATGGGCTGGCCTTGCTGGGGCTGGTCGTCGGCTTTGGCGCTACGGTCGCCGGCATCGTCGGCAAGACGGCTTCCACGACCTCAAAAGTGCTTAGTATTGCCAAGGCAGGCGCCCGGTTTTCCGCCTCACTTGTCAATCCGTTCGACGGCTTGCCGGACCTTGTTGTACAAGGCACGCGCCTGCTCAGGAAGGGGGCTCTGTTTTTGAGCAAGCACGGCCTGAACGCGCTGGAAACCGCCACCGGCCAACTTCGCAAACTGACAGGTAACGCGCAGTCCTATGACCTGGTGAAGGCTGCCGAGCTCTATGACCTGAGACAAGGCGCCTGGAAAGGTGCGGACGATCTGGGGGAGCCGATCAGCCTGTTGGCCTTCAAGCATCACCAGGACTGGTACGCCATCCACCCACGTACCAGGCTTCCCGGAGGGCGTGCGTTGAAGAACTTTCGAGTCACGGATGATCTGGCACGGTTGCCGGGACTGCATCGGATCATACCCAAGAGCTACGCCCGATCAGTCATCAAGAATGCACTGCCCATTGCCCGACGCAAGCTCGACTTTGCGATCGACACGCTCAGCAAGGGGATCAATGACCGTGATATACGGTTTCTGCTCAAAGCCTTTTTTGGGTCCGACTCCGATGAGGTAGCCAAAGCCTATCGGGATGCCATGCGTGTGATGAGAGACGATCTCGACAACCTTGCGATCAGCAATATCAAGCTGGACAACGCCAAAGCCAGTGAAGCGATCGCCGGCCTCTTTCCAGACAACTACCGTGCCTGGAAGGCTGCGGTACAGGCAGATCAACCACACGAGCAATTCATGGTCGTTTTTACCGACGCATTGAATGACTACTACCGGCAAATCAACTTTGACGACAGCGGCATCGCAGACATCTTTGTGCATGAGCTGTCCCACGGAGGCCCGGCTACACATGACTTTTTCTATGCTGACATCAGCAAACGAAAGGCGCTGATGGTCGGGGACCTGGAGGTTTCCGGGCTGCTGAATCTCGCCAAGGGTCCGGAACACGTGGACGGATCCAGCAAGTTGGCCGGCAGAGGCATTTCGATCTTATTGAATCCGCCCCGCGGAGAACCTCTTCCCTTCATCAATGAGGCTCCCGGGTTCCTCAATGCCGACTCCCACACGATGGTGACCTCGCTACTGAGCCAATCGGTGACGAATAATCCGGCGTTCCAGTCAAACCTGGGCAATCTGCGCGCAGCCTTGAAGAGCTCAGGGAACCGCCCGATCACTACCCCCGTGCGGCTGAGCCTTGGCCAGGGTTCGGTCCCCTCATTTTAAAAGAGTGCCTGTCGCGCTTGCACCGTTGTCGAGCCCTACGGTGCAAGCGCTCGGAATTCTGGAAACCCGAGCCAAGGATTGCAAACGGCTTTGTTGCAGTTGCTGTGATTTAATTGCGGTTTTTGCCCCGTCTCCCCCTCTTTTGCAAGCAAGGAACCCCGTCATGAGTCAGCCCGCAACCAAAGTCCTCGTCATTGGTTACGTCTGGCCGGAACCCCGCTCATCGGCAGCAAGCGGGCATGTCATGCAGATTCTCGAAACGTTCCTGCAACAGGGCTGGCAAGTCACCTTCGCCAGTCCTGCCGGTGTTGGCGAACACCCGGCCGATCTTGGCCAACTGGGAATCCGCACTGTCCCGATAGAACTGAACAACAGCAGTTTCGACACGTTTATCAGCGAACTGGCGCCGGATATCGTCCTGTTCGACCAGTTCATGATCGAAGAACAGTTCGGCTGGCGCGTGGAAAAACACTGCCCCGATGCCTTGCGTGTTCTGGAAACATCGGATCTGCAAAGCCTGCGCCATGCCAGGCATCAGCGCTTGAAGGATCGGCTGAAGGCCGGTGATGACGCAGACGACTTCCATGAATTGTTCGCACCTGCGCTGCGTGAAGAATTCGAGTTGATGGCTGACACTGACCTGGCCAGGCGCGAGATTGCCGCGCTTTATCGCTGCGATCTGAACCTGATGATCTCGCCAGTAGAAATCGAACTGCTGGTACAGCAGTTCAAGTTGCCACCCGAGCTGTTGCACTGGTGCCCATTGATGGTTGAACCGCCCAGTACGCCAGCAAAAACCTTTGCTGAACGCACGGACTTCCTCAGTATCGGCAACTTCCGCCACGCGCCGAACTGGGATGCCGTTCTGTGGTTGAAATCGACGGTCTGGCCGCTGATCCGCGAGCAACTTCCCAAGGCGCAGTTGCGCATCTATGGTGCCTACACACCACCCAAGGCCGCGGCCTTGCACAATGCCGCGCAAGGGTTCCACATCATGAACTGGGCAGAAGATGCCTTGCAGGTCATGTCCGATGCGCGTATCTGCCTGGCGCCTCTTCGTTTCGGTGCCGGCATCAAGGGCAAACTGATCGATGCGATGCTTTGCGGCACGCCGAGTATCACCACACCGATTGGAGCCGAAGGCATGCATATCCAGCAGCCTTGGCCGGGGGCAATCTGTCGCACGGCGCAGGATTTCGCCGATGCCGCAGTCAAACTTTATCGTGACGAAACACGCTGGCAGGCAGCCCAAACCCAGGGACATACACTGCTCGAAGATATTTATCAGCAAGTCGTTCATGGACCGGCGCTTATCAACAAACTACTTGAATGCCGTGAGAACATTGAACAACTAAGGCGCAATAACTTCACTGGCAGCATGTTGCGACATCATTCTCACAAGAGCACACAATACATGGCCCAGTGGATCGAGGCCAAAAACCGGAACAAATAGACATCGCGGAAAACTATAAAAACAATAGCCAATAACTTGAATCAACATGCCTGTAGCTAACCAATAACTGAAACCCTATAAACATCCTGCAAGTGACGCCTTAAACACTCAAAACGGCGTCGCTCTTTTAAATCACTTATGCAGGATGCACTCATGACAACTTCCAACTGGATGAGCAGGACCCCCGACATTGACTCGCTGAACATCTGCGAACTGACATTGCCGGGTGCTCACAACGCAGGCAGCGACTGGCGCGCTACCTACCCGATCTTCGGCCCTCCGCGTCACTGGCTGGCATGTCAGCACGACAGTTTTCATGCACAACTGAATCACGGCGCCCGAGCGCTCGACATTCGTCTGAGATATGACGCCAAAGGTGAGGGCCCTCGAAAGTTCGTCTTGCACCACAATGGTCATACGAACTCCCGGACGCTGGAAAACCTGGTTAATGACGTAAACAGTTTCCTGAAAAAGAATCCCGATGAATTCATCGTCCTGGATTTTCACAGCCTGGATGGTAATGACTTCGACTATCAGAATTTTAATAATGCGATCACCACCCTCTTGGGAGACCGCCTCGTTCCGCGCGTAAACCAGTCTCTCACCCTTCAAGAACTCAAGCGCATCAGTACGACACAACGAGTATTTGCTGCGGCAAGGTCACACTCGAAACTCGACTACAAGGTATTCCACGACAAGATCAGTCATAAATGGTCCGGAAACGGCATTACCAACCCAGATGAATTGAGACAGTTCATTGAACATGTAATGAAAAATCCGCCAGGCACCTGGAATTCCTGGTCGTTATCTGCCACCAGCTACACCGCCCTTGGTGGCCCCGTCGACATCCATAACGAGCTGAACGAATGGTTCGACCTGGATAAAAGTGACTGGGCATTGAAGTGCAACATCATCAATGTCGACTTCATCGAAGAGTCGGACCTGGTGGAGTTTTGCCGCGTTGCCAACGTGCTGAAGGCCAAACAACGAACTGCCTGAACCGCAATGGAAACTGGCGCAATCCTTGCGCAAAGAGGCATGATCGACGGGCGATAACAAAAAAAGTACCCCGCCATGACCCGCACCGCCCGCGTGACCGACCCCTCTTACGAGCTGATGGATGACCACAACGGGTTGTCCATCATCTATCGCCAGCATGGTTTCCCCTGCCCGCTGGTGCGCTGGCATTTCCACAAGGAATACGAACTGCACCTGATCGTCGCCAGCTCTGGCAAGGTATTCATCGGCGACTACATCGGCAACTTCTACCCGCAAACACTGTTCCTTACCGGCCCTAATCTGCCGCACAACTGGATCAGCCAAGTGGCCGAGGATGAAGTGGTCGAGAAGCGCGACATGCTGGTCAATTTCACCGATGAACTGTTTGAAAGCGGTCACCAGGTGTTCGCGGAACTCAAGACCCTGGCACCGCTGCTGGAACGTGCGCAGTACGGCATCGAATTCCGTTGCCCGCGCACGATCCGCCAAGCGACGAACCTGATGCAGAAGATCGCCGACACCAAGGGCATTACCCGCCTGGGTCATTTTTTCATTTTGATGGAATTGCTGGCCGCGACCGACGACTACCAGCTGCTGTCCGGCGCAACCACCCCGCAATTGGCCGATGAGCACAACATTGACCGCACCAACCGCGCGGTGGATTACATCTTCACCCACTACGCCCGGGAACTGCCGCTGGAGGAAGTCGCCGAGCACCTGGGCATGAAACCGACTTATTTCAGCCGCGTGTTCAAGCAGGCGACGGGGCGCAATTTCATCGAATTCGTCAATCGCCTGCGCATCAGCAAATCCTGCGAACTGCTGGCGGACGGCGACAAACCGGTGACCGAAGTGTGTTTCGAGTCGGGGTTCAACAATATCTCCAATTTCAATCGGCGCTTTCAGCAGCTCAAAGGCATGACGCCGTCACATTATCGGCGGCTGGTGGTGCAGCGTCTGACCGAGCAAAACCACGGCTGACGCTCGAAAACCTGTACGGTTTCATCGCCCTTACGGCCCTGAAACACCCTTCCCTGCGTTTATCGCTTCAATCCCGAGTGCAAAAAAGTATCGATTCAAGTGCTAGGGATGATTTGTCAGCCCCTCATTAGAAGGCTGTAATCAGTGCACATTCTTCCCCCGCCGGAAGAACACAAAAACAATAACTGTCCTTCTGCCCCCGCCGGGTGCAGAAAAGGAGTGCACGATGCAACCCACTGCAAAAGCTCTGCTGGCCCTCACCTGCATGACCCTCAGCAGCGTCAGCCTTGGCGCCCAGACCCTGACCATCGCCACCGTCAACAACAGCGACATGATCCGCATGCAAAAGCTCTCGAAAACCTTCGAGACCGAGCATCCTGACATCAAGCTCAATTGGGTGGTGCTGGAAGAAAACGTCCTGCGTCAGCGCCTGACTACCGACATCGCCACCCAGGGCGGGCAGTTCGACGTGTTGACCATCGGCATGTACGAAGCCGCACTCTGGGGGGCAAAAGGCTGGCTCGAGCCGATGAAGGATCTGCCGGCCAGCTACGCCCTCGACGATGTGTTCCCGTCGGTGCGCGAAGGTCTGTCGGTCAAGGGGTCGCTGTACGCCCTGCCGTTCTATGCCGAAAGCTCGATCACCTATTACCGCACCGACCTGTTCAAGGACGCCGGCCTGACCATGCCGGAGCGTCCGACCTGGGAGGAGATCGCCGGTTTCGCCGAAAAACTCACCCACAAGGACAAGGAGCAGTACGGCATCTGCCTGCGCGGCAAGGCCGGCTGGGGCGAGAACATGGCGCTGATCACCACCGTGGCCAACGCCTACGGTGCGCGCTGGTTCGATGAGCAGTGGAAACCGGAATTCAACGGTCCGGAATGGAAGAACGCGCTGAACTTCTACGTCGACACCATGAAAAAATCCGGTCCACCGGGTGCCTCCAGCAACGGCTTCAACGAAAACCTTGCGCTGTTCAACAGCGGCAAGTGCGCGATGTGGGTTGACGCCAGCGTCGCCGGCTCGTTCGTCACCGACAAGACTCAAAGCAAGGTCGCCGATCACGTCGGCTTCACCTACGCGCCGCATCAGGTCACCGACAAAGGCTCGGCGTGGCTGTACTCGTGGGCACTGGCGATTCCGACCAGCTCCAAGGCCAAGGACGCCGCCAAGGAATTCAGCGCCTGGGCCACCTCCAAAGAGTACGGCGAACTGGTCGCCAAGACCGACGGCATCGCCAACGTACCGCCGGGCACCCGCGCCTCGACCTACAGCGACGCGTACATGAGCGCCGCGCCGTTTGCCAAGGTCACGCTGGAATCGCTCAAAGCCGCCGACCCGAGCAAACCGACCCTCAAACCCGTGCCTTATATCGGCATCCAACTGGTGACCATTCCGGAATTCCAGGGCATAGGCACCCAGGTCGGCAAGCTGTTCTCGGCCGCGCTGATCGGCCAGACAACGGTCGACCAGGCGCTGACCGCGGCCCAACAAACCACCGAACGCGAGATGAAGCGCGCGGGTTATCCGAAGTAACTCGCCACTCAACCTGTGGGAGCTGGCTTGCCAGCGATGGCGTCAGCACAGTCAACATTGCTGCCGGCCGTTATATCGCTATCGCTGGCAAGCCAGCTCCCACAGGGATCGCGTCAATGTCAGGAAGGTTTTCTCTCCTGAACATGTACCTGCACCCAAACGGTTGTGATCACCATGAATACTTCAACTGCCAAAGCCCACATCGACCTGTCGCAGCCCCGGCGCAAAAGCCGTGTGGCCAATCCCGGCTGGTTTCTGGTCAGCCCTTCGGTGGCCCTGTTGCTGCTGTGGATGATCGTGCCGCTGGGCATGACCGTCTATTTCTCGATGATCCGCTACAACCTGCTCGACCCCGGCGTAAACGAGTTCGTCGGGCTGGAAAACTTCACCTACTTCCTGACCGACTCCGGCTTCATGCCCGGCGCCACCAACACCTTGCTGCTGGTAGGCAGCGTGCTGCTGATCAGCGTGGTGTTCGGCGTACTGATCAGTGCGTTGCTTGAGGCCAGCGAGTTCTTCGGTCGCGGCATCGTGCGGGTGATGCTGATTTCGCCGTTCTTCATCATGCCCACGGTCGGCGCGCTGATCTGGAAGAACCTGATTTTCCACCCGGTTTCCGGGATCCTCGCCTACATCTGGAAGCTGTTCGGCGCGCAACCGGTGGACTGGCTCGCTCACTACCCGCTGCTGTCGATCATCATCATTGTGTCGTGGCAATGGCTGCCCTTCGCGATCCTGATCCTGATGACCGCCATGCAGTCCCTCGACCAGGAACAGAAAGAAGCCGCCCGCCTCGACGGCGCCGGCCCGATCGCGATCTTCTGGCACCTGACCCTGCCGCACCTGGCGCGGCCGATTGCCGTGGTCGTGATGATTGAAACCATCTTCCTGCTGTCGGTGTTCGCCGAAATCTTCACCACCACCAACGGCGGCCCCGGCTACGCGTCGACCAACCTCGCCTACCTGATCTACAACCAGGCGCTGGTGCAGTTCGACGTCGGCATGGCCTCGGCCGGCGGCCTGATCGCCGTGGTCATTGCCAACATCGCCGCGATCATTCTGGTGCGGATGATCGGCAAAAACCTGACTGACAAAGCCTGAGGCCTGCCATGACTCTTCAACAATCCCGCCGGCTGCAAAGCCTGCTGCTCGGCACGCTGGCCTGGGCCATCGCGATCATCATTTTCTTCCCGATCTTCTGGATGGTGCTGACCAGTTTCAAGACCGAAATCGACGCCTTCGCCACGCCGCCGCAGTTCATCTTCACGCCGACGCTGGAGAACTACCTGCACATCAACGAACGCAGCGACTACTTCAGTTTCGCCTGGAACTCGGTGGTGATTTCCTTCAGCGCCACCGCCCTGTGCCTGCTGATCGCGGTGCCGGCGGCCTACTCGATGGCGTTCTACGAAACCCAGCGCACCAAAGGCACGCTGCTGTGGATGCTCTCCACCAAGATGCTGCCGCCGGTGGGCGTGCTGATGCCGATCTACTTGCTGGCCAAGAGCTTCGGCCTGCTCGATACGCGCATCGCGCTGATCGTGATCTACACGCTGATCAACCTGCCGATCGTGGTGTGGATGGTTTACACCTACTTCAAGGACATCCCCAAGGACATCCTCGAAGCCGCCCGCCTCGACGGTGCCACCCTCGCCCAGGAAATGCTCCGCGTGCTGCTGCCGATCGCCAAGGGCGGCCTCGCCTCGACCGTGCTGCTGTCACTGATCCTGTGCTGGAACGAAGCCTTCTGGTCGCTGAATCTGACCTCGTCCAAAGCCGCGCCGCTGACCGCGCTGATCGCCTCCTACTCAAGCCCCGAAGGATTGTTCTGGGCCAAGTTGTCGGCCGTCTCGACTCTGGCCTGCGCGCCGATCCTGATCTTCGGCTGGATCAGCCAGAAACAACTGGTGCGCGGCCTGTCGTTCGGCGCCGTCAAATGAATGCCCCTGTGGGAGCGAGCCTGCTCGCGATAGCGGTGTGTCATGCGTCGACGATATTGGCTGACACGGCCCCATCGCGAGCAAGCTCGCTCCCACAGAAAAGCCATCCGGTTCAACTGAATAAAAATTGTGGAGGCTCATCATCATGGCCAACCTGAAAATCAAGAATCTGCAAAAAGGCTTCGAAGGCTTTTCCATCATCAAGGGCATCGACCTTGAGGTGAACGACAAGGAATTCGTGGTGTTCGTCGGCCCGTCGGGCTGCGGCAAATCCACCCTGCTGCGACTGATCGCCGGCCTTGAAGAAGTCAGCGGCGGCACCATCGAACTGGACGGACGAGACATCACCGAAGTCAGCCCGGCCAAGCGCGATCTGGCGATGGTGTTCCAGACCTACGCGCTGTACCCGCACATGACCGTGAAGAAAAACATGTCGTTCGCCCTCGACCTGGCTGGCGTGCCGAAAGCCGAAGTCGAGAAGAAAGTCGGCGAAGCCGCGCGGATTCTGGAACTGGGCCCGATGCTCGAGCGCAAGCCGAAACAACTGTCCGGCGGCCAGCGTCAGCGTGTGGCCATCGGCCGGGCGATTGTGCGCAACCCGAAAATCTTCCTGTTCGACGAGCCGCTGTCCAACCTCGACGCCGCCCTGCGGGTGCAGATGCGCCTGGAACTGCTGCGCCTGCACAAGGACCTGAAAGCGACCATGATTTATGTGACCCACGATCAGGTCGAGGCCATGACCATGGCCGACAAAGTCGTGGTGCTCAATGGCGGCAAGATCGAACAGGTCGGCTCGCCGCTGGAGCTGTATCACAACCCCGCCAACCTGTTCGTCGCCGGTTTCCTCGGCACGCCGAGAATGGGCTTCCTCAAAGGCCAGATTGTGCGGATCGATGGCGCTAGCTGCGAAGTTTCGCTGGACGCCGGCACCCGTATCACCCTGCCGTTCAACGCATCGAACCTGAGCGTCGGTAGCGCCGTGACCCTGGGCATTCGCCCGGAACATCTGGAACTGGCGCAAGCGGGCGATTGCACCCTGCAAGTCACCGCTGACGTCAGCGAGCGACTGGGCAGCGACACCTTCTGCCACGTCAAGACCAACGCCGGCGAAGCCCTGACCATGCGCGTGCGTGGTGATCTGGCAAGCCGTTACGGCGAACAACTGAACCTGCACCTGGACGCCTCCCACTGCCATCTGTTCGATGCCGACGGCGTGGCGCTGACCCGCCCGCTGCGCGCGGCCGCCTGATTTCGAGACTGACCCGATGAAACTGAACAAGCAAAACCTCAACCGCCTCGCCACCGAAGTGAAGCTGCCGGCCTACAGCCTCGGCGACACCCGCCAGGGCATCGCCCACATTGGCGTCGGCGGCTTCCATCGCGCGCATCAGGCGTATTACACCGACGCGCTGATGAACACCGGCGAAGCGCTGGACTGGGCGATCTGCGGCGTCGGCCTGCGCGGCGAAGACCGCCGTGCCCGGGACGACCTCAAGGAGCAGGACTACCTGTTCACCCTGTTCGAACTCGGCGACAGCGACGACACCGAAGTCCGGGTCATCGGCGCGATCCGCGACATGCTGCTGGCCGAGGACAGTGCCCAGGTGCTGATCGACAAGCTCGCCGATCCGCAGATCCGCATCGTTTCGCTGACCATCACCGAGGGCGGTTACTGCATCGACGACAGCAACGGCGAGTTCATGGCGCACCTGCCGCAGATTCAGCACGATCTGACTTACCCGCAGCAGCCGAAAACCGTGTTCGGTTTCCTCTGTGCGGCGCTAGCCAGACGTCGCGCGGCGGGTATTCCGGCGTTCACCGTGATGTCCTGCGATAACCTGCCGCACAACGGCGCCGTGACCCGCAAGGCGCTGCTGGCCTTCACTGCGCTGCTGGATCCGGACTTGCGCGAATGGATCGACGCCAACGTCAGCTTCCCCAACGCCATGGTCGACCGCATCACGCCGATGACCAGCACCGCCCATCGCCTGCAACTGGCGGACAAACACGCCGTTGACGATGCCTGGCCGGTGGTCTGTGAACCGTTCGTGCAATGGGTGCTGGAAGACAAGTTCGTCAACGGCCGCCCGGCCTGGGAAAAGGTCGGCGTGCAGTTCACCGACGATGTTTCCCCCTACGAAGAGATGAAGATCAAACTGCTCAACGGCAGTCATCTGGCGCTGACCTATCTGGGCTTTTTGAAGGGTTACCGCTTCGTTCACGAAACCATGAACGACCCGCTGTTCGTGCGCTACATGCGCGCTTACATGGACCTGGACGTTACTCCGCAATTGGCGCCGGTGCCGGGCATCGACTTGCCCGAGTACAAGGACACGCTGGTAGCGCGGTTCTCCAATCAGGCGATTGCCGATCAGCTGGAGCGCGTCTGTTCGGACGGTTCGTCGAAGTTTCCCAAGTTCACCATTCCGACGATCAATCGGTTGATTGCCGATGGGCAGGAGACCAAACGAGCGGCGCTGGTGGTGGCGGCCTGGGCGCTTTATTTGAAGGGTGTGGATGAGAATGGCGACACTTACTCGATTCCGGATCCTCGGGCGGCGTTCTGTCAGGCGTTGGTGGCGGAGGATGCGCTGATTACTGAAAGGTTGTTGGGGGTTGAGGAGATTTTTGGCGTGGCGATACCGCGTTCGCCCGAGTTTGTCGCAGCATTCGAGTGGTGCCTGAACAGCTTGCGCGAAGAAGGCGTCACACGAACCCTCGAACACCTGTTGACCTGATCGTTCCCACGCTCCGCGTGGGAATGCATCAATGGACGCTCTGCGTCCGCTGTTGAATGGGGACGCGGAGCGTCTTGGGCTGCATTCCCACGCGGAGCGTGGGAACGATCTGGAAAAACCAACAGGTTCACACCATGAACAACCAACAACTGTTCCTCGGCATCGACTGCGGCACCCAAGGCACCAAGGCCATCATCCTCGACGCCACCAGCGGCCAGGTGTTGGGCCAGGGCGCCGCCGCCCACACGATGATCAGCGGCGCCAACGGCCGTCGCGAGCAAGACACAGCGCAATGGCTGGAGGCGTTCACCCTCGCCACCCGCCGCGCTTTATTGGCGGCCAATGTCGACGGCCAGTCGATCCTCGGCATTGGCGTTTCCGGCCAGCAACACGGCCTGGTGCTGCTCGACGATCAAGGCCAGGTCCTGCGCCCGGCCAAGCTCTGGTGCGACACCGAAACCACGGCTGAAAACGACCGCTTGCTGACTCACCTGGGCGGTGAACAAGGCTCTCTGGAACGCCTCGGCGTAGTCATCGCGCCGGGCTACACCGTATCGAAACTGTTGTGGACCCAAGAGCAGCATCCGGAGGTATTCTCCCGCATCGCGCGGATCTTGCTGCCCCACGACTATCTGAATTTCTGGCTTACCGGCCGTAGCTGCAGCGAATACGGCGACGCATCCGGCACCGGCTATTTCAACGTGCGCACCCGCCAATGGGATCTGCAACTGCTGCGCGACATCGACGCCAGCGGCCGTCTGCAATCCGCGCTGCCGGAGCTGATCGATGCTCATCAAGCGGTCGGCACAATCCTGCCGGCAATTGCCGAACAGCTGGGCATCAACCCAACCACACTGGTGTCCAGCGGTGGCGGCGACAACATGATGGGCGCCATCGGGACCGGCAACATTCAACCGGGCGCGATCACCATGAGCCTCGGTTCCTCCGGCACCGTGTACGCCTACGCCGAGGTGCCGAAGGTCAGCCCGGACGCGTCGGTCGCGACCTTCTGTTCTTCCAGCGGCGGCTGGCTGCCGTTGATCTGCACCATGAACCTGACCAACGCCACGGGCGCGATCCGGGAATTGTTCGACCTCGATCTCGACGCCTTCAACGCCTTGGTGGCCCAGGCCCCGATCGGCGCTGATGGCGTGAGCATGCTGCCGTTCCTCAACGGCGAACGCGTGCCTCCCCTGCCCCACGCCACCGGCAGCCTGCATGGCTTGACCCTGAGCAACCTGACCCAGGCCAATCTGTGCCGCGCCGCCGTCGAAGGCACCACCTTCGGCCTGCGTTATGGACTGGATCTGTTGCGCCAGAATGGTTTACAAAGCCGCAGCATTTGCCTGATTGGCGGTGGTTCGAAAAGTGCGGTGTGGCGGCAGATCGTCGCCGACATCATGAACACCCCGGTGATCTGCACCGAGCAGAGCGAAGCCGCAGCCCTCGGCGCTGCAATTCAGGCGGCGTGGTGCAAGTCGTGGTCGAACGGCCACGAAGACACCCTGGCCGATCTGTGCGAGCGCTGCGTGAAGCTCGACCTGAACAGTGAAACCCTGCCGGTTGCCGCGAATGTCGCGGCCTTCCAGCAGGCCTATGAACGCTATCGACTGCATGTCGCAACCTTATAAAGAGCAAACAACTATGTACCTGGTGTGTGGCGAAGCGCTGTTCGATTTCTTCAGCGAAGACGATGCCGGCGGGCAGGCATCGAAAGTCAATTTCAAGGCGATTGCCGGTGGCTCGCCGTTCAACGTGGCGGTGGGTTTGCGCCGGCTGGGCGTGGATTCGGCGCTGTTCGGCGGGTTGTCCACCGACTACCTCGGCCGGCGTTTGCAGCAAGTGCTGCAGGATGAAGGCGTACGCCCGGATTACCTGGTGGATTTCGCTGCGCCAACCACGCTGGCGATGGTCGCGGTGGGCGCCAATGGTTCGCCACACTACAGCTTCCGTGGCGAAGGCTGTGCCGACCGCCAGTTGAGCCTGACGCACTTGCCAACGTTGGGCCCTGAAGTGCGCGGCTTGCACTTCGGTTCTTTCTCGCTGGTGGTGCAGCCGATTGCCGATACCTTGCTTGCGCTGGTGCAGCGCGAAAGCGGCAAGCGCCTGATCAGCCTCGACCCGAACGTGCGCCTCAACCCCGAGCCGAACATCGACCTGTGGCGCGAACGAATCGCTACGCTGGTGCCGTTGGCGGACCTGATCAAGGTCAGCGACGAAGATTTGAGCCTGCTGTACCCCGAGCAGGATCCGGCGCGCGTCATCGAAGGCTGGTTGCAGCATCGTTGCCAGGTGGTGTTTCTGACCCGTGGCGGTGAAGGCGCGACCGTGTTCAGCCGTGCCCATGGTTCATGGTCGGTGCCGGCAAGCTCGGTGAAGATTGCCGACACCGTCGGCGCCGGCGATACCTTCCAGGCCGCGTTGATCACCTGGCTGACCGAGCATGAACTGGATTCGGTGGAGGGCGTTCAACACCTTGACCGCGAGCAGATCGACGGCATGCTCAGGTTTGCCGTACAGGCCGCCGCCCTCACATGCAGTAAAACAGGTCCGGATTTGCCTTATCGCCACCAGTTGACCTGACCGCGTAGACTGGCGCCCTTTTTTGCACGACGGGATGACGGCTTTTGAATTCGGGGCGCACGGTTGGACTTTTGGTATTGGCGGCACTGTTGACCGGTTGCGGAACATCGCCACCGCGTTCGCCGGAAAACCTCTGCGAGATTTTTCGTGAAAAGAGTGATTGGTACGACGCGGCGCAAGTCACGCAAAAGCGCTGGGGCGTACCGATCCAGGTGCCGTTCGCGATCATGTATCAGGAGTCCGGCTACCGCTACGACGCCAAGACGCCGCGCAAATACCTGCTGTGGGTAATCCCGTGGGGCCGCGTCACGACGGCGTCGGGCTATGCGCAGGCCAAGGATGAAGTCTGGTCCGACTACCAGAAAAGCACCGGCCGATACGGCGCCGATCGCGAAGACTTCGATGACGCCATCGACTTCGTCGGCTGGTACATGGACAAGACCACCTCGATCAACGGCGTGTACAAGTACGACGCCTACAACCAGTACCTCAACTACCACGAAGGCTGGGGCGGTTTCCGCCAGAAGACCTACGCCAGCAAGGCGTGGCTGCCACCGGTGGCGCGCAAGGTGCAGAACCGCTCGGACATGTACGGCCAGCAATACGCGGCGTGCAAGGATGATTTGAATCGCGGGTTCTGGAGCCGGTTCTGGCATTGGCTCTGACCCTCAGTGCTCTTACGGACGCATTCGCGAGCAAGCTCGCTCCCACAGGGATTTAGGGTGACCACAATTTAGTGAGCACCCGGGGAAACCTGTGGGAGCGAACTTGCTCGCGATGGCGTCAGTCCAGACACCACCGACCTATGGGTTACAACACCGAAAAGTTGTAACTCACGATCAACCGGGTCTCATCCACGTCCCGGGCGAACTTCTCGTAGTTGGTGCGGTAAGTCGCATTACGCAACCGCAGGCTGACGTCCTTGAACGTGCCGGTCTGGATCACGTACTTCAACTCGCTGTCACGCTCCCACTCTTTACCTTCCTGATCGCTGCCCGGCACCTTGATGTGATCGCCGTTCACGTAACGGGTCAGGAAGCTCAGGCCGTTGATGCCGATCGCCTTGAAGTCATAGTCATAACGCAGCTGCCAGGAACGTTCCTGCGCTGCCGCGAAGTCGTTGACCTGCACGTAGTTCACCAGATACGGGTTGCTGCCATCCAGATACGGCATCGAATTGTCGCCGTTCATGCGCTGCCAGCCGGCGCTGAAGGTGTGGCCGTTGATGCCGTAGGACAGCATGCCGCTCAAGGCGCGGTTGTCGATGGAGCCGGCTTTCGCGTCGCCGCTGTCGGCGCTTTTCAGCAACCGCAGATCGGCTTTCAGCACGCCGTCACCCAGCGGCTGATTGGCCAGCAGACCCACGAAGTGCTGGCGATAGATGTCTTCCAGCTCGGCGTAGTGATACTGCGCGGTCAGGCGATCGTTGATCTTGTAGTCGAAGCCGTACATGTCGAAATGATCGGCGGTGGTGTTGCAGGCATAGCGCTTGTTCTTGCAGTGCACGCGGATGTCCTGGGAATCGGTCGAATCCCGGGCGGTGTACTTGTCCAGACGCGCGGCCATGAAAGTCAGGTCCTTCACCACTTTGGAGGTCAGCATCGCACCGTTGAACATGGTTGGCAGCAGGCGGCCGTCGTTGTACTTGAGCAGCGGCAGATCCGGCAGCAGCGCGCCGTATTTCAGCACGGTGTCCGAGACTTTGACCTTGGCGGTCAGGCCCATCTTCGCGTACTGACCTTTCGAACCGCGCGGGTTGTCGCCGCTGGACGGCAACAGGCCGCTGTTGCTGCGGTCAGGGCTGGAATCGAGCTGGAAGCCCGCCATGCCCAGCGCATCGATCCCGAAACCGACGGTGCCTTCGGTGTAACCCGATTGCAGATTGAGAATGAAGCCCTGCGCCGACTCTTCGCGCTTGGACGCGCCCTGATCACTGGAGGTGTGCCCATCACGGAAATCGCGGTTGAAGTACACCGTGCGCGACTCGATCTTCGCCGTGGTGTCTTCGAAAAAACCGCTGGCCTGAACCTGCGCGGTAAAACCGGCGCACAGCACAAAGGCTCCGAAGCCAAGCGACTGGCGCGGGGTGATGAGGGGAAATGGGGGACGCATTGAAAACTCCAACAGAACAACGATTGCGCAGAGGCGCAAACAACCAGAAATAGCTCCCGTCCCGGGTCGATAAAGAACCGGGAGGCAGTGAACACGCGGGGTGAGCGCCAATGATGGCAGATGGCTTTGACGTGCTACAGGCGACTTTAGTCTGAAACTGACTGAATGTTCTTGAGCGTTGAAGTTGACGATTGCGCGGAATCTCTCGTGCGAAAGTGCCCGTTTCACGGGGCGAAACAGCCGGCCTAGGGGTTTTCCCTATGGCTTCAGACCTGTGCTTCTACGGCATTTGCGCCTTGAACGAGGCGGTTTAATCCTGCACCATCCGCCCACGCTAATCCAAAGGACGGAAAACAAGGCATGCTGGACGCCAACGCTACCCACATTACCCTCACGCTCGAAGGCGCTTCGGCCGATCTGCAAGTCCTCAGTTTCACTGGTCGCGAAGCCCTCAACGAACCGTTCCGTTTCGACATCGAACTGGTCAGCGCCCGTCCCGACCTCAACCTTGAAGAACTTCTGCACAAGCCTGGCTGCCTCACGTTCGGCGCCACTGGCGAAGGCAAGATTCATGGTCTGGTGTATCGCATCGAGCAAGGCGATTCCGGCAAGACCCTGACCCGCTACAGCCTGAGCCTGGTGCCGCAACTGGCCTACCTGCGGCACAACCATGACCAGCAGATTTTCCAACAACTGACGGTGCCGAAGATCATTGCCCAGGTGCTGGAAGATCGCGGGATCCTGGCTAACGCCTACAGCTTCCAGCTCGGCGCCGAATACCCGGAACGCGATTACTGCGTGCAGTACGACGAATCCGACCTGCATTTCATCCAGCGCCTGTGCGAAGAGGAAGGCATTCACTTCCACTTCCAGCACAGCAGCAGCGGCCACAAACTGGTGTTCGGCGACGACCAGACCGTTTTCCGCAAACTGAAACCGGTGAACTACCAGCAAGACTCCGGCATGACCGCCGACAAACCGGTGATCAAGCGTTTCAACCTGCGCCTGGAAACCCGCACCAGCCGCGTCAGCCGCCGCGACTATGATTTCGAAAAACCGAAGATCCTGCCCGAAGGCGCAGTCAAATCCGAGTTCATGCCGGACCTGGAAGACTACGACTACCCCGGCCGCTTCACCACGCGCGAGCGCGGCAAGTTCCTCTCGACCCGCGCGCTGGAACGCCATCGCAGCGACTACAAACTCGCCGAAGGCAAAGGTGACGAACCGACCCTGACCAGCGGCCACTTCATGACCCTGGCCGAACACCCGCGCGCCGAATGGAACGATCTGTGGCTGCTGCTGGAAGTTTTCCACGAAGGCAAGCAGCCGCAAGTGCTGGGCGAAAACGTCACCAGCGACGTCACCGACAACAAGAGCGATTTCCACCAGGGCTACCGCAACTCGTTCGTGGCCACCCCGTGGGACGCCCACTACCGCCCTGCCCTCGAACACCCGAAACCGAAAGTGCTCGGCAGCCAGACCGCCATCGTCACCGGCCCCGCTGGCGAAGAAATTCACTGCGACCAGTACGGCCGCGTGAAAGTGCAATTCCACTGGGACCGCGACGGCCAGGCCGACGACAAGACCACCTGCTGGCTACGCGTCGCCAGCGGCTGGGCCGGCGCAGCGTACGGCGGCATTGCCATTCCACGCATCGGCATGGAAGTGCTGGTGACCTTCCTCGAAGGCGACCCCGACCAGCCGCTGGTGACCGGTTGCCTGTACCACAAGGAAAACGTCGTCCCCTACGACTTGCCGGCGAACAAGACCCGCAGCACCTTCAAGACCCTGAGCTCACCGGGCGGCAAGGGCTACAACGAATTCCGCATCGAAGACAAGAAAGGCGCGGAACAGATCTATATCCACGCCCAGCGCGACTGGGACGAGAACATCGAGCACGACCAGAAGATTCGCGTTGGCAATGAACGGCATGACACGGTTGAAGCCAATGTTTTGAGTGAATTCAAGGTTGAAGAGCACCGCATCACTCATCTGGATCGTGTCAGTGAAATGCGCGCCAACGATCACCTGACCGTGGGCGTGACTCAGCATGTGAAAGTCGGCACCGGGCAGTTCGTTGAGGCGGGCACGGAGATTCATTACCACGCCGGCGACAAGGTCGTGATCGAGGGTGGTATGGAGCTGACGGCCAAGGCTGGCGGCAGTTTCGTCAAGGTCGATGCGGGTGGCGTGACCATCAGCGGTGCGGAAGTGAAGGCCAACACCGGCGGTGCGCCGGGGGTGGGCTCAGGCATTCAGATCCTCGTGCCTTTCATTCCTGGCCTGGCAGCCCTCGACAAGGCCGGACGCTTGATGCAAACCCGGCTGAATCAAAAGATCGAGGCTGAATCGCTGGCCGTAGTGCCAAAGCTGAAGGCGCCGAAAGGCATCTGCGTTGAGTGCCTGAAGAAAGCCATGCGGGAAAAACTGGCCCTGCAATCGGGAGCCAATTGATGACGAAGGACGACGCAGCGAAAGCCTGGGCAGAGGCGCATAAAAACGCACAGTCGCGATTCGCAATCGTTGAAACGGGCCTGCTCTCCGAGCCGGCTCGGCAGCAATTCCTCAAATCCGATCCGTCACGCCGCCCCTTGATGCTTCAACCGGAGTTCGCCGAATTGCGCAACTACGGCCCATGGCTCGTGGACGTCAGTGACATGGAATTCGAGGCCTTTCTCGCCCACGAATACTTTACCGGCTGCACTGCCATGGCCAGCTGGATCCGCACCGACTGCCCCGCAGAAAAACTCGCGGCGCACCTGAGCGACGCCTTGCTGGCAAAAAATGAAGCCGGCGAAGTCCTGATGATCCGCAGCTACGCCCCTGAAGTACTGCCGATGCTCCACGCTCGAGACGACCTGTCCTGGCATGCCTGGCTTTTCGGTCCGTTGCACGAGTGGTGGGTGCCAGCGGCGGATGATGAGTGGCAATGCTTCAAAGGGCTCAACCTGGAACAACCGGGCAAGTACCAGCCGATTTTCCTGGACGCCAGGTTATGGAAGGACATGGAGATCGATCCCCTGCCCTACAACCTGACCACCGAACTGGAAAAAGACGCGCCAGAGGTATTCACCAGTAGCTGCCATGGCGACCGGTTGAACCAGGTCAAGCAGGCGCTGGACGCTGGACGCGCAGAAGGCTTGTCGGACCCGGAAGACGTCAGCCTGTTTGCCAGCCTTCAATTGATGGATCCCGAGTTCCCGGCGAATTGGCCGATGTGGAACAAAGCCAAAGCGCGGGCTGTTGGGGAGAAGTTGCCGCTTGGGGTTGTGATGAGGGAGTTGTCGGAGTGAGTTTCGGGATAGATAAACAAATCAGCTGTCCATTTTTGCCCGTCATGCATTCGACTGTTTTAGAAGTATCGCAAGATAAGGATCTCAAGAAATGACCGTGGCTATGAACATGAAGCGGCAAAAAATCTGGCGCCGCCGCAACCTGGTCATTGGGATGCTTGTTTTACTGCTGCCTTTCCTGGGTTCGTACCTTTACAACCAGTTTCGTACGCCTGGGGCGATGTTGACATCTGCAAACTATATGGATCGCCCGATTTTTAGTTTCTGGGCGAATGACTTTTGGGGTGGAAACTTGATGGCAATGGGAGGCGGCGGAATTATGTGCTGCACCCGATTTGAAGGAAAAACCATTAAAATAAAATGGATTCTGGACATGACCCGTCAGCAGCAATTGAGTGGAGCGGTAGAAGAGCATCACGAAATTGAACTTCCACTGCCCGAGCGTGGGCCAACTGATCAATATCTTCACGTTCAATTCGAACCAGGCAACAAGGTCAGGCTGGGATGGAGTCCCGACCTCACAAGACCTTTCCCATCTCCCTTTGCCAAGCAAAAATCTATTGAACAAGGACGTATCCCATGAGCACACCTCAGCATCTAGATCGTGCAGAAGCTATCAGCACAAAAACGAACTCTTGCACCTCTGCTGAGAAAAATCCTGTTCTGCCTTGTGAGGCGACGCTGCGAGTTGGATTCTTCTTCGATGGTTTTGGCCGAAACATGAAGAGCGACTTGCAAGAGGATCGACTCAGTAATGTTGCCAGACTTTTCATGGCGTACCCGGATGCTGACCTATCCGATGCATCAGATTCATTTGCGGGAAATAAACGATTTTACTTGTCGGGTTTGGCCACTGAGTTTGATAAAACACTCGGAGGTGGAGAGACCGTAAGCGGCGCAGGCATTGATGGCGCCGCAAGCAGGGCGAAAGACAGCATAGTAAAGTCTCCTGAAGACACTATTTCGAATAGCCCACTTGATTCCGCAAAGGACGTCATTACCGGTAAAAAATGGTGGGAAAGCATCTATAACAATATAAAGCCTGGAAACATTATTACCTCAGCAATCAAAGCAGCAGCGCCAGCATCTCTGGACATGTTTGACTTTACTCGTGACAACGAACTGATAACGAACTTTTTCAAAACAGGTGTAGATACGCGATTGGAGGCGGCGGTTAGCGCCTTGGAGAAGGCTTTAGAAGACGCTAACAAGAACAGCAAAGCTCCGGTTAAAAAAATATCCGTGTCAATATTTGGCTTCGATTTCGGCGCAAGCCTTGCAAGAGCATTTGCTCATAAAATCTTTGAAGAGTGCGACCCGGCCACCACCATATTTAAGAAAACAAATCTTGAAATTACGTTCATGGGCCTTTTTGATGCGGTAGATCGTAGTGGCGAGGATTCAATTATTTTTGAATATCTGCTGCCTTTCGAGAACAAAGTCGATGACGGTGAATGCCTTCCTGGTCCTGTAAAAAACGCATTGCATTTAATTGCAGCACATGAGTGCCAAGAATCTCGCCGATCTCGATTGATTGGTACCGGTCCATCGACACCTCGCTGGGAAGAGCGCCTCGTACCTGGAACCAGCTATGACGTAGGAGGAGGCTTGGCTAAAACTGATGCTCCTCATAGTCGTGAACTCCACATGGTCAGTCTGCATGAAATGTATAACGCTGCTTATCGTGCAGGCGTTCCGCTTTACCCCATGCAAACACTTCCTGACAAAGCGGTCTTGGTATCGAAATACTTCCAATTGAATGACCACATCAACGGTGCAAGCGCCATTGAAGTTAGTAAAAAATACCTAAGTCTTGCAGGCAATCAGAAGGTCTCCCCCGAAGCATTCCTTGCTCACCGACGTTTGTATATTCAGAGGCTGCGCGGATTGTGGGAGATCTATCGCGAACAGCATAAGGCGTATGACGAACAGGAAGACCGTCTCGCACGTCCAATCCTTGGTAAGCAAGGGTCAATGGCTAAATTTTTTGGCATGGGAAATGAAACAAGCGCCCAGGCTGCCAAGCGAGATCAGGCGATCAAGCAGAACCAACAAGACAAGGCTGCCTTACGCAATGATCTAGGTTGGCTTGAAGATGTGGACCGTGAGGCATGGCGACTGAACACCGCTTTTGCTTCAGCGCCCGTTAAAACTTTATTGAAGGATTGGTTCAATCCTGAAGTAAAAAGTTTGAACTTTGATATCGAGGACTTGCTTGAGTTTTATGTTAATGATCGATACATGATCCAGCAGATGCCACCGACCCAGAATCCTCCGCTACCCAAATATTTTCGCGTGCGAGACTTCGACATACCGAGTCTGAATAAGACAAAGGGTATGGCACCGGATTATCTGGAGCAGACGATGCGTAAGCCATCGACACAATCGTCAGGCGCATCGACCTGAAGCAAGGATAAATCTACTGCGGGGCTCACGCCGACAATCTCAATATACGAAATGGATTTCATTGATTTGATAGATGTTTCTGCCGATGCGCGCCGCCGACGGACCTGGCGGCGAAGACAAATAGCGTTGGGTGTGTTGGCTTTGCTGCTTACCTATGCCGCCCCGAAAATCATTGGCCTGCTCCGGACGCCCGGCGTCATGCTGACCTCGGAGAACTACACAGATCGACCGATTTTCAGCTTCTGGATAAATGATTTTTGGGGTGGAAATCTATTCGCAATGAGTAGCGGCGGGATTACGTGCTGCCAAAAAATTGTGGGAAAAACGGTTCGTGTCTCTTGGATCGTCAGCGTGACAGGCGAACAGTTCAGGCAAGGAATGAGGCGAGAAGAGCATGAGGTAGTATTGCCTCTACCTCCACAAAAACGTACTGATCGTTATCTGCATGTACGCTTTCTGCCGGAATATATCGTCGAGTTGAAATGGAGCCCCAACTTGATCAGCCCGTTTGATCCAGTTCCGGATGAAGAGCCACAATCCTCCAGCAGCATCACGGGCAGATAATGCTTCTGCCCGTGAATACCAGGCCGCTTTTCAAACCATCAAACCGGCGCCTGCCAGTTCAGCATTTTCTGCTGCGCAACCTGAAGTAAATCACTGCCATCCTGCGTCAGCAGGTACAGCGCATGGGTGATGTGGGGAATGTCCTGGACATCGGCGTGCTTGAAGCACAGGCAGTGCAGGGTTTCGAGCAGGTCGGCAGCGGCGCGGATGCGTTGCACGGCGGCTTCGAAGAGGTCCTTCGGGTTGGCTTGGGTGTCGATGACCAGCGGTGCGCTGTCAGTGACGCCGCTGTTGAGCGGGAGATAACGGGCGGAGCTTAATTTCAGGATTGGCATTGGAATTACTCAAGGCAGCTTGAAAGTAACCGCCAGCACCGTGACCAAACGATGGGGAGGCGGACTGTGTACAGGCTTGGGGGTGTCAGAAATTTTGTGTTCGGGCATAACATGAGTAAGAGGTGCATGTATGCCAACCAAAAAGAAACCCGCGTTGCGAGAGCTGCCGAAAATCCCGAAAGAGCTGCTCGAGCAATTCACCGATGGACCGATGACCGCTGAAGCCATCGAGGACGCGTCAGCAGCGTTCAAGAAGGCTTTGATCGAGCGAGCGCTGAGTGCAGAGCTTGGTCACCACTTGGGCTATCCGCCGGGCGCGCAGCGCCCAGAGGATGAAACCAACCAGCGCAATGGCAAGAGCGGCAAGACGGTTCTAACCGGTGACGGCCCGCTACGGCTGGATATTCCACGCGACCGGGACGGCAGTTTTTCCCCGATCCTGATTCCCAAACACGAGCGCCGCTACACCGGGTTCGATGACAAGATCATCGCCATGTATGCCCGTGGAATGACGGTCAGAGAGATCCGGGCGTTTCTTTCCGAGCAGTACGGTACCGATGTTTCTCCCGACTTCATCAGCTCTGTAACCGACGAGGTCATGGCAGAGATCGGTGCATGGCAACAGCGGCCTTTGGAGCCGATGTATCCGGTTATTTTCTTCGATGCTCTACGGGTCAAAATCCGTGAAGAGGGGCTGGTTCGCAACAAGGCGATCTACTTGGCCCTGGGCGTTTTGCCTGACGGAACACGCGATATTCTCGGCATCTGGATTGAAAATACCGAGGGCGCCAAGTTCTGGATGAAGGTTTTCAACGACCTCAAGACACGCGGCGTCGAAGACGTGTTGATTGCTGTGACCGATGGACTGAAAGGCATGCCAGAAGCGCTCAGCGCCGTATTCCCAGACACGACACTGCAAACATGCATTGTTCATCTGATCCGCAACAGTCTTGATTACGCGGCCTGGGACAAGCGTCGCGAACTGGCCAAGGCGCTTAAGCCGATCTATCAGGCGGTGACCGCCGAAGCGGCCGAGCAGGCGCTGGACGCCTTTGAAAACGGACCGTGGGGCAAGCAGTATCCGACGGTAGTGGCTGCCTGGCGCCGCGCTTGGGATCGTGTGATCCCATTTTTCGTGTTCCCGCCGGCGATCCGAAAAGTGATCTACACGACCAACGCCATCGAGAGCATCAACGCTCAATTGCGCAAAATCATCAAGACGCGCGGCCACTTCCCGACCGACGATGCGGCGACAAAACTGATCTGGCTTGGACTGCGCAATATCACCGCCAACTGGGGCTCAGCGGCCCATGACTGGAAAAGTGCGATGAATCAATTTGCGATTCTGTACGGAGATCGATTTATCAGGCCAACCTGGTAAAAGCACGGCCTGCCTGACGGCAGGCCGTTACCGGCCCGCACACAAAATATCTGACAGTCCCACAGGCTTGGTCAACCGAGAACCACCTGACTCGGCTCGCCCGAAGGCGACCCTGCACACAGCCGCCACAGCAATGCACTCCACGGACACGAATGTCCGTCGGGCGAATAATGGCACACATGCACAGGTGATTACGTTAGGTGACCAAACCTAAGTCGCTGATTTTGCAGCGACGCCAAACCATAACCGCCCCACTCCACCAGCCGAAAGCAGACAAGGCATCCACCCTTGTAGGAATCCGCCGAGACTCCCCCACGAAACAATCCCCGCCCAGACAGCCGGCGTTCAGCCCGGTTAACCATCGCTTAACGCCGTGGTCAAAAACTCTACTGAACCGCACACCCTCAGCCCCAAGCTGACGCCGAGTGCGGCAGGTTTGGCGTTCTGATCGCCGAACTCCATTTCCGTCGCACCGGAGTCCTTCATGAACATTCGTCCGTTCCTGCTCACCACCGCCCTCGCCTGCACTGTATTTGCCGGGCTGGCCCAGGCCAATGACACCTCCAAGGCTGTTCCCTATGAATACGGCATGCCGTTGCATGTGGCCAAAGTGGTTTCCCTGACGGAGCCGCCGACGCAGGAGTGCAAGGTCATCACCGCCGACATGAAATACCTCGACAACACCGGTAAACCGGAAGAAATCAGTTACCGGAAATTATCTGACGCGTGCAGCTTCCAGAACTGACAGAAAGCTCTGATTTGCGGCTTTGCGGTAGGCGAGCACGGGTCTCGAAGAGTATGCTCGGGGCCCTCCTCACTGCCGCAAGGATTCGCCATGCAGTTGTCGTTCCGCACGCTCTCGACCCTCACCTTCTCCCTGTGTTTTCTGCTTTCCTTGGCGTGGGGTCTGGCACCACAGATGTTGCTGGCGATCTGGAGCATCGAGTATTCGGAAGCAGCCGGATTCGTCGCACGGCGCAGCGCAGTGCTGTTTGCAGCGTTAGGAGTGATGTTTTATCTGGTGCGCAACGCGCCGGTGTCGATCGCGCGCAATGCGCTGAGCAACGGCTTTATCGTCGGCTGTTTTGGCCTGGCGGTGCTGGGGTTTGCTGAATGGCTCAACGGCCACGCCGGCCCCGGGATTCTGCTCGCGGTGCTGGTCGAGTTCGCGCTGGGCCTTGGCTTCTTGCAGGCCCGGCGCGTGACGGTCGAACTGGGTGAAACAGTCGGTTAGACGACTCGGGATCGCGGCACGGAATGAGTTGCCGAGTGTTGCGCTAGATCCGAGCGCAACCCGGCGATCAGGCCGTTGATTTCGCGACAGCTGTTCAAGTGACTGGCATCAATGCCACTCACCAGCAGGTCAACCTGATCGGTCTGGTGATCGCCATACACCTTGACGGTCATCGACAGATCCGGGGACAGCGTGCATTGGCAGCGTTTCGGTAGAAAGCTGCTTTCTATGATGTTGCGGAGTTCCAAGGCAGACAGAAACATGGCGAAACCTCTCCTTACTGTGAGACTGCCAATCAAGTATTCACGTCGACCGTTGCCACGGCTTCCCACGGGTGTATCCCCGCTGAATCCTTGGGTGTGACAAGCGGCTGTACTGCGAAATGCCCATTGGAGTGTAGGCGCCCAAACTCGGTGCGCCGCACCAAATCAACGCATAAAACGTGCCTTTCATCGGGTCGCTTTCACCTCCTTGCAAATCAATGGCTTGAGAAAAAGGCAGGCCACTGGCCAGTTGCAAAATGCAAGATTCGATCGTGCAGACACTGCAATTTGCATCCGGCTGGCGGTTTGCATTCACCGCCCATGGCAGTGAGAATGCCCGTCAACCAACGTACACCCGCCAGGAGGCTTCAATGGGAAATTTCACAGTTTATGCGACCGCCGGCCTGATGCTCGCCAGCCTGTCCACCCTCACCCACGCCGCCAAACTTGAAGACACTGCGCCTTATCCAAAGGCCGAAGCGGGCTTCACCCGCCAGGTCATTCACCTGCCACAGCAGGCCCAGGAAGAGAACTTCAAAGTCGAAATCCTTGCCGGCAAGACCCTCGAGGTGGACTGCAACCGCCAGCGCCTGGGCGGCACCCTGGAAGAGAAAAACCTCGAAGGCTGGGGCTATCCGTTCTACCGCCTCGAGAAAGTCAGCGGCCCGATGAGCACGCTGATGGCCTGCCCGCCCGGCACCCAGAAAAAGCGCGCCTTTGTCCCGGTGATCGGTGACGGCTTCACCGTGCGCTACAACAGCAAACTGCCCATCGTGGTTTACGCACCGAAGGATGTCGAAGTGCGCTATCGCATCTGGTCCGCTTCGGTCAAGGTTGGCGTGGCCATTCCACAGTAACTTCAAGCCACAACGCCGCACGCCGCCGCTCGTTCGGCGACGTGGCGCAAGCTGTCAAAGTTGATATTGGCGCCGGAATCGATGGCGATCAGCGTCTGATTCCGTGCGCCGGTTTGCGCCACGTACTGTTTGATGCCCGCGACCGCCAATGCGCCGGAAGGCTCGGTGATCGAGCGGGTATCGTCGTAGATGTTCTTGATCGCCGCGCAGAGTTCATCGTTGCTGACGGTGATCACTTCATCGACGCAGAAGCGACAGATCTCGAACCCATAGGCGCCGATCTGCGCCACTGCCACGCCGTCAGCGAAAGTGCCGACGCCGGGCAGCACCACTCGCGCATCCGCTTGCAAAGCAGCCTTCAGACAGGCCGAGTGCTCCGACTCCACGCCGATGATCCGCACCTCCGGCCGCAGGTATTTCACATACGCCGCGATACCGGCGATCAAACCACCACCGCCCACCGGGACAAAGATCGCATCCAGCGCGCCCTGATGCTCGCGCAGAATCTCCATTGCAACCGTGCCCTGGCCGGCGATCACATCGGGATCGTCGAACGGCGAGACGAAAGTCCGGCCGGTCTGCTCAGCCAGTTGCAGTGCATGGGCCAGGGCGAACGGAAAGCTTTCGCCATGCAGCAGCGCTTCAGCTCCACGACTACTGACGCCCAGCACTTTCAACTCAGGCGTGGTCGCCGGCATCACGATAGTCGCAGCAATGCCCAATTCACGCGCCGCCAGTGCTACGCCTTGAGCATGATTGCCCGCCGACGCCGTAATTACCCCGCGCGTCTTCTGCTCATCACTCAGCTGCACCAGTTTGTTGTAGGCACCACGGATCTTGAAGGAGAAAGTCGGTTGCAGGTCTTCGCGCTTAAGCAGGATCCGGTTGCCCAGCGCTTCGGACAGTGCCGGCGCGGGTTGCAGCGGCGTGCGCACCGCCAGTTCATACACCGGCGCGGCGAGGATCTTTTTTACGTATTGCTCAAGCAAGGCTTGCTGGTCGGGGCTGTGGCGCATGGTCGTCTCCTGACTTTTTATTCAGAACCCCGGAGACAGAAAGAAAAAACCCGCCTCTAGGGCGGGTTGGGTGCTGCAGTCGTGAGCTAGCCCGCCAAATGAGGAATGGCGGTAATAATGCTTGGCTGGCAGCGCAATACGGTGGAAGTCATGGGCCGAAATTAGCCCGGGCGCTGCCGGCAAGTCAATGGCGAATTTTGCTTTCATTTCGCCAGACGCCTGAGCCCGAACAGCATCCCGCCCGCCCCCAACAACATCGCCGCCAGAAACAACGGGTACGACACCCACCACGGCGTACCGGCGGTCATCATGCTGAATTCCGACATGCCGCCAATGCTCGCAATCAGGTTGAGCGGCAGGAACACCACGTTGATCAGCGTCAGTTTGCGCAGCAGGTTATTCATGCTGTTGTTCATCAGGTTGCCCCGGGCGTCGATCAGTCCGGAAAACACCGTCGAATAGATTTCCGCCTGTTTGTAGCACTGGTTGTTTTCGATGATCAGGTCGTCGATCAGGCCGATCGCTTCGCTGCCGAAATGCTGTTTTTCCGCGTGATTGCGCAACCGCGTGAGCACCGCGCCGTTGCTGTGCAGGGCGTTGATGTAATAGATCAGGCTTTCGCTGAGGTTGAACATCTGCACCAGATGCTGGTTCTGCATTGAAGCGTTGAATTTCTGCTGCAACTCCCGGGCGACCAGTTTGATCACCTTCAGGTGCCCGAGGTAGTGATGGATGTTGTTGAACAGCAGGTCCAGCAACACATCCAGCGGCGTGTTCAATGGCTGGCGTGTACCGACACCGTGCAGTGGCGTGTCGTCGGTGGCGATCACCAGCAACTGGCCCGGCGAGAACAGCAAACCGCAGGACGACACCTCGAACGCCAGGCTGCCGCCACCGGAATAGTTCTCCGGGCGTTTCCAGATCAGAAACAAGTGATCGGGATGGAACTCGATTCGCGACACCTCGTCCGGATCCAGCGCCGAGGCCAGCGCGTGCTCATCGAGCTTGAAGTGACTGTGGAGCAAGTCGCGTTCGGCAGCGTCGGGGTCGCTGAACAGCATCACTTCGGCGTCCAGCCGCTCGACCCGCTGCAAGGCGCCGTGTTTGAGTGCAAAGCTGTTGATCATCGGCCGGTTACCAGGCCTGGCCGCGGCGCTTGAGTTCGAGACGCCGCACGAACTCTTCCAGCACCAGCGAATACAGATCGTCCTGCAGGTAAGCGTCTTCGATGCCGGCGTCGAGGTTCGGGTTGTCGTTGACCTCGATCACTACCACTTTGTCGCCGGCCTGTTTCAGGTCAACGCCGTACAAGCCGTCGCCGATCAGGTTGGCGGTTTTCACCGCCAGTTCCACCACCGCGCGCGGCGCTTCGTGGATCGCCAGCGTGCGGCATTCGCCGTTGACGTCCTGGCCCTTGGCCTTGTGGTTGTAGATCTGCCAATGGCCCTTGGACATGAAGTACTGGCAGGCAAAGATCGGTTTGCGGTTGAGCACGCCGATGCGCCAGTCGTACTCGGTGTAGAAAAACTCCTGAGCCAGCAACAGCACCGAATGTTCGAACAGCTCGGCGGTGGCCTCCAGCAAGGCCTGTTGGCTCTCGACCTTGATCACGCCACGGGAGAAACAGCCATCAGGGATTTTCAGCACCAGCGGAAAACCGAGACGTTCGCCGACCCGTTCGAAGTCTTCGGGTCGCTCCTTGTAGAGAATTTCCGTGGCTGGCATGCCCAGTTGGTGGCTGTTGAGCAGGTCGGTGAGGTAGACCTTGTTGGTGCAACGCAGGATCGACGTCGGATCGTCCATCACCACCAGCCCTTCGCTTTCGGCCTTCTTGGCGAAGCGGTAAGTGTGGTTGTCGACGCTGGTGGTCTCGCGGATCAGCAGGCCGTCATACTCGGCCAGCCTTGCGTAATCCTTGCGTTCGATCAGCTCGACATCAATGCCCATGCCCTTGCCGACCCGCACAAAGTTTTCCAGTGCGCGGGCATTGGACGGCGGCAAGGCCTCCTGTGGATCATGCAGAATCGCCAGGTCGTAACGCGCCACTTGCGGCGAGCGCGGAACACGCCAGATCTTGCGGCTGAAGCCGTCCAGCGCATTGGCGAACTGATCTTCCTGATCGTCGCGCAACTTGTGCAAGGCGCCGGACTTTATACCTTCAATGTGCCAGCCGTTAGTTCGACGAAACTCAACTAACAGAATCGGGCACGGGAACACCTCAAACAATTGTCGGGCCAGATCCTGCAACGGCTCGATATGCGTCCTGCCGAAATAAAGTGTCAGCGTAAAACCTTCAGTGTCGCTGTAGAGATGATGGCTGAGGGCTTTTTCCAGGGTTTTATCCAGGTCATCGAGTGCCAGACCGTAAAGGGATTTTCGGGTCAGCTCGCTGATGGTGCGTACCGAAGGAATCACCTTGTGGCCCCGGGCTTCAGCCAGCAGCGAGCAGTAGTAGCCGTGTCCCAGGTACTTGTAGCTGCGGCACAGATTGATCACCTGCACCCGTTTTCCCGGTTCGCTGTCGGGAGGTTGTTCGAGGTATTCCTGGGCCGTCAGGATGTCTTCACTGGGGAAGTACGAGGCCCAGTCTTCCTTGCGTTCGACAATGATCAACACTTGACCGGAAGTTCTGATCTGCGGTTTTAAATAAGTTGCCGATGGCAAACTTTGACTGGATACTTCGCGCCAATGACCCTGTACCGCTGACATAGAAATTGATCCGTTGGAGAACAAGACCTTTTCTATTAAGCACGAAGTTTTTCGAAAGTCCCGTTTCGTTACGCAACTTTTACGGTGGTCATATGAATGCTGTTTTTCGCCTGGCGGTCGTTGACGATTTGCCAGCGTTGCTCACGCTGGAGATGCACTGTTTCACCACGGACCGGCTCACCCGCCGCAGTTTCCAATGGATGATTACCCGGGCGCACGGGCAATTGTGGGTGGCCGAGCGTGAGGGCCACCTCGCCGGTTATGCGCTGGTGCTGTTTCATCGCGGCACTTCGCTGGCCCGGCTGTATTCCATTGCCATTGCCCCCGAGGCGCGCGGTGGCGGGCTGGGCAAGCAGTTGCTGCAACGGATCGAAGCCTGTGCGCTTGAACACGATTGCGCTTACCTGCGGCTGGAAGTACGAACCGACAATCCCGCCGCCATCGCCTTGTATGAGCGCAACGGTTACCGGCGCTTTGCGCTGATCCATGACTACTACGAGGATCACGCCGACGCGCTGCGCCTGGAAAAACGCATTCTCCAGCACCGCGATTCGCGCAACATCAAGGTCCCCTATTACCGACAAACCACCGACTTCACCTGCGGCCCGGCCTGCTTGCTGATGGCCATGGGTGCGTTGCAGGCCGATCGTTTGCTGGAGCGGCGCGAGGAATTGCAGTTGTGGCGCGAGGCAACCACGGTGTTCATGACGGCCGGCCATGGCGGTTGCAGCCCGCAAGGCCTGGCACTGGCGGCGTGGCGCCGGGGTTTCATGGTGCGTCTGCAACTGAGCATGACGGGGCCGCTGTTTCTCGATGGCGTTCGCGATGCGCATAAAAAAGACGTCATGCGCCTGGTCCACGACGAGTTCATGGCGCAATTGAGCGACACCGATGTCGATCAAGTCATCGGCGTATCGATGGATTTACCCACGTTGCTGGCCAACGGTGGACAGCCTCTGGTGCTCATCAGCAGCTATCGCCTGACCCGCTCCAAGTCGCCGCACTGGGTGATCGTCACCGACTGCGATGAAGACTTCGTCTACCTGCACGACCCGGATGTCGACCACAGCCAGCATCGCCAGCCCATGGACTGCCAGCACGTGCCGGTCAGCCATGGGGAGTTCGAGAAGATGTGCCGCTTTGGACGCGGCAAGTTGCGGGCGGCGGTGGTGCTCTACACCCGGACTACTTGATTCCGACCTTGTACAGCGAACCGTCGGACTCATCCGTCAGCACATACAGGTAACCATCCGGCCCCTGACGCACATCACGGATCCGCTGTTTCAGTTCGCCCAGCAAGCGTTCTTCATGCACCACCTTGTCACCATCGAACTGCAAGCGAATCAGCTCCTGCGTCACCAGCGCACCGATGAACAGATTGTGCTGCCAAGCCTTGAAGCGGTCGGCATCGTAGAAGGCCATGCCGGTGACGCCCGGTGATTTTTCCCAGACATGGTGCGGCCCTACCGTGCCTTCGGCGGTCTTGCCCTTGGCTTCCGGGATCGGCTGCATGGAGTAATTGATGCCGTGTGTTGCCAGCGGCCAGCCGTAGTTCTTGCCGCGCTCGATGATGTTTACCTCGTCGCCGCCGCGTGGGCCGTGTTCGTTTTCCCACAAGGTGCCGGTCCACGGATTGAGTGCGGCGCCCTGGGGATTGCGGTGGCCGTAGGACCAGATCTCCGGACGTACACCGGACTGGCCGACAAAGGGATTGTCGTCCGGCACCTTGCCGTCGGGGTAGATTCGCACAACCTTGCCTTGCAGCTTGTCCAGATCCTGCGCGGTCGGGCGGTCGTTGTTTTCGCCCAGGGTGATGAACAGGTAACCGTCCCGGTCGAACACCAGCCGCGAACCGAAGTGGTTGCCGACCGACAGTTTCGGCTCCTGGCGGAAAATCACGTTGAAGTCCTTCAGGGTTTTCAGGTCATCCGACAGGCGCCCGCGCCCCACCGCCGTTCCGGCCTTGTCACCCGCTCCGCCGCCCTCGGCATAGGACAGGTACACAAGGCGGTCCTGTTTGAAATCCGGTGACAGGACGACATCGAGCAATCCGCCCTGCCCCTTGGCCCAGACGTCCGGCACACCGGTGATCGGCGCGGACAGTTTGCCGTCAGCGCCTACCACGCGCAGGTTGCCTGGGCGTTCGGTCACCAGCATGCCCTGGCGATCCGGCAGGAAGGCCAGGGCCCATGGATGCTCGAGGCCTTGGGTAATCGTCGTGACTTCAAGGGTGCCCTGCTCGCTTTGCAGTTCTTTGGGAGCGGCAGCGAACGCCGGGGCGGCGATCAGTGCAATGGCACACAGGCTGGCCAGAAGGGTTTTACGCAACATGCACGATTCCTTTTGTTCGTTTGAAGGGCTGACAGAAGCGCTTCTGCCATTCAACGGTTGCTCCCGCTGTCACGGGCTGGAGGATTGGGAATGAAGGTGGGTGACGTGCTCGGAACGGAGCGCAGCGGCTGGCCATTGCCGATACCGCGATTTTCCAGGGTCGGCGGCCGTGGCACCGGCACCGTGTTCGGCCCGCGAACGGGTGGAGCGCTGGGCTGGGTGCCCTGCATGCTGTTGGGGTTCGCCCGGCGGATCGGGCTGTTGTAGGGGTTGTTGCTGTTACCGGTCGGACTTTGTGCCAGCAACAGCGATGAATGCGTGGTGGCGCCCTCGGCGTGAACCAGCCCGCCACTGAGGGCCAGCAACGCAATGCCAAACAGGAAACGGTTCATGAACGGCCTCTCTTGATGCGCGTGTTTTGATGCGTGTGGCTTAGAGCCTTCGAGTCCACGCTACGCCGAGGGTTCGGATTTGTTAACCCGTCACCGCTAAACAAGATGTAACACGGCTTGACCTGGCGTTTACCTGCATCGCGCAATCAACGGAAACTTTTACGCCGGGCCACGGGTCACCCGAACATCACTCGGAGAACAGCACCATGGCTCGGGCAATCTGGAAAGGCGCAATCAGTTTCGGTCTGGTGCACATCCCCGTGGCGCTGGTTTCAGCAACGTCGTCCCAGGGCGTGGACTTCGACTGGCTCGACAGCCGCAGCATGGACCCCGTGGGCTATAAAAGGGTCAACAAGGTCACTGGCAAGGAAGTTACCAAAGAGCACATCGTCAAAGGCGTGCAGTTCGAAAAAGGCCGCTATGTGGTGCTCAGCGAGGAAGAGATCCGTTCGGCGCACCCGGTGTCGACCCAGACCATCGACATATTCGCCTTCGTCGACAGCGAGCAGATCCCGTTGCAGAACATTGACACGCCCTATTACCTGGCCCCGGACAAGCGCGGCGGCAAGGTCTACGCCTTGCTGCGTGAAACCCTGAGCAAAACCCAGAAGGTCGCCCTCGCCCGAGTGGTTTTACACACTCGCCAATATCTGGCGGCGTTGATGCCCCTGGAATCGGCGCTGGTGCTGGTGAAGCTGCGCTGGCCGCAGGAAGTGCGCAGCCTCGATGAACTGGCGCTGGGCAGCGAAGTGACCAAACCACAGCTGGCCAAGGGCGAACTGGACATGGCCAAACGGCTGGTGGAAGACATGACGGCAGACTGGACGCCCGCGGACTACAGCGACGAGTTCGAAAACAAGATCATGGCGCTGGTGGACAAGAAGGCCCATGAAGGCAAGATCGAGGACGTTGAGACCGTTGATGGCGAAGAAGAGCGCAAGTCTGCGGATGTTATCGACCTGACCGAACTGCTCAAGCGAAGCCTCGGCGGGAAAGCCCCGGCCAAACCGGCGAAGAAAACCGCCAGCAAGACAACAGCGGCGAAGAAGACCAGAAAAGCCTCGTGAAAATGAAATCGGGCGACTGTCATTCAACAGTCGCCCGATTTGTCAGATCAGAATGAAGATCGCCAGCAGACCGCCGAAGATCGCCCACTTTTCCATGTAGTAGAGCTTGCGATTGCGCTTTTTCAGCTCTTTGCCGCGCAGGCGAATCTTGTAGATTTTGGTAAACAAACGGTTAATGCCACCGGTGCGGTCGCCGGCATCGTTCGGCGCACCCGCCGCGGACATCACGGTGCGGCTGAACCAGCCGTTGAACGCTGCTGCCCAGCGATATTTCATCGGACGTTCGACGTCGCAGAACAGGATGATGCGGTTCTGGTCAGTGGTGTTTTCCGCGTAATGAATGAAGGTCTCGTCGAACATCACCGCTTCGCCATCACGCCAGTGATAGCTCTCGCCATCGACGTTGATGTAGCAACCGGCGTCATTCGGCGTTTCCAGGCCCAGGTGATAGCGGTAAGAACCGGCGTACGGATCACGGTGACGCACCAGTTTCGAGCCCGGCGGCAATTCTGCGAACATCGCGGCCTTGATCGAACCGATGCTCTGCACCAGTTCAGTGGTGCGCGGGCAAAGTTGCAGTGCCGACGGGTGGCTGTCGCCGTACCACTTCAGGTAGAAACGCTTCCAGCCGGTTTTGAAGAACGAGTTGAAACCGACGTCGTCGTACTGGTTCGAGCGCTTGATCTCGCCGGCTCGCAGCAGGTTGCGACCTTCTTCACGGATTTCTTCCCAGTGCGTCTGCAACGGGCTCAGATCCGGGAAATCCTTCGGATCCAGGTATGGCGTGTTGGGCTTTTTCGAGAACAGATAAAGAAAGCAGTTGATCGGCGCCAGAAACGTCGAGTGATCGCTCAGTTGACGACCGATTTTGTGGCGCACGCGACCGCGCAGGTGAACGTATGCAATGGAAATGACATATACAGCGGCAATGATGAGTTTCACGGAAATCGTCACACGTCAGAAGTGAACAAACTGCGCGCCTTTAGGGCTGTGGCCCAAGGTCTGTGGCAGTGGTCTGAAATCAAAAAGCGTCCCGGTGGCGCATCCTTGAGCCCATGCCGTACAAGGCATTGGGTGAATGGATGGCATTTTAGCCACAGTTTGTAACCAATAGTGAACACTCATCTGTGAAAAACTGTCCCGCGATCGCACCAAACGGCAATCGGGATGTCACTGCCCTATCGTTTAAAGAGCCAGACCAGTACAATCGCCGCCAAACTTTACGCGCCCCCCTTGGTTGATGACGGGATTGTCCCGCCTCAGCGCACTTCGACTCGGGCCAAGCGCTCCGGCTGCACCCTCGCTACTCAGCACGCTTCGCAGGAAAAACCTTTGATTTCTACAGCTAACATCACCATGCAGTTCGGCGCCAAGCCGCTGTTTGAAAACGTTTCGGTCAAATTCAACGGCGGCAACCGCTACGGCCTGATCGGCGCCAACGGTTGCGGCAAGTCGACCTTCATGAAAATCCTCGGCGGCGACCTCGAGCCGTCCGGTGGCCAGGTCATGCTCGAGCCGAACGTACGCCTGGGTAAATTGCGCCAGGATCAGTTCGCTTACGAAGAATTCACCGTGATCGACACCGTGATCATGGGTCACGAAGAGCTGTGGAAGGTCAAGGCCGAGCGCGACCGCATCTACTCGCTGCCGGAAATGAGCGAAGAAGACGGCATGGCCGTGGCCGAGCTGGAAACCGAGTTCGCCGAGATGGACGGCTACACCGCCGAATCCCGCGCCGGTGAATTGCTGCTGGGCCTGGGCATTCCGCTGGAACAGCATTTCGGCCCGATGACCGAAGTCGCACCAGGCTGGAAGCTGCGTGTTCTGTTGGCCCAGGCACTGTTCTCCGATCCGGAAGTGCTGTTGCTCGACGAACCGACCAACCACCTGGACATCAACACCATCCGCTGGCTGGAAACGATTTTGACGGCGCGTAACAGCACCATGATCATCATTTCCCACGACCGTCACTTCCTGAACAGCGTCTGCACCCACATGGCCGACCTGGACTACGGTGAACTGCGTCTGTTCCCGGGCAACTACGACGAGTACATGACCGCGGCGACCCAGTCCCGCGAGCAACTGCTGTCGGACAACGCCAAGAAGAAAGCCCAGATCGCCGAACTGCAAACGTTCGTCAGCCGCTTCTCGGCTAACGCCTCGAAAGCCAAACAGGCCACTTCCCGTGCCAAGCAGATCGACAAGATCCAGCTGGCCGAAGTCAAGCCATCGAGCCGCGTGAGCCCGTTCATCCGTTTCGAACAGACCAAGAAACTGCACCGCCAGGCCGTAACCATCGAGCAGATGTCCAAGGGCTTCGACGGCAAGACCCTGTTCAAGAACTTCAGCTTCACCGTTGAAGCCGGCGAGCGCGTGGCGATCATCGGCCCGAACGGCATCGGCAAGACTACCCTGCTGCGCACGCTGATGGGCGAACTGACCCCGGACGCAGGTTCAGTGAAGTGGACTGAAAGCGCGGAGCTGGGCTACTACGCTCAGGACCACGCCCACGACTTCGAAGACGATGTCAGCCTGTTCGACTGGATGGGTCAGTGGACTCAGGGCGAGCAAGTGATCCGTGGCACCCTCGGTCGCATGCTGTTCTCCAACGACGAGATCCTCAAGTCGGTGAAGGTGATTTCCGGTGGTGAGCAAGGTCGCATGCTGTTCGGCAAGCTGATCCTGCAAAAGCCGAACGTTCTGGTAATGGACGAACCGACCAACCACCTGGACATGGAATCGATCGAGGCGCTGAACCTGGCGCTGGAAAACTACCCGGGCACGCTGATCTTCGTCAGCCACGACCGTGAGTTCGTATCGTCCCTGGCCACACGCATCATCGAGCTGAGCCCGAACGGCGTGACCGACTTCAGCGGCACCTACGACGATTACCTGCGCAGCCAAGGCGTAGTGTTCTGAGTCGAATCGAGCGGTAAACAGAAAGCCCTGTCCTTGTGACAGGGCTTTTTGCATTTCAGACTCAACATTTGCGTTGAGTCCAATACCTTCGCGAGCAAGCTCGCTCCCACAGGTTGAATGCATTCCAAGGTGGGAGCGAGCTTGCTCGCGAAGGCGGCATTGGGAACGCCGTCAATCGCGACAGAAAATAGTTAGCCTGCTTTCTTTTATTTCAGCGCCGAGCCATGATGCGGACTCTCCCACCGCCGCCCGCGAACGAGTCCCCATGTCTGCGCAGCAACAGCCACCGCAAAGCTCCATGGCGATCACCCTGCAGATCGTCTCCATCGTTTTCTATACCTTTATTGCCTTCCTCTGCATCGGCCTGCCGATTGCGGTGCTGCCCGGTTACGTGCACGAGCAGTTGGGGTTCAGTGCGGTAATCGCGGGGCTGGTGATCGGTTCGCAATACCTGGCCACCCTGCTCAGCCGGCCGATGGCCGGGCGCATGTCGGACACCATCGGCACCAAGCGGGCGATTGTGTATGGCTTGTCGGGGATTGTGCTCAGCGGTGTGCTGACGCTGGTTTCGACGCTGCTGCAGAGCTTGCCGCTGTTGAGCCTGTCGATCCTGATCGTCGGTCGCCTGCTGCTGGGGATAGCCCAAGGCCTGATCGGCGTCGGCACCATCAGTTGGTGCATGGGCCAGGTCGGTGCCGAACACACCGCACGCTCGATTTCCTGGAACGGCATCGCGTCATACGGTGCGATTGCCATTGGCGCGCCGCTGGGCGTGGTGATGGTCGCCGACTATGGCTTCGAAAGCCTTGGCATTGCGTTGTCGCTGCTCGCGGCCGGCGCCTTGCTCTTGATCCGCAACAAGCCATCGGTGCCGGTGGTACGCGGCGAGCGTCTGCCGTTCTGGGCGGTCTTCGGGCGGATTGCACCGTTCGGCGCCAGCCTGAGCCTGGCCTCGATTGGCTACGGCACGCTGACCACCTTCATCACCCTGTATTACCTCAATCGCGGCTGGACCGGCGCAGCGTATTGCCTGACCGTGTTCGGCGTGTGTTTCATTCTGTCGCGGCTGCTGTTCATTTCGGCCATCGGCCGTTTCGGTGGATTCACCTCGGCGATTGCCTGCATGACCATCGAAACCGTCGGTCTGGTCATGCTGTGGCTGGCGCCCTCGACCGCTTACGCCTTGATTGGCGCTGGTCTGGCCGGGTTTGGCCTGTCGTTGGTGTACCCGGCGCTGGGTGTCGAGGCGATCAAGCAAGTGCCCAACTCCAGTCGCGGTGCCGGGCTGAGTGCCTATGCGGTGTTTTTTGATCTGGCGCTGGCGATTGCCGGGCCGTTGATGGGCGCGGTGGCGCTGAATCTGGGTTATTCGTGGATTTTCTTCAGTGCGGCGCTGCTGTCCGTGACCGGACTGGGATTGACCTTGCTGCTCAAGCGCCGGGCCATGGCGTAAACGCTCACTGATCCGCCGTCTGCATTCCCGCGCGGGTCGGCCGGCCCAAGGCATGGGAGAAGAACCGCCCGGCCTCGGAAATCAGGTTGCGGTGGATGTCTTCGCGGTCCACGCCATCGGCATCGGTACACAGCGCCGGCATGGCGAGGATCTGCTCTTCAGTGCACGGCGCCATGAACACGAAGTGCCCTGCCCCGGCCAGCAGTTTGAAGTCCGGTGCGGTCGGCAGCTTGCGCGCCAGGGCCGCAGCGTTTTTGTCGAAGGCCACCAGTTTGTCGCCGTCGCCGCTGTAGAGCAGCACCGGGACATGCACATCGGCCAGGGTATGACGACCAAACTTGAGGCTCAGCGGCGCCATCAGCAGCAACGCATGCACGCGCGGATCGGCCACCGGTTGCAGATCGTCGCGATCGACAATCAACTCACCCTGGGTATTGCAGGCGTCACGGTCGTCCGGGCGCTCCTGGCAGTAACGGCGCAGACGATCCAGATCCGGCTGCGCGCCGGACAGAATCAACGCCGTTTCGCCGCCCGCCGAATAACCGATCACGCCAACCTGATCGGCGTTCACGTACGGCGCGAGCATGCGGTCGCCCAACGTCGCGGTAATGGCTTCGGAAATCTGGATCGGCCGGCCATAGAGATTGCTCAGCGTCCCGAGGCGGCTGTGGTCCTTTGAGTTGTCGCCGGGGTGAATCACCGCCACCACCACAAACCCCTTGCGCGCCAGTGAAGTAGCCAGGTCGTGCAGCGCCAGTGGCGTGCCGGTATTACCGTGGGACAGCATCAGCATCGGGAAACGACCGATGGCGACTTTGGTGTCTTCACCGGCCTCGACCGAATAGCCTTCGAGCAGGCTCAGGTGTTCGCGGTCGCTGGAAGGATAGAACGCGATGGCGCGCATCGGTTGCAGGTCGAGCGGATCGAGGAACGTCATCTCGTGATAGCCGACGCTCCAGCGCGGGTGCTGCCCGGGCGCAGCGTGCACTGAATTCAGGCTGCCGAGCAGGCAAATCAGTAACGCTGCACAAAGACGCATCATGGGATGCCCCACCCTGTTGTTACTCAATCGAAAGATCCGTTGTGTTCGACGCCCGAAATTCCGAGGTTCGGTGATCCGGCGCGGCGTTGCACTCAGACGTTGATCATCAGACTGCATAACCCGGGCCAGATTATGTAACAGTCAGAAACAAAAAACTCTGTATCTGGCCCTTGCGGAACCAGAATACAGAGTTTTTTTGAGATTGCCTGAACAGCAGCTGTTCTTTACGCAAGCCTTACGCGGCGGCGAACAGTTGCTCGCTGATCTTCGCTTGAGCGGCGGTCATGGCGTTGTTGCGCACTTCTTCGCCGTAGGCCAGACCTTCGGCACGCACGACTTCGATGTCGGTGATGCCGAGGAAGCCGAAGACCAGTTTCAGGTAGTCCTCGTGCGCCACACCCGAAGCCTGACCGGCGTGGATACCGCCAGAGGTGGACACGATCACCACTTTCTTGCCACCGCACAGGCCTTCAGGGCCGGCTTCGGTGTAACGGAAGGTCTGGCCGGCGACGGCGATGCGGTCGATCCAGGCCTTGAGCTGGGTCGGCACGGTGAAGTTATACATCGGTGCAGCGACGACGATGGCGTCGGCGGCGATGAATTCAGCCAGGGTGGTGGCGCTCAGTTCGGCTTCGTGCTGTTGTGCGGCGTTGCGCAGTTCAGCGGTGGTGCCAGCGGCCACCAGGGTGGTCGACGAGAAGTGGCTGATGGCGTCGGCGGCCAGGTCGCGGTAGGTCACGACAGCGCTTGGCTCGGCGGCTTGCCAGGCTTGAGTCACTTGACTGCTCAGCTGACGGGAAGCGGAGTTGTCGCCCAGAATGCTCGAATCGATGTGCAGCAGTTTCATGTGGAATCTCCTGGAATGAATCGCCGGTGGCGACGGAATGGGGACAATCCTACCGACGAAACCAATAGCTGATTAGACGGCAACAATGCGATAGTTTGTCCCACTGATAGAACAGTCGGATTTCCCTATGCAAGACCTCAACGATCTCTACTATTTCGCCAAAGTGGTCGAGGCTGGCGGTTTCGCCGCCGCCGGCCGCTTGCTGGGCATTCCCAAGTCACGTCTCTCGCGGCGCATCGCCGAGCTGGAAGAACGCCTCGGCGCACGTTTACTGCAACGCACCACTCGCCAATTGAAGCTGACGGCGGTCGGCGAACGTTATCTGCGCCACTGTCAGGCGATGCTGCTGGAAGCGGAAATGGCCGACGAGACGGTCGCCAGCATGTCCAGCGAGCCACGTGGGCGTCTGCGGGTTTCGAGCCCGACGGGGCTGGCCCATGAAATGCTGCCGGTGGTGATCAGCAATTTCCTTGGCAAATACCCCCAGGTGCAACTGGAAGTGACCCTGATCAATCGCCGGGTCGACCTGATTACCGAAGGCATCGACGTGGCCCTGCGCGTGCGCGAACACGGTGATGAAGAACCGATGCTGGTGACCCGCCGCCTGCGTCAGGCGCAAATGGTGGTCGTCGCGAGCCCTTCCTTTATACAGGGTGTGGAAATCAATCATCCGCAGGACTTGAAGAACCTGCCGGTGCTGGGCGCGCTGGAGGCCGATCGCATGGTGCATGTGCGCCTGCTCGATCAGCACGGCAAGAGTTGCGACCTGGCGCTGGAAGCCAGGCTGGGCATCGACGATTTCATCGTGCGCAAGGCGTGTGTGCTGGCCGGACAGGGTTTTACCCTGTTGCCGATGATGTATTGCGAAACGGAGCTGAACAACGGCACGCTGGTGCAGTTGCTGCCGGACTGGTCACTGCCCGGCGGCTGGCTGCAAGCGGTGTATCCGCATCGGCGCGGGGTGATGCCGGCGGTGCGCGCGTGGATCGATCATCTGGTCGAATCGTTCAATGCCTGTGGAGAACGGCTGTTATGAAACAAGGGAAGATGAGCGAGAAGGATGTTGCGGAGTTTTGCCTGGCCTTGCCCGGTGCCCGGGAAGACTACAAATGGGGTGGCGTGCGAGTGTTTTCGATTGCCGGCAACAAGATGTTCGCCTTGCAGGGGCTGCGCGGTGATTCGCTGGCGTTCAAGGTCGACAAGGACCTGTTTCTCGGTCATTGCGACCGGCCGGGCATTCATCCGGCGCCGTATCTGGCAAGGGCGCAATGGATCATCATGCACCCGCCCTACCCGCTGGGCGCCGAGGAACTGCAAGGGTTGCTGCAGCGCTCCCATCAACTGGTGGTGAGCAAGCTGCCCAAGCGCGTGCAGGTCGGGCTGTTGCTCTAGAACAGCGCCAGCAGGTTTGAACCGAGGAACAGTTGATCGATCCAGAACACCTGGTGCAACGCCACGATCATCCAGAACAGAACCTGAAACGAAACCTTGCGCGTCTTGTGCCGGAAGACCTGCTGGGCGATCAACGCGCCTGGCCAGCCACCGGCCAGTTCCACGGCGTGCAGGATGTTTTCCGGTGTGCGCCAGGCATCGGCGCGGGCCTTGCGCTTGTCGGCCCAGTACAGGAAAAACGCCAGTACGCTGACCAGCCCGTAAGCCGTCAGCGGCACCAGGGAAATCCCGCGCAGCCACATCGACAGCGAACCGAACAGCGGCAATGCGCAGACGATCAGCAACACCACCAGCTTCAATTTCAGATGCTGAATATTGCCACCGGAAGGCCCGCGATCCGGGCGGCGTGCGCGGGAATCACTCACGGCTTGGCCGCCGTCCAGTCAACCCAGCCGAACTGCCAGGTCGCCAGAATCACCAGACCGAAGACGATCCGATACCAGGCGAACGCCGCGTAGCTGTGGCTGCCGATGAACTTGAGCAAGCCGCGCACCGCGATCATGGCGAAGATGAACGCCGTGACGAAACCGATGGCGAACACCGGGAAGTCTGCCGGCACGAACAGGTCGCGATACTTGTAACCCGAATACACCGCCGCACCGACCATGGTCGGCATCGCCAGGAAGAACGAGAACTCGGTGGCGGTCTTGCGCGACAGGCCGAACAACAGGCCGCCGATGATGGTCGAGCCGGAGCGCGAGGTGCCGGGGATCATCGCCAGGCATTGCGCGAAGCCGATTTTCAGCGCATCCGTCCAGCGAATCTCGTCGACCGTTTCGGCGTGCACTTCATGCTGGCGCTGCTCGGCCCACAACATCACGATGCCGCCCACCACCAGTGCAGCAGCCACGGTGATCGGATTGAACAGGTATTGGTGAATCAAATCCGCGAAGATCACGCCCAGGACTACGGCGGGCAGGAAGGCGATCAGCAGGTTGGCGGTGAACCGCCGTGCGCTCGGCTGGGTCGGCAAGCCTACGACTACGTCGAGGATCTTGCGCCGGAATTCCCAGACCACCGCGAGTATCGCGCCGAGCTGAATGATGATGTTGAACGCCATGGCCCGCTCGCCTGCGAAATCGAGCAAGTCGGCGACAATGATCTGGTGTCCGGTACTGGAAATGGGCAAAAACTCCGTCAGCCCCTCTACAACTCCTAGAATCAATGCCTGCAAGGCGGTCCAAAGATCCATCAATCCCCCAAAGAGCGATGCCCGGCGGCATGCCCCGATAGTATTTTTTTACGTTCACTGCGTTCAGCGTAGCTGGTTATAGCTGTACCGATTCCGCACGCAAAGGATCCACACGAAACAGTCAAAATTCCGTGAAAAATCAATTTGCATTCAGGTTTTCACGCGCGGCGCCGAAATCCTAACAGACAAGCCGTAATAGCGCTGCCGCGTTCTACGACTTGGGTCGCGTATGCCCGGTCACCGAAACGTGGTTGGATGCTGGCGGTGGTTTATTACAAGAAAAAGAATCCGGAGTGACAGCGTTATGAACAGCTTGCGCAGTGTGTCGATCAGCCGACGCTTGTGGCTCATCTTGATTGTGGCGGTGGTCATGCTGCTGACGTTGGGCGTGTTGATGCTCAAGCAGATCCATGATGACCTTTACCATGCCAAGGCCCAGAAAACCCAGCATGTGGTGCAGACCGCCAGCGGTTTGCTGACTTATTACCAAGGCCTCGAAGCGGCAGGCACCCTGACCCGTGATGTGGCACAGAAACAGGCGCTGACCGCGATCCGTGGCCTGCGCTATGACCAGAACGATTACTTCTGGATCAACGACCTCACGCCCGTGATGGTCATGCACCCGACCAATCCCAAGCTTGAAGGCCAGAACCTCTCGGCGATCCGCGACCCGGACGGCTTTGCGGTGTTCAACGAAATGGTCGCCATCGCCAAGGCCAAGGGCGCCGGCATGGTCGATTATCGTTGGCCCAAACCCGGCGCCAGTGAGCCGGTGGCCAAGACTTCCTATGTGAAGCTGTTCGAGCCGTGGGGCTGGGTCATTGGTTCGGGCGTGTACGTCGATGACGTGCAGGCCGAGTTCCAGGGTCAGGTGATCAAGGCATCTGTGGTGGGACTGGTCATCGCAGTGATCATGGCGCTGCTGGTGATTCTGATTGCCCGCAGCATCGTCCGTCCGTTGCAGGAAACCGTGAACGCCATGGCCAACATTGCCAGCGGCGAAAGCGATCTGACCCGCAGCCTCGATACCCACGGCCAGGACGAAGTCACCCAGCTGGCCCATCACTTCAATGCCTTCACCACCAAGCTGCGTCGGGTGATCGGTGACTTGCAGGTGTCTGCCAGCGCATTGGGCCAGTCCTCCAGCGAACTGGGCAATGATGCGGCGCAGGCTCAGCAACGCAGCCAGCAGCAGTCGCAGCAAATGGAGCTGGTGGCCACCGCCGTCAACGAAGTGACCTACGGCGTGCAGGACGTGGCGAAGAACGCCGAACATGCTGCCAGCGAAATGCGTGACGCAGAGGCTCAGGCCCAGCAAGGCCAGGTCAACATCGACGGCAGCCTGCAGCAGATCGACAAGCTGTCCGGCACCATCGATCAGGCCGTCGAGGTCATCCGCACGCTGGCGACCGAAAGCACCCAGATCGGCAGCGTGCTGGAAGTGATTCGCTCCATTGCCGAGCAGACCAACCTGCTGGCACTCAACGCCGCCATTGAAGCGGCCCGCGCCGGCGAACAGGGTCGTGGCTTTGCGGTAGTGGCCGACGAAGTTCGGTTACTGGCGCAACGCACGCAGAAGTCCACGGCGGAAATCCAGACAATGATCGAGCGCCTGCAAAATCATTCCGAAGCCGCCGTGAAGGTGATCGGCGACAGCAGCAAAGCCTCGCAACTGACCATCGAACAGGCCGGCCTGGCCAGTGCCAGCCTGAATGCCATCGGCCAGGCCCTGCGCAACCTCAATGGCCTGAACGCCTCGATTGCCAGCGCAACGCTGCAGCAGGCGCATGTGGTCGAAGACATCAACCAGAACGTCACCCAGGCGGCGGGGTTGTCCCACAGCACGGCGCTGGCGGCCGAGCAGTCGAGCGTGGCCAGCGTGAAACTCGGTCAGCTCAGCGAACAACTGAACGGGCTGCTGCGTCAATTCCGCGTCTGATAACCCCTGCAGGTGGGAACTCGTTTCCCACCTGTTTTTCGGTACAATCCGCTCCCTTTTCTCTCCCCCAAGGATCCTGCATGTCCGGGCTCGAACTGTTTGCCGCCGCTCTCGGTGTAATCGCCGTGTGGCTCACGGTCAAACAGAATCCGTGGTGCTGGCCGATCGGACTGGTCATGGTGTCGCTCTACACCTGGGTCTTTTTCGAGGTGAAGCTGTATTCGGACATGCTGCTCCAGGTCATTTATGCCGGGCTGCAAGTCTATGGCTGGTGGCAATGGACGCGGGCCGGGACGATGCATGACGGACGCGAAGTCAGCCGGCTCGACACCCGTTCGATTGTGCAGGGGCTGGCCATCGGCGCGACGGGCAGTCTGTTGCTGGGCGCGGCCATGGCCCACTGGACCGACGCTGCACAACCATGGCTCGACGCGGCGCTGACCGGTTTCAGCCTGGTCGCGCAATTCTGGATGGCTCACAAACGCCTGCAATGCTGGGCGTTGTGGTTCGTGCTGGATGTGATCTTCGTCGGCCTCTTCCTTTATAAAGGGCTGTACCTCACGGCGGCGCTGTATGCCCTGTTCACCCTGATCGCGGTGCAAGGCTGGCGGGAATGGCGTGCCGATCCGGCGTTGCAACGATGAAAGTGATTGTCCTGACCGGCCCCGAATCCACGGGCAAGAGCTGGCTGGCGGCCGGGATTCAACAGCAGTTCGGCGGTTTGCGAGTGGACGAATATGTGCGCTGGTTTATCGAGCAGAACCCACGGGACACCTGCCTTGCCGACATTCCCGAGATCGCGCGCGGCCAGTTGCAGTGGGAAGACGAGGCACGCGCGCAGCAGCCGAGACTGCTGATTCTCGATACGCACCTGTTGAGCAACATTCTGTGGAGCCAGACCTTGTTCGGCGACTGCCCGCCCTGGCTTGAAACCGAGTTGCTGACGCGTCATTACGACCTGCATCTGTTGCTTTCGCCCGAGCAGATCGAGTGGACGGACGATGGTCAGCGCTGCCAGCCCGACTTGAGTGAACGACTCGCTTTCTTTGAGGCTACCCGGACGTGGCTGCAAACCCATCATCAGCCCTTGCAGATCATTCGGGGCAACTGGGGCGAACGCCAGCAGCAAAGCTTCGACGCGGTTCGCGCCGTGCTCGCGGACTGACCCGGTTTGCGGGGCGCCTGACCCGACGTTCCCCCTCTTTTGGGGTGAAAGTGTCCGTTCCTGAAACACTCTTTCCTCTGCAAAGGGCCCATCTCAAGGCCCTTCATCCCTTTGTCATGGGACTTGTTACGCCGCTGAAACACCTGCGCGCAAACCCTTGTCCCAGAGCTTTGCAATGGCTTTGACGGGTTGCGATGGCCCTGGCTTGTTTCAACGATGAAACAGTATTTGTATCAGCCCTGCGCTAATCGAACCTAACCTGCTGAAATACAAAGACAATTCAAAAGCGGCACAGCTTTCGCTCTCTCCTTCACAACGCTGACCAGGCCCAGCCCACTGAAGAAGGAATTGCCGCCGTGGGGAATCTCAAAACAGCCTTTACCTGCCTTCTGCTGATCGGATCAGCCGCCAGCCCTTTTCTCAGTTTCAACGTTCAGGCCGAAGGCAATGGCGTGATCGTGCTCAATCGTGATGTCCAGCCGATCCCGATCGGCCGCAGCGGCGGTAAAGACCCTTACCCCACCACCGTCAACGCCAACCCTTCGGGCCGCATCGATCAAGCGATGACCAGCACCGAACTCAACGACGGTGAATTTGCCAGTGTAGCCAGCGGGTCCTCGATTCGCGGCAGCATCACCACCCCGACTTCGAATATCCCGGGCATGAACACTGTGACTAACCCGAACGGTTTGCCTGGTATGGGAGGTGGTCACGGCGGTGGTGCCGGTGGCTCGATTTCCAACACCGTCAACCGTGCGATGAGCTCCGGTCTTGCTCCGCTGACCCGCATGGCTGGAGGCCAATAAATGAATCGTTCTCTGCTCCTGCTCGCCCTCCTCGGCTGCACCAGCGCCATGGCCGACCCCAGTTCCGTGAACAACGCGGACATTCAGGAAACCGGCATCCAGTATCGCGGCAACTACAACGTCAACCAGGCGGCCGGCGACCAGATGCAACAGACCAACACCAAAGCGATCGCCATTGGCACCCATGCCAGCGCGACCACCAGTGTCATCCAGCACATCAATACGCCCGCCGACCGGACTGGCAATGCCAGCGCCAACATTGGCGGCAACTCTTTCACCAATGGCAACGGGATCCTGGGCGTGAACCAGGGCGCCGGGGCCAACAACCAGATGGCCAACGTGACGCGCGTCAGCATCAGTGCTGCCCCGCAGAGCGTTGACGATAGCGCCCTTTCCCAACAGAACGTGGCGTTGTTACCGAGCTCAGGAGCAACTGGTACCTCACCCGGCAGTCGCCAGGTCACGACAAGTGATCAGGCCTTCACCGGCAGCCGAGGGGTAATCCAGGTGAACCAGAGTGCCGGGGTGGGGAACCGAATGGCTAACACCCTGAGCATCCGGGTCGCAGACTGACCCAAACAAGAAGCAGTGCAATTAGAAAGTACCAACACTTAACCAACTAATAAGCACGACGGAGAAACACCATGAAACCTACAATGGCCCTCAAACCACTGGTTTTCGCACTCGCAGCAGTGATGGCAATCGCAGCACAGGCAGGCGGTCGTGATGATGATCACGGTCATGGTAACGGGCACGGCAACGGTCATGGCAACCATGAACCAAAAGGCCCAACCCTGGAACAACTGCTGCAAATCGGCGCTGGCGCCGGGGCTGCAGTGCTCGACACGCAAAACAGCGACGGCAACCTGGTCGGCAACCAAGGCACCAAAAATGATGCCAACGTCAACAACTCGGCCAATGGCACCAACGGCAACGTTGGCATGAACAACACCGCCGGCGATGGCAACCAGCAAGACAACGCCGCCGCTCTGGCAACTGCCGACGAAAGCTTCATCTTCGGCTCTGCGGTGTCGGTTTCCAGCGCGACTCAAGTCAACAACAACAACGCTGTTGCAAACTACTCCACCACCAACAACGCCAACCTCAACAACGTGGGTAACGGCGGTTCCGGCAACATTGGCGTGAACAACAGTGCCGGCAACTTCAACCAACAGAAAAACAACCTGGCAATTGCTGTATCGGGTGGTCGTGTAGCTAACGCCGCTGCTGCTGCGAACCAAAGCTCCACTGGCCTGACTGTGTCCAACTACGGCACTCAAACCTGGAAAAAAGACACTCTCACTGGCACTGTTGCCGCCGTCGGCGTGTTCGGCGCCGTGGGTGAAGCTACCATCAAAGATGACGATCACGGTCACGGCGGTGGCGGTTATGGCAACAACGATCGTGGCCACGGCGGAAACGGCGGCGGCAAAGATCAAAAAGCCACCTTCGAAGCAGTGGGTGTCTTCGGTCTGGCAGGTGTGACCACTCAACAAGTGATGACCCCTGATGGCTGGAAAAACCCTGTGACCAACAGCGCTACTATCTCCAATGTTGGTAACAACTTCTCGGGTAACGCTGGTTACAACAACGCCGCTGGTGTTGGCAACCAACAAAGCAACTCGCTGTCCATCGCCGCAGGTTGCAAAGCCTGCATGTAATCGCGATCGAAACGAAAGCCCCGGAAACGGGGCTTTTCCTCAGTCCGCAAAGGCGTATCGATCATGCGTAAGACTGCCCTCCTCGCTCTGCTTTGCTTCTGTGGCCTGACCCAGGCCGCCCAGATGCCCGTTGCTGCTTTGCCTGGCGGCACGCTTGTCTACAAGAACGTGCAAAGCATCCGTGAGCGCAAGTTTGCCGACATCGTCGAACAGAAAACCGACTTCAGCTGCGGCGCCGCCGCACTGGCGACGGTATTGCGCCAGGCCTATTGGCTCGACGTCGATGAAGAGCACATCATCAAAGGCATGCTGGTCAACGCTGACCAGGACCTTGTTCGTACTCAGGGTTTTTCCATGCTGGACATGAAGCGCTACATAGAAAGCATCGGCATGCGCGCCAGGGGTTACAAGATTCCACCGGAAAAACTCGACGCAGTCACGATCCCGGTGGTGGTACTGATGGAAATTCGCGGCTACAAGCATTTCGTGGTGATGCAGCGGGCGGACAAGGATTGGGTTTACATCGGAGACCCGGTTTTAGGACACAAACGCTACTCCCATGATGACTTTGTCAAAGGTTGGAACGGCATTGTCTTTGCCATCGTCGGCCCCGGATATGACAAGGCCAATGCCTTGCGCAGCCCTCCGGTACCGGTGACGGCCAAAAACAAGCTGGATGCCTTCAACCCTGTCAAAGATGCTGAATTGATGGACTTCGGGTTCATACAGAGCGACTTCTTTTAATCGCCGATTACAAGAGTGGGGCTGGATGTCCCGGGAGCAGCAGATGAAAACCTCATACTGGCTGGCCGCCGCCTGCCTGGCAGCGAGCGCATCAGGCTATGCCAATGCAGGATTCAAACCCATCGAAATCAAGGACCAGGAGCTCGCAGAGCTGCGCGGTCGCTACGTGATGCCGGGCCGGATCATCAGTTTCGGCATCGTCATGAGCAGTACCTGGCGCAATGCCAGTGGAGACTTGATCGGGGCGGCCGCCTCGATGCAACTCCAGGCAGCAACGGTCAAACCCGAATTCTATGTCTCGACCATCAAGGAACACGGCAATGGCAGCACCCCCGAACTCGGGACTGGCAGTGTCATTGGTGGCGCAGCCCTGAACACCTCGCAAGGCGTTACGCAAAGCGTGCGCGCAGCGGGCGACGGCAACACCGCCTCCAACAACGTTGCGATCAACGTCAAAGAGGCCAGTCAGGCCCCGGCCCTGGTGCCTGCCCAGGGGCAAGCCCTGACAGCCGGCCAGACCATCACCGGCAGCAATGCCGCGGGTAATGTTGCCGTCTCTGCCACCGGTGGCGGCGTCCAGATGGCCATTCAGGCCAGCGGTAACCAGGGCACTGCGCTGCAACAGGTCGCTCAGAGCGGACTGCTGCAGAACACTCGCCTGTTGGGCAATGCAAACGTAGTCAACAACCTGACACAACTCAACGTTGTCCTTAACAATAACGGCATGAGTGCCGGCGCACTGGACTGCAACCTGACTCAACTCAGGGCACTACGCAACATCGGATATTGAACTACGCTGAGTCTCGATCATTGGGCTTAAAGGGACGGCTTATTCATGTATCGATCAGTATCACTGCGTGCCGCTGTATGTTTGAGTACTCTTCTACCTGCGGCAATGCTGCAAGCAGCACCGGACGCTGATGTAGAAGCCCTGAAACAGGAACTTCTGGAGCTGAAACAACGTTACGAAGTACAACAGAAAGCCCTGGCGGTACTCGAACAACGGGTCCGCCAGGTCGAAGAACAACCCGCCTCCCCGCCCCCAAAACGCCTGGCCAAATCGCCTTCGGACATGAAAGGCAACCGGGTGGCTGCCGGGACGGGAGCCGCAGCAGCGTCGGGGGGCGCCGCCGGGGGCAGTGGCGCATCCTATGGCCAGTCGCTGGCCGACGATTCGCAACCGGCGCAGAGCGTGTCCAACCTGTACGACGAAGCCAGCGGCTTCTTTGGCGGCGGCAAGTTCAGCTTTGAAACCGGCGTGACCTACTCGCGCTACGACACCCGCCAGCTGATTCTCAACGGTTTCCTTGCACTGGACTCGATTTTCCTCGGCAACATCAACCTCGACCGGATCAAGGCCGATACCTGGACCCTGGACCTGACGGGCCGCTACAACTTCGACAACCGCTGGCAGTTCGACCTGAACGTGCCGGTGGTCTACCGCGAATCGACCTATCAGTCCGGCGGCGGCAACGGCGGCGCCTCCAACGTCACCACCGAACAGGACGTAAGTCGTGACCCGACCATCGGCGATGTCAACTTCGGTATTGCCTACAAGTTCCTGGACGAGTCGGTCAACACACCGGACGCCGTGGTTTCCTTGCGGGTCAAGGCACCTACAGGCAAGGATCCGTTCGGTATCAAGCTGCGCCAGACCGATGCCAACTCGAACCTGTTCGTGCCTGACACCCTGCCAACCGGCAACGGCGTCTGGTCGATCACCCCGGGCATCTCGCTGGTCAAGACATTCGACCCGGCCGTGCTGTTCGGCAGCCTGTCCTACACCCACAACCTCGAGGAGTCGTTCGACGACATCAGTTCGACCGTCAACCAGAAAAACCCGGGCAAGGTACGCATCGGCGACAGCTTCCAGATCGGCGCGGGTGTTGCCTTCGCACTGAACGAGAAGATGAGTATGTCGTTCTCCGTCTCTGACCTGGTGCAACGCAAGAGCAAGCTGAAACAGGATGGCGGGGATTGGGAATCGGTGGTGTCCAGCGACGCCAACGCCGGTTACTTCAACGTCGGCATGACCATTGCGGCCACCGACAACCTGACCATCGTGCCCAACCTGTCCATCGGCATGACGGACGATGCCCCGGACTTCTCCTTCAGCCTGAAATTCCCGTACTACTTCTAAACCGCAACATCATGAAAAGGCCCGCTGCGACTTGCATCGCAGCGGGCCTTTTCAGCTTCCTGAAGCCAGGAAGCGCCGCGCCCTAGCGGATCTGGTGCTTGTGCAGCAAACGGTAGAAGGTCGGCCGGGAGACGCCCAGTACTTTGGCCGCAACACTGAGGTTGTCGCTGTGCCGGTTCAATACGTCACACAGCGCCTGGCGTTCGGCACGAGTCTTGTAGTCTTCAAGGGTGCCCATCGGTACTGCGATCGACTGTTGGCTGATCAGTCCCAGGTCACGGGCCTCGATCTGTCGCCCTTCGGCCAGCACCAACCCCCGACGCACCCGGTTGGCCAGCTCCCGGACATTGCCTGGCCAGTCGTGCTTGCCCATGGCGATCAGCGCATCTTCGCTGAAGCTGCGCGGACGACGGCCGGTTTCGTGGCTGTAGAAATGGGAAAAATGGTTGGCCAGCATCGACAGGTCACCGTGGCGCTCGCGTAACGGCGCGGTCACCACTTGCAGCACATTGAGCCGATAGTACAAGTCTTCGCGAAAGCGCTTCTTCTCGATGGCGGCTTCGAGGTCGACGTGGGTCGCCGCCAGCACCCGCACATCCACCGGGATCGGTTGACTGCCGCCGACCCGTTCAATGTGCTTTTCCTGAAGAAAGCGCAACAGATTGGCTTGCAGTTCCAGCGGCAGATCGCCGATTTCATCGAGGAACAACGTGCCGCCATTGGCCGCCTCGATACGCCCGACCTTGCGTTGATGGGCACCGGTGAACGCGCCTTTTTCATGGCCGAACAGTTCGGACTGGATCAAGTGTTCGGGAATCGCCCCGCAATTGATCGCCACAAAGGGTTTACTGTGGCGTTGCGACTGCCGGTGCAAGGTGCGAGCGACCAATTCCTTGCCGGTACCGCTTTCGCCGCGGATCAATACTGGTGACTCGGTGGGCGCCAGTTTGCTCAGCAGTTTGCGCAACTCGCGGATCGGTTTACTGTCGCCCAGCAATTCATGTTCCGGCTGATCGACGTGAATCGTGCCCTGACCCCGCAGGCGCGCCATGCCGAACGCGCGCCCTAGGGTGACCTGCACCCGTGACACGTCGAACGGCAAGGTATGGAAATCGAAAAACCATTCGCAGACGAAGTCGCCGACGTTCTGCAATCGCAGTACTTCCTGATTCAGCACAGCGATCCACTCAGTGCCGCTGCGACTGATCAATTCTTTGACCGCTTCAGGACGTTCCAGATGAAAAGGTTGTAAACGCAACAAGCCGACGTCGCAGGTTCGGTCGGCGGCATTCTCCAGGCTACAACTGTCGACGTCCCACCCCACGGCACGCAAACCCGGCAACAATCGGTGACAGTCGTCGCACGGGTCGACGACCAATAAACGTCGTAATGCAGGCGCTTCGTTCATGACTGTTCCTTGGCGCCAAATTTTAGGAAATGATCGTAAAAACAGTCATTTGGCAAACCTGACTGTTACATTAGCAAGAATTTGACGGCGTCTTGTATCGATTGCTTATAGGTGTACAAGTCAAACAGTTATAAGAAGCCGTTTTATTAGTTAGCTATCGACTCTATTCTTTCGCCAGGCTTTCAATCCCTGTCTGAATAATGAGTGTATGAAAGAAAGTCGAAATTTCTTCAGATTCCGTGTGACCTGTCAGCGGGTTGCGTGCATCAGTACAAGTAACTCGCCGAACGGTAAGCCCAACCGACGGCACATCACTTGATTGGGCACTATAGAGAGAAGACCCCATGACCGCCCCGCTCCGTATCAACGAAGCTCTTTTGATTGCCAACCGCGCATTTAAACCTTTCCAATGCGTCGCCTGGGCCCCACAAGACGGCAATGGCGAACTGAGCCTGACTGTAATCGACCGCACAAACTCTCACATCGGTCGCACCCAGATCCCGAGCAGCGCCTACTCCGATCCGGCGCAACTTGAACACCTGCTGCAACAGGCCCGCGCCGAACTGAGCGAAGAAGGCTATGCGTTGCAATCCTGGTCCATGCCTCACTGATATTTCCGGGCAATGCGGATGACGCTCAAGTCATCCGCCCTCTTCTGTTAGTTGCAGATCTTTATTCAACTTCGGCCTCTTTTTACAACTTTCCTCAATACTTTCGCGCCTGGATGCTTGGCAGGCTTGCGACTGGTTCAAAAAGACACTGTTCTGGCACAGTGCGACCCTCCACCTGTTATTTCTATCAGTTGTACTTGCGCGTATTCAGGGATTGAATGTTCCGCTCATGCAGTTACCTGTCCGGCTCCCGGATTTCGGTCAACTCGCAAGGAGAAGCATGCATGTCAACCCAGACGGCCATAGCGCTGCCGACGCTAGCGAATAATCCCGGTCAACTCGACAAGACCTTTTCCAGCAACGGTGTGGCTCAGGTTTACTTCGCGGGCAGCACGTCCAGCCTGACCCAAAGTGTCGCAATCGATGCACAAGGTCGTGTTCTGGTCGCCGCCAAGGTCGGCACAGCTCAAGGCAGCCGCTTCGGGCTGGCCCGCCTGCTCGAGGACGGCTCGGCGGATCTGGGTTTCGGCGCTCAGGGCAGCGTGATCGGTCAGTTCGCCGCCGGTTTTGAAGCCACGGGCAGCAAGGTTCAGGTCTTGCCTGACGGGCGGATTCTGCTGGCGGGTCTGCACTACGAATCGGACCATCGCACCCTGCCCGCCCTGGCCCTGTTCGATGCCCAGGGCCGACCGGACCCGGATTTCGGTGACAATGGCCGGCAAATCGTCCGTCTGCCTGGCGATCTGTCCATGGGCACGCGCGATGCGTGGCTGCCGCCGGGCGTTCCGGGCGCTGAAGCCTGCGATTTTGCGGTGCAGCCAGACGGGCATATCCTGCTGATCGCCAACCATCACTTCGAACTGGCCGATCACGTCGGCATGCTGATCCGTCTCAAACCCAACGGCAGTCCGGACCCATCCTTCAACGGTCGCGGCTTGGTCATGGTTCGCCACTTGCTGCTCAATACCTGGCTCGGCAGTCTGCTGTTGCAAGAAGACGGACGCATTGTGGTCGCCGGCTCCATCGATTTCCCCCAGGAAGGCCTGCTCGCCCGTTACCTGCCGGACGGGCGGCTCGACGAACGCTTTGCAGTGGACGGTTTCATGGCCTTCAAAGCCCAGGGGCGCAGTGCACTGGTCAACCAGGTCCTCGAGTCGGCGGAGCATCTGCATTGTTTTGGCAGTAGCCGCGATCCGATTCGATGCATGGCGCACTCTATTCATGGCAACGGTCGCCCCGATCTGCACTTCCATGGCGGCCAGCCGCATCTGCTGGATATCGGCCCCAGCGGCTGCCAGTGGAGCGCCGCCCAGGCCATGCCGGACGGGCGCATCGTTGCGGTAGGCGCGACGATCGGCGGGGTTGAGGCCGACTTCATCGTCGCCCGCTATCTGGTCGACGGCAGCCTTGATCGAAGCTTCGGTTCCGGTAACGGCTGGTTGCGCACACGGATGGGCCGCAGCCTCGATACCGCCACGTCGGTGGCGATCCAACCTGATGGCAAGTTTCTGGTGGGCGGCTATTCGCTGGATGGCAACTACCGCGCGGTGGTCGCCCGCTATCTTAATCACTGATGTGAACCTTCCTGCACTTGATCTTGCTCATCGCTTACGGCAACTTGCGCGCTTCTTAATACAAGGAGCAACCGATGTCCGGTTCGATGGCTCAGGCGTTCGCGCACAACTTTCTCGGGCACTCGCCCCGCTGGTACAAGGCGTGCATCGTCGGGTTCCTGATCCTCAACGCCCTGGTGCTGTGGACCGTCGGCCCGGTCGCCGCCGGCTGGCTGCTGGTGATCGAGTTCATTTTCACTCTGGCCATGGCGCTCAAGTGCTACCCGCTGATGCCCGGCGGCTTGCTGCTGATCGAAGCGCTGCTGTTGAAAATGACCACGCCGCAGGCGCTGTACGAAGAGTTGCAGCACAACTTCCCGGTGATTCTGCTGCTGATGTTCATGGTCGCCGGCATCTACTTCATGAAAGACCTGCTGCTGTTTCTGTTCTCGCGTCTGTTGCTGGGCGTGCGTTCGAAGGCGCTGCTGGCCCTGATGTTCTGCTTTCTGTCGGCGTTTCTCTCGGCATTTCTCGACGCCCTTACCGTAACCGCAGTGATCATCAGCGCCGCCGTAGGCTTTTACTCGGTTTATCACCGGGTGGCGTCCGGCAACGATCCACGCCAGGACAGCGAATTCAGCGATGACCAGCATCTGCCCCAGCTGCATCACGAGGATCTGGAACAGTTCCGCGCTTTCCTGCGCAGCCTGTTGATGCACGGCGCCGTCGGCACCGCGTTGGGCGGCGTCTGCACCTTGGTGGGTGAACCGCAGAACCTGCTGATCGGCCACGAAATGGGTTGGCACTTCGCCGAATTCTTCCAAAAAGTTGCACCGGTTTCACTGCCAGTTCTGGTTGCGGGCCTGGTGACCTGCCTGCTGCTGGAGAAACTGCGCTGGTTTGGCTACGGCACGCTGTTGCCGGATAACGTACGTGCCGTGCTGGCCGCCTACGCCGCCGAAGACAACGCCGAGCGCACCCCGCGCCAACGCGCCGCCCTGCTGGTGCAAGGTTGCGCTGCGCTGATCCTGATTGCCGGGCTGGCGTTCCACATCGCAGAAGTCGGCCTGATCGGTCTGATGGTGATCGTACTGATTACCGCATTCACCGGGATCACCGACGAGCACCGACTGGGCAGCGCATTCAAGGACGCCATGCCGTTCACCGCGCTGCTGGTGGTGTTCTTCGCCGTGGTGGCGGTGATTCACGACCAGCAACTGTTCGCCCCGTTGATTCAGTGGGTACTGGCATTGCCGGCCGATCAGCAGCCGGGGATGCTGTTCATCGCCAACGGCCTGCTGTCGGCGATCAGTGACAACGTGTTTGTCGCGACGATCTACATCACCGAAGTGAAACAGGCGTTCCTGTCCGGCCACATGAGCCGCGAACATTTCGAGACGCTGGCGATTGCGATCAACACCGGCACCAACCTGCCGAGCGTAGCGACGCCCAATGGTCAGGCGGCGTTTCTGTTTCTGCTGACGTCGGCGATTGCACCACTGGTGCGGTTGTCCTACGGGCGGATGGTGTGGATGGCGTTGCCTTACACCGTGGTAATGGGATTGCTCGGCTGGTATGCCGTGAGTTACTGGCTGTAGAAACAAGATAAAAAATGTGGGAGCGAGCTTGCTCCCACATTGTTTTACAGAATGTACTTTTCGATGGCCTGCGCCACACCGTCCTCGGTGTTCGGCCCGGTTATCACGTCGGCCTGACGCTTCACCGCATCCTCTGCCTGGCCCATGGCGATGGACAGGCCGGCGACATGAAACATCGCCGGATCGTTGCCGCCATCGCCAATCGCCGCCGTCTGTGCCAGCGGCACGCCCAGGTGTTCAGCCAGCGTGACCAGCGCCGAGCCCTTGTTGGCCTCGACCGCCGTCACGTCCAGGTACACCGGTTGCGAACGCGACACCTGTGCCAGCCCTTCAACCTTCGGCAGCAACCGCGCCTCCAGTTCGATCAACAGCTCAGTGTTGTTGCTGGTCGCCACAATCTTGTCGATACGTTCCAGATACGGCTCGAAACTGTCGACCACCACCGGCGGATAACCGAGGCCATGCTGCTCGCGAGGGACCATCGGCCCATGCGGATCCTTGAGCAGCCAGTCGCCGCCGCTGAACACCCAGATTTCGACATCCGGCTGATCGGCGAACAACGCCAAAGCGCTCAGCGCTGCTGTGGCCGGCAGATAATGAGCAACCAGAATGCTGCCGTCCGGGTTGACGATGGTGCCACCGTTGAACGCAGCGGTCGGCAAATCGACGCCCAAGGCTTCGATCTGCTGCAGCATGGCTTTGGGCGGACGCCCGGTAGCGAGACTGAACAGCACGCCCGCCTCACGCAGCGCACGAACTGCGTCAATGGTGCGCTGGCTCAGGCTGTGATCGGGCAGCAACAGCGTGCCGTCCATGTCACTCAACAGAAAACGGATCGGCTCGCTCATCCGAGACCATGCCAGACGCGACCATCGCGAGTCAGCAGGTCATCGGCGGCTTTGGGCCCGTCTTCGCCCGCGGTGTAGGGCTGCACGCTCGCGTCCTGTTGCCAGGCGTCGAGGAACGGCTGTACCGCACGCCAGCCGTTCTCGATATTGTCAGCGCGCTGGAACAGCGTCTGGTCACCGGTCAGGCAGTCGTAGATCAGGGTTTCGTAGCCGGTGGACGGCTGCATTTCAAAGAAGTCCTTGTAGGCAAAACCCAGCTCGATATTGGCCATGTTCAGCGCCGGCCCCGGTCGTTTGGCCAGCAGGTCGAACCACATGCCTTCGTTGGGCTGGATCTGGATACGCAGGTAGGTCGGCTGCAGTTCGTCGACCTCGGTATCCCGGAACTGTGCATACGGCGCTGGCTTGAAGCAGATGACGATCTCGGTATCGCGCACGCTCATGCGTTTGCCGGTGCGCAGGTAGAACGGCACGCCGACCCAACGCCAGTTGTCGATCATCACTTTCAGCGCCACGTAGGTTTCCGTGGTGCTTTCGGGCGAGACGTTGTTTTCATCGCGATAGCCGGCAACCGGTTTGCCAGCAACGTCACCGGCGCTGTACTGACCGCGTACCGAGTTTTCCCGGGCCTCTTCGGTGGTCCAGGGCCGGATCGCGCCGACCACCTTGGCCTTCTCGCCCCGCACCGCATCGGCGCCGAACGCGGCCGGCGGTTCCATCGCCACCATCGCCAGCAACTGGAACAGGTGGTTGGGCACCATGTCCCGCAGGGCGCCGGTGTGTTCGTAGAAACTGCCACGGGTTTCGACGCCGACGGTTTCGGCGGCGGTGATCTGCACGTGGTCGATGTAATGGTTGTTCCAGAACGCTTCGAACAGGCTGTTGGAGAACCGGCTGACCAGAATGTTCTGCACGGTTTCCTTGCCCAGATAGTGATCGATCCGGTAGATCTGCTTTTCCGACATGACCTTGAGCAGGCAGGCGTTCAACGCCTCGGCGGTTTGCAGGTCGGAGCCGAACGGTTTTTCGATCACCACCCTTCTGAAGGCTTCCGGGGTTTCTTCGAGCAACCCGGCGCTGCCGAGACGGCGCACCACTTCGCTGAAGAAACGCGGCGCGGTGGCCAGGTAGAACACCGCATTGCCAGTGCCGCTGTCGGCGATTTTCGCCGCCAGGGCTGAATAGGTGCTGTCGTCCAGGAAGTCGCCCTGGACGTAGCTGATGCCTTTGGCGAGCTTGGCCCACAAGGCCGGATCAAGCATCTGATCGCCCTTGCCGACCTTGGCTGCCACTTCGGTGCGGATGAAGTCTTCGAGCTTTTGCGCGAAGGCTTCATCGCTGATGGCGTTGTGGTCAACGCCGACGATCCGCAGGCCATCATCCAGCAGGCCGTCGCGACTCAGGTTGTACAGCGCCGGCATGAGCAGGCGCTTGACCAGATCACCGTGGGCGCCGAACAGGAACAGCGTGGTCGGTGGCGCGGGTTCTGCCTTGGATTTCCTGCGGATCGTATGGGTCATTTCTTGGCAGTCTCCACATGGCCGCCGAAGCCGAAGCGCTGGGCCGAAAGAATCTTGTCGCCGAAAGTGCCCTGGCCGCGTGAGCGGTAGCGCGAGAACAGCGAGTTGGACAGCACCGGTACCGGCACCTTTTGTTCCATGGCCGCTTCGATGGTCCATTGACCTTCGCCGCTGTCGGCCACGGAGCCGGAGAAACCGTCGAGTTTCGGGTCGACCGCCAGGGCATCGGCGGTCAGGTCGAGCAGCCAGGACGATACAACGCTGCCACGACGCCAGACTTCGGCGATGTCGGCCACGTTCAGGTCGAAACGCTGGTCCTCCGGCAGAAGCTCGCTGGACTTGGTCTTGAGGATGTCGAAGCCTTCGGCGAAGGCCGCCATCATGCCGTACTCGATCCCGTTGTGGATCATCTTGACGAAGTGACCGGCACCGGCGGGACCTGCGTGGATGTAGCCGTGCTCGGCACGGTGGTCATCGGACTTGCGGTCCTTGGTGCGCGGGATGTCACCCATGCCCGGCGCCAGCGCGGCGAACAGCGGGTCCAGACGCTTCACGGTCTCGGCATCGCCGCCGATCATCATGCAGTAGCCGCGCTCCAGACCCCAGACGCCGCCGGAGGTGCCGACGTCGATGTAGTGCAGGCCCTTCTCGGCCAGGGTCTTGGCCCGGCGGATATCGTCCTTATAGTTGGTGTTGCCGCCATCGATGATGGTGTCGCCCGCTTCGAGCAACGTGCTCAGGGTTTCGATGGTGTCTTCTGTTGGCGCGCCGGCCGGCAGCATGACCCACACGGCACGCGGCTTGGCCAGGCCTGCGACCAGGGCAGGAAGATCGGCCACGCCGGTAGAGCCCTCGGCGGCCAGGGTGTCGACAAAGGCGGTATTGCGGTCGTAAACAACGGTGGTGTGACCGTTGAGCATCAGACGCCGTGCAATATTGCCGCCCATGCGGCCCAGTCCAATAATCCCGAGTTGCATGTGCTGATGCTCCTTACTACAAATAAAAGTGTGTCAAAGGTTATAGCCCAACGCTCTCATGGAGGTTAGTCCAGAGCGTCGGTGTGAAGTTTCCGGGCATTGTGCCCGATCCAGACTGATAACGTCGGGAAACGTGCCGAAGACACAACGACCATGAAAAATAAAAAAGTTCCATTCACGAGCAAAAGAAATCAAAATCGGCGCCGATAGCAGGTCAAGGCTCGAAACCGGGGCTGATCTGCAGTTGAGACACGCCATTTGCGAGGTGAGCAATGGGCACAGTACACACAGCAATGCCGCCACAAACCCTGTACGTCACCATCCGTCGCGATGAACTGCGTCAGTTGAAAGATGAACGCGATCAGCTCAAGCAGGAACTCGCGCAATTGCGCCTGCTGACCCAGGGCGCCGAGCCACAGCCCTTGCCGCGTGTACAGCGCTCGCCCCACGCCTGATCTCCCCGCCCCCGCTTCGGGAGCGGCCCTTGCCGTTCCCGACATGCTGCACCTCTGGCCTTTATCGGCAACTAACAAAGTTTTCACATTCGCTTGTTGATACTCCGGCGCATTCTGGCCGTGCGTGTCTGCGCATGGCCTCCGTTCGTCGGGTTCATGCGCCGGTGCATGAGGCGCCCGACGGTCGATGTGACGACTGAGCTGGAGTGCTGAATGGCGGTGTTCAAACGCAGCAATACGACTGCGACAGGTTTCGACTGGGCCGGTTTTCTCTGGCTGTTCGTGTTCTTCTGGTACTTCTCCGGTATCACCCAACTGCTGATCCAGTTGACGGGCACTTCAGGGTTCACGGGCTTTCGCCAGGCCTTCGTGATGAGCGCCGTGTGGCTCGCGCCGATGCTGCTGTTCCCCAAACGCACGCGTTTGCTCGCCGCACTGATCGGCGTGGTGCTGTGGGCCTGCTCGATGGCCAGCCTGGGTTACTTCTTCATCTACCAGCAGGAATTCTCCCAGAGCGTGATCTTCATCATGTTCGAGTCGAACGTGTCCGAAGCCGGCGAGTACATGACCCAGTACTTTGCCTGGTGGATGGTCCCGGCGTTCCTCGCGCATACCGCGTTCGCGTATTTCCTGTGGACCCGCCTGCGCCCGGTGTACCTGCCCCGTGGCCGGGCATTCGTCGCCGCCATGGCCATTCTCATCGCCGTGATCGGTTATCCGCTGGTCAAGCAGACAATGCGCACCGGAAGCTTCGCCCAGGGCTTCGAGAAATTCGAAACCCGCATCGAGCCAGCCGTGCCGTGGCAGATGGCCGTGGCTTATCACCGCTATCAGGAAACCCTGGCCGACATGCAGGGCATGCTGCATAGCGCGAGCAAGATCCCGCCGCTGAAAAACCTCAAGGATTCGGGCGCCAACCAGCCGGCGACCCTGGTGCTGGTGATCGGCGAATCCACCAACCGCCAGCGCATGAGCCTCTACGGCTACCCGCGTAAAACCACGCCGGAACTGGACAAGCTCAAGGATCAGCTGTCGGTCTTCGACAATGTCATCACCCCGCGCCCGTACACAATTGAAGCGCTGCAACAGGTGCTGACCTTCGCCGACGAAGAAAACCCGGACCTGTACCTGTCCACCCCGTCACTGGTCAGCATGATGAAACAGGCTGGCTACAAGACCTTCTGGATCACCAACCAGCAGACCATGACCAAGCGCAACACCATGCTCACGACCTTCTCCGAACAGGCCGACGAGCAGGTGTACCTGAACAACAACCGCAACCAGAACGCCGCGCAGTACGACGGTGACGTGATCGAACCGTTCAACAAGGCCCTGGCCGACGCGGCGCCGCGCAAATTGATCGTCGTGCATCTGCTCGGTACGCACATGAGCTACCAGTACCGTTATCCGCCGAGCTTCGACAAGTTCCAGGATCGCAACGGCGTTCCGGCCGGTGTGCGTGACGATCAGGTACCGACCTACAACAGCTACGACAACGCGGTGCTGTACAACGATTTCGTGGTCTCAAGCCTGATCAAGGACTACGCAAAATCCGATCCGAACGGCTTTTTGCTGTACCTCTCCGACCACGGTGAAGACGTGTTCGACTCGGTGGGCCACACCACCTTGGGCCGCAACGAAAACAAGCCGACGTCGCCGATGTACACCATTCCGTTCATGGCCTGGGCCTCGCCAAAGTGGCGTGAAACCCACGACTGGAGCTTCGCCGGGGACCTGAGCCGGCCGTACAGCAGCTCGCACCTGATCCACACCTGGGCGGATCTGGCCGGTTTGAGTTTCGATGAGCTGGATCGGACCAAGAGCCTGGTCAGCGACAGCTTCAAGCCACGTCCGCTGTTGATCGGCAATCCTTACGAACGTGAACAGCGGGCCCTGATCGACTTCAGCCTGATGAGGCCGAAAAAGCCCGCGGTGACGAGCACAGAAGTCGTTCAGCAGCAGTAACAAAAAAGGACCGGAAACGGTCCTTTTTTCATACACCTGAAATATCTCCAAATAACAATATTTCTCGTTTGATACTAAATCGCACTGCCCGCTTTCGTCTTTGAGCAAACGGAATTTTTCCCTCGAAGACAAGGAGTCGGCTGCGATGTTCGCGCCCATCACCCGTTCCATGACCCTCACCCTGGGCTTGTGCAGTGTTGCATTGAGCCCGGACCTGCTGGCTGAAACCGACACAGAAAAACAGTCGCCCCCCGCTGCGCCGGCACTGGAGCTGGCCTCCACCAGCGTCACCGCCCAGGGCCTGGGCAACACCACTGAAAACAGCCACGCCTACACCACTGGCGCCATGAGCACGGCCACACGGCTGAACCTGTCGATCAAGGAAACCCCGCAATCGCTGTCCGTGGTCACCCGTCAGCAGATGGATGATTTCAAGCTCGGTACATTGTCCGAAGCCATGAGCCAGACCACCGGCATTGTGGTGCAGCACAACGACTCGGACCGGGTCAGCTATTCGTCCCGCGGCTACTCGATCAACAACTTCCAGATCGACGGGATGCTCAACACCTTCCAGTACATGAAGTCCGATTCGGACACCATCATCTACGACCGCATCGAGGTCGTGCGTGGTGCCACCGGCCTGACCACCGGCGCTGGTGACCCGTCGGCGACCATCAACATGGTGCGTAAACGCCCGACCGCGCAATGGCAGGCTCAAGCCGGCGCCAGCGGCGGCAGCTACGACGATTACTACAGTTACGTCGATGTCGGCGGCCCGCTGGCCTTCGATGGACGCCTGCGCGGACGCAGTGTACTGGCCTACCGCGACCAGGGATCGTTTCGCGACAAGTACGCCCTGCAACGGGAAGTAGGTTACGGCATCCTCGAAGCCGACCTGACCGACTCCACCGTACTGGCAGTCGGTTACGACTATCAGGACAAACAGGTGCAAGGCTCCTCGTGGGGTACCCTGCCGTACTGGAACGCCGATGGCAGCAAGGCAAGCCTCGGGCGTTCGACCAACATGGCAACCTCCTGGAGCTCCTGGCCCCTGCGGGACAAGACCGCGTTCGCCACACTCGATCAGGCCCTGGCGGGCGACTGGCATCTGAAAGCCGCCTACACCCACCGCAAGAGCGACACCGACGGCAAGGTCTACTACGCCGGCGCCGGTTTCCCCGAGCCTGATCGCAGTGGCATGACCGCCTACACCTCGCACATGATCGGCCCGCAGCGCATGAAGGCGTACGACTTCAACCTGTCCGGCCCCTACTCGCTGCTGGGGCGCGAACATCAGATGATGATCGGCTATGGCGAAGCCGAACGCAGCTCCAGCTCGCCCTATACCGTTGACGGTCCGGTTGCGCGCAACTACAGCACCATCCGCGACTGGAAGTACATGGGCGACATCGCCAGATTCCCGGACACCGTGACCGGGCTCACCGGTTCAAAAGACAGCACGCAACAGAAAGCCGGCTACCTGGCGACCCGCCTGAGCCTGACGGACGACTTGCACGCCGTGCTCGGCGCCCGCTACGGCAGCTGGAAGGCATCAAAAACAGCCAACACCTTCGACGACAACCTGCAACTGGAGAGCGTCGATGCCAGCCGCCAGCAGCACAACGATATGTGGACGCCCTATGCCGGCCTGCTCTATGACCTGACGCCGGAGTACACCGTTTACGCCAGCTACACCGACATTTTCAAACCACAGACCTACCGCGACGCCAACCGCAAGTTCATCGAGCCGATCGTCGGCAGCAACTATGAACTTGGGCTCAAGGGCAGCCTGCTGGACGAGCGCCTGAACCTGGCCACCGCCATTTTCTGGAGCAAGCAGGACAACGTGGCCGAAGTGGATGACTCGGTACCACCGGATCCGGTGACCCAGGAGGAGTTCTACAAATCGGGTGGCAAGGGCAACAAGGTCAACGGTTTCGAAGCGGAAGTTTCGGGCGAAGTTCTCGACGGCTGGAACATGACCGCCGGCTACACCTACACCCACTCGGTCAACGGCGAGAAAAATCGCACCAACACCAACCAGCCGCTGAACCTGTTCCGCCTGTCCACGGCCTATCGCCTGCCGGGCAACTGGAATGCCCTGACCGTGGGCGGTGCGGTGAACTGGCAGAGCGACGTCTACGGCAACTCCAACCGCCCGGTCGGGCGCGGTACCAATGGCCGGATCATCACCGAACGGACACGAATCAGTCAGGACGCCTACACGGTGGTCAAGCTGATGTCGCGTTATGAGTTCGACAAACACCTGTCGGCATCCCTCAATGTCGACAACCTGTTCGACAAGAAGTATTACGACAACGTCGGCTTCTACAACGGCGTGTTCTGGGGCGATCCTCGCACCGTCACGCTGAGCCTCGACTGGAAACTCTGACGCCCTTCCCCGCGACCTGCACGCGTCATTCACGCGTGCAGCGTTCGTCCGATACGCCGTGGAAACACCCGGTAAAACCTACACTGAACGAGCGTTAACCCTTTGTTAATGCCCTCGGCGGACACTGCGCCCCGAGGCCCTGATTCATGGATGAACGGCTCCGACATTTTTCGTAGGAGGCACCATGAAAACCACGACTGCAATTCTTGCCGGTCTACTCACCCTCGCATCCGCCAGCGCATTCGCCGAAGGCGGCGCCGAGCGCATGAGACATTACTGGGCCAATTTCCCGGTTCATTCCGCACAAAGTCAGCAGGCTGACGCGAAGACCAATGAACTCAAGGTTCCGGACGACCAGACCGCCCAGGTCACCGAGTCCTATCGCCCTTGAGCGAACGTTTTACCGATGGACCTGCGATGGCTCCGCTCTGGCCCCGCAGATGACAGTTGGGCGCCCTTTCCGGGCGCCTTTTTTTATGCCTGCAGATCCTTGATCCAGAACAGCATGCGCCCGTGACTCGGGTCGAACATGCCTGGCGCGAAGCCGAATTTGGCGTAGGAATTCTGCGCCACGGCGTTGCCTTCAAGTACTTCCAGGGTGATCTTGCAGCACCCGCGCTGGCGGGCGATGTCCTCGACCTTGCGCAGCATTTTCTGGCTCAGCCCAAGGCCGCGAAACTTCGTCACCACCGATACGTCATGCACGTTGACCAGCGGTTTGCAGGCAAACGTGGAAAACCCTTCAAAACAGTTCACCAGCCCTGCCGGCTCACCGCCGACAAACGCCAGGACGCTGAACGCGTGGGGTCGCTTGGCCAATTCGGTGGGCAGTTGCTGCAACAGTTCGGGGGCAATGGGATGGCCGCCGCCCATCGGATCTTCGGCGTAATGATTGAGCACCACACCGATGGCCTCGGCATGCACCGGATTGGTGTAACTGGCTTGAAGCACAAGAATTTCTGCGGAATCCATTTCCTTCCTCGATCGCACGGAGCCCCGGCGCGTTTGATACGCACTGATAGGCTCCACGACCTTAGCGCGAGGCGGGCCCCTGCCACAACCCGGCGTTTTCAGTGTCCCCAGATAAGTTCTTCGGTCCAGCCCAGTTCGGCGAAATCCTCGGCTCGCAAACCGGACTCGCCAGCACAGAAAAACTCATCCAGTTGCGGCGGTTTCACCGAGGTGGCGCTGAGCATCGCGTGGACCTGGCCACGATGGTGGATCTGGTGTTCGAACAGATGGGAAATCATCCGCAGACGGCTGTCGTGCTGCGGCGTGTCACGGGCGATGGTGACCATGCGCCCCAGATCGGCATCGCGCAGTTGCTCGCAATAGGCGATCAAGCGGCGGTCGACATGCGCCTGCTCACGGCGCAAGGCCAGCGCTTCGGTGAAGGGTTCGTCTGTGGTGAAGAACACGTAGCAATCGGGATGCGGCTCGTCACCGCGCAACTCGCGTTCCAGCGCGTCGACGTAAAACCAGTCGCAGGTGAGGATGTGGTTGAGGGTCAGGCGGATGCCCGGGAAGAAACTGATCCGTGGCGCCGCCAGCTCCGCGTCGTCGAGCTGGCTCCAGGCCTTGGCCAGTCGATGGTTGGCCCAGGCATTCTGATAGGCCATGGTCAGCAAATGGTGGGACAGTGGCTGAGTCATGTCGCGCCCTCCGTGTTTTCAGGTCTCGGCGAAGCGTTGCAGCTGCATCTCCTGCAAACGGCTGAGGGTCCGGCGGAACGGAAATTCCAGGTAGCCCTCGGTGTACAGCGCATCCATCGGCACTTCGGCCTCGATGTACAACGGCACCTTGCGGTCGTAGCACTCGTCGACCAGCGCAATGAAGCGGCGCACCCCGTCGTCGTGCACCGACAGTTGCGGCAATTCGCGATCACCGGCCACCACCCGTTCGGCCCCGTCTTCGGTGCCTCGGGCAATCCGCCCTTCGCGCTTTTTCGCACTGAGGTTCGGCACCTCGCTCAACAGGATAGCCCGGTAGGTGTCGCACAGCGCGATGAAGTCCATGGCGGCGAACGGTTGCTCACACAGATCGGCGTAACGGCACCACAGCACCGAATCGCTGGCCTGCACCACGTTCAGGGCGCGATAACCGACCGGCACCGGTTCTGCACTGACGGTTTGCCCGGTGGCTAACGCCTCGAACACCTGACCCAGCGCGCCGCCCTGCTCCGCAGATGCAACCCAATAGCGTTGCTCGATAGCGCCGGGATGCAAGCGGTGATCTTCGGCGCCGTTCACCGCGACCACTTGCATGTGCTGCTTGATCGCAGTGATCGCCGGCAAAAAGCGGTCACGGTTGAATCCGTCGGCATACAGCTGATCCGGCGGCAGGTTGGATGTGCAGACCACCACCACGCCTTCGTCGAACATCACCTGAAACAGGCGCCCGAGAATAATTGCGTCACCGATGTCATTGACGAACAGCTCGTCGAAACACAACACCCGCACCTCCGCCGCCAGCTCACGGGCCAGCGCCCGCAATGGATCGGCAATCCCGGTCAGTTGAAAGGAACGCTGGTGCACCCAGCCCATGAAGTGATGAAAGTGCTGCCGCCGCGCCGGCACCCGCAAACTCTGATGAAACTGGTCCATCAGCCAGGTCTTGCCGCGCCCGACCGGCCCCCACAGGTAAACGCCGGTGACCGAACGGGCACTGGCGTGCAGGGCTTCATGGCATTTTTGCAAGGCCCAGACCGCGTGTTCCTGGGCTTCATCCTGGATGAAGCCCTTATGGTCGACGGCGTATTGCCAGGCGCTCAGGGGGGAGTCGAAAGTCATGCGCGGCAGTATGCCACGATGGCTACAGGGAAATATCCAGCCGAGCGATTTTGCCCTGTTCGTTGAGCCGGAACGTGTAGCGCAGCTCCAGCGGGCTGCCGGGAAACGTTCCGGAGATCAGCCCTTGCACCAGCACCTTGCCGGTGCGCTGCTGGACGCCGAGCACTTCGACCCGCGGCTGATAACGCTGGGCGGTGTCCTGCATCCAGTTCGCAATGGCCTGCGGGCCGACCTGATGATGACCTTCATCGAACACATGGGCATCCTCGGCAAAAAAACTGCCGACCCGGGACGTATCGCGAGCATTGGCGGCGTTGATGTACTCAACGATGGCCGGGGCGAGGATCGAGGTGGGATGGAACATGATTACAGCTCCTTTTTTCGGGTTCTGTCGCCATCCTAGAACAGCCCTGCGTCAATTCCTGTCAGGAGTGAAACGGCCGTTTTCGTCCAGTTGCATCTGCCGTTGCCAGGTGCGCAGCAGGTCGCTGCGCCGCCCCGGATAGCACTCGCCCTGCAGGCTGGCGGCGGCAATCCGGTCGGTGCGAAACGTGCGATAGGCGCCACGTAATTCACACCACGCCACAATGATCCGCACCTCGTTGAGAAAGCCCAGCGCCAGCGGCCAGATCAAGCGCTGGCTCTGTACCTGCTGCGCATCGGCGTAATCGATGTGCAGCTTGGCCTGGTCGCGGATCGCGTGGCGGAAAACGTTCAAGGGCACCGCGTTTTGCGGAAAACCGTAACCCGGCGGCCCGGGCATCACCGTTGGATTGCGCAGCGCTTCCTGGGCCTGCGGGTCCAGCACCGCGGCGATTTTCGCTAGCGCATCCGCCGCAGCCTTGCTCAGGACTTCGTCGCCGCGCTGATCGACATAACGCAGGCCCAGCACGATGGCTTCGGTCTCGTCGGCGTTGAGCATCAGCGGCGGCAGAAACAGACCGCTGCGCAACACATACCCGATGCCCGCCTCGCCGTGGATCGGCGCACCGAGTGCAGTCAGTTCGGCGATGTCGCGATAGAGCGTGCGTTCGGAGATTTCCAACTCGGACGCCAGCGTCGCCGCGGTCACCGGGCGCTTCTTGCCGCGCAGCACTTGCAGAAGGGTCAACAGACGAGTGGTTCGCGACACGGTGGAGGCTCTGGACAGAAAATTTGCCGGAGCTTAGCAGAGCCTGGTGTCAGAAATTGTCAGGAGTTTTCACCAGGCTCGGAGGGGATCACACGTCGACTTTGTGTCTGGCCGCGTACAGGCAAAGCATCTCCATGGCCAGTGTGGCGGCGGCCAGCGAGGTGACGTCCGCATGGTCGTAGGCCGGCGCCACTTCCACCACGTCCATGCCCACCAGATTGATCCCACGCAGGCCGCCCAGGATTTCCAGCGCCTGCACCGTGCTCAGGCCGCCGCACACCGGGGTGCCGGTGCCGGGTGCGAAGGCCGGATCCAGGCAATCGATGTCGAACGTCAGGTACACCGGGTTGTCCCCGACCCGCGCACGAATGGCCTCGACAATCGCTTCGCAGCCCCGGCGATGCACCTGCCGCGCGTCCAGCACCTGAAAGCCTTGATGATCGTCATTGGTGGTGCGCAAACCGATCTGCACCGAACGCGCCGGATCCACCAGCCCTTCCCGCGCGGCGTGCCAGAACATGGTGCCGTGGTCGACCCGTTTGCCTCCCTCGTCCGGCCAGGTGTCGCTGTGGGCATCGAAGTGGATCAGCGACAGCGTGCCGTGCTTGCGCGCGTGGGCCTTGAGCAGCGGATAGCTGATGAAGTGATCGCCGCCAAACGTGAGCATGGCGCTGCCGGAGCTGAGGATGTGCTCGGCGTGGGCCTCGATGCTTTCCGGGATGGTGTGCGGCGAGCCGTAATCGAAGTCGCAATCGCCGTAATCGATCACCGCCAGATGATCGAACGGGTCGAACGCCCACGGCCAGTGCCGTTCCCAGGCAATCCCGGTGGACGCCGCACGAATCCCGCGCGGCCCGAAACGGGCGCCGGGACGGTTACTGGTGGCGGTGTCGAAAGGCACGCCGCTGACGGCCACGTCCACACCGCGCAGGTCACGGCTGTAGCGCCGGCGCATGAAACTGGTGATCCCGGCGTAGGTGCTTTCGGCAGCGGTGCCGAAAAGGCTGTCACGGGTCAGGGCCTGATCGTTTTGCATGGGCACGTCCATCGGTGTGTTCCTGTTGTTATGAAGGGCTATTGGCGGCTACGGAAAGTGGTCCACAGGCGTGTGCGCTGGCGCATGTCCTTGAGGCTCATGCTGTGGTCGGCGTACAGCCGCTCGCGCACATCGGGTTTCGGGTAGATGTCCGGGTCGTTGCGCACCGCTTCATCCACCAGCGGCGTGGCGGCCTGGTTGGCGGTGGCGAAGAACAGCGTATTGGTCAGCGCCGCCACGGATTCGGGGCGCAACATGAACTCGATGAAGGTGCGTGCGGCTTCGGGGTGCGGCGCGTCTTTCGGGATGGCGAGGTTGTCCTGCCACACCAGCGTGCCT